>NZ_AUZM01000033.1 GCF_000478195.2 Lyngbya aestuarii BL J | reverse complement strand
TTCACGTTGTTCCGAGTTAGGATAAGCCGTTATCAGTATCAATTGATGACGACTCATCACGCCGGAGTTGCTTTTGGGTAAACTTAAACTGAGAGCGCAATTGTAAACAGACGTTCTCTGTGAGCGTCTGAAACTACTGATAACGGGTTGTTTTTATTGATTCTGAACTATGAAAAATCGATCTAACTTTCAACTCCCTAGCGATCGCTTACCTCCCCAAAATATTGAAGCAGAGGAGGCGATTTTAGGGGGGATATTACTCGATCCCGAAGCCATTAGTCGAGTCGCTGAATTGTTAGATCCGAGTTGTTTTACTATTCTTGCCCATCAAGCGATTTATCGCACAACGCTAAATTTACATTTACAAGGAAAACCAACTGATCTAATGACTGTTACCACTTGGCTTGCTGATCACAATCAGTTAGAAGAAGTGGGCGGACAAATGAAGCTAGCACAACTGGTTGATCGAACTGTTTCTGCGGTGAATATCGATCAATATGCTTTGTTGGTGATTGAAAAAGCCATGCGCCGCAATTTGATTAAAGCCGGACATGAAACGATTGATTTGGGTTATGATACAACGGTTGATATTGAAGAAGTCTTAGATCAGGCTGAACAACAAATTTTTAATATTACTCAAGTTCGTCCGCAACAAAATTTAGTTTCAATTGCTGAGACGCTGATTAATACATTTCAGGATATCGAAGATCGTCACGAAGGTGTTGCCCTTCCGGGTTTAAATTGTGATTTTTATGATTTGGATGCGATGACGGGCGGGTTTCAGCGCTCTGATTTGATTATTGTTGCGGGTCGTCCTTCGATGGGAAAAACGGCACTTTGTACGAATATTTCCTATAGTATTGCTAAAATTCATAAGTTACCTGTGGCGATTTTTAGCTTAGAAATGTCGAAGGAACAGTTAGTTCAAAGACTGCTTTCTAGTGAGGCAAAAATTGAAAGTAATCGCCTACGTTCTGGGCGAATTAGTCAGAGTGAATGGGAACCGTTAACAATCGCAATTGGGACGTTATCAGAATTACCTGTTTTTATTGATGATACCCCTAATATTACTGTTACAGAAATGCGTTCTAAGGTACGCCGTTTACAAGCAGAACAGGGCGGCGCAATGGGGTTAGTTTTAATTGATTATTTGCAACTAATGGAGGGTGGGAGCGATAATCGGGTACAAGAATTGTCTCGAATTACGCGATCGCTCAAAGGGTTAGCGAGGGAATTAAATGTTCCGGTAATTGCCCTTTCACAGTTGAGTCGGAGCGTTGAATCTCGGACAAATAAACGCCCGATGATGTCTGATTTGAGGGAATCTGGTTGTTTAACAGGTGATAGCTTAATCACATTAGCAGATACCGGATTACAAGTACCAATTAAAGAATTAGTAGGGAAATCAGGCTTTTCAGTTTCGGCCTTAAATACAAAAACCATGAAGCTAGAAACAGCAATTGTTAGTAATGCTTTTTCTACAGGAACTAAGCCAGTTTTTAGATTAACAACTCGTTTGGGTCGTACTATTCAAGCCACAGGAAATCATCAATTTTTAACCGTTCACGGTTGGCAACGTTTAGATGAGTTAAGTTGTGGTTGTCCGATTGCTGTACCCAAATGTTTAGCGAGTTATGATTTACAATTGATGAGTGATGCTGAGTTAGGTTTTCTAGATGAACGAACCGGAAAATTAGCTCAAGTTGTTAAATCAAAAACAGTAGCCTTGCTTGCAAATCGTGATATTTATTGGGATGAAATTGTTGCAATTGAACCCATTGGAGAAACAGAAGTCTATGATTTAACCGTTTCGGGGTTACATAATTTTATTGCTAATAATATCATTGTGCATAATTCCATTGAACAAGACGCCGATTTAGTGATTATGTTGTATCGAGACGATTATTATAACCCGGATTCACCCGATCGCGGAATTGCTGAAGTGATTATTACCAAACACCGTAACGGGCCGACCGGAACCATTAAATTACTCTTTGATCCTCAGTTTACCAAATTCCGAAATCTAGCAGGAGGCGATCGCTATTTTCCGGCGGCTCAATCTAATCCCCTTCCCCCGGCTCATTAGGATTAGACCAAGAGAGGAGGAAATGAGGTCAGGGGTTTGATCTCCCGATCTCCTCATTCCCAAAAGCAGAAAAGCGATTATTTGATATCCAACAATTCCACATCAAAAAGCAAAGTGGCATTCGGAGGAATGACGCCACCAGCGCCACGAGCGCCATAACCCAAATCAGAAGGGATAACCAGTTTACGTTGTCCGCCGACTTGCATCGAACCAACCCCTTCATCCCAACCTTTGATCACTTGACCGACACCAATTTTAAATGAAAACGGCTGACCGCGATCGCGAGAACTGTCAAATTTTGTGCCATCTTCTAAAGTTCCAGTGTAGTGAACTACAACCGTTTGACCTTTTTGAGGAGAGGCACCATCTCCTACTTTGACGTCTTCATACTGTAAACCGGAGTCAGTTGTCACCATCTTTTCTTCACTATCCATATTTTGAGCTAAAGTGACATTGGCTTTGGAAGCAATGCCTTGGGTTAACAGAGGATTACTCGAAGTTTTCACCTCTGGAGTAGAAGTCTGTTGAGTCGTTTGGATATTTGATGCTGTTGCTTCTTGTTCGGTGGTCGTCACTTGAGCAACCAACAAAGCGAAAGCACAAACAATAACAATACCCAGGCTAACTAATATTTCTCTCACGGTTAACTTTCCTCAGTCTGCATCAGAACCAACCCGTTTCTTACTTTACCGCGTTGCGAGTCCCTAACGCCAGAGACGATTTTCTAAATCCCGAATTTGACGTTCTAAACGATCGAGGCGTCCCCGCAACTCATCGAGTTCAGTCTGACGGGGAACCCCCACATCTTGCATGACATTTCGCATTTGTCGCTGAAGCAGTTCCTCAAAATTTCCTTGTTCAAGCTTGAGTCGCTGCATCATATCATCCATAAAGACGCTCGCTTGTTCTGGGTTGAGGGTGCCATCTTTAACCCACTGATCGGTGACTTCTTGGAGTTTCTCCGCAACCAGGGAGGTGGTTCCAATACCGAGCATCAGGAGTTGCTTGAGTATGTTGTTGCTATTATTGTCCATTGTCTTAGATTGAGGTTTCGCTAAAATGGTCTAGTTAGAGTAAAACAATTAAACTCAACACTTTGATTTATCCTGGCTTACATTCTATCTATTGTGCGATCTTTCGCTCTGATCTTCTCCAACACCAATATTTTATTCAAAATGCCAGAATGTCCCCGTTGTCATCAACCCGTTGATTCTCAAGCGATCGCTTGTCCCCATTGTAAGTTTCAGCTTAAGGCTTTTGGTCATCCCGGTATCCCGTTGCATCGAGCGACTCAAGAGACTTATCTTTGTAGCAGTTGTCTCTACCATGAGGATGATACTTGCAATTTTCCTCAACGTCCCTATGCCAAAGAATGCACTTTGTACCATGATCGTTCTGAACCAATTTTACCGCCTCCCCCGGTCAAATCTTCTCCTCAAGGGTTAGGGGCAATCAAATATTGGGTACAAAACAATGGGGTTTGGTTAGTCTTGTTGGGTTTATTAGCGGTGAGTTTATTGTTATCTATTTTATAAATTTAGAATCTAACTCACTCTACGGTTCAATCTCAAAAATGCAGCCGATAAAGTTCAACAATCTTGTTATATAGCCTCCAACAAAAGGGAAAATTCAATATTGTTTTCTCTGTTGTTTTCTCTCCCAAGAAAATGCTGAAAAAGAATGAGTAGCCAACTGTAGCGTAAAGGTACTACCCCGATAAACTTGGCTTTCAACGCTCAACTGTGCCTTGTGAACTTGGGCGATCGCCTTGACAATTGCTAATCCCAAACCGGTTCCCCCCGTTTGGCGGGAGCGATCGCTATCAACCCGATAAAACCGCTCAAAAATGCGAGTTTGTTCGCCGGGTGGAATCCCGATTCCAGTATCTTTTACCGCGATAATTGCCGTTAAATCATACTGTTTTAAATCAATCCTAACCGCTCCACCCGAGGGAGTATATTGAATCCCATTCGCAATCAAATTAGAGACCAATCGATAAAGTTGCTGTTCGTTTCCGAGAACATAAATTAGATGTTCAGGAATCGAACTATAAAGCTGAATATCCGAGGCGAGCGCCAGTTCTAAAAATTCTTCTGATAAGTCGCCAACCAAGTCGTTAAGACAACAAACTTGAAACGGTTTTGAAGCGGTATTTTGTTCGAGGCTGCTGAGTAATAATAAATCCGAAATTAAATTGCTCAAACGCCTTCCTTGGCGCTCGATAGTATCCAACATCATATTAATATTTTGCAGGTCGGACGGCGGAACCCGCAAGAGCGCTTCTACCGTTGCCAAAAGGCTGGCGAGGGGCGATCGCAATTCGTGGGCGGCATTGGCTGTAAACTGTTGCTGCTGCTGATAAGATTGATAAATTGGCTGCATTGCCAACCCGGAAAGCCACCAGCTAGAAGCCGCAACCAAACCCAATGCAATGGGAAACCAGATCGCCAAAATTAAGTTAATTCTTCTCGTTTCTGCGTCAAAAGATGCCAGGGTTCGCCCAATTTGTAGATAACCCCAGGACATCGAATTATTCTTGGCAAAATTAACATCCGCCCCGTGTAGAATTGTGGTAAATTGGCGGTAACGTGCGCCATCTGCTGCCCGAATGGTTTGCCAGGATGTCGAATTTAAACGGTTGGAAATTTGGGCGGGTTGATTGGGCGAAAACGCCAAAAGTTTTCCCCGATAATCAAATAATCGAATATAATAGGTACTGCGATCGCTAATCCCGATTGTATGTCGCTGAATTAAACTCTGGCTCACATTACAAGATTGCCTAGATAGACACAATTCCGGAAAAATTTGCTGTAAAATAACAACCGGATCGCCAGAAGCGGGTAAAAGGGGTTCAAGACTATCATGGAGAGTTCCGGCAATTGATTCAATTTCCCGTTCTAAAGCATTCCAATTCGACTGAATTAACGCCCGATACATACCCAACCCGGACAGACTTAAAATAACTCCCATCACAACCGCATACCAAAGCGCCAACCTGATCCGACTGCGGCGAAAAAGTTTGTGAGTATTCATAATAGGCAAAAGGCAAAAGGCAAAAGCATAAAGTCCTGTACCTCAGCAGTATGATAAGTGCTATTATTCAATTAATGACGTATTAAATCGATAACCCTGACCGGGAATCGTTTCAATCGGACAATCGCACCCGTAACTGGCTAATTTGCGTCTCAATAACCGCATTTGTGCCGCGACAACATTACTGATCGGTTCTTCGTTGAGATCCCAAAGTTGATGGCGAATTTTGCTTCCGGGAATAATGCGATCGCGATTTTGCATTAAATAAGCCAGAATTTGAAACTCCTTAACCGTTAGCGGAATAGTTTGATAGGGTTCTTTTCGCCCAATACACAGGGCATTATTGCCATAATCGAGGCTAAAGGTGCCAATAGTTAGCGAAGGCGGTTGCAACTGGGGCGATCGCCTTTGAAGCGCCCGCAACCGGGCCAGCAATTCCTCCATCACAAACGGTTTAACGAGGTAATCATCCGCCCCCGCATCCAGCCCTTTAACCCGGTTTTCCGGCTGTCCGAGCGCCGTCAACATCAATATCGGCAAAGGATTTTGATGCACTCTCAAACGCTGACACAACTCCAACCCGGACAAACCCGGAAGCAACCAGTCAAAGATCGCCACAGTGTAATCAGTCCACTGACTTTCCAAATAGTACCAGGCTTGAGTGCCATCAGTAACCCAATCAACCACATATTTTTCACTAACTAAGACTTGTTTAACTGCCAGTCCCAAATCGGTTTCATCTTCTGCCAACAAAATTCGCATTATCCCAAACAAACCCTCACGAGCTAAATTTTATCGAACAGTCTTCGATTTCACCCGAATTTCATCCCGCCTCTGGCAAACTGGGGAAAATTCTGATTCGGTTGCACAGTTTTGTGAATTTGTGAGGAGGCAGTATGAAAACTATCGCTATTATTAGTTCTATTCTGACTGTGGGTTTGGCAGTGAGTACCCCTAACCTTGTGCTGGCCCACGTCGGACACGGAGATGAATTTCAAGCCGAAGGCGGGATCGAACGGGTCCAAGTTAATCCCGAAACCGATTCAATGTTGGGGATTGTTGTCACCCCCATCGAACAAGCTACAACCGATGGAAATGGGGTGATGGTTCCCGCAACGGCATTAGTTGACTCGGATGGCAAACAGCTTGTTTTTGTGCTGTACGAAAATTTCTATGAACCGGTTCCCGTGACGACCGGCGCCAGCGAAGGCGAATTAATTGAAGTTACCGAAGGATTATCCGTTGGGGAACAGCTTGTTACTCAGGGGAGTTTGTCCCTTTATGCCGAATCCCGCAAAACCCAAACTGTTGATGTAGCAGCTAGTCCAGAGCCGATCAATCAACAAACCGATGAGACACCCGCCCCGGAAATAACCGAAATTGAGGAGATTTCTGATGAGGAGATTTCTGATAACGTTGCCTTGCAGTCTGGCGAAACCACTCAAGAATCAGGCGGGTTCCCAATGGGAATTTTAGCAGCATTGGGCGGAGGAGTAGCACTTGTGGTTGGAGCATTCGCTGTTATAGGGAACCGCAACAAAAAAGGCGACCTTTAAAACAACCAGAAAACCCTGGGGTGCAAGCGTTGCGCCCCTACGTGTTTGCCTATTCCCCTGAATTTTCTCCGACGATTTCAATGCTAAATTCAATACTCAATAATACGCTCAAAACTTCGATCGCCCACCGCTGGCTAATCGTCGTGGGAGCGATTTTGGTAACAGTCTGGGGGGTTTTTAACGTTAGTCAAATGCCCCTGGATGTGTTCCCCGAATTTGCACCCCCGCAAGTCGATATTCAAACCGAAGCGGTGGGACTGGCGCCCGAAGAAGTCGAAACCCAAATTACCGTCCCCATTGAAAGCGCCGTGAACGGTCTGCCGGGAGTAACTACGGTGCGATCGTCTTCCAAGGTGGGGCTGTCGATGGTGCAGGTGGTGTTTGACCAAAATGCCGACATTTACAAAGCGCGACAATCGGTAACGGAGCGCCTCCAACAAGTCACCAACCAGCTACCAGAGGCCGCACATCCCCCGGAAATTTCGCCTTTTGTCTCCCCCCTCGGTACGATATTGCAGTACGCTTTCACGGTCAATGAACAGGGGCAAACGTCCCTTATGGATCTGCGGCGGCTGGTGGAAGTCACCCTCAGCAATCAAATTCTGTCGGTGCCGGGAGTCTCTCAAGTGACCATTTACGGGGGCGACGAACGCCAAGAACAGGTGTTGGTCGATCCGGCAAAATTGCGATCGCTGGACGTTTCCCTAACCGAAGTCACCGACGCCGCCAGGGGCGCAAATTCTAACGCTCCGGGCGGTTTCCTCATTGGCGGGGGTCAAGAACTTTTGGTGCGGGGGATCGGACAGGTTAACTCGATCGAAGACTTGCAGCAGTCGGTGGTGAAGGTGCAAAACGGCAACCCTATTTTGTTGGAAGACGTGGCGGAGGTGAAAACCGGTGCCGCCCTCAAGCGGGGGGATGCCAGTTTTAACGGTCAGCCTGCGGTTGTCTTGATGATTAATAAACAACCCGATGTGGATACCCCCACCGTTACCAAAGCCGTTGAAGCGGTGATGGCATCGTTGCGGCCAACGTTTCCCCCCGACGTGCAAATCGTCCGCACTTTTCGCCAGTCTAATTTTATTGATTCTGCCATTCGGAATGTTAGCGGTTCTCTGATTCAAGGCATCATTATCGTGTCGGTAATTATGCTGCTATTTTTGATGAATTGGCGGACGGCAGCTATTACTTTGAGCGCCATTCCCCTTTCTTTATTGGTCGGGTTAATGTTTATGAAAGCCCTGGGTTTGGGCATTAATACCATGACTTTGGGCGGTTTGGTAGTGGCGATCGGATCGGTGGTTGATGATGCGATCGTAGACATGGAAAACTGTTATCGGGGACTGCGAAACAATCAGGCCCAGGACAATCCAAAACATCCTTTTCTGGTGGTTTATGATACCTCTGTAGAAGTTCGTTTGGCGGTAATTTTTTCGACGGTAATTATTGTGGTGGTTTTCGCCCCAATTTTTAGTTTAACGGGTGTGGAAGGGCGAATTTTTGCGCCGATGGGGTTGGCTTATTTGCTGTCGATCTGCGCGTCTACTTTGGTGGCGATGACGCTTTCTCCGGCACTTTGTGCGATTTTATTGGCTAACGAAACTTTGCCCCAAGAAGGCACGTTTATTTCCCGTTGGGCGGAACGTTTGTATCGTCCTCTGTTGAATGTGTCGCTGCGATCGCCTCAAATTATATTAACAATGGCGCTCGCCGCGTTGGTTGCAACTTGTGCGATCGTTCCGTCTTTGGGACGGGTATTTTTGCCCGAATTTCAAGAGAAATCGTTGGTCAATTCAATGGTATTGTATCCGGGGGTTTCTCTGGATATGACCAACCGGGCGGGGATGGCGCTGTCTAACTCGCTCCAGGATAATCCCCTTTATGAATGGGTGCAGGTGCGGGCGGGGCGAACTCCCGGCGATGCGGACGGGGCGGGGGTAAATATGGCTCATGTTGATGTCGAACTCAGCGATATTGCGCTCAAAAATCGCGAAGCCAGCGTTAAGGAACTGCGGGAAATGTTTTTAAAATTACCGGGGGTTGCTCCCAATATTGGCGGGTTTATTTCTCACCGTATGGATGAGGTTTTATCGGGGGTGAGAAGTGCGATCGCGATTAAAATTTTTGGGCCTGATTTGGCTGAACTCCGTGCAATTGGCGAACGGGTTCGAGATGCGATCAAGCCAATTTCTGGGGTAGTAGACTTGCAGCTAGAACCGCAATTACCTATCCGCCAGGTGCAAATTAAATATAATCGCCGATCCGCAGCAATTTATGGGTTGACGATGGAACAATTATCGGAGATTGTGGAAACGGCTCTTAATAGTCGGGTGGTGTCGCAAGTTCCAGAAAACCAGCAGCTTGTCGATATTTCTGTTTCGTTAACCGAGGATGCTCGCAACAGTTTGGATGCCATTCGTGGGGTTCCGATTTCGACTCCGACGGGTCAAATTATTCCTCTGGGAGAGGTTGCAGAGGTTGAATATGGGATGGGGGCAAATGTTGTAAATCGCGAGGATGTTTCCCGGTTAATTGTGGTTTCGGCGAACGTTTACGAGCGGGATTTGGGGAGCGTGGTTGGCGATATTCAAGCCGCAATTAAACAGAATGTTCAACTGCCGAAGGGTTATTTTATTCAGTACGGCGGTCAGTTTGAAGCCGAACAAAATGCGACTAATAACCTGCTGATATACAGCATTTTGGCGGCGTTTGTGATTGCGGTGTTGATGTTCTTTTCTGTTAAATCGCTTCCCGCAACCCTGGCGATCATGCTTAATTTACCGCTGGCGTTGGTTGGCGGTATTGTCTCGATTTTAGTGACGGGGGGCGTGATTTCTGTTGCTTCTCTGATCGGTTTTATTACGCTGTTTGGGGTGGCGGTTCGTAACGGTTTGTTGTTGGTGGATAACTATAACAAAAAGTTCGCCCGGGGAATGTTTCTTAAAGATGTAATTGTTAACGGTTCTTTGGAACGGGTGAACGCTATTTTAATGACGGCTTTAACTTCGGCTTTGGGAATGTTACCTTTAGCGATCGCCACCGGCGCCGGAAATGAGATTTTACAACCGTTGGCGATTGTGGTTTTGGGCGGTTTAGTTACGTCTACGGCGTTAACGTTGTTGGTTATTCCCGCGCTTTATAGTCAGTTTGGTAAGCGGTTAATACCCATACAAAAAGACAATGCCGTTCGCACACACTTTCCCGTAAATACCGCAAAAAAATCATCGGCAGATTCACTCTTTTAGCAGATTTACAGGGCGATCAAGGAGATTAGCCATCTTCTGATCGCTCTTTAAAAAAAACAAAAAAGGTAAGATGAAATACAAGATGATCGGCTTCCTTTAGTTGTTGTTGTTCGGTAAAGACTTATTGATATATTCTATCTCTTTTGTGTGAGCCTGAAAATCTTGAAAATCTTGGTAGACAGCTAAATCAAACCAAAATGTGGTGCCAATTCCCAACTCACTAATTAAGTGAATTTGACTGTGATGTTTTTCCATAATATTGCGAACAATAGATAATCCTAGCCCAGTTCCTTCTAAGGTGTGAACTCGATTTTCAACTCGGTAAAACCGACTAAATACAGCTTCTTGATCTTCGGCTGCAATTCCGCTTCCCGTATCAGAAACTTCGATTCGCACATATTGAGGAGAGGAAGGAATTTCTAACCCAATTTTCTCATCTAGTGGACGAGGGGGGGGTGGAGAAATAATCCAGCCGCCTTTTTCGATTTCTTCGGCTTCTTTGCTGATAACTTTGGGTTGATCATCCTCTAAAAGATAGGCGCGAATAATCACCCGTCCTCCAGCTTGTGTAAATTTGAGGGAATTCCCCACTAAATTTGCAAAGACTTGTAGCAATAGATCATAATGACCTAAGACAGGGGGTAAGTCGGGTTCAACCTCCTGACTCAACTCTATTCCTTTGTCTTTGGCGTTGAGTTGGTAGGTGCGTAAAGTTTGTTCAATCGGTTGAGCAATATCGATCCCTTCAAAGTGATAAATTCGACAAGATTCTAACCGGGATAAATCTAATACATCATTGACTAAACGAGTTAAACGATCCGTTTCATAGTTAGCAGTTTCTAAAAATTCTCGTCGTTCAGCTTCGGTTAAATCCTCACCATAATCATGGAGGGTTTCAATAAAGGATTTAATATTAAAAAGTGGGGTTCTCAGTTCGTGGGAGACGTTACTAATAAAATAACTTTTGGCTTCGTTTAATTCAACTTCTCGGGTAATATCCTGAATGGTCATCGCAATTCCTTTCAGACTGTCCCGATATTGATCTTCGAGTTTTAAATGATCGTGGTGTTGATACAAACTACTTTCATTAGCCTGGGGATGTTCGGGAGAGTTACACGTCTCATTCGTGTGGCTAAAACAACTTCCACAAAGGGGATCTAATCCTGGTGCTTTATGTAATAAAACTGTATTGAGGAGAATTCTGAGAGTCCGATTTGTGGGTTCGCTTAAAGAACAGCGAAATTCTCCCCCTTCTTGATTTCCACTAGCGATTTGTTGTAAGGGTTGAGAGATTTCTTGTAATAACGGTAAGGGGAAATGATTGATCGCATTTTCCCCAATAACGCTTTTTCCATCCCAGTTAAATAGACGTCGAGCGGTGGGATTCACTAAGATTAAATTTAACTGAGCATCTAATAAGATTGCTCCATCTGCAATCGTTAGAACCAGGGTTTCTAGCTTGGCTTTTTCGGCGGTTAACTCCTCAATATTTTGAGCTTCATAGCTTTCGAGTCGTTCAGCCATTTTATTAAAGCTAATGATTAATTCCCCCAGTTCTCCACCAAAGGGTAAATCAACTCGTTGGTGAAAATTTCCGGCGGTAATATTTTGAACTCCTCTTAACAGTTCTTTGATCGGTTGAGTAATGGTTAAGGCATTAAATACCGCCCCTAAAATCACCATCACCCAAATTGAGACAAACACTGCTAGAGTCACATCCCGCGTTAAATTTGAGGAGACAACAACGGTGGGATTTGGATTAATTCCAATGGCTAAAATTCCCCAATATTGTCCTTCATCCATCAAGGGAACAAACACATCTGTCACCTGTCCAGCAGGGGTCATGTGTTGACGTACCATCGGAATAGAAGTAAAATCTCCCGCTTTTATACTGGTAATAAAATTATCCGGGAGTTGCATCCGCCGTCTGAGCGTGAGAGAATTTTGAACGGCTGAATCTGAAAACGGTAAACCGAGAAAGATCTCCCCATCTGGGTCAGCGTACAACATATACCGGACACTGGAGGTACTGGTATAAAATTGTCGAGAAAAACGGGCGACTTCATCGCGTTTGTTGTCAGCGATCAAAGGGGCAACATTTGCGGCTAACAGTAAGCCTAGATCTCGACCGTAGCGGGTATCATTGAGACGTGCGTCTTCTTGAATGGCATTAACCGCCCAGAAGGTTAAACCACTCATCAATAAGGAAACAACTAGAGTTGCTCCGGCCATTAACCGGGTCTGGAGGGTAAACTCCGACCACCAGTTTGCGATAATTTCACCAATTTTTTTCAGAATTGCGATCATCTCCCGACGGTTTGAGATCTGAGTTTTTTGCAGTTGGGATGAAGCCATGAACCATAGGGTTAGTTTACCGAACTATTCATTATCATACCCACTGCTAATTCTAAGTTAAGTTTTGTTAAACAGCCAGATTGTTTATTTTAGAACTCCTCATCAATTGCTAATAATTGGGTGAGTTCTGTCCTAAAGCTTGGCTATCCGAAAGCCAATATCACGCCGACAATACATCTGCTTAAACTGGATACAGTCTAACGCTTCATAGGAATTTGTGATGGCTTGTTCAAAAGTCGAACCCACTGCGGTCACTCCCAACACTCGCCCCCCATCGGTAATCACTTGCTCCCCTTGCAGTTTCGTTCCGGCGTGAAAGACTGTTGCACCTTTGGCTTCTGCCTGTTCTAGTCCAGTAATAGCGTAACCTTTTTGATAAGATCCGGGATAGCCACCAGAGGCCAAAACGACACAGACTGCGACTCCAGGTTTCCAGGATAGGGGCGGAAATTGAGCTAACCGTTGTTGACAGCAAGCCAGTATTAGTTCATCAAGCGGGGTTTCTAACAACGCGAGAACCGCTTGGGTTTCGGGATCACCAAATCGACAATTAAATTCTAAAACTTTGGGTTCTCCATCTGGGGTAATCATTAACCCGGCATAAATCACACCTCGATAGTCAATTCCCCACTTTTGCAATGTCGCTAGTGTGGGTTCGAGAACTTCTGTTTGAATCCGTTGTTTTAAGGAATCTGTCAAAATGGGGGTCGGAGCATAAGCCCCCATTCCCCCTGTATTTGAGCCTGTATCCCCTTCACCAATCGCTTTATGATCTTGGGCGGGAATTAACGAACGAATGGTTTGACCGTCTGTGAGGGCGAGTACAGAGACTTCTTGACCGGTTAAATATTCTTCGACCACTACTGTCTGATTTTCACTGCCAAATTCGCCTGCAAAAATCGCATCAATGGCAGAGTGGGCCAGTTCTACACGATCAGCAACCGTCACCCCTTTTCCTGCGGCTAAACCATCAGCTTTAATCACAATTGGTGCGGTTTTGACATAGGCTTTGGCTGTTTCTGCATCGGTAAACACTGCGGTTTGGGCGGTAGGAATCTGGGCTTGCTGCATCAGGTTTTTCGCCCAAGCTTTACTGGCTTCAAGTTGCGCCCCGGCCTGGTTCGGGCCAAATACCGGAATATTGTCTTGTTGTAAATAATCGGTAATCCCTAACGCAAGTGGCACTTCAGGGCCAACAATGACGAGAGAAACGTTATACTTTTGAGCAATACGTTTGATTCCCTCAAAGTCATCGACAGCAACCGGATGATTCTGACAGCCTTTGAGAGTAGCGGTTCCTCCGTTTCCTGGGGTGCAGATCACTTGTTTGACATTGGGCGATCGCAGTAATGTCCAGGCGAGGGCGTGTTCGCGGCCCCCATTTCCAACAACTAAAACATTCACGTTTCGTAGCTCGACAGTTGATCGATTGTAGTTTGATTATCTTATCAAAACTTGGGACTTGGGATGTTTGATAAGATTTGCAACTTTTAGACAATTGATCGAGAGGATTACCGGGTTCGTTCTATCCAAATGAAAATGACAAGCGTTAAAATCGATCATGTGAACTTCGATCTCTTTGCATCTTAACTTTTTTTCTGCATCTGACTTTTTTGCCTGAATTGATGGATTTGTCGAGTACAGATAGACACAGATTGATAGCTTTGTCAACGCGATCAGTAACTTGAATAATCAATTTGGCAATTGATCAAACACTATGGGGTTCATCGTATTGGGGCAATGTCTAAATTCAGTATTTATATAAATTTGAGAGGTTGGGCGTGGAAATTTCCAAACCACAGACACTAAAAGTCAATTTAGAGTATGGTAGTGTACTGCATCGAATTACCAATCGCATTCGACAATCACTAAAACTGACCGAGATTTTAGCAGCAACGGCCGCAGAAGTTCGTTTATTATTAGGAACAGATCGCGTCAAAATTTACAAGTTTCATCCGGATGCGAGCGGTCAGGTGGTGGCTGAATCGATTTTTGAAAACCGTTTACCCTCACTTTTGGGATTGAATTTTCCGGCTGGAGATATTCCACCAGAAGCCCGAGAGTTATATATTAAATCACGAGTTCGTTCTGTGATCAATACTGAAACTCAGGAAATTGGTCATAGTCACTTTCAAGAACTTGATGATGGGACAACTCACGAGGAGGATATTCGCTATCGTTCTCTTGATCCTTGTCATTTGGAATATTTGACTGCAATGGGAGTAAAATCTTCAGTCTCTGTCCCGATTATGAATCAAGATCATCTTTGGGGATTGCTTGTTTCTCATCATAGTGAATCTAGAACGACTCCAGATGAGGAATTGCGATTATTACAAACAGTGGTTGATCAGCTTTCGGTGGCGATCGCGCATTCAGAATTATTAACTCAAGCCGAAGAAAGAGCGAACTTACAAACTTGTATTAATCGAATTAATAGCTTTCTTCATTCAAGTTCGAGTATCGAGTTGCAACCCGCCCTAGAAGAAATCATTACCACTTTGGCGGGATCAGGCGGGCGACTGTGTATTAAAGCAAATCCTTTTAATCTCAAAGATGACACGATTAAAAGCTTTGAATATTGTCTAAAAAGTCAGAATATACAGATTTATACACAAGGGAAACAGCCTCAAATTCCTGAAGTTTCTCTCTATCCGTTGATGGAACAATATAGTGTTTGGTCAGAGCATTATCAATCCGAAAATTATGATATTTGGGCAATCTCAGATCTTTTTAAAGAAGACAAACTACGGAATTTACAATCTGCTTTTTATCAGACAAAAATCCGCAGTTTATTAATGATTCCACTTCATTATCGACAAGAATTATTGGGATACCTCAGTATTTTTCGAGATGAACTGGAAACAGAAAAGTTGTGGGCGGGACGAGTTGAAGACGACAAAAGACAGCTTTCTCCGCAGATTTCGTTTGAAGTCTGGCGCGAACAAAAACGAAGAGAAAGGCCGAAATGGACGGAAAATGAACTGGAATTAGCGCGATCACTCGGACATCAGTTTTCCTCAGCGATTTATCAATATCAAATGCGTCAACAGATGCAAGCTCTAAATGCAAGCTTAGAAATAAAGGTTCAGGAACGAACCTTAAAACTAGAAGAAACAGCCCATAACCTTCGTAAATCAACAGAACAACAGCGAGTGTTGTTTGATGTGGTGACGAAGATGCGAAACTCACTCAATTTAGAGACAATTTTCCGCACGACAACAAAAGAATTATGTAAATTTCTTCAAACAGAACGAGTCTCCGTTTATCGCTTTAATAGTGATTGGGGTGGTGAATTTGTTGGAGATTATGAGTTTGTTGATTCGCAATGGTCTAACCTAGAAATTGGTGTAAATACGGTTTGGGATGATACTTATTTACAAGAAACTCAAGGCGGACGTTATCGCCATGGTGAAACATTTGTTGTTAATGATGTTGAACAAGCGGGATTAACCAATTGTCATGTTGATATTCTCAATCAATTTCACATCAAAGCATTTGTGACAGCACCGATTTTTGTCGGACAAAAGTTGTGGGGAATTTTAGCCGTTTATCAACATACTTGTTCTCGGAAATGGGAAACTTCAGAGGTTCAGTTTATTTCTCAAGTGGCGACTCAATTAGGAGTGGCTATTCAGCAAGCTCAACTCTTAATTCAAACTCGCAAACAAACCCTAAAACTCAGACAAGCCGCAGCCGATAGTCAACGAATCGTAAAACAACAACAGGTTTTGTTTGATGTCGTTGCAAAAATTCGTAATTCTCTCAATATTCAGAAAATTTTTCAAACTACAACTCAAGAAACAGGACGTGTTTTACAAGCAGATCGGGTGGTGGTTTATCAGTTTAATGATGACTGGGGTGGGGAGTTTATTCATGATTATGAATTTGTGCTTCCTCAATGGAAAAGTTTAGTCAGTTTAGGACTAACAAGTTGGGGAGATAATTGTTTAAAAGAAACTGAGGGCGGACGTTTTCGAGAGGGTAAAACACTAGCAGTTAATAATATTTATCAAGCTAAATATTCTCCGTTTCATCTAGAGATGTTAGAGAAACTACAGGTTAAGTCCTACTTGATTACTCCTATCTTTTTCGGACATAAACTCTGGGGTTTATTAGTGGCTTATCAACATTCAACGACAAGACGTTGGCAATCGTTAGAAGTGGGTTTTTTCTCTCAGGTTGCTGCTCAACTCGGAGTCGCTATTCAGCAAGCTAATTTATTAAATAAAACCCAAAATCAAACTGAAAAGTTAACCCAAACATTACATCAATTGCAGAAAACCCAAACTCAACTGATTCAAACTGAAAAAATGTCCAGTTTAGGACAACTGGTTGCAGGTGTCGCCCATGAAATCAATAACCCGGTGAATTTTATTCATGCTAATCTTTCACCAATTTCTGAATATGCGGATAATTTGTTAACTTTGTTTTCTTTATATCAAAAAAACAGCGATCAAACTGATCCAGAAATTGTTGAATATAGTCAAGATGTTGATATTGATTTTGTCGCCGAGGATTTGCCAAAAGTCATCGATTCCATGAAAATGGGTGTAGATCGAATTCGCCAGATTGTGCGATCGCTTCAAAATTTCTCTCGTCTTGATCAATCCGAAGTTCAAGCTGTGAATATTCACGATGGGATTGATAGCACGTTAATGATTTTACAACACCGTTTGAAAGCAAGTGGAGACTTGACTGAGATTCAAGTGATTAAAAAATATGGGAATTTACCGCTAATTGAGTGTTATCCCGGACAATTAAATCAAGTGTTTATGAATCTTTTAAGTAATGCTATTGATGCGATTAGAGACAGAAACAAACAAAAATATATTCAACAAGAACAAAAAGTTGATTCAGGAATGATTCAGATTTCTACAGAACTGATGATTAATAATCGGGTTCTCATCCGTATTATTGATAATGGAATTGGGATGTCTGAAATGGTTAAAAATCGTATTTTTGATTCTTTCTTCACTACGAAATCACTGGGAAAAGGAACAGGTTTAGGTTTGTCAATTAGTTATCAAGTGGTTACTGACCAGCATAAAGGTGAACTGAAATGTCATTCTGTTGTCGGAGAAGGAACTGAGTTTTCTATAGAAATTCCAGTTTGTCAGTGAGTATTTAGCTTCCTTTAAAGATGTATAATTACCCCTCTCCTACTCGGTAAGGCTGCGAGCGTTCTAGTCCTAAAACTTGATTTGTGGGAAAGATCGAAGGTGTATAGAGGCGGCTTGGTGAGTAAATCTATGTTGTCCCAGAAAGTTGTCCCAGAAATTAGTTATGTAAACCTGCTCCGAAGGTTAAGTCAATAAATTGTTTATAAAAAAGTTAATTTATAGTTTAACCCAAAGATAACTTAAGCATAACTGCCATTTAATTTCAATGAAATAATATTTCCCTGAGAGTAAACTTTTGTAAAAATGTTAACTCTCTCACTCTGGGTGTATTAGTAAGTTTTTGCCTAAAGTTCATCTCCTGAATTGAGCTTTGAAGTCCCAACAAAGTTACTTCAAACTCGGTGGAGTTTTGTGTCAAAAAATAGTCAGCATCTACCTCAAAATAAGCAAATGTCTAACAGCGTTATCTTTATTCATCCCGATGGAACCAGTCCATCTCACTTTGCTGCAGGTCGTTTTGTTCAAGAAGGGCCGGATGGTCGCCTCAACTGGGACGAAATGACCAACGCCGGGGTTTACCTGGGACACATGGAAGACCGACTGGTGGGAACCTCCAACGGTGGGGCGGTGGTTCATGCGATGGGCGTCAAACCCTTTGCCGGATCTTACGGTTTAGACGAAAACGGCGATCCGATCGTTTCCCTGTCTAGCCTCAGCCCTGAACTTGGTGGCCCCAACCTGGGTGTTGAACCCGGTATGACGATCATGGAAGAAGCGATCGCCGCCGGAAAAGCTACCGCCGTGATCAACTCTGGCTTCATCGCCGAACCCGGAACGGGCGTATTTTTGGCTGATGTAGTCAACCGAGGTGAAACCGAAGAAATCACCGCCGAAATCGTCGAATCTGGCGTTAACGTGATCTTAGGCGGGGGCGAAACGGACTATCTCCCCACCGGAACCGTCGGTTTCTTTGGCGAAGAAGGAACTCGCGAAGATGGTCGCAACCTCATCCTAGAAGCCGAAGACTTGGGTTACACGATTGTTTACACCCTCGAACAACTGCAAAGCCTACCAGAAGACACCCAAAAAGTTCTGGGGATTTTTGCGGCTGAAGACACCTACAACGACACCACCGAAGAAGCCAACGTCGAGGCGGGTTTGGAAAACTACGGCCAGCCCGGTAACGAAAATCCGCCCACCATCGCCCAGATGCTGGAAACCACTCTCAGCTTAGATCTGTTCTCCCCGGAAAACGAGAACGGCTTCTTTGTGGTGATGGAAGAAGAAGCTACAGACAACTTCTCCAACAATAATAACGCTCGCGGCACTATCGAAGCCGTTCTTCGGGCTGATGATGCCCTTGGTGTCGCCCAAGACTACATCGAAAACGTTAAACCCAATACCCTGTTAATTACCGCAGCAGATAGTGACGGGGGCGGTTTAGAAGTTGATGATCGCAGTGGTGAAACCGTTGGCACTGTTGGTGTTAACCCCACTCTACCTGATCGTTCCGATGCGATAGAAGTTCCCTACGACGGGGCCAGTGGTCGCGATACTGAACCCTTTGTTTCCGCCCCCGACGCCAACGGCAACCAGTACACCTTCGGCGTTGGTTTTGCCGGAACCCCTGACTTTGCCGGAAGTATTGTTTCTAAGACCTTCGGTTACAATGCCGATTTGTTACCCAGTACCTTGGATAACACCGACATTTACCGGATCATGTATCAAACGCTATTCGATGTGGAACTGCCCTCCCCCGTTCCCGCCGAAGCGCCCCAGCCGGCCCCCGAACCCACCCAAGACACCGGAAACGTTATCTTTATTCACCCGGACGGTACCAGCCCCTCCCACTTTGCTGCGGCCCGCTTTGTTGAGGAAGGCCCGGATGGTCGTTTAAATTGGGATATGATGACCAATGCCGGGGTTTATCTCGGACACATGGAAGACCGACTGGTGGGAACTTCCAACGCCGGGGCGGTAACACACGCCACCGGAACTAAAACGGCTGCGGCTTCCTTTGGGTTAGATGAAAACGGCGTTCCTGTGGTTTCTCGTTCTGGAATGCGGGGAATGACGATCATGGAAGAAGCGATCGAGGCTGGAAAAGCCACCGCCGTGATTAACTCCGGATTTATCGCCGAACCCGGAACCGGGGCATTTTTATCCAGCGTAGCCAGCCGCAGGGACACCGAACAAATTACCGCAGACATTCTAGAATCCGGTGTTGACGTGATCATGGGCGCCGGCGAAACGGACTATCTGCCCGTCGGAGAAGTGGGTTTCTTTGGCGAAGAAGGTACCCGCGAAGATGGTCGCAACCTGATCGAAGAAGCCGAAGACTTGGGTTATACGATTGTTTACACCCGCGAAGAACTGCAAAGTTTGCCAGAAGATACCCAAAAAGTTCTGGGAATTTTTGCGGCAGAAGATACCTACAACGACACCACCGAAGAAGCCAACTTTGCGGAAGGTTTGGAAAACTACGGCCAACCCGGTAACGAAAATCCGCCCACTATTGCGGAAATGTTAGACGCGGCATTGCCGATCTTATCTCAAGATCCCGATGGCTTCTTTGTGGTGATGGAAGAAGAGGGAACCGATAATTTTACCAACAATAATAATGCTCGCGGTTTTGTCGAAGCGATGCAACGGGCCGACGATGCGATCGGGGTGGCGATGGACTTCGTGGACAACCAAGATCCCAACACTTTAATTATTACGGCTGCCGACAGCGATGCGGGCGGTTTGGAAGTCGATGATCGCAGTGGTGAAACGGTTGGAAGCGTTGGTGTTAACCCCACATTGGCTGATCGTTCTGATGCGATTGAAGTGCCTATGGATGGCGCGGAAGGACGGGACAGTGAACCGTTTATTTCTGCACCCGACGCCAGTGGCGATCAGTTTCCCTTTGGTATTGCCTATGTGGGAACACCGGACTTTGCGGGGAGTATTGTTTCCAAAACCTATGGTCTCAATGCCGATTTATTGCCGAGTACGGTTGATAATACCGAAATTTATGAGGTCATGTACCGGACGCTGTTCGGCGATGTTCTCCCCAACTTAATTGATGGTACACCCGCCGATGAAACGTTGGTCGGAGAAGATGCCAATGACCTGATCCGGGCGGATATCGGGAATGATATTGCCGCAGGTGGTTTGGGCGATGATTTCGTCTACGGTGAAGAAGGCGATGATACCCTCCGAGGTGACGAAAATAGTCGTTCTCCGGGCGGTACCGTTGGTGGCGATGATACGATTTATGGCGGTTTGGGCGATGACCAAATTGGCGGTAAAGCCGGGAATGACCAACTGTTGGGGGATGAAGGCGATGATCTCATCTGGGGTGATGATGGCGATGACCTCATTGATGGCGGTTTGGGAGATGATATCCTAACTGGAGATGATTTCTCAGGCGGTCAGGGTGCTGATACCTTTGTTTTAGCCGTTGGCGAAGGGATTGATACGATTGTTGATTTTGAAGTCGGAATTGACTTATTAGGCTTAAAAGGCGAACTCAGCGCCGATGAACTCTCGATTTCTCAAGTTGGAAGCAATGCTGAGATTAGCTTGGGTAGCGAGATGTTAGCGATTTTAACAGGTGTAAATGCGGCTGATTTAACGGCTGATGATCCTTTTGTAATGATCGCCTAATTTTAGGATGTCAAAAATCTGAGTTCTGACTCGGTAAAGTTGTTTATGAATTGGGGTGGTTTTTAACCGCCCTATTTTTTTGGGAAAATTCATAGAGATTTTCTCGGGTTAGGCTTGAGAATACGCGAAGAAGCTAAAATTTAATTACAGCAAGCATTTTTCTGTGATCTCTTATATCTCTAGCAATTTAAGCAATTTAAGCAAATGAGTCAAAATTATTGTAATATTTTCTGGCGATCGCTATTAATTTTTCCGATTATTGGATTAATCAATTTATCCGATATTCCTACAACCTTTGCTCAAAGTTTACCCAGTCCCCTGGAAACTGCGGTAATTGACGCCGTTCAACAACCAGGACTTCCGACTCCTGAAGTCACCAAAGTAACCATAGAAGGTTTATTTGGTTTGGCAACTTGGGTGATGGGAGAAGCAGGGGGAATGGTCGCGTTAATTAATAATGGGAGAAATTGGGAAGTTACTCGTCTTCCGGGTGGTGTACCCGACGCCGAAGAATTGAGTCGTTTGTCGGGGATACCCGTTGAGGTTTGTGAGGAATTATTATCTCAACATTTGGGAACTAAATAAAAATATCATCAACCAATTCTCTCAACCCAGAAATCACTGAATTAGGCTGTCGTGCGTGATTTCACAATGTTTCTGGATCAAGCTGTTGAGTTTTACCTGAACGATATTCATTATCGCTTATAATCCTACAAATAGAAAATAGGTGTTATTGTAATCTATCTACTTTTCTCAAACTATCATTAATGTAAATGTAGATGTAAGTTAAGTAAAGTGTCAGCGCAACCCAACAATAACAATCCTGTTAGGTTCAATCAAGATCGGGTTTGTTGAGTTTTCTCAACCCAACCTACTTAATTTTTACTTGATTTCAAACTACATCATGTCTTAGGGTAGTTATAATTTTGCTCAAAAAGAACTAATATAGATAAAGTTCCTCCGGACTAACGTCTTTTTTTCTATTCCTATGCACCTAATTTTATGTCACACCACCGCAGATTTTGATGCTTTGGGCGCCGCTGTTGGACTGTCGCGTTTGTATCCGGGAAGTAAAATCGTTCTAACTGGCGGTTCTCACCCTGGAGTTCGAGATTTTTTAGCCTTACATCGAGATGAATTTCCTCTAATTGAACGGCGTTCTGTTAACCCCGAAAATATTCGTTTTATAACAGTTGTTGATACTCAAAATCGTGAACGGTTAGGAAAAGCATCGGAATGGTTTGATTTACCTAATTTATATGAAATAACCGTCTGCGATCATCATCCCGATAGTGAGTTAAATATTCCCGCAACTACCACTCAAATTGAATTGGTTGGTTCGACAACAACATTAGTCGTAGAAAAGCTAAAAGATGCCAAACAACATCGGGAAACCGAAGACACAAAATGGCTGTTAACCGCAGCAGAAGCAACGGTGATGGCGTTAGGAATTCATGTGGATACGGGTTCGTTAACCTTTGAAGGAAGTACCCCCAGAGACGCCTTAGCGTTGGCGTGGTTAATGGAAAATGGCGCGAGTTTGCAGGTAATAGCAGAATATATTGAACCGGGATTTTCCAACCAACTACAAGATTTATTAACAGTTGCTTTAGAACAGTTAAATCAAGTCACAGTTCACGGGTATCAGGTGGCTTGGGTGTTACTCGAAACAGAAGATTATGTTCCGGGTTTATCGAGTTTGGCTTCTCAATTAATTGAAATTACCGAAAGCGATGCGTTATTGCTCGGAAATTGTCAGCAGAAGAAGAACAAAGAAACCGAATGTTTAACAATTATCGGACGTTCTCGCATCGAACAAACCAGCCTGAATCAATTGTTTAAACCTTTTGGCGGTGGAGGTCACGATCAAGCCGCTTCTGTGGTGATTAAAGATACCAATCCTCAAGAACAATTAACCGAAATTATCGAAGAATTCAAAGCACAAATTCCTCATCCTCCCACAGCACGGGAGTTGATGTCTTCTCCCGTTAGAACCATTCGCCCAGAGACAACAATTGCAGAAGCACATCGAATTTTACTGCGTTATGGTCATTCGGGTTTATCGGTAGTTGATGAACAAGATCAATTAGTGGGAATTATTTCCAGACGTGACCTTGATATTGCACTCCATCACGGCTTTAGTCACGCTCCGGTTAAAGGGTATATGACGCCGCAATTAAAAACCATTAAACCCAATACAACGTTACCGGAAATTGAGTCTTTAATGGTCACATACGATATCGGACGTTTACCCGTTTTAGAGGGGAATAATTTGGTGGGAATTGTCACCAGAACCGATGTTTTAAGACTACTTCACCAACAACAACGACCGCAGAAAAAACTGGGTCAAGGCTGCATTCCCGGTTCAACCTGTGATTCTATTCAAGAGCTACTTGAACAGCGTTTAGCACCGCCATTATTAGAACTTTTAAACCGACTGGCGGAACTCACCCAACAACGGGGTTGGCAACTTTATTTAGTGGGGGGAGCGGTACGGGATTTGTTGTTAGCTGACCCGGAAAAAACGCTATTATTAACGGATATTGATTTGGTTGTTGATGGCTGTCATCAAAGTTATGAAAATGCAGAAAATAATCAACAAAACGATAAAAATCCTCCCGCAGTTGAATTAGCCTCTGCGTTACAAAAAACTTATTCTAATGCTCGTTTAGATGTTCACGGACAGTTTCAAACTGCGGCTTTATTGTGGCATAATGACCCGGTTTTAGATTCATTATGGATTGATATTGCAACCGCAAGAACGGAATTTTATCCCTATCCCGCAGCCAACCCAGAAGTTGAAGCGAGTTCAATTCGTCAAGATTTGTACCGACGAGATTTTACCATTAATGCTTTGGCGTTGCGTCTAACTAAACCCTATGAAGGGGAATTATTAGACTTTTTTGGCGGAATGAATGATTTACAAAATCGCCAAATTCGTGTTTTACACGCCAATAGTTTTATTGAAGATCCGACGCGCATTTATCGAGCGGTGCGGTTTGCAGTACGGTTGGGATTTGAACTTGAGTTTCAAACGAAAGATTATATTCAGTATGCGATTAATAGTGGGATTTATGAAAAAGTTCAATCGGAAAATTACTCGACTCGTCAACGGGTTCCGGCTTTGGAAACTCGGCTGAAAAGTGAGTTAAAATATATTTTGCAAGCGCCTTACTGGAAACCTGCTTTACAACTTTTGGGAGAATTAAAAGCGTTGCGTTGTATTCACCCGACTTTAGAATTGAATCAGGAGTTGTGGCGACAAATTCGATTGGTAGATCGGGGGTTAATTCGTTTTGATCCCGAGAAAACTTTAACCCATTGGCAAATGAGACTAGAGGTATTAATTGCTCATTTAGCGCCGCAATATCGAGGTGATGTGGCGGAAACGTTACAATTTTCTCTAGACAGCATTGAACGACTTCAACAGTTAGATTCTGCCAAAGCCGAGGTGGTGAAATTAATGCCAGAATGTCAATTAGCCAGCCAATTTTATCGACTGTTAGTGCCTTATGATTTACCAATGTTAATCCTAATCGCAGTGCAAAGTCCGCGATGGGTTCGACATCGAATATGGCAATATTTAACCCAGTGGTGGAATATCAAACCGTTACTCAATGGTAATGATTTGAAAGAACTAGGGTATAAGCCGAGTCCTCAGTTTAAGCAGATGCTTGATGACCTATTGGTTGCAACAATAGATAAAGAGATATGCGATCGCAAATCAGCAGAAGCCTTTATTCAGGCGAAATATTCGTTGCTCGGGGACTGTTGATCTGAGGATGCTCAGGTTGGCATCCCAGACAATATTGGTGTTGGGTTATGCCTAAAAACTGGATGATTTTCCCCAATTTAGTTATGACCATAGGGGTCGCGGCATCCCAAGTATGTAACATCGAAGCTTTCTCCAGAATCATCAGCTTTAGTTTCTAGACCGGAGAGAACTTGGGTACGGCTGAGGCGAGCGCTTTGACGAGTTGTGCCGCCGATGCTGCCGTTTTTCCAGCCACTGTCACCTACTTTATACTTATAACCACAAACGATGTCTTGTCCTGTGGTACCGATGGCTTGAGCAGGTAGACCTACGTTGAGTCCGACGAAAGCAACGGTGACGATTCCAATAAGCTTCTTCATCCAAAACCTCCTAGTATATAGTGTACTTGCTTGGCTTTAATTACTACTTTATAGCTTCTTCCACTTTGAATCAGTATCTGTTTGCACTGATCGAAAAAAATTAAAATGTTATCCTAAAAACAAGCCTGAAATCAAAATTAAACTCTCTATTTTTCCTTTTGAATAGTTATTTAATTTTATTTTTAAAAAGAAAAGATAGGCTAAATTAATCTCCTCTGTCATATATTCAAACTCCCTTAATTTTAAAATTATAATATTCTCTCTAGACTAAAAATAAATTAAGTCATCGGTTCCCCGCCTTGAAAAGACGGGGCTTGCCGATGACCGTTGGTCTTGACTTGAGACTCTACAGGAGTAGGTTGGCGACTTTTCAACCAATAAGTGATCATTTCGCCACGACCCTTGACTTGAACGATACCCCGTTTTTCCAAGACATATTGATGCTTTAATAATTCATAGGTACTGCTGCTGACCTGGATTTCGCCAATTTTCCCATGAGATTCCATCCGGCTAGCGATATTAACTGCATCCCCCCAAAGATCGTAGGAAAACTTCTTCAACCCAATCACACCTGCAACCACTGGTCCTGTATTAATCCCGATCCGGATATTGATAATTTTATTATCTTCTCGTTTAAATCGATAAATTTCTTGCTGCATATCTAACGCCATATCTGCGATCGCTTCAGCATGATCTTTTCTAGGTTTAGGTAGTCCTCCGACAACCATGTAAGCATCTCCGATGGTTTTGATTTTCTCTAAACCATGTCGTTCCGCCAAACGATCAAAACTGGAAAAAATTTGATTGAGTAAACTCACCAATTCCGTTGGAGAAATTTGAGAGGCGAGTCCGGTAAAATCAGTAATATCAGCAAATAAAATGGTCGCCTGTTCAAAGCGATCGGCGATTAAACCCGGCTGTTTTTTAAGCTGTTCGGCAATGGTTTGGGGTAAAACATTGAGTAAAAGCTGAACAGATTTTTCTTTTTCAACTCGCAAGGCTTCCTCGGCTTGTTGGCGTTCGGTAATGGCTTGATGAATTTGAGTAAACATTTGCATAAAAGCAGAAATCACATCTCCTAACTCATCATGGCGTTGAGTTGAAGCTGAATAAAATTTTGGAGGTTCTTGATTGTTGGAAATCGATTTTCCCGCTTTGATTAAATCTAGTCTGAGGTTTAAAATCGGTGTAATCACCATTTTTTCCAAAACAATCATTGTCCCAATTCCCACAAAAATAGAGATGATTAGAACTAATCCAGCAATTCGGATAATAAAAAAATTAACTTCTTGTTTTATTTGATCAGCATCATGGCGAATAACGACTAAATAATCATCTTTTAAAGACTGGAGATGACAAGCAACATCATAGCGATCGCGGCTATGGAGTGTTGAGATAAATATCCTCCCCAAGTCTGGCTTGAGAAAAAGAGAGTTGAGGGAGTTCACCAAATTCGCCGATGCGTTTTCCGTCTGGAAGCTTGTAAACGAAACCCCCCTTAATATTGGCATCAAGCTGATCGAGATACTTTAATTGTTTTAAAAGTTCGGCTTCAGATTGATAAGGATAAGTGGCAATAATCCAGGCAAGTTTACCGGAAGAAACTTCGGTAAGTTGTTGTAAAAGTTCCTGCTGACGACGAGAAACAGAAGGAACTAAAATAATTAACTCAATCAAAAAAATACTCGCTAAAATCCAGATTGAGATTCGTTTAGATAAACGTGCGTTTAAAAATCTCAGCAATAGTCTCAAACGAGATGACATTGCTACAACCTCCTGTCTAGGCAAAAAAAAATAGTATTAAAACAAATTGAGTAGAAAGAACAGCAGCTTTTTCCCTTATTAATACATTTATTGTGGCTCGGTATCCGCACTAGACCCTGGAATATATGCCACAATTAAGACCTCAAGCCGCCTCGGGGGTTTTACGCTCTCAAGTTCGAGCTTAACATAAACCTCCGATCGCGTTTGCTTGCCCTAGTCAGCTTTGAATGAGTTTAGGTACAATCAACAGAAGGATTGCATCCTAAGAATTAATTGCTATTTCAACCCAGTTCCCCTAACCTATGACCGAGCAACCTAACTCCCAATCGCCGAATCCTACAGAATCCGATAGAAATATAGAGAGTTCAAATGGAATCCCTGTAAACAATGGAGTGATCATCAATACTGGGGAAGCGCAAATCTCGACAACTCGCGAAGAATTTGAACAAGCGGTGGCGGCGCCGGCGAGTAAATACACCTTAACCGGAAATCTAGAAACAAAGTCTCCCAGCAACTTTCTAGCCTCTGTTGTCACCCTGGTTGCGGTGGCGATTATGATCCTGGGGTTGGCGCTCGATAATATTTGGGTTGGATATATCAGCGCTTTTGTGGTTTTGTTTGCATCCCTACGAATGATCTGGCCGAGTTGGGGTAATATTTGGACTTCGCTGATTCCCCCGGTATGGCGCAGCTTGATTATTGCCAGCTTTGGGATTTTAGCGGCTATAGCAGGTTTGTTGATGTTGAGCGGCTCAAACAAAGATTTTGGCAGTCGCAATATAGTGATTAATTGGGATGCGATTGGTGCGTTAGGAGAACTGATCGGCGCGTTAGGTCAGATTTTAATTGCGATTTTGGCGGTTTATGTGGCGTGGCGTCAATATGTGATTTCTAGAGATTTAACGATTCAACAAAACCTGATTACTCAACAGCAAACGATTGATGCTTATTTTCAAGGTGTTTCTGATCTGGCGTTAGGTGAACAGGGATTGCTGGAAGATTGGCCCCAAGAACGGGTGATTGCGGAGGGACGAACGGCGGCAATTATTCGCAGTGTGAATGCAGAGGGAAAAGCCAAGATTTTACGGTTTCTCTCTCAAGCTAAACTGATTACTCCTCTCAAACGCGATCGTCATTTGGGTCGGCCTATTCTTGATGGGAATGGTAGTTATGCCGAAGATCGTTTAGAAGGAATTCGGGTGATCGACTTGGGTGCAATGTTGGCTTGTGCAGATTTAGCGGGAACGGATTTACGCCGAACCGATTTAGCAGAAGCTAATTTAGTGAAAGCGAATCTCAGTGGTTGTGATTTAGTACGAGCGAACTTATCCCGTGCGATTCTTTATGAAGCCAATCTCTCTAACGCGACTCTCAGAGCAACAAAATTATTTTACGGTTCATCAGAAACCGCAACTCCTCGCAGTCGCACAAAAATGCCGGACTATAAAACAGGTCAGTATACAGGGGTTGTGATCGAAAATGCCAATTTGACGGGGGTTGATGGCTTGTCTGATGAAAACCGTTACTATTGTTGTGCTTGGTGTGGAGAACAGTCCCGAAAAACAATTCCTGGGGGTTGTGAAGGGATTCCTAATAAGTTAGGACGTTGAATTAGGCGACAGGTGTCGGGTGTTGGGGAAGCGGGAAAAAAACGGTTAACTGTTTTCACGGATTACTGGTTACGGTTTATTTTGTTCCCAAGCCGACTGAAAAAATTCTTGTTCACATAACATCCCATAGCGGTAGATTGTATGAGCTTGCGATTCATCAACACTGTAGCGATTTGTTAGATCTTCGAGTTGTTGAGTGAGTTGTTCAAATTCATCGCCGCTATAGGTTTTAATCCAGTCCGTGTATTGATGGTTGGGGATCTCTGGTTGAGCAAGTTTTTGACCAAGAAAAGCATATAATCTCATACAGGGAGTCATGGCAGCCGCGATCGCACCGATATCTCGACTCCAAGCGGTGGCTAATAAAAATTCGGTATAACGACGGGTAGCGACTCCGGGTTGAATGGTTTGTAGGTTAATTTCCCAAATTTGGGCATAATTTTGATGGAGTTGTAGTTCTTCTAGGACTCCGTTGGCGAGAGAATGAAATAGCTGAAACCCTTCCCAGTCGGGAGTTTTAGCCGCAGCAATACTATAGGCGCGAGCAAAGGATCTGAGAAAAAAGGCATCCTGACCCACATAAAAGGCAAAGCAATTTCGCGGCAAAGTTCCCTGAGCAATACCTTGGACAAAGGGATGTTCAAGGCAGGCAATAATTAGGTCTTGGTTGGCTTGCCATAGATCGCTCGATATCATAGAAGTAGAAGGTTTTCTGACACTTCATTAATGAGTTTATCTTAAAAGCCAGGCTGAATCTACCCTAATACCTAAACGTTCTCACCCTAAAAATCCCGATGAATGATACTCGTGTTTTTCATACCATTAATCGCTTAACTTTTGGATATACCGCTGGACTGATTCCACAGGTTAAAAAGATGGGAATTGAGGCTTATATTCAATCTCAACTCAAACCGACATCAATTGCGGTTCCCGAGACTTTAACTCAAAAAATTAAAACTCTAGATACTTTTACGTTAACGCCAGGTCAACTCTATAAGCAACAGCAGCGTTTGATTGAAGAAGCCAAAAAACTCAAGCTAGAGTCTAAACAAATTCAAAAAATTAGAGGAGATTTTGAACGAAAAATTCGTCAACACGCTGAAGAAGGACGTTTGATTCGAGCCGATCAAAGTCCCCGACAGCTTGAAGAAGTGATGGTTGATTTTTGGTACAATCACTTTAATGTGAATGGTTTGCAAGGTGGACAACTTAAGCTCTATTTTAGTTCCTACGAGCAACACGCAATTCGACCTCATGTTTTGGGGAAATTTCGCCAGCTTTTGGGTGCGACAGCCAAGCATCCAGCGATGTTAATTTATTTGGATAATTGGCTAAATACAGCCCCAGGAAGTCCGAAAGCGAAGGGAAGATTTAAAGGGTTAAATGAGAACTATGCACGGGAATTATTGGAACTTCATACTTTAGGGGTAGATGGGGGATATACTCAAGCAGATATTATTGCCTTAGCTCGAATTTTAACAGGTTGGGGAGTTCCTCATCCTCGTGCGAAACGAATAGAAGATGAAGATGGTTTTGACTTTGAAAGCGATCGCCATGATTTTGAGGATAAAGTATTTTTAGGTCAAAAAATTAAAGGGAGAGGTATCGAAGAAGGAGAGGAAGCTTTGGATCTTTTAGCACGTCATCCTTCGACGGCTCGATATATTAGCTATAAATTAGCACAAGCTTTTGTTGCCGATCAGCCCCCAGAATCTTTGGTCAAAAAAATGGCGAAAAAGTTCTTAGAAACCGACGGGGAAATTCGTCTTGTTCTCAATACTTTGTTTACCAGTTCAGAATTTTGGAATTCAGATGTTTATCAGGGGAAATTTAAAACCCCCTATCGTTATATTATATCAGTGATGCGAGCAATCGGTGAGGTGAGTAATTTTAACTCTGCTAATGGTTCATTAAGACAGTTGGGAATGCCTTTGTATGGTTGTTCTTCACCCGATGGTTATAAAAATACTCAGGATGCTTGGTTAAATCCAGATACCATGATTCGTCGTAGTAGTTTCGCGGTACACCTTTCTAAAGGTATACTCCATGATAAAAAACCTGTAGATACTCAAAAGTTAATTGAAACTTTAGGTGATAATTTTTCTGCAAATACCCGAGAAGTAATTGATCAAAGTTCGCCAGATATCAAATCTGCTTTGATTTTAGGAAGTCCTGATTTTATGAAGTATTAGGGCAGAAATTAAGTTTAAGCTAAACTGTTAAATTTTAAGAGCAGTTTAGCTCAACTCAAAGGTAATAAATATTTGAACTTTAAATCAACTTAAATTAAATAAATTTAATTTTTAATCCATAACTCCGATTAAGTAAAAAACTTGTTAATTTTTGTTGTAAAAATATATTAATCCTGATAAACTAAGTAATAACTAAATCAGGTTTAATGCTATAAACCTCGTCAATACTGTCTATACTTCCAACTCTAGACGTGTTAAATTTTTTATAATTTTTTATCAAATGTTGTACTTTTTAGAGACTATATTTTAGCCGAAAAAATATATGCCGCATGGCTCATGCTACTTGTGGCAAACTTCATTAATTGGCTTACACGTTATTAGTGATTTACTGATTGCGATCGCCTATTTTTCTATTCCTGTAATGCTCATCTATTTTGTTTACAAAAGACAAGATATTCCTTTTAATAGAGTCTTCATTTTATTTGGCTTATTTATCGTTTCTTGTGGTGTAGGTCATCTCCTTGATATCTGGACACTCTGGCATCCAGCTTATTGGTTATCAGGTATCGAGCGAGCTTTTACTGCTCTTGTTTCTTGCTACACGGCTTTAGAGTTAATGGTATTATTACCTCGATTTCTCTCTTTAAAAACACCAGAAGAATTAGCAATTGTCGAAGCAGCAAACCGTTCTAAAAGTTTGTTTCTTGCTCACATGAGTCACGAACTGCGTACACCCCTAAATGCAATTTTAGGTTTTACTGAACTAATGTCTCGGGATGTCCAACTCACTGTTAAGCATCGTGAATATATTAATATTATTAACCGAGCAGGTGAACATTTACTTGCTTTGATTAATGATATTTTGGAAATCTCTAAAATCGAAGCCGGAAAAATTATACTTTTGGAAAATGACTTTGATCTCTATAGTCAGGTTGATAGCTTAGAAGAAATATTAGGGTTAAAAGCCAACTCTAAAGGCTTAAAATTAGTTGTTCAAATCGATTCTCAGGTTCCCCAATATATTTGTACCGATGAAAGAAAACTACGTCAAGTTTTGATTAATCTAGTCAGTAACGCCATTAAATTTACAGAAAAAGGAAGTGTAACACTACGAGTTAAAGGTGAGAAATTTAAACCGCAAAATATTTTAACTTTTGAAGTAGAAGATACTGGGGAAGGCATTAGTTTGGAAGAACAAAAGAAACTCTTTGAAGCATTTAGTCAAACAGAAACCGGAATAAAATCAGGTCAAGGAACAGGCTTAGGCTTACCCATTAGTCAAAAATTTGTAAAATTGATGGGTGGAGAAATAACGGTTAGAAGTCAATTAAATCAAGGAACTCTATTTACTTTTAGTCTACCGATCAAAGCTGTAGAAAACATTCTAACGGAAACCAATCAAACCTCTAAAATTGTCACTGGGATAGCTGCGGATCAATCTAATTACCGCATTTTAATCGCTGATGATGACTCTTAAAACTGTTTTCTTTTGACTCAACTGTTGAGTTCAGTTGGCTTTGAAGTACGAGAAGCTTCTAATGGTCAAGAAGCTCTAGAAACTTGGTTAGACTGGAAACCCGATCTAATTTTTATGGATATGCAAATGCCTATCATAGATGGTTATACAGCGACCCGAAATATTAGAGTTTATCAGCAAGGTGAAGCGACGATCATTCTCGCTTTAACGGCTCACGCTTTTGAAGAATATCGACAATATATTCTCTCAATTGGGTGTGATGATTTGATCCGTAAGCCCTTTCAACAAAAGGAATTATTCGCTACAATTAGCAAATATTTAAACATTCAATACCGTTATGAAGAAGAACCCTTAACCTCTCCCAAAAATCACAGCAAAAACTTAAACAATTCTCAGTCAAACTTTGTGTTAAATGCAATTTCCCTTGATGTTAGGCTGAGAGAATGGGTTGAACAACTATATGTATATTCAGCCCAATGTAGTGATTTTTCGCTCAATTGTATGATCAAAAAAATTCCCACCCAATATTCAGATTTAGCTCAAGCTTTAACTGACATTTTAGATAAATTTCGTTATGATCAAATTGTTGAATTAACTCAATCTATTATTAATAAGCCAGTCTCCAAAAATTAACTGCAATTTTAAAATTAATTTCATAAAAAATGTTAAATTTAGGGTATCATTGCAACTAAAAAATATAGACATTTCTGACTAATTTATCGCTTGTAGCCAGGAAGGTAAAGCTGAAAGTTCTGGAATTTGTAATCGTTCTAGAGAAGAATAAAACCTTACAGCTAAAACATAATTTATCAATTTTTGGGTATTTAATCTTGAATTCAACTCAGTAGTTAGTTGGTGGTAAATTTGCTGTTCTGCTGCGGTGAGAGGTTCACTAATAAACTCACTTTTATAAAATAACTGAGAACATTTTCCGATAGAACTTTGATAAACTGATTCTAAATCCGTTTCTGCTACAGTTAACCAAAAATTTGCAAGTTGTCGCCGAATTTGACGTAATTCTTCTACAACCGATTGAGTTGATGGATCAATATGATACAAGTTTAGACAACCTTGAAGGCGATTTTGAAATTGTTGAGTTGTGAGAGTAGAAGTCTTTGCAGTGAGGATTTCGGGTGTTGTTTTGACTTGGGCTGCGGCTAATGTCTGTTCAACTTTCTGTAAAACCTGTTGATTTTCAAATACGGTTTTATAGTCTTTAATTAACCAACTCGGTAAACGTTTTTCAGCATCTCGAACTAACATTTTACCGGGTACATAATACAACATCGCTGCAATTAAACAGTTCAGCGCATTTGGATGTGTTAAACCCGTAGCGACTTGGGTTAGTTCATCGACAAATTGACGTTCAGCTTCGATTAAAGGTTCATGTTGAATTCCCCGACTGAGTAAAACTTGATAGCCACTTCCCATGTGTCCTTTATAAACTTCCTCTAATTGTTCAAAAGAAATTTTTAACCAGTATTCCGCCATGGCTTTACGAAGTTGGCGTAAGCGTTCGATAACGTCTTGCTCAGAGGGATTGAGGGCGTAGAGATTAATATAATGAACTAACTCCGACAAATAGTCTCGTCTAGCGATAGGAGTATTGAGGGGAATTTCAGGAAATTGTTGATTTTGTTTCCAAGTATTAAAGAATTTTTTAAACAGTGACTCCATTTTTTTAGAATAACTAAAGCTATCTAAAAATGAAGGATTTTGCTGCATTTTTTGTTTGATTTTATGGCAATATTGTTGTCTAAGTTGCGGGTTATTTGCTAACTGAACTGCTAAGTTTATATAAGTATCTTCACTGTCAACAATCAAGTCATTTAAAGCCAGCGATCGCAACATTCCCGATCCATGTTTAGAGCGTAAAGTTTCTCCATCCATTGTGATCGTTGGTAAACCCACTTCTAAAGGATCAACTAGGGAATTTGAACCCGAATGACGATAAGAATCTAAATAAATATCTCCACACTTTAAACATTCTTTAACATCTGAGCGACTAGGTAGAGATTTAATGATCACTAACCGTTTTTGCCTAACACCATATTGTTGTAAAGTGTGTTGAAATCGTCTTATAAAAGGCATGACTGCATAAGAACGACTCCAACTTGGAGCAAAAGGATAAAGGACTAAAATAGAATTCGGTACGGCTGCTAAAATTTTAGCCCAAGTTTCTCCGATTTCTGGAATAATTTTATAGAAGTTTGCACCCGACATCAACACAACAGTTTCATCCGTTATTCCCCAAGTTTCACGGGTGGGATTAATTTGAGCGGGAGAAGGTTCAACAGCATAGTAACTGAAACAAAAACCCGTTTCTGGTAATAAAGCTAAATTTTCACGGTAATGGCTTTGAGCAATCGTTTTTGTTTCTGACAACTGACCAGAAATATAATAATCAATATTTTTAATTCCGGTGGTAACAGGAGAAGAAAATATGGTTGTTTGAATCCGGGCTAAACGGTGAAATACTAATTGTGTAATTGAGGAGACAACAGCCGTTACATTCGTTCCTAATAACAGAATGTCTAAGTCATCTTGACGAATTAACTCTACTTGTTCCGATAACCGGGATGGGAGTTTTACCAATCGATCTGCACAACTCTGACAATATTGTTCTAGAGGATGTTGATTACAATGGAAAGCATATAAAATAATTTCAAATTGAGATCGATCTAAATGTTCAAAAACAGGCAAAGTAAAATAGGTTTCTGTTTGTGGAGTAAAATGGTTACTGAGAATCCCTAAACGAATTTTAGGACGATTTACAGGACGTTGAGGGAACTGATAATTAAGTTGACATCCTTGAATATTTAGGAAAAAAGCTATGATTTCAGCTCTTTGAGTATAGATATTTTTGACATTAAAATTGGCAAAATAGTGAGGAATAAAATTAGAGTTTTTAATAAAGAATTTTACAATGTTATGCCAGACCGGAGAGTGGGGTTGCTGTTGTAAATTTTTAACAATATAATCCAGCCATTGGGATTGATAATGAGCATAATGATCGGCTTCCCCTAGTTCTTGAAATAGAGGAGGAGTTTCAAACATAAATTCAATATAACTGTCAGCAAACCACGTTGGAATAGGAGCGTGATCAAACTTAACCTGGAGTTGGTCAGCACGACAATAAAGCATTCCTGCCAGTAAATATTGAATAGCTTGAGGATGTGAGAAACCTTGAGATATGACTGTTTTAATCTGATTCACCAGTTGGCGTTCTGCGTCGGTTAAGAGTTCATATTTAATGCCACTTTTCAGCAATATTTTGTGAGCTTTTCCGCCATCTCCTAGATAAATTTTATCCAATACTTCTGAGGAAGTATTCAACCAAACTTCTGCTAAATGTTGACGAATTTTTATGAGTTCATGCAAAGCAGTTGTATTTTTATAGTCTTGACGATATTGTTCTGATAAACTCGTGACTACTGGTAAAAGTTCGTTTAACTTTAAGTCATTTTCTGCCGATTTTTCTGAACTGAATAGCTGAATAATCGCGTCTTTAACTTGCTGAGATTGACTACAATTCAGTGCAGCTTGTATTTGGGCAATCGCTATTTTTTCTTCCTTCAGTCCAAACATCTGCTTGGCTGTATTCACTGCATAAAAAGCATAGTGTTCTCGTGCTTTGTTTGAGAGGATTTCTACTTTGTCAGGCGGAAGATAAGACTGGGAAATTTCAATGGCTTTGAGTATGTCTGTAATATTTGCACCGACTTTAATCAAACGAGAACTTTCAGAAGATGAATGGAGACGATAACAAGCCAATGGTTGAGGTTCATAGACAACCGAATAATTGACAGCGATTCGTTTCCACATTTCCCAATCTGCGGCTGAACCTGCTTCTAGACAAAATCCTCCGAGGGTTTCATACACACTTCGTTTGACAACAATTGCAGGACATTGAATTCGCTGCATGATAGAAATTCGTTCAATCCAGTTGGGAATAATTCCAGGTTTTTCCTGTTCTAAACTCGATATAGAATGTTGTTTTCCTTCTGCATCAATATAATAATGGCGACAAAAAGCTGCACTTGCTTGGGCTTCTTGTTCAATTAATGCTCGTAATTTTTTATAAAATTCCGGTAAGATCAAATCATCTTGATGGAGGATATGAACCCATTCTCCTTTTGCACGTTGAATACAATCATTCCAATTCCCAATTAAGCCTAAGTTTCGAGGTTGTCGATAAAATGAAATCCGTTCGCCTCCAATCTCTTTAACCAGTGTTTCTATATCTTGATCTGGGGAACAATCATCTACAACTTCAATTTGCATTTCTTCGGGATTAGGTGCTTGACTTAACAAACTATTGAGTGTATTTGCTAAATACTTTGCTCCATTGTAAGTGGGAATCATTACTGACCAAAAAGGTCTATTTTTTTGTTCAATATTCCGATCAATTTTAGGAAAATTCATATTCTGAAAAGGTGAAGGTTGTTGAGTCTCTATTAATTGATAACCAGATGTTTTTGTTAGGGTTTGCGTTAATTGAGATTTAAGCTTTGAGTCAAAACACTCAAAATAGGAACTATTAACAATTTTTTGATAGAATCTATGAATATCTCGTTGACTATTTCCCTGAAGTTTATTAGTAATTGATAACTGCTCTGGATGAATCCGAAATTGAGACAAGCTTTTGTTAATAAAACCGATTTTATATTGGCTCATAATCCTAAACCACATTTCTAGATCAAGCAGTTGATAGAGTTCAGGATCGAACATTCCGACATTCTGAAATACACTTTTGCGGATTAAAACGGTACTAGGTTCTCCAATTTTATTAATAGGATGATTTAAAAGATAGGGAACAGCAAGGAGTTCTTTTCCCTCTTGTATTGATTTTAGGTTTAGCCAATGTTTATCAATATCTTTAGCATAAACACTAATTTCTTGGCAATATTGATTAGACTGTGCTTCGGGAGAAACTAACATTTGACGACGAGAAAAGACTAATCCAATTTTTTCTTCTGTTTCTGCTAAATTTACTAATTCTTCAATACAGGTATTTTCTAAAATATCATCTTGAAATATAAATTTTATATACTTTCCTTGAGCCTGAGAAATGCAGTAATTCCAATTAACTGCTAACCCATACTGATGGTGAGTTAAAATTCTAAAATGTCCAGAGAATTTAGATTGAAAATATTGAGCAATTTCTAACGTTCTATCTCTGGAATTATCATCCGAAATAATAATTTCTAAATGTGGGTAGGTTTGAGATAAAATACTCTCTAAACACTCGGCTAAATATTTCTCTCCATTATAAGTCGGAACACAAACACTAACCAACGGATAACTCACGATTCTCTGATGCTGATGAACGGAAGGAATCTCTAATTTTTTTGTTGTAAATTTTTGAATAAAATGAGGATGACTACAGGGATCAGAAGTCAGAATATGACTCCATCGTTGCTTAATTAATTGTGTAGAAGATTGCTGAATTTGAATGCGTTGACTGGCTGTTAAGTCTACATCCCAACTTTTTAACTCTTGATGATAGAGTCGAACATGAGGAAGATAAATATTTCGATATCCATGATTGATTAGTTTTAAACAAAAATCAACATCATTATAGATTAAGGGTAATGCTTCATCAAATCCTCCGACTTCCTGAAATACAGTGCGACGACAAGCTAAACAAACGCCACTCACCGCAGAAACATTATTAATTAAGTTAATTTGTAAGAACGTATCATAATCATTGATTTTAGAAATACCCGGATAAAAGGAACTCGATATTTGATTTTTACTTAAAACAAATCCAGCGTGTTGAATAGTTTTATCTGGATATAAAAGTAACCCAGTCACAGCACCAATTGAGGGACGTTGAGCTTGTTCAACCAATGCTTCTATCCAATCTGATGTAATGACTTTAGTATCATTATTCAAAAATATTAAATATTCGCTATTTGTTGGACTCACACCAGAGTTGTTAAGCTGAGAATAATTAAAGGGAGTCTCTAAAGGATAGATTTTAAATTGATCTGATTTTTGTGTTTTCCAATAGTCTAAAATATTTTGTGTTTCTGCTTCAACACTCCCATTATCAATCACAATCACTTCATAGTTAGGATAACTGGTATTCTGAAAAATAGAGGTTAAACATTGATGTAAAATACTCCCACAATCTCGGGTCAAAATAATAATGCTAACCCGTCTATAACAATCAATTTTATAGCGAATACTGTGATATCCTGGAGAATCTTTTAGTGGAATAACTCGTCCACCTTCATTCCGTCTTTGCATGGCTTCTGTTAAAGCTTTTGTTGCGGCTTGATAAGCATAAGGTTTAGCCGTTTGTGACAGAGAAGCAGACGCCGAGTGTATTCTCCAGTGATACAGAATTTTAGGAATATGAAAAATTTTATCTGTTTTTTCGGTTAGCCTTAAGACTAGATCATAATCTTGACTTCCTTCAAACCCAATTCTAAATCCTCCAATTTGATTAACTAATGATCGACGATAAACACCTAAATGACAGGTGTACATTCGAGAGAGAAATGAATCGGGACACCAATCGGGTTTGTAAGCGGCTTCTCTCAATTGATTATGATCATCTATTTTATCTTCATCGGAATAAATCATGTCGGCTTCTGGATGCTGATTGAGTAGCCGCACAACTTCTTCTAAAGCGTCAGAAGTTAGTAAGTCATCGTGATCTAATAATGCAATAAATTCACCTGTTGCTATTTCTAAAGCCGAATTAGAACAAGCAGAAATATGACCATTTTCGGATCTAAATACCCGTTTAATTCTGCTATTTTGGTGAACATATTCTTCTATAACGGCTCGAACATAAGGTAAGCTTGAAGCATCATCAGCAATACACAATTCCCAGTGAGAATAGGTTTGATCCAAAACGGATTGTAAAGCCGATCTGAAGTAGGGTTCTGGTGGATTAAAAACGGGTAAAATAATACTGATGAGAGGCTGATAACTCAATGATGCTTTAAGACTCATATTTTTTTCCGATAAATGTTGGGTACTTAGGGTTTCAAAATATTTTTAAGTTTGAAGTTAAATTATTGAACTCGATAAGCAAGCCAAAATCCGTTTCCGACTTTACTATCGGGATCTTCTATTCCAACTAATGTCCAATTAATGTGCGGTAAATCTTCTACTCCTGATTTTAATTTGTCAATAAACTTTCTTAACATTGTTGAGGTAAATTTCCAATAATGATCAGAATAACAACTTCCAGGGGGTGCAGTTTCGATTGTCCAATTTTCTTGATAAGCTTGAATGAGTTGATCATAACGAGATAAAGCGCGATTATCACCGAGTAAAGCATCGGGTTGAGGAACAATCATTACAACATAACCACCGGGTTTCAGCACTCTTTGCCACTCTAAAAAGGCTTGTATCGGGTTAGGAATATGTTCTAAAACATGACTGGATAATACAAAATCTTGGCTGTGTTTGTCTAGGGGAATATTACTGGCATCTCCATAAAGATCAATTGGAGTCGGAGTTTCTCCCATTTCAACTTGACTCTCGCGATAAACCTGTTCATCAAATTTAGGTGAAACATTCATAGAATGAACACCAAAGGGATTATGAGCCGCAGCACCGAGTTCTACTCCCGATAATCCTTGTAATAACTTTAAGGTAGGTTGATGTAATCTAAATTTCATCACTAAATAGGAATAAAAATTAACATCGAATTAAAAATCCTTTTGGAGCAAAAGTAAAACCAAATTTATCTTCTCGTTTGCGATCCAATTCATAGTCATTGGGATATAGCGAAACATATTGTTCTATCGCTTCGTAAGGCCCTTCTCCCCATTCGGGTAATACGGGATGACCATTAATATTTCCATCTTCGACAATAAGATAGTCTCCTTTGTTTAATAAAGAACGCAATAATAACATTTCTTGAAAAACATGATTTTTTTCGTGATTACTATCTAAAATAGCAAAAACAGATCCCGGAAATTCTTGACGTAACTGAGAAATTCTTTGAGAAACTTGAGGACTAATAGAAGAACAAAGCATTAATTCTATACGCGGATTATGTCTCAGGCTTTCATCCATTAAATGATGATCAATGTCAATAGATAAGATTTTAGAATCATAAGACATTTGATCGAGTAAAGACGCAAAAAACAATGTTGCGCCCCCGGAGTAAGTCCCAAACTCTAGAATTAAACTGGGTTTCAACTCAAAAATAATTTCTTGATAATTCCACAGATCACAGGGAGATTTCAAGGCTTTGACTCCTGCCCAAGTTGTGGTTGTCCAAACCTGCTGATTATAGTACCATAAATGATAAGCTAGACCTGCGTTTGCAGCAGAAAGCTGCTGCTGAATAGAATGATGTCTAATTTTCCCTAAAAGATTCAAAGCAGGTTCATAGTCAGGATGAGATTCTAGGATTTGGCAACAGACCAACTCCGTTGTGTGATCATCTCCGGCTTGATAAAATGTTAAAGCTGCTTGCAGTGTCGCTTCTAGATTTTGCATAAAACTTCAAGTTTCAAATCATCTTTTTCAATTAACAATAATGAACTCATTCTTAACTCTGTTCAATTCTTAATTTTTCTAGTCCTTCTGTTCTCAGAAAACTGAAGCGAAAACCATCTTGACAAAAAAGTGATTCGATGTTAATAAACAAGCGTTTATTTTTCGCCACCCATTCCCGGTCTGAAGTGACAACATCACCCCGATCGAATGTTAAGGCTTCTTGTCCCGATCCCCAGGATTGATGAAAAATACGTTAAGATTGGTAAACATAATAAAAAAGATACCAGAGTCCACAGGACTCGGAGCAACATTAGGAGGATAGACCCCGGTGAACAAACGCTGGAGAAACGCAGGCTTATACGCACTTTTAGCAATTGTTGTCATTGCCCTGGCAACAGCCTTTTTTGATAAACAACCTCAAACACGGGAAACTTGGAAATATAGCACTTTCATTCAGGAAGTCGAGAACAATCAGGTTGAGCGGGTTAGCCTGAGCGCTGATCGATCCAAGGCTCTCGTTACCGCCGAGGATGGCGCCAAAATCATGGTTAACCTTCCTCCCGATCCGGGCTTGATCGATATTCTCAGTGAGAATAACGTTGACATTTCCGTAATGCCCCAAAGTGATGAGGGTTTCTGGTTCAAAGCTCTCAGCAGCTTATTCTTCCCTATTTTACTTTTAGTTGGCTTATTTTTCTTATTGCGTCGCGCCCAAAGCGGCCCTGGAAGCCAAGCGATGAACTTTGGTAAGTCTAAAGCCAGAGTTCAGATGGAACCCCAAACTCAAGTCACCTTTGGGGATGTAGCTGGAATTGAACAGGCTAAACTCGAACTGAGCGAAGTAGTAGACTTCCTGAAAAATGCCGATCGCTTTACGGCAGTCGGTGCAAAAATTCCCAAAGGTGTGCTATTAGTTGGCCCTCCGGGAACGGGTAAAACCCTTCTGGCTAAGGCCGTCGCCGGGGAAGCAGGTGTTCCTTTCTTCAGTATCTCCGGTTCAGAATTTGTTGAAATGTTCGTCGGTGTCGGTGCTTCTCGGGTACGTGACCTGTTTGAACAAGCCAAAGCCAACGCCCCTTGTATCGTCTTCATCGATGAAATTGATGCCGTTGGTCGTCAACGGGGTGCAGGTTTAGGTGGCGGTAACGATGAACGGGAACAAACCCTCAACCAGTTACTCACCGAAATGGATGGTTTTGAAGGCAATACCGGAATTATCATTATTGCGGCTACCAACCGTCCTGATGTCTTGGATGCAGCATTAATGCGTCCGGGTCGTTTTGACCGTCAAGTGGTTGTGGATCGTCCGGACTTCGCTGGTCGTCTAGAAATTATGCAAGTCCATGCTCGCGGCAAAACTCTTGCCAAAGATGTAGACTTAGAAAAAATTGCCCGTCGGACTCCTGGGTTTACAGGCGCTGACCTGTCTAACTTGCTCAATGAGGCTGCAATTTTAGCCGCTCGTCGTAATTTAACTGAAATTTCGATGGATGAGGTGAATGACGCCATTGATCGCGTGTTAGCAGGCCCCGAGAAGAAAGATCGGGTAATGAGCGAAAAGCGCAAAACTCTGGTTGCTTTTCACGAAGCAGGTCATGCGTTAGTTGGTGCGTTGATGCCGGACTATGACCCTGTACAAAAAATCAGCATTATTCCTCGGGGTCGTGCGGGTGGCTTAACCTGGTTTATGCCCAGTGAAGATCGGATGGACTCGGGTTTATTCAGTCGTTCTTATCTGCAAAATCAGATGGCTGTCGCTTTGGGAGGTCGTCTGGCTGAGGAGATTGTTTTTGGACATGAAGAAGTCACAACTGGCGCTTCTAATGACTTGCAACAGGTGACTCGCGTCGCCCGTCAGATGATTACTCGTTACGGGATGAGCGAACGGTTGGGGCCTGTGGCTTTAGGTCGTCAACAGGGGAATGTTTTCCTCGGTCGTGATATCATGTCTGAGCGGGATTTCTCAGAAGAAACGGCGGCGACGATTGATGAAGAAGTTCGTAGCTTAGTTGATGAAGCTTATGTTCGCGCTAAAAATGTGTTAGAAGAAAATCGTCAGATTCTCAATAAGTTAGCAGATATGTTGATTGAGAAAGAGACGGTTGACTCTGAGGAGTTGCAAGACTTGTTAGCAAATAATGATGTTCGGGTTGCAGCGATCGCATAGTTGATTTCTGTTTCCCTATCTACAACTCAATAATATTTAAGCTACTCTAGCAGATTCTAGGGTAGCTTTTTTAGATTTTGAAATCGGAACTGATTTGTTGAGACTTGAAGGGGGTTTTACTCCAGAAGCTTTATCGATAACTCAGAGTAATCGTGATACCATCATCAATTTTGAGAGTGAAACTTTAGCCGTATTAATGAGTGTAGATTCGTCAGATTTAATGGCGGCAAATCCATTTCTAGTGGCCTAACAATGGAATGCTTAGTTGGATAGACAGATCAAATTTCCTTTCTGTCTACCCAAAACCCAAACTTAAGCGTCAGCAGGTTCAAACCCGAATACCTGGGCATAGAAGCGAAACTCATCTGTGATCGCCCGTTTAATATTTTCCGCTTTACGAAACCCATGTTGTTCGTCGGGGAACACCACATATTCAACGGTTAACCCCTTGGCTTTCAACACTTCTACCATGGTTTCAGCTTGGTTGGGCGGCACTACCTTGTCTTCTAAACCTTGAAAGAAAATCACCGGACAGGACAACCCTTCAGTATGATGAATGGGCGATCGCTGAATGTAGATTTCCTGGCATTCAGGATAAGGCCCAATTAAATTATCCAAATAGCGCGACTCAAATTTGTGTGTATCTCGAACCAATGCTTCTAAGTCACTAACCCCGTAATAACTCGCCCCGGCTTTAAACACATCTGTAAACGTCAAGGCACACAATGTAGTGTAACCGCCCGCACTTCCGCCTGTAATTGCCATACGATCGCGATCAACTAAACCCTTTTGTGCCAAGTATTTCGCCCCATTTGCACAGTCATTGACATCAACAATTCCCCAATTGTCTTTTAGCCGTTGACGATATTCACGGCCATAGCCTGTACTTCCGCCATAGTTGACATCCAAGACAGCAAACCCTCGACTCGTCCAATATTGAATCTTTAAACTAAGGCTACTCGATGTCGCCGCCGTCGGGCCACCGTGACTTTTGACTAATAAAGGCGGTTTTTCACCCGTTGGGGCGGTGTAGTCTTTATTCGTGGGCCGATAGAAAAAGCCGTAAGCAGTTTGACCGTTATCGGTGGGAAACTCAATCGATTCAGCAACAGACAAATAGTTGGTGTCGATCTCCAGATCGGTTGAACGTTTTAATTCTGATATTTCCCCATCAGAAAAGTTGAGGCGGACAACTGCACTCGGTTCAGTCGAAGATCCCCCAATAAATAGAATACGGCCTCCAGAAACTTTGATTCCAGAAATCGTTGTGTAGGGAATCTCAATCTGTTGGAGTTGGCGAGATTGTGTATTTAACGTGGTGAGATAGGAATTCCCTTTTTCACTGTAGGCACAGATAATTCCGTCGGGAGTGGCAAAACCGTAGGTAGACATTCCGAAAACCCATTGCGGTAAGCCAAACTCAGCCGGGATGGGGTAGAGAGGTTCGATCTCACCAGATCGATAACGGTAAAAGTTCCACCAATTAGAACGATCACTGACAAAATAGAGTACACCTCTCAGCGACCATTGAGGCTGAAAAATGGATTCTTCTGGACCACCAGCGATCTTTTTGGGGGCTGCGAGAGAACCATCGGCTTCGACGGAAGCTAACCACAGTTCGGTACCATCCCACGGCATATTCGGATGATTCCAGCTAATCCAACACAGTTGGGAATGATCAGCGTTGAGGCGAGGGGAAGCATAGAAGTCCATCCCCGATGCTAAGATTTTGACATCTTCGGGGTTATTCAGGTTGATACTGACAATGGTGTTAACCGCTTCACCTTCACCTGTGTGGTCTTCGCGGATACAGATCAACCGTTGACGTTGGGTATCAATCACCGCATCAGCATAACGGTAGTTTCCATCAAGTGTCAGGGGTTCAGGAGTGACTTCGTGAGGAATAGCACTGTTGTGAATGACCTGACGATAGAGACGTTGATCGACAAAGTTAGAAAAATAGACAATGCCTTGATAAACAGTATATGATCCGCCCCCATATTCGTGAACCCGAGTCCGCACGTTAAAGGGTTTGGGAGTAACATCTTGTTGTTGACCATCGGGAGTCAGTCGAACTAATACATTACGTCCTCCTTCTGAAGGACGTCCTTCTAGCCAGTAAATATCTTCCCCATCCCAAGCAACACTTCCGAGTCCAACCGTTCCCGCTACAATTAGATCGGCAGTAATGGGAGATTTCCAAGATCCATAGGGGGCTACAGTTCGATCCGTCATTAGTCTCTAATTTTAATGCAGGTCACAAGGCATTCTAACGTAGATTCTCTAAGAAAAATTCACCGATTTGGTCTAATTTTTGATCTTCCCAAAATTTCTTACCCCAGGGTTGTTTCACTCGTTGGACTAAAAGTTGATAGGTGAGGAGGTGGGGAGATGGGAAGACTTATCTTTGAGAAAAAGCGATTTGTTCTTGAAAAAACTCTGACTCCCTCTGTATTTAGAGTCCGACGGGCGAAGTTGAATAAGTTTTAATGATCAGGGCGTCGTAACCAACCGTTGAGGGTAAAGCGTCCATCTTCAAAGCGCTGAGACGGACAACGAACGGGCATGACTTCATGTTTGCAGCGACTATCAAAAAAGACAATACTATTATTGCGGGGTTCTATGGTTTTATATTGACCCTGACTAATGGCTGAACCGTTTTTAAGTTCGGTTTCATAGAGTCTCAGTTCTCCCCCTGAAAATTGCTTGGGTTCTTGATGGAAATAATAAACGTAAGTGAGGGTGCGAGTGTAGGTTTTTTCACTTCCCGAGTCATTATGAATTTTGTAAAAGCAACCGTCATTATGGGCGGTGAGTTGCATTTCAACTTGAGAAACGTCAAAGGGTTGATGATTGAGTTGGGGTAAAATATCGGGTAAAGCGTTTAAGATTTTGTTTCTCATCAAGTTATAAAACTCCGGAAATAAAGTCGCATACAAGATCGAAGACTGACGATAGTTTACGGCTTGGGTTGTGGTGGTGGAACCGACAAATTGATCGCTTTTACTGAAGGCAATTTTTAAGATTTCTTGGTTTTCTTCCAAAGATAAAAAGTTTTCAATAAAAACATGATCGCCCGGTAAAAATAGCGATTCTTTCTGGATAACCGATTGATAGTCAGGGGCGGGAATCGGATCAGCTTGGGGTGTTGTCGGTTGGGGTGAAAAACCGTTTGTTTTCGGAGAAACAGCAGGAGAGATCAAAGTTTCTGGAGACACACCCACCAGTTCTAATATTTTAAAGGCAATCTCTGCTTTTTGTTGAGAAGAAACATCGGGACTTGTCAGCAGAGATTCTAAAGTTTCTATCGATAGATTAGTTAGCTGTCTGAGTCGGTCAACAGAAACGAGATTTTGAGCCATCTTTCCACCAAGTTCTGACTTATTCTCTATCATGGCATATAGGGTTCAACTCGGCAATAGAATAAACATTTTCTTTTGGTTGATTCAGGTGAAGTAAAGGAAGTTCAGGACAATTATTATTAAAAACCTGGTTAATCACATCTTGAGTAATCGCAGTAATCACATTAATACTCACTGAGTTTCCCAATTGATAAAAGGCTTTGCTTGGGTTTGGGTGGAGTTGAAAGTCGTCTGGAAATCCCTGTAAACGGGCGGCTTCTCTGGGAGTAATTCTACGAACTCTATTATTGTAATAAACTCCAATCCGGTTAGCATCACTGGCGACTAAGGTAACAGAGACTTTCTCCGGATCAAGAAATTTATAGACTTCAAAAGAAAAGTTACCTGAAACGGGTTTGTAGCGTCCGTTAATTACTTTTAAATAACGCTTTGTGACGAGAGATTCTAAAAGATGAGTTAATTTGGGATGTTCAAAAAAACTGGCAATTTGTTCGCGGGTGAGTTGTTTCCCATCTTGATGTTGACCAAATTTTTTCTTACGTCTTTCGGTAATCAGTAAATTCATTAATTTAATTTCATCTTGGCTACAGTCTCCTCGCAAGCCTAACTCCCAAGAATGAATCGAATTTCCACCCCGATAGTCAATTAACCGCACGCCATGTAACTTGTTAAGATCTCCTTGAACAACTTTGTTTAAAGCTTGTGAAAATTCGGGTGAACAATCAAAGGATGAATCGGGATTTTCTTCGAGAATATCTTTGACTTTTGGGGGAAAATGATTTAAACTAAAAAGATTAAGCTGAACTGCGTTATAACTGTGGGAATCTTTCGGCCCTAAGTCAGAAATTAGGTTGAATTGGGGCGAAGCATTTAATACCCCAATCATGTAAACTCTGACTCGATTTTGAGGTAAGCCAAAGTTAACACTATTGAGGATAAATTGATAAAAACTGTAACCTCTTAATTTAATCTCATGTTCAATTGTTGCGAAGGTTTTGCCGTGATCATGGGTAGTTAAACCCCGGACATTTTCTAGGATTAAAATTTGAGGCTGATTGGTATCAATTAGCCGCATAATTTCAAAAAATAGCGTTCCGCGAATCTCCCCAAAGCCTTGTTTTTTTCCCGCATAAGAAAAGGACTGACAAGGAAAACCAGCCAGTAAAACGTCATGTTCAGGTAAAGATTTGATCTGACGAATATCTCCTTCGGGAACGTGTAGAAAATTTTGAGAATAGACTTGACTAGCTTCCGCATCAATTTCACTAGCTAGCAAACATTCACCTCTCCACCCCAGAGATGCAATTCCCTGTTCAAATCCTAATCTTAACCCTCCTATTCCAGCAAATAAGTCAATAAACTTCAGCACGTTTTCATCAAGAATTCATCCAATCAAAATTTTAACATGAGTTAGAGGTAGTACAACTCATCTTTTCTGATCAACAATAAAAAAAGAGACGTTATGCTAGTCTAACTCACGCAATCAATGACTAGATTGAATCAACTTTTTGTCCAATATTTTTTAACTTTTCCTTTAAATTTTTTCCAATTTGTTGCTGTTTATTGATTTGTTTTCGTTTGTGAATTTGTTCAGACTTCGGTTGAGAAATTGGCTGTTTATTTTTCGGAACTTCTATCCAACTTCCTCGAACATCAGACCACCGTAACCATTGCCGTTCAATCCCTTGATAAACACCTTTCCATAACCCTAATCCTAATTCTAAGCCCGGTATCCAAATTCGTTGTTCAGTGGGTTCGAGTTGTTCGTAGCGACTTCCCACTAAATGAAATGCTTCTAATTTATTGTTTTCAGGATCAAACAAAATATAATAGGGAATCCGAAGAAACTGTTCATAAACATCCCATTTTGTTGGAATAGTCTCTACACCAACCGGAGTTTGACCTAAATCTTCAGTGGCGGTTTCATCAGCCATAAATTCAATCACAATAAAAGGATTAAAAGATTCTTGCCAACTCACATAGGATCTGCGAATATTTTGACCTTGATAAAGTTTATCAACTCCAACAACACCAAACCAATCCGGACGTTTAAACTGTTGGGGACGACGAGGATCAAAAAAAAGATTGATAGAACTTCCCGCAAAAACTTGATCAGAGGAATAATTTGAAGGAGTAAAGGTTGACTCTAATAAATGAGATTGAAACAGTTGAAATTGTTCAGAAGTTAAAGGATTTTGAGTTAAATTCAAGGTTTTAGTCGGGGAAGTATAAATGGACTTTGTGAAAGGCATTCAGGTAAATCTCCAGATTTTTTGAATCTCCGTTTAGATCATCCTACACAACAATAAAGTGATTGCACTTTTATTCTGCTGTAATGGGGTCACTGAAATGAGTCAAATAGAGGTTAGCTTGATAATAACCAATATCTCAAGAGAAACGCCAGAGTGATTTTCCCCCTCAGTATCCTACCCCTATTCCTCTCTTTGACGACAAGGTTGAGTAGAAAGTTCGATTTTTTTATTCGATTTTTGAGTTCATTTCTGAGTCTTCAGAAAAAGGTGAACAAATACTGGAGTTGCGAGGTTGACGTCGAATTCCGCGACGAGTGGGGTCATAACTGACTAAAATAACCTCACCGTTAGCTGTGCGAATCCATCCTCTAGCGGGAATAATATTAGCACTAGAAACCTTTTCTTCAATCGGTTGCTGAACTTTTCCGGCGTCTTCTATTAAGTCTTCTTCCAAACTCGGATCAACTAATTCTACTCGCACATTTTCGCCTGTAAACCGATCATCGGGTGTCGTTGGTATTCCTCCTCGCCCGGTAATAATAAACTCACTTTCTGAACCTTGTTTGCAGGGATCTTCAGCAATTAATGCGGCAGGATCAATGACTTGTTGAGGTAAATCAACTAATCCTTTTGACGGATCAAGCGCACTATTAAGATCAACACTTCCACTCAGGGCAGCATCGGTGGTTGAAATCGCTACAATATCGCTGGTTGTTTGCAGTAAATCTTGACTAAATTGAGGATTTCCTTGAATTTGTTGTTCACCCAAACGTTCTTCAACTTGTTGTCGAGTTAGAGGAGTTGCCCCAAAAATTCCCTCAGCATTAATCAAAATAGCACCACCTGCACCACCATCCGCGTTGGCTGTAATATCACTATTATTTAAACCCACTAACGTTTCTGCGTTAATGGTAATATTACCCCCATTGGTTTCTTTAGCATTAGTGGTCAAGTTACTTTGAGTTTGTAAACGTAAGTCTTGACTATTAACCGTAATACTGGCGGTTTCTGTGCGATCGCGTTGAGTATCTGCCTGTAATATTCCGGTATTAAATCGAAGGTTAGGGGCGTTGACAATGATTTGACCCGCACTATTTTCTTCAGCAGGATTTAGTGTCCCATCTCCGGCTGTAATTGCACTATTTTCTAAGGAAATTGACGGGGTGTTAATCGTAATATTTCCACCATATGCACGGGTTGCTTTTTGAGTAGCTGAAGAAATAATTTGACTTTGACTTAAGTTAACTGAATCACTCACTTGCATGGAGATATTACCCGCAACTGAGGGCGTTTGTAAAGCGTTTATACTCCCCCCTGTGGCTGTAATAATTTCGGAATTATTGTTTAAATAAACTGAATTAGATTCAATACTAACATTGCCGCTACGAGTTCCTAAAACTTCATCTCCAACGGTTGTTAAAATCAAACTATTATTCTCAATAATGACATCATCTTGTACATTTATATTAACATCACCCCCATTTCCTTGTCCGGCTGGAATAAGAATTTCTCCGGTATTTTCATCGGTTTGCGCCCGTCGAACTCGGGTTACTAAAGCCGCCCCATTATTCATCGAAAAAGAGCCGTTTGTGACTTCAATTTTCACTTGTCCAGCTTCTCCAATTCCACCATTATCAACTTCGGTGGTAATTTTAGTTTGTTGGGCAGGATCTACCGTTGTTCCTAGTCCTTCTAAATTAAGGCGATCGCGAATATTTAATCTGACTTCTCCAGCCTGTGAGGGTTGCTCAAAATTGCCTCCTGAAGTATTAGAATTAAGTTGAGAACCTCCCATCATTAATAACGAGCCTGATTTAATTTCTATGAAGCCACTATTTCCGATCACATTACTGCCTATATTAGCATTAATATAGGCTTTATTTAAAGTCACGGAGTCAGCAATATTAAAGGTAATACTTCCTGCATTTCCTTGTCCAGCAATACGCTCATTGTTTGCACCTGATCCTTGAACTCGACTGTCAATAGTTCCTTCTAAAATTGATAATGAATTAGCTTGAATCCTAATTTATTGACCACTCCCAACTGCACCGTTATTGACTCGGGAAAAAATACCACTTAACTGAGGAATATTAACCCCATTATCAAAAGTTTTGGCAATTTCAACTGTATCCTCAACTTCAATATTAATATATCCAGTATCACCAACTCCAAAAGTATCTGCACTCAATTGTCCGCCATTTGTTAAAGTTAATGATCGCGCTTGAATGTCAATATTTCCCCCAGTTCCAACTCCTTTTTCTGCAACTTGACTAAAAACTCCGCTAGATTTTGGGGCGGTATCTGGGCTAATTTCCTCAACCCCATCAACCCCATCAATTCTAATTTGATCGCGAACGTTAAGGGTTATATTACCTGCTTTTGAGGGTTGAGTTGAATTCCCACCCGAAGTATTCGCTTCAATTCTCGACCCATTACTTAGTGAAAGAAATGCTGCTCGAATGTTAATATCTCCGCTATTTCCGAGAACTCCATTACCAGCCGTTGTAAAGATATAACCTCGGTTGAGATTAACAATCGCCTGTTCTGCATTAATCGTAATATTTCCAGCATTTCCAGGACGTTCTTCTTCACTTTTGAATGCTCGACTATCGAGATTTGAAGCTTGACTCAGTGATAAAGAATGACCTGTAATTGTAATTGTAATATCACCGGAATAACCCTGTCCAGAATTTCCAGTATTCAGTTCTGAACCATTACGAAGAATCAGAGAATCAGCAATAATTTCAATTACCCCACTATCACCTGAAACATTATTCCCCACATTCGTATTAATAAAACTGCGATCTAATGTAACAGCTTCAGCAACTTCTATAGAAATTGCACCTGCATTTCCCTGTGCAGCTATCCGTTGGTTATTCTCTCCCGAACCTCTCACACGACTATCAAGTGCAGCACCCTCGCTCATGCTTAAATTGTTAGCTTTAATCAGAATTTGACCGCTATTTCCAATTCCTCCAGGTTCAACAATATTAGAAAGTTTACTATTACTAATCGTAACAGATTCTGTGGCATTAAGTTGAATATTTACGGGTGTTAAACCTGCTATACTTTGATTGCTTGTATCAATACCTGCTCTTAAGGCTGGGTCACTATTATAAATTAATAGATTGCGAGCAAAAATATTAATATTTCCCTGTCCATCTCCAATCACTTCAAGGGTAGAATTCTCACTAATTACAACATTAGATCGTTGAATATTGGCGGGGATATTTAAGCGATTTTGTTCGATTTCAACAACTCCTTCACTTACACTTCCAAGTTCTACTCGACCATTTTGCGCTCTTAATAGTCCGCCATTGATGTTAATGTTTCCTCCAACTAATGCTAAACTTTGACTCTCTTTAACACCGAGTTGAGCTTGATCGACCTGAAGATTAGCGGGATTATTTCTTAACTGTAAACCAATGGGAATATTAATCGTTAATAATGGCGGAATCTGAGGATTAATCGCGTTAAATTCAGTCCCATTGTTAAATAAAATACTATCTGCTGAAGATGCAAAAAATGAACCGCCTACATCTAACCGTGCATTCGGCCCAAAATAAATTCCATTCGGATTAATCAAAAATAAATTTGCCGTGCCTTCTACTCCTAATGTACCGAGAATGTTAGAAATATTATCGACTGTTACCCGAGTTAAAATATTTTCAATTCCGGCGGGATTCGCAAAATAAACTCGCCCATTTTCAGAAATATTAAACTCTCTAAAACTGTGAAATAAATTGCCTCCCCGTGATGCACCGCCCTCTATTCTATCGCCGGAACTGCCATTAATATTAACATTTTGTCTAATAACAGAACGTTCTGATCCCAGTGTATTATCGGGTATAATTTGAGCGGTTGCGGGACTATTTAACAGTAAGCTTCCGCCAAACAATAGACTCGCTAAGGGGAAAAAGGGGTAAGAATGCGATCGCTGAACCTGTTTCATCTCCATAGATTAACTATTTAGCTGTGGGCTACACTATACCTCAACCCGATTTAAAATCCGGATTTCTTATCTTTTCTTATCAAAATGTTGATGGAGTTTGAGTTGTTGAGTTCTCAATGTCTAGCTTAGGTATAAATAAAACCTGATCGACAGGAACAATTAAGCCATTTCGAGTTTGAATAAATTCATCTTTTTTTGCAGTAGCTTCATTCAGCTCAACCTTTCCATCTGAGTTAACTTGAACCCGTATTTTAGTTCCAGTTAGGGTTTGAATTTCACCCCGTTCTATATCTGTTGCTTGAATTTGTTGAATAACAAAATGATTTTTAATCAGCTCAATCAGTTGACTCCTATTTTCAGGCAAAATTAAGCGATCATAGAATTCTGATGCTAGGTGATTAAATGCTTCTTCTGTGGGTGCAAATAACACTAAAAATCCCGGTTTTTCGAGTTCAAAATTGAGATCAGCCAGTTCTAAAATTGAAAGGAGAGTTTGAAATTGATCATCATTTTCGAGGGTTTTAATGATGTCACTAGGACTAGAACGGCGAGGAGTTCCTCGAACGACAGTAGGAGCAAAAGGGTTATCATTATAATTTTCGGATGTCATGCTGTTGGAATTCTCGATTGTTTTAGCATCAGGCAAATTTTCAGGAACATCCGTGTTGGGTAAACCTCGGTTGGTCTCCGAATTTTTCTCCGAACTGTTTTTAGAGCGATCAGAAGTTTGTTCAGAGTCTGACTGTGCTAAAATATTAGTGGTTATTCCTAAAATAAAACTCACCATTATTGCTAAAGTTACCCATTGTTTGAATTTTTTTTCAAGCTTAAAATAAATCATCATTTTTATTTATTTATCTCAAATTTATATGAAAAACAAAGGAGGCTGACTATGAGCTTCAGGCTTTTTTACTTCATGGTGGCAATAGCAACCCTAGTATTAGTTTGCTCTATAAATGCTAGAGCAGTTGATCCGGGTCTCTTGATTGTATCAAAAGTTGAACAGATTGCCCAGATTGACACAACTAAAGACCCAAAAACGCGAGCGATGGAACTTTATCAACAAGGCACGCAACTCTTAAACTCAGGTCAATTTCAAGCGGCTTTAGATACTTTTGAGGAAGTTTTAAAAACAGTTCAAGATTTAAGTGATCGTAATGCTCGTTTAGGTCAAGCCGGAACGCTTAACCAAATTGCTTATGCTTACTATCATTTAGGGAACTACGAAAAAGCTCTAGATTCTTATAAACAAGCATTAAATATTTACACTCAAGAGGAAAAATGGCAAGAGCAAGGAGCTATATTAACCAATATGGGAGCGCTTTATGGTGATATTGGAGAGTATCAAAAAGCATTAGAATCTCATCAACAAGCTCTCGTCTTTGCTCAACAAGTTAACGATATCAAAAGGCAAGGTGAAATTATTAATAATATGGGGGCAATTTATCAAAATTTGAATCAAAATCAACAAGCTTTAGAATTTTATCAACAAGCCTTAGAGATTCTTCAACAAGTAGGAGATAAAGGTTGGCAAGGAGCAATTTTAAATAATCTGGGTTTAATTTATGCCAACTTAGAACAGTATCAAAAGGCAATAGATTCTTATCAAAAAGCTCTGAATTTAGCTGAAAAAGATGGGGATCGTGTCGCTCAAGGTCGGATTTTTAATAATCTGGGTTTAGTGCGAAGTAAAGTTGGTGATATTCCGGCTGCATTACAGTCTTTACAAAAGGCGTTAGTGATTCGTCAGGAGTTAAAAGATTTACCCGGAGAACGTACAACTTACAATGATATTGGTACTGTTTATCGGAATTTAGAGGAGTATAAAATTGCTCTCCAAAATTATAACAAAGCCTTAAAAATTTCCCGTCAAATTAATGCTCGTCCCCAAGAAGGAGAAACGCTGAGTAATATAGGCTTAACTCTGTTAAAATTAGGTCAAGAAGCCGCAGCAGCAGATCAATTATTTAAAGCAGTAAAAATTTGGGAATCTTTGCATCCTGGACTCAATGATGAAAATAAAGTTTCATTGATGGATAGCCAAGCAGATACCTATCGTTGGCTACAGCAAGCATTAATCGCTCAAAATAAAATTGAAGCGGCTTTAGAAGTTTCAGAACGAGGGCGTGCAAGAGCATTTGCACAGTTATTAGCATCACGATTTAATGAATCTGATTTGTCGTCCTCACCACTGAAATTTAAACAAATTCAACAAATCGCTCAACAACAAAATTCTACTCTTGTTGAATACTCAATTGTAATTGAAGGTAAACTGCTTTATATTTGGGTAATTCAGCCGGACGGTGAGCTAAAATTTCGCTCTGTTGATCTGAGTTCATTACAAAGTATTTCGCCTGAGACTGGCAATCATCGACAAGTGATTAATCGAGGGAATGAGATTGAAGAACAGGATAATTTTGTCCATAAAAATATTGCCCAACTGGATCAACAGATTGTCAATAAAGCCGCAGTCAATTCTCAACCTGTGGCTAATATTGTTCGTTATAAAGATCCATTTTTATTAAGAAGATATAAGTTTCTCATTAAACCCATTGCTGATTTACTCCCCACAAATCCCGATCATCATGTTATTTTTATTCCTCATCAAGAGTTCTTCTTAGTTCCTTTTGCTGCCTTACAAGATGAACAAGGCACTTATCTAATTGAAAAGCATACCATTTTAATTTCACCTTCAATTCAAGTGTTAGATTTAACCTACAAACATCAACAACATTTAGCCAAAGAAAATCAACTCAAAACTCTTATAATTGGCAATCCAAAAATGCCAAGTATTGCCTCTCGACTCGGTGAAAAACCTCAAGCTTTAAGTTCTCTCCCAGGAACAGAACGAGAAGCATTAGCAATTGCTAAAATGCTAAAAACTGAACCGATGATTGGTGAGATTGCCACAGAAGATATAGTCGTTAAAAAAATGCTTCAAGCTCGTATTATTCACATGGCTACACATGGTTTACTCAATGAATTAAAACATTTAGGATTAGAAATACCGGGAGCATTAGCTCTAACGCCCACTTTGAAAGATGATGGTTTACTCACCTCTGATGAAATTTTTAATTTGAAACTCAAAGCCGAATTAGTGGTTTTAAGTGCTTGTAATACAGGGCGAGGTAAAATCACTGAAGATGGAGTAATTGGTTTGTCTCGTTCATTTATTTCCGCAGGTGTTCCGAGTGTTATCGTTTCTTTGTGGTATATTCCTGACAATCCTTCTGCGGACTTAATGATTGAGTTTTATCGTCAGATGCAAACAACAAATGATAAAGCCTCTGCCTTGCGTCAAGCGATGATTAAAACCATAGAAAAACATCCTAAACCTCTTGAATGGGCAGGATTTATTTTTATGGGACAATCGGGATTTGAATCGAATTAAATTATTTTAGTTTGACTTGAATTTTACTCAAAAACGACAGTTCGATTGTTATAAACTAATACGCGATTTTGTAAATGTAGTCTAACTGCTCTTGCTAACACTAATCGTTCTAAATCTTTTCCTTTACGAATCAAATCTGTGATCGCATCTCGATGACTCACTCGGACAACATCTTGCTCAATGATCGGGCCTTCATCTAAATCTTCAGTCACATAATGAGCGGTTGCCCCAATAATTTTAACGCCTCTTGTGTAAGCGCGTTGATAGGGATTTGCACCTGGAAATGCAGGTAAAAATGAGTGATGAATGTTAATAATATTTGAAAATTGTGCGACAAAACTTGAACTCAAAATTTGCATATATTTTGCTAAAACAACCAGATCAATTTGATATTGTTTTAAGATCTCTAACTGTTGGATTTCTTGTTCTTTTTTATGACTTTTAGTGATAGGAATATGATAAAAATCAATCCCAAATTGTTCAGCTAAAGACTTTAAATCAGTATGATTGCTAATAATTACCGGAATTTCTACAGCCATTTCTTTGGCTTGCCATCGCCATAATAAATCCAATAAACAATGATCTTGTTTCGTGATCCAAATTGCAATTCGAGGAATTTTATCAGAAAAATGCAATTGCCAATTAGCCGCTAACGGTTTAGCAATTGCCCCAAATGCGGGGTTAATCACTTCTCGCGGTAAGTTAAATCCTTCTAATTGCCATTCTATACGAGTTAGAAAGACTCCTGATGTAAAATCTGTATGTTGATCGGCGTGAATAATATTTCCACCATTAGAATAAATAAAATTCGCAATTTTTGCCACTAATCCCTGTTGATCGGGACAAGATAATAATATTGTTGCGGTCGGTGAATTCATGTTAATAGACAAAAATATAGATAATGATCAATTATCTATGATTTTCACCCCTGAATCAATAGAAAAAATAAATTAGATTCAATCTAACTTGATTTGTACCCCATTCCAAACTTAAGCGTCTTGAGTATGGGTGATTTTAAAGTATTTAAGAAAATACTAATCCGTAGACTTTTGACTTAGAATCAATAATTTTTTTAAGCTTTAGTTTATTATTGATTCGTTCAACTCTAGTCCTAATTCTCATTAATCTATACTCGGAAGTTTGGCTTTTGAGTTTTTTGACTTAGAAGACCGTTTAGCTTTCCGTTTTTTGCCTGTAAATAGATTCTGAAGTCGATGTTGAAAGCCGTCAACGTAGGTAAACCAAACCGGAACAACAACCAAAGTTAACAGTGTAGAAGTTGTCATTCCGCCAATCACTGCGATCGCCATCGGACTACGAGTTTGAGAACCTGCGCCTAATTCTAACGCGATCGGAATCATTCCCGCAATTGTCGAAAGTGTGGTCATCAAAATTGGACGGAAACGAGAAACTCCGGCTTCAATTACCGCATAAAATTGAGGCTTTCCTTCTCGTTCATTGGCTAGCGAACAGTCTACCAACAAAATCGCGTTTTTCGTCACCAAACCCATTAATAAAACGATCCCAATTAAAGCAAATAACCCCAACTCTTTCTGCGTCAATAACAACCCTAAAAACGCCCCGCCAATGGATAACGGTAACGCCATTAAAATCGAAAAGGGAAGTAAAAAATTGTTGTACAATAGTACCAAAATCGCATAAATTCCCAACACCGCCAAACCCAACGCACTTAAAAATCGAGTGAAGATATCAATCATAATTTTGGCATCTCCATCGGACTTTTCTTCGACATCAGGCGGAAGCGGATTCATTGCAGGTAACGCTTGAACTTTCGCCAACGCATCGCCTAAAGACATCCCTTGTAAATTTGCTTCTACTGACACTTGACGCGCCCGATCAAAGCGATCAATTGTTGCAGGCCCGCTGCCAATTGTCAGTTCAGCAACAGCAGATAAGGGGACTAAATCACCCGTTTGACTGGGAATTTGTAGGTTACGAATGACATCAAAATTGTTTCTAAATTCATCTGCTAATTGAACTCGAATTGGAATTTGACGGTCGGCCAAATCAAACTTTGCTAAATTAGATTCATTATCGCCTAAGGTTGCAAGTCTTGCAGTCCGGGCGATTGATTGCACAGAAACACCCAAATCTCCCGCCCTTTCGGGATCGGGTTTAATCAGAATTTCTGGTTTAACTAAACTCGCACTAGAAGTCACTTCTACTAAACCCGAAATCTCCCGCATTTGACGTTCTAAATCATTCGCCACCTGAGTCAAAGCTTGAGGATTTTCACTCGTTAAAACAATTGACAGATCTTTGCCGCCACCACCCGCACCTTCAGCCATAAAACTAATTCTCGCGCCGGGAACTTGTTCAAACTTTAGGCGCATTTCCTGTTCAAATTCTTCTTGAGAAACCGGTCGTTCATCTCGGGGCTTAAGATTAACATAAATCGTTCCTTTATTGACTCCCGCATCGCTATTACCGCCGCTACCGACTATGGCTAATATATTGGTAACCGCCGGATTTTCTCCAATTAACGCTGTTGTTTGTTGGGCGGTTTTGTCGAGTTCCTGCAACGTAGAACCTGGTGGAAGTTCAATCGATACTGTACTTAAACCTGTATCCCCATTATCAAATAATCCCTTGGGAATCATCGGAACCAACTGCAAGCTACCGATAAAAAATGCAACGGCAACTGCTAACGTTAACACCTTATTTCGCAACGAGAAACGCAATAAATTCCGATAAGGATGAATCCGATTTTGAGTCAATTGATATTCAGAAACCGTTAACTCTTTTTGCTTTTTCGGCTTTAATAATCTCGCCCCCAACATCGGAGTTACGGTACAAGCAACCAAGGTGGAAAACATCGTTGAAACCGCAACAGTTACCCCAAAAGGTTGAAAGAATTGACCCGGAACACCCCCCATAAAGGCAACAGGTATAAACACAGCGACAATGGTTGCAGTTGTGGCGACCACCGCTAACCCAATTTCTGCCGAAGCATCGAGGGCGGCTTGAAAGGGTGTTTTACCCATTTCAACGTGTTGGTCGATATTTTCCATCATACAGATCGCATCATCAACCAAGTTTCCCATTGCCAATGCTAATGCTAATAACGTCATACTATTGAGGGTATATCCCAATAGTTTCATTACCATAAAAGTGGGTAAAATTGACAAGGGTAAAGCAATCGCTGTAATTAATGTAGGTCGCCAATTCCGCAAAAATACACCGACGACAATCACGGTTAAAACCGACCCCAAAACTAACGCATCAACTGAGGCTCGATAGGAGTCTCGAATTGAGTCAGCATCCGTTAAAATCAGTTCTAAATTGATATCCTCGGGTAAAGTTTTCTTTAACTCAGCAACGGCTTCGCGAACCCCTTCTTCAACGGTAACTAACGTGCTACCCGTACTTCTAAAGACGGAAAAGGTAACAACAGGTTCACCAATTTCTTGAGAATCTGAATTCGGATAATTTTCGACCTCAAAATAACGGGCAAGCTGACGAACTTCCCCAAACCCATCAACCACATTCGCGAGACTTGAAAGGGGAATTGAACCGCCAGACGGAAGCACAATCGGATAATCTCTTAAGGCTTCAACTGTTTTGGCACTTCCTAACGTGCGAATACTCTTTTCTGTGCCGCCAAATTGCGATCGCCCTCCGGGTAAATTAATATTAAAAGCCCGAATTTGATCGTTAACTTGTGTTGCCGTAATTCCTAAACTTTGGAGTCGATCTGGGTTTAACTCAATCCGAATTTCGCGATCGACGCCTCCATCCCGTTGAATTTGCGCCACACCGGGAACATTGAGTAATTCTCGGCTAATGGTTCGATCCACTAAATCACTCAATTCTTCAACGGATCTTTGAGGAGATGTCACCGCATAAGTCATTACAATTCCCCCCGCAAACCGCAACCGTTGGACAACCGGATCGTTAATATCTAGGGGTAAATCTTGACGAATTTGGGCGATCGCATTTCGCACATCATTGGTGGCGCGATCGCTATCTGTTCCTAAAATAAAACTAACGGTTGTTGTCGAAACTCCATCTTGAACAGTCGAGGTTAAACGGTCAATATTTCCTAAACTCGCAACCGAATCTTCGACTTTTTTGGTCACTTGAGTTTCTAATTCTGTAGGCCCAGCACCGGGTTGAGTGACGGTAATAGTTACAGCCGGAATATCAACATTAGGAGTGTCATCAATTCCCAACTGCGGAAAAGACATTAACCCAACTAAGGTTAGGATTAAAAATAAAACTAAAGTGGGAACAGGTCTTTTAATTGACCAAGCCGATAAACTAAATTGAGACATTTTTAAATAATCAGGAGTAAGTGAATCTAAAATCGACTCAGTTCAGGACTAACCACGTTAACTGAATCACCATCTTTGAGATAGGCAGCGCCGGAAACCACAACCTGATCACCCAGATTTAAACCGCTTTTAATTTCCACTTTGGCCAGAGTTAAATCTCCCCCAAAATTACCGCGAATTTCACCGACTTGAATCGGAGTTGCTTCTACGGTTTCATTTTCGGTTAACCGATAAACCATTGAACTCCCATCGGCTTGGGGAACAACAGCTTGAGCTGGAATTTTTAACCCTTGAGTGCTGCTGGAGGCGATCGCTGCCCTTAAAAACATTCCCGGACGCAAGAAAGACCCCGAAATTGCACCGAGAGGCGGGAGGTCAATTTTAACCGTTGCTTTACGACTTTCTGGGTCAATTAACGGCGCAATTTCTCGCACAGTTCCCTGGACTTTTAACTTAGAGTCGGCATCAGAAGTGATTGTGACAGGCGATCCGATTTTGACTTGAGAAAGTTGAGTTTCGGGGACTTTGGCGTGGAGTTCTAACTGATTTTCGGCAATAATTGTAAAGAGTTCTTTGGTGCCGTTGGTGACATCCCCAATTCGGGCGACTCGGTTGGCAATCACACCGGTTGCTGGGGCGCGAACAGTGGTATCTTCTAACTGGGCTTCGTAGTAGCGAACTTGTGCCTGGGCTTCACGAACTTCGGCTTGAGCCACTGCTATTTCTTCGGGGCGAGTTCCATTGGTTAACTCATTCAAATTACTGCGAACTTCTGCAACTTCGGCAGTCGCTGCGGCAATTTCCTCAAGACGGGCGCCATTTTGCAACTGTCGCAGGGCTTGGCGTTCCATGTCAACGGTTGCTTCCAAGCGATCAACCTGACTTCGCTGACCTTGTTCTAGCTGTTGAATGCGTCTTTGGGCCTCATCGACTAATGCCCGGAGTCGGCGTTCATTTTGTAAGTATTCCTCTAGACTATCTTCGGAAACTGCCCCCTGATCTTTTAACTTCTGATAACGGTTCACCCGTTCGCTGGCCAGTTGCAGATCGGCTTTGTTGGCTTCGAGTCTGGCTTCGGCTTGGGCAATTTCATCTTGCAAACTCCCCGAACGTGCATCGGCGAGTCTGGCTTCGGCTTCATTGAGTTTAGCTTGAGCAACGCCAATTTCCTCCGGACGGGTTCCGGCTTCGAGTTCGGCTAACTGGGCTAATGCCCGATCTAACTTGGCCTGGGCGGCGGCAATTTGTTCGGGACGGCTACCGGTTTGTAGCTTACTGAGGTTCGCTTGGGTTCGGGCCAACCCCGCTTCGGCTTGATCGATTTGCGATCGCAGAATTGAATTATCTAAAACCGCTAGAACTTCCCCGGCTTCGACGAGATCTCCTTCGTCGGCGAGAACCTTTTGAATTTGCAGCCCACTGGCTTGTGGAAGGATAGGTAAGAGATCATAGGCTTCGACGGTTCCCGTGACCTCTAACTGGCGGGTAACGGTGGCTAACTCGACAGGGGCGACGGTGACGGTTTGCCCCGAAGCTGGACTGGTGGAAACTTCAACGACTGGGTTTTCAGGGTTGGTGGGTTCTAGGGTTTGAGTTTTGGGGTTAACATAGAAGTGCATGACCGCTATTGTTCCCAGGATACCGAGTCCTAAACCGGATATCATCCCTCCCCATCGGCCTGAATTGGGGTTAGAGGTCGGAGTCTGATCTTCGTCTTTGAGTTCGCTTTCATTGCCTATGGGTTGATTCTTCTGCCCGTTCTCATCCTCAACAGAGGGTGATTCTCTCTGGGACGGGAGATCTTGATCGTTAAGTTTAGACATGATATCTTGATAAGCCACTAGGGGTTCCTCCAGGTCAGGGTTTTATATTTGTGTAAATATATGTATAGCATTACGGATTTTTCTTAATATTCTTAATTGTAGCGTGTTGTTACCGTCGCCGATCATTCTCAAATCTATAAACTGAAACGGCTATCTATCAAGTCTTTGAGTTGATGTTATCAGAATTGAGATGAGATTAATTTTATGTAAAGTTATAAAAAGTTAAATTAAAATTGTAATCACTTGAGATTCTACTGATCGCCGAGATTATTCCTTGGAGACTCAACAGGAGAAAGTTTAACAGTTTTAGGGAATGATTCTCAATCAAAACGATCCTCATCGGGTCTTCTATCGTCTAATTTAGAAATAGCCACTTGTCCGATCAGATACGTTATACTCGGTCTTCTTTCCGGATGAGTTGCCTCTACAACCAGGGTGTAACTTGATCGGAGGCATCGCCAGATCAGGGCGGCTAACAGTTGACAATTCACCGTTGATCAGGGTCAGTATTCAATCACTGTTTGTATTTCCGAAATTGTTTTGATGGGCTGTAACGCCGCTGATCAATCTCGCTAACCCTTATACAACCGACTGCAAAAAGTCAATACCTCGTATGTTTTTCAACGCAACTGAATTATTGATTGATACCTTTGTTCGACAAATTCGAGAGGGCTATCGCCGCACCTATGGAGGCTATAAGTCCGACTACGAAGATATTGTGGGTTGGGCAGGTAATATGGCCTTAGAAAATATTGCCAATAGTGATGCTTTGTACCACGATGTTGAACATACTATCCTCGTCACTCTGGTCGGTCAGGAAATCCTACGCGGTAGACATATCCGAGAAGGGGGTGTTTCCTGTGAAGACTGGCTACATTTTTTGATCTCGCTGGTTTGTCACGATATTGGTTATGTTAAGGGGGTTTGTCGGCAAGATCGAGAAGGATTGTATGCCACCGGACACAATGGGGATATGGTGAATTTACCGGAAGGATGCACTGATGCTAGTTTAACCCCTTATCATGTAGATCGAGCTAAACTCTTTATTGATGAACGGTTTGGAGGTCACAAACTGATTGATGCACAAGTGATCAAGCGCAATATCGAGCTAACCCGCTTTCCGATCCCCAAAGAATCTGATCATCAAGATACCATTAATTATCCCGGTTTAGTACGAGGGGCTGATTTAATCGGTCAACTCAGCGATCCTCGCTACTTAAAAAAGGTGAGTGCTTTGTTTTATGAATTTGAGGAAACTCGCTTTAACGAAAAAGTGGGCTATAAAAGTCCAGGAGATTTACGGAAAAATTACCACAAATTTTACTGGAATGGCGTTTACCCTTATATTAAAGATGCCTTGCGTTATCTGAGCCTCACACAACAAGGAAAGCAGATCGTTGCCAACCTTTATTCTAATGTGTTTGTGGTCGAGCATGACGACATCGCTGAAGAAGTTGCTCAAGCTTAGAAACGGTCTGTATCTCAAGAATATTCTGATTAAAAACATTAGACTCTAGAATTATGAACAGAATGTTTTCCCCTGTTCAAAACTCTTTGATCACATGGGTGCTGGTTTTAGTGGCGAGTGGACTAACTATTAGTGCATTTGAGTATATCGGTGAACTGATTAGTATTTTAGTGACAGCGGGATTAATTGCTTTTATCCTCAATTATGCTGTCGCTAAATTACAACGATTAATTCCCCGAGGTTTAGCCGCAGCATTGGTTTATTTAGTCGCTGCTTTAGTCGTGATTGTGATTGCTTTAACGGTTGTTCCTCCTGTGATTATACAAGGACGACAACTGATTACCCGCTTACCGGAGTTGATCGAGTCTGGAAAACAACAGTTAGCTGAATTTCAAGCTTGGGGTTTAGAACGAAGTTTACCCATTGATGTGGGGATTTTACAACAAAAACTGCTCGTTAATTTACAAGGAAAAGCCGAAGCGATCGCCGCGACCAGTTTAGGATTAGTCGTTGGGACATTCAACTGGTTTATTGATTTTATTCTGATTCTGGTGATTGCCTTTTATATGTTACTTGATGGTGAACGGTTGTGGGATGGAATCACCAGTTTTTTATCGCCGAAAGTTCGCTATATTTTTACAGACTGTCTCGCCCGAAACCTGCAAGGATTTGTAGTCGGTCAGTTTATCCTGGGATTATTTATGGCGGTGAGTTTAACGATCTCTTTTTTCTTGCTGAAAGTTCCCTTCTTTCTATTATTTGCCGTATTTATTGGCCTTCTAGAAATCATTCCTTTTGTCGGGGCGACATTAGGAATTGGAACTGTGACTATTATTGTGGCTTTTATTGATTGGTGGTTAGCATTGCAAGTTCTGCTTGTGGCGATCATATTTCAGCAAATCAAAGATAATCTTGTTACCCCTCGAATTATGGGAAATATTACTGGACTTAGCCCGGTGATTATTTTCTCCTCTCTCCTACTTGGGGGTAGAATTGGGGGATTATTGGGTGTAATTCTCGCAATTCCATTAACAGGTGTGATCAAAAGTATTTTTGAAGTGATTCTCGATCCGAGTTCACCTCCCCAAACGGGTTCATTTTTTAAAAATCCTTTAGATGAAGTTGAAGGAGAAAATCGTCAGAGTCAGGAAACCGAAGAGCAATCCTCCCTGATTGTGAATAATTAGATCAATTATCGATTATAATTGTTGTTGAATTGTACTCTAAAACTAAACAAAAAAATAATATGAAATGGTGGCATCGGCTCAAGAAAAATCCCTTAGCTCGACTCGGAGCAATTATTTTAATTGTATTTTATCTCTGTGCAATTTTTGCAGATTTTGTCGCACCCTACAGTGCCTATGAGACTAAAATTGATGGGGCATTACTTCCACCCACGAGCATTTATTGGCAAAATCAACAGGGAGAATTTATTGGGCCGCACGTTTACCCGAATACTCAGGGGCCAGTCGAAATTGAAACCGGAAAACGTCAGTTAAGAGTGGATCGAGATAACCCTTGTCCGCTCCGGTTATTTGTCTCCGGAACTCCCTATAAACTTTGGGGAATTATTCCCGGAGATCGACATTTATTTGGAGTAATTGGAGAGTGTAAAATTCATATTCTGGGAACCGATGAACAAGCTCGCGATCAGTTTAGTCGCTTAATTTTTGGCAGTCAAATTAGTTTGAGTATTGGCTTTGTGGGAATTGCAATTTACTTCCCCATCGGTCTAATTTTGGGTGGAATTTCAGGTTACTTTGGAGGGTGGACTGATACGCTGATTATGCGTGTAGTAGAAGTCTTAATGACGATTCCTGGCATTTATTTGTTAGTAGCTCTAGCCGCTATATTACCTCCTGAACTGAGTAGCGCTCAACGCTATTTATTAATTGTTGTAATTATTTCTTTTATTAGTTGGGCGGGTTTAGCGAGGGTTATTCGTGGACAAGTTCTATCGATTAAAGAGCGGCAATTTGTACAAGCAACTCAAGCTATGGGTGCAAATCCGCTCTATATTATTTGGCGTCATATTCTGCCTCAAACCGCTACTTATGTGATTATCTCTGCAACATTAGCAATTCCCGGATTTATTGTGTCTGAGTCAGTTTTGAGTTTAATTGGCTTAGGCATTCAAGAACCCGATCCCTCTTGGGGGAATTTACTTTCATCAGCAACAAATGCTTCTATTTTAGTCTTACAACCCTGGCTGATTTTACCTCCTGCTCTACTGATTATTTTGACGGTACTGGCGTTTAATTTACTCGGCGATGGCCTACGAGATGCTCTTGACCCTCGGAGTTTACAACGATAGTCTGTTCTGTGAGTGCTGTTCAAAATCACCTTTTTTTATTCCGTATTTTCTCGGATGAAGTTAATTGGATTTGCGTTTATGATAGAGGAGTATAGACTGTTAGTGATAATGGATCAGCTTAACCATGAATACTTCCCAACTCAGTCCCAATCATCATCAATCTTTGATCACCGTCGTTAACCACGAACTGCGTACCCCTTTAACAACGATTTTACTTTCAGCCGAATTATTGAGTCGGTACAATAATACTTGGTCTGAGGAGAAAAAATTGGAGTATATTCAGCGAGTCCAAAAAGCCGCCAGTCAACTGACTCAACTGATTAACAGCGATGAGTTTGCCAATAAACTCAAAGATTATGCTGAACAGGTACAAGATTCTGTATAGTTTTCTGTATAGTTTTCTATATAATCCGAGAACAATAAATTTCTCTCCGTAAATTTACTGAGCAGTACAGTTGACTCCAAGTTGAACGCTGCTGTTTATCTCAGAATATATGAGATTCTTTCCTACCTTCTCTCAGAAAAATTTCTATCAAACCAAATATACTCGATTGTTGGGTGTTCTAATTTTCTTGTTGATTAGTTCTCCCTTTTTAGAAGATAGTGCATCGGGATCAGTCATTATCTCAATTACGTTTCTCTCTACTCTGCTCCTAATTATTAATACATTTAATCTCAATAAAGTAACTTTTTGGGTTTATGTATTGCTGGCATTTTTAGCTTTTATTTGTGAAATTATCGCTCAATATCATTTCATTCCAAGCTGGAGCGAAAGCTTAATTTTAATAAATCGAATTATTGATATTATTTTTATCAGTTTAGCTATTCTGGTGATTGGTAAACGAATTTTCTCCGACCAAAAAGTAGGAAACGATACCATTCGAGGGGGAATTTGTATCTATCTTTTGATTGGGATTTTATGGGCATTCTTTTATAATCTTCTCTTTTTATTAGATGGCGATTCTTTTTCAGAAGCAATTAACTTACAAGAAACCCAGAGTTTGAATATCTTCCTCTACTATAGTTTTACAACGTTAACAACATTAGGATATGGAGATATTGTCCCACAAAATCATAAAGGAATGATGTTTTCTAACTTAGAAGCACTGATCGGACAAATGTATTCAGCTATTATTTTAGCTCGATTAGTGGGTTTATATACGGCTGAAGAAATCAATAAAACTGATGATTAAACTCCAATTATAATTGAGAATATTGTTGAATTTACTAAAATTAAATAACTTTATTTTTTGAATCTCTGATCTAGATGCTGATCCGTCCAGAAACCGTTATAATCTTCAAGAATAAGTGCAATAATTCAAACAATCGCTATGGATCACACCAGTCAGCAGCTTCAAAAATCAATGCGGAGACTCCGAATTCCCTACAATGATGCACCAGACTACACCAGATCTCCCTTAGAAATAGCGCCCGAATTGCATCAACAAATGTTCGAGCGATTTTGTTTTCTTTATGGTGAAGAACAGGCAAAACTATTTATGCCTGAATTAGAAAGAATTTTGAAAGTTCATTATGCTCATAAACCTTCCGAACTCATCGAAGAAGAACAAGATTTTGACCCCAATAATCGCTTTACCGAATGGGATTTGATCTTGATTACTTACGGTGATTTACTCAAAGGAGATGGACAATCTCCACTCTCAACCTTAGCTCATTTTTTAAATCATTATTTGGGGTTAAGTATCAACACTCTCCATATTTTGCCGTTCTTTCCCTATTCTTCTGATCGCGGTTTTTCTGTCATAGATTTTGATAGCGTTGATCCCAACTTAGGATCATGGAAAGATATTGAGGAAATGGGAAACTATTATCAACTGATGTTTGATGGTGTTTTTAACCATGTTTCCTCCAAAAGTCCTTTATTTCAACGGATGCTTAATGGCAACCCCGACTACAAAGATTACTTTACAACTTATCATTCCCCCGATGAACTAACACCCGAAGAAAGGCGGATGATTGTTCGTCCTCGAACTTCCGATATTTTAACAGAATTTCAATCGATTAACGGCCAGATTTGGGTATGGACAACCTTTTCACCCGATCAAATTGACCTCAATTATAAAAATCCTAAAGTTCTGTTAGGGGTAATAGAAACTCTCCTACTTTATATTCGACGGGGAGCCAATTTAGTGCGCTTAGATGCGGTGACTTATCTTTGGGAAGAACCCGGAACCCCCTGCGCGAATTTAGAACAAACTCACCAAGTCATTAAACTCTTTCGTGATATTGTCAAAGCTGTCGCTCCAACTGTGGGATTAATTACCGAAACCAATGTACCTCACGAGCAAAATATTTCCTATTTTGGTCAGGGTGATGATGAGGCACAAATGGTTTATAATTTTGCCTTACCGCCTTTAGTGCTTTACACCTTTTATCGAGAAGATACAACCACTCTATCGAATTGGGCAAAAGAACTCAAATACTTGTCCAAAATGACGACATTTTTGAATATGCTAGATACCCATGATGGCGTAGGATTAATGGGAGTCAAGAGTATTTTACCTCAAGAAGAAATTAATTTTATTATCCAAAAAGCCAGAGAACATGGGGCATTTGTTTCCTACAAAAGCGGGGAACAGGGCGAAGAACCCTATGAAATTAATACAACTTGGTATAGCGCTCTCAACCTTGATAATAATGGAGAAGATATTAGTTTTCAAGTGAAACGTTTTGTGGCTTCTCGCAGTATTGCTTTAGTATTACGAGGGGTTCCGGGGATTTATTTTCATGGTTTAATTGGAACTCGCAATGATATTGATGCCGTGTTGCGAACTAAATCTAAACGAGATATTAACCGTCGAGTGATTGATGTTAACCGCTTAATTGAAGATGTACAGGATCGCAAATCCCGGCTTTCTCTTATTCTTAAAAAATTAGGACATTTACTCGATCTTCGGGTACGTTATACAGCTTTTCATCCCAATGGAGAACAAAAGATTTTGATGATTTCTCCCGAAGTCTTTGCTGTATTGCGAACCTCTCCAAAACAGGATCAATCTATCCTGACGTTAACCAATGTTGCGAACAAAATTTGTCAAGTTGAAATTCCTTTATCGGAACTTGAAGCAGCAGAAACTCACTGGTATGATCTTGTTGATCAACGGGGGTGGACGACAACAAACGATAAAATGGTAATCACTCTGCAACCCTATGATGTTAAATGGTTGATTCCGTTTGTACAACTTGAACGGAGTATCGAGTCTTAAGGGTAGGGCGAGGAGACAGATAGACAGAAAGAGGATAGGAAAATTGCAGATAAAAAATGCAAAATTTCCGGCAAATCACTGAAGATCAAAGAAAAAACTTTTTAGGCTTCAAAATATTCTTAATCTCAGAAGCCGATTTTAACGATCCTCTTTCTGATTTATCAGTCTTTTGATTTGGGAGAATACCATTATGTTTAAATTTATACCTCGACTGAACTCCCGATTACACAAACTTTTCTTTGCTCGTCAACCGAAGTTATCTCGCCTCAATTCCCGTTTAGTTGCACTGAATATAGGAATTGTTTCTAGCGTGTTAACTGCAATTCCTGCTTTAGGTGCAGAACAAATTACCATTTCTTATGGCCCTGCGGAATCCTCCGTTTCTATTGATAAATTCAACAGTTTGCAAAACAAGGTAAAGTTACTCCCATCTTGTCGTTGTATGGAACACTGCTGAAATTAAAAGATGGGCAGAAACTCAGAACAATTTTACAAACGCCTTTAGAAGCCAGTCCTTGGAGTGTGGGACAGTTTCTTGATACACCCACTGGAAGGGTTCTGTTGACTCGGATCGGAAAAGTGTTGAAAACAGACAAAAATGAGAATGGTTATGCAGCATTAAGAATAGCAATTGGTCAAGCCTCAGCTCATCCTGAAGGTTTAACGATTTTGCGTATTTTAGAAGAATTTCCCGGCGAAAGTATTCGAGTTGATTTAGATTTTAGTTTAGAACTCTTAGAAGATATTCTTCAGATTTTGGTTGAAGATGAGTTAGTTATTCAATCAGTTGAACAGCAAGCACAACAGGCTCAAATTAATGAAAACTATACTTTTAACTTACCCGATCCCAGAACACAAGGTTTAATTCCCTGGACAGAAGAAGAATTGACCTTTCGCAATCCTAATCGCGATCAGCCTTCACCTTTGAGACTTTATTTACCTCAAGTCAAAAAGTCTGTTCCTTTAATCGTTATTTCTCATGGTTTGGGTTCCGATCCTCAAACGTTTAGTTATATTGCTGAACATTTAGCCTCTCATGGTTTTGCAGTCGCAGTTCCGGAACATATTGATACCAGTGCTAACACATTTGCTCGATTTTTTGAAGGGTTTGAACGTCCTCCTAATCCTTCTGTATTTGCCAATCGA
>NZ_AUZM01000032.1 GCF_000478195.2 Lyngbya aestuarii BL J | reverse complement strand
TAAAACGTAAGTTCCTTGCGTAACCATATCTGACTATGCTAGGAGGGATTCCAGTTTAGGCTACCAGTTACCTCCATTTAACCCATGCACAGCAGGATATAGGTTGTCATGCTATGTCCTGTGGGTTATGCTGTCCTCTGAAGCCTTCAGAGGGAGAGAATTGGATTAATCCTCACTCTCACGAATTACTGAGTTGTCAAGGTTCAGTGTTGAGAAGATTAAGGCACTTCTCCTGATTCCTTGCCTCTAATCCACCATGAAATCCTGGTTTCTAGAGAACGAATCGCACCCCGTATGCCCTGCGGTACTTAGTCCTAATTTGAGGATGTTTTTTGCCGCGTTTTCGTCTCTATCTAACACCGTTCCACACTTACATTTGTGAGTACGAGTGCTGAGAGATTTTTTAACAATTGCGCCGCAATTAGAGCAGTTTTGGCTGGTGTACTGAGGAGGTACGGCAATTGTTACCGTGCCAAATATTTTCCCAAAATACTCCAGCCAAATCCTAAACATTGTCCAGCTAGCGTCTGATATTGATTTAGCTAGCTTGTGATTTTTAACCATATTACGCACCTTCAAGTCCTCATAGGCTACCAAGTCGTTAGACCGGACTACGCACAATGCAGTTTTAACAGCAAAGTCTTTACGCTTCCTACTTACCTTGAGGTGCTTCCTCGCTAACTTTTGTTTAGCTTTTTTGTAGTTATTGGACTGAGGTTGACCTTTCTTGAACTTCCGAGAAACTTGTTTCTGCAAGCGCTTAAGAGCCTTTTCAGACCTTCTTAGATATTTAGGATTGTTTACCTTATTACCATCAGAGTCAGTATAGAAAGCAGAAATACCCACATCAAGCCCTACAGTTTTACCTGTTGGTTGTCTCTCCTCAGTCCGGTCGTAGTCGATGCAAAACTGAGCATAAAATCCATCAGCCCGACGGACTACTCTAACTCGTTTTATTTGCTCAATTTGGTAGTAGTTTAAATTACGACTACCATAGAGTTTAAGCTCACCAGCTTTGAAGCCGTCAGTGAAGGTTATTCTGTCTCGATTCTCGGACAGTTTCCAGCCTGTGACTTTGTACTCAACAGAACCGTGGTTAGGTCTATTTTTCTTGTACTTAGGGTATCCTTTTTTTCCTGAGATCCGCTTTTTACAGTTATCAAAAAACCGAGAGATTGCAGCCCAAGCACGCTCTGCCATTGCTTGACGAGCTTGTGAGTTAAGCTTATTAGTCCAGGGGAAGTCCTTGTTCTTGGCTAGTCGAGTGACGTACTTATATAAGTCATTGCGACTTTTGGCGTTACCATCTTCCCAGAAACGAAGACAAGAATTGCGGACAAACAAGCCAGTGCGAATGGCTTCATTTAACCTTTCGTACTGATGTTGATTGCCCTTTAACTTGGCTTCGTAGACTAACATTTATCACCGAGTTGCTATGATAAGATTCTATCACAAGTGTTTTTTACTGGTAAGGGAGGACGCAAGAAATCCACTACTGCGCTTTCTTTTGGACAGGAAGCCTACACTGTACCGTCAGGTCAGTGTAAGTAGTTCACGTAACCCCACTCATCTTTCTGGTGAGGATGTTTTACCGGGGTTTATTTTAGACTTGAAACAGATATTCTAATTTGAAGTGATAGCCAGAAAACGGGAAAGCAATTCGCTAAAATCTGGGGAGGAAAGATAACTCTAATTGAGAGCTACTACTCTTGATCAGAAAGGATAATCTGACGTAATTGTGTTGCTGTCCATTCGGCAGTTTCGAGAGGAATAAGATGTCCAACATTCTCAATGGTAATCAGTTTAGCATTCGGAAGAAGACCGATAACATCACTTTGAATCAGGCTATAATAAATTACCGGGTCATCTTTAGACGCTAAAACAGTTACAGGTATACGCAATTGTACAATTTGATCCGCAATTGAGTGATTCATTCCCTCCAATAACCACCAGCGCCAAGCCGCATCTTCAACAATTTTATGAGTTTGAATTGCCACAGCATATTGTTCCTCATCTAAAGGTTTTTGAGTTGCATTTTTAATTGTTGTTTCCGCATTTTCTGTACTGGGATGGTGATCGAGCAATCGCTGTTTTTCTGCCTCCGGCATCGGTTCTTGAGTCGGAGGTGACGGAGCAATTAAAATAATTTGTTGTGGGGAAAAATCACAATTTATAGCCACTTGCAAAGCCAATTTGCCCCCCATTGAATGTCCGATTAAAGAATAATTTTTTAGATTGAGATCTGCGAGGGTTTGCGATATAGTATCAGCATACTGCTGCAAAGTCGGTTTTTGAGGGGCAGATGTTCCACCAAATCCGGGGACATTAAAGGCAATACAACGAAAGTCGGGGAGTTGTTGAGCCACCCACTGCCAGCTTATAGCAGCACCGCCAAAATAGTGAATAAAGACTAACGTTTTGTCTCCACTGCCCCACTCAACAAAGGGATGCACTTCTATTTCAGTTAACATTTTAATCTCCATTTATTGTAGGAATAGTTACTCTTAATGATGGACTGACGCAACTGAGCCACCATCAACACGATAGTTAGAACCCACAACAAAACTGGATTGTTCTGAACAGAGAAATGCAATTACAGCAGCAACTTCCTGAGCCTTTCCACGACGTTGTAAGACCAGATGAGGACGATCTTCTTTCAAGAAGCTATCAATCGCTTGCTCAAAACTAACATTGAGTTTTTGCGATCGCTGTTCCATCATTTTATCGGTCATCGGAGTCGCAATAAACGCAGGAGATACAGAATTAACCAGGATGCCATCTTGAGCATAGGCACTCGATAGATTTTTGGTTAAATTCAAAATAGCAGCTTTAGCGGCACAATAAGGCATCTCATCGGTGTAGGGCTGTACCGCATCTTCTGAACCGACTAACACAATACGTCCCCAACCTGCCTGTTGCATTAAGGGAATAAAAGCACGACAAACTCGTACTGCTGCCATAAAATCAACTTCAATGGTTTCGTACCAATCTTGATCCGTTAGTTCTAAAAATTCTTTTTGAGCGCCTGTAATTCCGGCTGCATTAACTAAAATATGAAGTGCGCCAAATTGATTGATAATTTTTTGTTTAGTTACTTCAACTTCTTCTAAATTTGTTAAGTCGGCTTGAACGGCTATCACTTCCCCAATTTTTTGGATTTCTTCAGCTGCCGACTCTAGCTTTTGAGAGGTTTTATCGAGTAAAACAATTTTCACCCCCTCGGCTGCCAATAATTTAGCGGTGGCTTGACCAATCCCTGAATCGCCACCTGTAATCAGCGCCACTTTACCTTTTATACCGAAGTCCATGAAATTTATCAAAATACTAATGTCGCTCCTAATCATAAAGATAATTCTACCCGAGATTCCTCTATCAAAAGTCAGGGACAAGTAATCAATAAATCAGAATAGTTTTCTTCTGTGGAACAGAACTTATGGTAGCGGAGCATAAAGCCCTGCCGTCTCAATACGGGGAATATAAGCGGTCTTCGCCAAATTGATTTGGCGGTGAAGGTTAACCGTGATGTAGGTCGTTATAGAATCAAGTATTCTCCTACTGCTGATTTTCCCCGTCGTATCAAACAGATATGGAGATGAACATGATCTGATGCCATAGTCACCATGCACCGGACAGCATTGATGACTCAACGAGCCGTGCTACAATTAAGGCTGAGAATTGGATATCGGTTGCAGTTGTTGCTTTCAGTGCTGACAGTTTCGTTTTCGTTCTGTTTTACTTGGCATTGCTTACCTTCCGAAATCTCTGTCTCTACATTTATCCGATTTGGGAGGTCAATTGTATGTCCGTTTATGTAGGTAATCTTTCTTACCAGGTAACTGAAGAAGATTTAAGATCGGTATTTGCTGAATATGGCACTGTTAAACAAGTGAGCATCCCCACGGATCGCGAAACAGGTCGTCCTCGGGGCTTTGCGTTCGTCGAAATGGATGCCGATACCCAAGAGCAAGCAGCAATTGAAAAGCTCGATGGTGCGGAATGGATGGGACGTGACCTCAAAGTGAATAAGGCAAGACCTCGCGAAGATCGAGGTTCCTCTTTCGGTCAAGGAGGCAGAGGAGATCGTTTCTCTAACCGCTATTAAGTTCCGAGATTGACAGAGATCAAATTTAGATTCAGTGTGCGACGGGATAAAACCCGTCTTGCTGCTGTTGAATGAAAAGCGATCTGTTGAGCAAGATCGGCAGAAATTTACAAGAGAGGAGATCGAATGGCTCAAGTTATCGTCGGTGAAAGTGAGCAACTAGAATCAGCTTTGCGTCGGTTCAAGCAAAAAGTCTCTCGGGCAGGTATTTTTGCAGATATGAAAAAGAACCGTCACTTTGAAACACTGGCTCAAAAACAAAAGCGGAAAGAAATCGCGAGACACCGGGAACGCCGACGCCTCCGTAACTCTCGTAAACGGTTTTAAAATCACCAAATTGGAGAAAGAGTAAGTGTCGAATCAATCCCTTTAACTCTCCTCAAACCTCTGACTCCCGAAGGTTGAATTTGTTGAATTCTTTGGGAGTTGATCTCAAAAAAATAATCGTCAGAGATAATTAAGTTAATAATTGAGAGCGACAAGGGTTAACAGGAGAAGTTTACTATATACTAAAGTCTGTTGAGAGGGTGACTCCCTTTTCTCCTTTTCGGAGAACCTCAAAATTAAGAGTCTCCTTTTTCTCCACCTTCTAAAACAGACTATGCCAAAAATTCTTGTTATTACCAACGGCAAAGGTGGCGTGGGTAAAACGACAACCGCAGTCAATTTAGCCGCAATCCTTTCCAAGCGCTTCTCAACTTTATTAGTCGATGCTGATCCGCAAAATTCGGCGGGCTGGTGGGTTGAGCGGGGTGAAATGCCTTTTGAGTTATCTTGTGAAACCCGTCCTCCACTGTTACAACAACTCAAACAAATCAAAAACGTTGACTTAGTTGTGATCGATACCCCTCCTACTTTACAATCAAGTTCTCTACTGACGGCGATCGCGATTGCGGATTTTTTAGTTCTCCCGAGTCAAGTCGCACCCATGGATTTAGTGGCTTTAATTGAAACCGTGAAACACACGATCACTCCAGCCAAAGTCGCTCATCGGGTTCTCCTGACTAAAGTCGATCCTCGGAGTTTGGGGGATGCCCTCGAAGCCCAAAAATCTTTGCAAGAAACCGGAATTCCTGTTTTTAGAAATTTCATTCGATCCTACAAAGCCCACGAACGTTGTCCCCTCGACGGTGTACCCATTACCCAAGCCAAAAGCAAAAACGCTAGAGAAGCCGCTTCTGATTATCGTCGAGTCGCCTCTGAACTATTAAGTCATTTAAACTAAAAAAAAACGAATAAAACCTTTTATTTTAAGACTTTTCCCTTTCGACAAACCATGAAGAAAACCTTGCGTGTCGAACCCTTGAAAGCTGTTTTGTCAGAACTGGTTAACCGACTCGTCAAGAACCGGGCTGCATTCAGTACGAACTTATACAAAACCGTGTTCCACTGATTTTACCTTTGTGGAAACTTGGGAAACGGGGATCGGCTTTAGAAACTGATCTCGCGAGCGATCATATTCAAGCGGCAACTGAAAAACTTCAGAATTTAATCGCTACTCCACCCGATATTCGGCGTTACGATTTAATTTTATGATGAATTAACCAGCATGATAGAAATTGGCGGATTTTCCGTTCCCCCTGCACACAAACGACGCATTGAAATTCCAGTTGCTCGTCTACCCACACAAACAATGTTGTCGTTACCTGTCGTTGTAATTAACGGTGTGACGAAGGGGCCGCGACTCTGGGTGAGTGCTGCCATTCATGGGGATGAACTCAATGGCGTGGAAATTATTCACCGAGTTCTACAACAAATTTCGCCGCAAGAATTGCGAGGAACAGTGATCGCAGTTCCCATTGTAAATGTATTTGGCTTTATCGATCAATCTCGGTATCTTCCGGATCGTCGAGATCTCAATCGATCTTTTCCGGGTTCTAAACGGGGATCTTTGGGAGGACGGTTGGCATTGTTATTCATGGAAGAAATTGTCAACCGTTGTACGCATGGTATTGATTTACATACGGCTTCTGATCATCGCAATAATTTACCTCAAATTCGCGCCAACCTTGATGATCCCCAAACCTACGAATGTGCTAAAGCTTTTGGTGCGCCTGTGATTATTCACTCTCAAACCCGTGATGGTTCCCTGCGACAAGCTGCAACTCAAAAGGGAATTCCGGTGTTACTCTACGAGGCGGGAGAGGCGTTACGCTTCGATCCTCATGCCATTGGAGTTGGGGTTGAAGGGGTGTTGCGGGTGATGACGAGTTTGGGAATGTACGAACCGAAAGTTCATTCTCAACCTAATGATCCGGTGGAAGTCCGCAAGACTCGATGGATAAGGGCTTCTAGCAGTGGAATTTTACTCTTGAGTGTTAAACTCGGGGAAAGAGTCTACGAAAAACAAATTCTAGGGGTGATCTCTGATGCGTTTGGAGATGCGAGTGTTCGGATACGCGCACCGATTAATGGGTTGGTGATTTGTACTCAACAAAATCCTTTAGTCAATCAAGGGGATGCGATCGTTAATTTAGCTGCTTTTTAATTCTGATTATAATTATTGGTTATGATACATCTATGTTCAAAAAAGGTTCTTGTTTGTCAAAATCGCACTTGTCGTAAACAAGGTTCGGCTCAAGTTTTAGCTGCTTTTCAAGCAGAATCTATTCCTGATGTTGGGATTGAAGCGACAGGGTGTTTAGGACAATGTGGTAATGGGCCGATGGTGATCATTTTACCGGAGGAAGTCTGGTATGATCGCATTCAACCGGAGGAAGTTTCGACTATTGTTGAACATCATTTGTATGGAGGAGAACCGGTTAAAGCTTTACTCTATCAAAAATTTGCTCCACACCATTCGGACTGAACTTGCAAGGAGAAAGAATTGATTTTCCTCTATCATTCCTTCTTTCTCCTCGTGATCTTTTACTCCGCAGGATGGGTTAAAAATGGAACTTCTATCACTTCACCCTCGACTGTTCCAACTTTCACTTTTAAACCCTTTCCACCTGCTTTGGTGCGAATATACCCTAACCCTAAAAATTCGCTTTCAGTTTGAATAAAACTGGTCAGTGTACCGATTTTTTTATCCTCTACTTTGATTTCGGTTCCCACAGTAACGGGAGCCTCTAATTTTAGTCCCCAAAGTTTTTGTTTGACCCCTTTGTAAGTATTTAAACGAGCGATAGTTTCTTGACCAATATAGCAACCTTTTTCAAAAGAGATTGTTTGCCATAATCCTGCTTCTAAAGGGTTATAATCATCGGTTAGTTCAGAATCAGGGAAAGGTCTTCCTTGCTCGATCCGAAGCTGTTCCCAGATGCGATTTCCCATGGCGATCGCTCCTGATCCGATCAAGGTTTTCCAGATCGAAACGGCATGATCAACGGATACAATTAACGTATATCCTGTTGTCGTTAAACCGCTCCCAACTGCCACTCGGACAGGAATATTTTCTATTTCAACTTGTTGATGGGTTGCATAAGGTTGATCTGTTAGAGGTGTTATTCCTAAGCTTTCTAAAAGTTGATGACTTTGCGGCCCAATTAAACTAAAAATAGCATTTTGATCGCTAATATCTTTTAATTCAACTCGATCCATCGGGAATATATATCGATCTAGCCAGTCGATTAACATCTGACGACGGTTCGGTGAAACTAAGATTAAAACCGCATCTTCGGTCACATAAAATGTGGTTAAATCAATGGTACGAGCTGTAGAACTGACAAATACGCTATCACATCCCTGTCCGGGTTGCAGAGATTGAATATTATTGGTACTTTGGTTGTGTAAAAACCGCAATCGATCTTCGTCAGAAATCTGGAGAAGTCCCCAATGACTCCGATCACATAATGCAACACCGCTTTGAGTCGCAGCGATCGCTTTACTATCATTTCCAAAACTGAGAGGAACCGTTGTAGAGTCTTCTAATGTAGCCCCTTGAGCGGTTTGAATGTCACGTAAAGGTTGAATCATGGTTGAGTGTTTGAGAGTAAAGGTTGAGTTTATATCATCTGAAAAATTATCCCGAACTTCACGGCTCATTATTATCTGAAAATTATCCAACCAATCTTTAAGAGGGCGCTGCGGTTTGCGCCCCTACCGTGTAAATTCTTGGGTTAATTCTGGGGGAGATGAACCCCAATTTTTTGACCGTTAGGTTTATAAACTTCTAAGGGAATCTTTGCATTATCACTAATAGATTCTAGGGCAATTTTCAATGTTTGAACGTGTTTTTCTGCCTCATTGCGTTTTTGAGGGTTGCCACTGCGATCGCCTGTAATGGCAGTATTTTCAATTTTTTCTACATAGTTCGGAGCTAGGCGAACCGTAATCAAATCTCGACTCACGCTATAACTACAAATTGTCGGAGAACCCGTACAAGCCGTTTTCAAATCTTGACGCGCTTTATTCACGCGAGTTGCGACCTTATTTTCCGCTTCTGCTTGCTTCCAAGACGCGGTATAAGACGTCATCAACGGTTGAATTTCCACATGATAGGAACTACTCATCGGAACTCGTTTCCCATAAGTCATCGCTTGAGACCAGTATTTTACCGCTTCTGACCAAGCCCCCCGCTCCGCAAAGATATTGGCTCGATCTGCATTATTCACCGCTCGGTTGTAAGCATCTTGTCCGACTTGTTCAATCGTTTTGCGATCGCGAGCGTCTTCTAACTGAGGCTGATATCGAGCCAGCAACAGTTGCGCCTCTTGATAAGCCGTAGTTCCGGGGGTAACAGAAGCTAATGTATTGGTCGAACTCTGCCAGGTCTCATAAACCAATTGCCAACTTTCCACGCCTCTGGCGACTCCCTGACGGGCTAGAGCGACTTGAGCGACTTTTTTGGCTTCGGCGAGGGTGCGGCCGGCTTGACGTTCGAGAGCGAGGCGTCCTCTAACTTCGGCTAAGTTTGCCCGATATTGTTCGAGTCGATTTTGAGCAAAAGGATAAATGGTATTTTCTGGGGGAACCTGTTCGAGTTGAGTGATGGCTTGTTCCCAGCGCGTTTTGAGCTGATCCCACTCCTCAACTTTATAGGGAGGGTTTTGGGCTTCTTCTGAGGCTAACCCTGCCATCCATAAGGCTTTGACGACTGCCTCTAATTCTTTAGAATCTTGTTTATAAGTCGAGAAAAGCGCTCTAGCTTGGCGATGATAGGGCGACCAAAAAGGAATTCTTTGGAGTTGTTTGATTGCTCCATCGAGCTGTTCTTTGGCAATTCCGGGCGCTTGAGAAGTGGTTACATTTCTAATGGTTTCTTCTGACTTTTGAGCTTGTTGTTTGGCGGTATCAATCACCTGACATTCACCAATTACACAAGGGCGAGTCATCACATACACACAGCCAAAAATGGCGAGTAAACTGATGCCAATTTGAGGGGTGAGTAAGTAATTCTTTTGCGTCTTTTCTGCGGGAACCTCTGGCTGTTCATCGAGGCTTTCTCTTAATGATTTTGACTGGGGGTTCTCAGATTTTGATTGGGGTATCGCGTCAATTTCTTGGATATCTTGAGGATCAAAAGGATTATCTTCCCAATCCGAAAAGGGGTTGAGTGTTTCGAGTTCCTCACGTTTGTCTTGAATTTCCACCGACGAATCTTGACGAACATCGGCAGAATTCTGGGAGTTGTCTTTTTGCAGTTTTCCTGGCTTTTCTTTAATAAGTGTAGTTTTCATGGGTTATTTTCCTCTGATGCTAAAACACACCCGAACTATGTTTGATAAAAGTGTTCGATACAGAAAAAATTATTCATCCTCAAGGCTAGAATTTTGAAAAATAATTCCGTTATATTTCAAAAAAATCACCATAGGTTTCTCCATAACAAACTGTTTGTAAACTAAAGCGTCCACCGTACCGTTTAAAAGGTTCTTCCGCATATCCCATCGCCAGGATACAACAAACATCCACCTCCTCGGGAATTTTAAAGGCTTCCTTAACTTGACGGGTTACAAATCCTTCCATCGGACAACTGTCAACCCCGTAACTTTGAGCCACAATCATCAGATAAGCAACCGATAACATCGTGTGGCGGTTTGTCCAAGCTTCGATCGAGTCAAAACAGGGACGATTTTCAAACAACGCCGGAACACTGGAGCGGATAAAATCAGCATAGGCATCATTCATCCCCGCTTCTTGCTCTTTACCCAGTTCAATCACGGATTCAATATAATCAGATTGATTAACACGGCGATCGCCACAGCAGATCAACACCACAGGTGCTTCTTCGACTTGACGCTGATCAAACGCACAGGCTTTCAACTTTTGTTTGTTTTCTTGACTGCGAACGACGATAAACCGCCAGGGTTGAAGGTTGTATCCAGAAGGAGCTTGTAAGCCGAGTCGGAGAATTTCCTGTATGATTACGCTGGGAATCACATCGCTTTTGAAAGCGCGAGCCGCCCGTCGCCGTTCGATCGCTTGTCTGAGATTAATTGAAGGTTCCATGATAGTTGCTTGAGTTTGATGAGTTGATCACAGGACAGGAGACGGAAGCATTAAACACCAGTTGCCATTTATTTTAAGGGAAGTTGTTGTCAATTTCTGCTATTTCAATCCCAACTCCCGTTTCAGCAAATTAATTGACTCGGCACCGATATAATTTTCACAGCAGAGCAGTTGTGGGGGACGGATAATTTCATCTCGGTTTCCTTGAACGGATTCTTTCACCGTCTCAAAACTCGCCTGATCGCAAATAATCACCCGAGCGCTGCGAACAATCGCGTTAATCTTGTAAGTATCCGTTAGTTGAGCGGTCATCACCAAGACTTGCTCACCCCGCAGACTGTGAATAATCACCTCTGTCGCTCGCAGTAACCCAGAACTAAGGCTGACAATTCCCAAATAGGTGCCTTTGGGTAAATCTTGAACCAGTTCGATTTCACGAGCGTAGTCATAAATATCAATGGGAATGACCCGAACTGATTTGGGTGCGGCGATCGCTTCTGCTTGGCCGATAAAATAACGACTGGTGACAATAGTTCCCGATGGGACTTGCTCAATCGTTTCAGCGAGTTGTTCGACTGGGACTAACTGTACAGGAATCCGCAGGGATTGTTCAAGTTCCTGAGCCATCAACTGACCAATCCCAATATCTTGCATGGGAGCGGTCACCAAAACTCTAGCACTACATCGCAGACGCCAGTCAATCTCGGCTAAAAACAGTTCTCTGGCTTCGCTGAGGGTACAACCTTGAGACAGGAGTTCATCTAGACCCCGTTGAATGATTTTGTTAGCTTCTGGATAATGCTCTAGGATCGGCGAATTCAGCCGAGAACCTCCTTCGTGACCCAAGGCTCGCACATAGATTCCGGAACCCGCCTGAGCTTCGACTAGACCGCTATCTTCAAGCTGACGGTAGACTTTGCTAATGGTATTACGGTGCAGTCCGGTTTGCATGGCGAGTTGACGGGTACTCGGTAAACGATGTCCCGGTGGAAACTGCCGGGAGGCAATCGCAAACCGAATTTGGTTAAATAACTGGTTAGAGGCAGGAATGTCACTATCTGGCTGAATATAGAACTGAACCATAACAAATCTCCTTAAGTCAGCCCCAGAAGTTTAAAAACGAAACCTCTGTGCTGTCATGGGTCTGTATAGGAATGTAACCTACCTCTGCCTAAAAGCGAGAGGCTTTCGTTTTGGACTACACACCCAACGCGACCAAAAACGAAAAACGATATGAGTTATTTTTGATCGGGGGTCGTGTTGCTGCACCGACGGGTTACTTCTGTGCCGATGAACTCACCGACCGTCCCGACATCCTTGAGTCAATGCAGCCAAACTGGACACTATCAAGGCTCTTAACAGGTTGGCGAGATCCGCGCCATCTCTTGCCGTACTACAGAGCTGTTTCTCGGATAGGAGTGTTTTTGCTTTTTGGGCATCACTAACAAATTTATCACGAGTTTTGGTGAGTCACTTGTCTATTTAGGGGCAATGACCTGTACTATGGAGTAGTTTACTGAGAAATTATGTTTGGCAAAAATATTTTGATATAGAAGCTCCACGAGAATGAGAATTATGTCAGATTTAGAAATTCGCACGGCTAATATTACAGTGGCTAACGGGGACTTACAGATCGCCGCTTATTTAGCTGAACCTGTTGGCGAGGGAGCATTTCCAGGTGTTGTTGTTATTCAAGAAATTTTTGGAGTCAATGATCACATTCGTGATGTGACTCGACGAATTGCTGCATTGGGCTATGTCGCGATCGCTCCGGCCATTTATCAACGTCAGGCTCCCGGTTTTGAAGTGGGTTACAGTTCAGAAGATTTACAATTGGGTCGAAAATATAAGGAGCAAACCATCGCATCGGAACTCTTAAGTGATGTACAAGCAACAATTGACTACCTGAAAAGTTTAAAATCAGTTCAGCCCGAGGGGTTTGGTTCGATTGGATTTTGTTTTGGGGGTCATGTCGTTTATTTAGCGGCGACTTTACCGGATATTAAAGCAACGGCTTCGTTTTATGGGGCTGGAATTGTCACCGGAACCCCTGGAGGCGGTGAACCAACCGTTAGCCGTACAGCCGAAATTACAGGGGTGGTCTACGGGTTCTTTGGGACAGAAGATCCTTTAATTCCCAACGAACAGGTTGATCAAATTGAAGCGGCGTTGAAACAGCATCAAATTTCTCATCAAATTTTCCGCTACTCGGCGACTCATGGGTTCTTCTGTGATCAACGGGAGAGTTATGATCAAACAGCAGCAGCAGATGCCTGGAAACACGTTAAACAGCTTTTTAGTCACGAACTGAAAGCAACCGAGTAAACTAGGTATTGGGGCTTTACTCCAGTTCAACCTTAGCAACCATAGCTCCCGACTGATGAAGGAATTGGTTATATTGGAAAATCCAGACACATTAGTCGCAGAAATTGGGTAGTTGAGAAGGGGGTCAGCATAAAAAAATTAGCCCAATAAATTGATTCTTTGTTTTCTTGTGAACTCCTATGAATACGAAAAATACGTCTTTTTCACTTGATGATTTTGCTAGAGCATTAGAGCAACATGATTATGATCTCCAGAAAGGCCAAGTTGTCCGAGGTCAGGTTTTTGAATATACGAGCGATGGTGTATACATTGACATTCTTGGTGGAAAGTCTCCCGGTTTTTTACCCCGAAAAGAAGCTTCTTTAGCCGATGTTGAAGATTTGTCTGAGATTTTACCCCTCCAAGAAGAACGAGAGTTTTTAGTCATTCGGGAACAAAATGCAGAGGGTCAAGTTATCCTCTCAATTCGACAACTTGAACTCGAAAAAGTTTGGGATCAGTTAAATGAATCTCAACAGCAAGCTCAAAGCTTTCAAGTTCGAGTCACAGGGATGAACCGAGGGGGAGTAACAGTAGATTTTGACTCGCTACGGGGATTTATTCCCCGCTCTCATTTGAGTGAAAAGGAAGACTTAAATAGCTTAATCGATCAGTTACTTACTGTTCATATTTTAGAGCTAGATCGCGATCGCAATAAATTGGTTTTCTCTCAACGTTTAGCTTCAGAATCTGTTAGTTTTGGTCAGCTAGAAGTCGGTCAATTAATTGAAGGGAAAGTCAGTAGCGTTAAACCGTTTGGTGTGTTTGTTGATTTAGATGGCGTAACCGGATTGATTCATATTAAAGAAGTCAGTCAGAAATATATCGAGTCGCTTCCGACTTTATTCCCCGTGGGTCAGGCGGTTAAAGCATTGGTGATTGATCTTGAAGAAGGGCGACGTCGCGTTTCTTTATCCACTCGACTGTTAGAAAATTATCCAGGGGAAATTGTTGATAAGTTTCCCGAAGTGATGGACTCAGCAGAAGCCCGGGCTGAACGAGCAAAAAAATTAATTATCGCTTCTTAAATTGACCGGGAAAATCTATTGATTCATCGATCAATTCGCCACCAAGACATAAAGACATGAAGGTTTATTCTTTTTGGATGTTTTTTGTGTCTTGGTTTTTTAAAACTTCTGAACTTCTCATTTCTCATGGTTTATGTACTCGGTATTGATGGGGGTGGTACAAAAACAGTTTGTTTGTTAATCGATGAAACTGGTAATATTCTCAGTCGCGGACAAGCTGGATCATCTAATTATCAAACTGGGGGAATTGATTCTGCTAAAAATGCTATTGAAACTGCTATTAATCAAGCCATTTCTATTTTTTTAGATCACAAAAATTACAATAATATTTTAATTCAAGGATTGGGAATTGGACTCGCTGGCGTGGGTCGAAAAGAAGATTTTAACGTGATTCAAAACTTAGTTGAACAGGTCAAAACTAACTCAAACTTATCAATAAATTGGGAACTAACAACAAATTCTACTGTTATTAAAAGTGATAGCATGATTGCTTTAGTTGGGGGTTTAGGTCATCAAGTCGGAATAGTCGCGATCGCCGGAACAGGTTCACAAATATTTGGACAAAATAGCCAAGGAAAAACGAAACGAGTTGGCGGTTGGGGTTATCTCTTAGGCGATGAAGGAAGCGGGTATTATATCGCAATTTCCGGGTTGAAAGCGGCGTTAAAATCACATGATGGGCGGTTGGGTTCAACTCAATTAATTTCGGCATTCAAACACCATTTAAACCTCGATAATCTTGAATCTTTAATCGAAGTTGTTTATAGACGCGGATGGACAGTTTCACAAATTGCCAATTTAGCTAAAATCGTTGATGAAGTCGCTAGAAAGGGAGATGAAATCGCCAATCAAATTATTAATACTGCGATAGAAGAATTAGTCTTCGCCACAAAAATAGCCATAGATAGTTTATTTGAACCGAATGAAAGCGTTGAAATAGTAACTATAGGCGGAGTGTTTCAAGGAATGAACAATTTTCGCTTAAAATTTATTGAATCTTTAAACCAAATCGCCCCGACTGCGAGACTGATTTTACCTCGTTATGAACCTGCTTATGGGGCGGGAATATTGGCGTTAAATGCGTTAGGATATTTTCCAGTCAACACTGGATTAGATGAAACTCAAACAGACCCTTCAACAAATTTGTTAAACTAACTAACAGTAGAACTTCACACTCAAGTAGAATGACAGCAACACAAGAAAAACAAACTCATCCAACTCCCCCCGGAAATCTCGGTTTACCGTTAATTGGAGAAACCCTTAGTTTTTTAAGAGATAAAGATTTTGCAAAAAAGCGACATCAAAAATACGGGTCTGTTTTCAAAACAAACATTTTCGGTCGCCCCACAATAATGATGATTGGAAGTGAGGCAAATCGCTTTATCTTTACGAATGAAAAGAAATATTTTGAAAGTAAATGGCCAGCGAGTACCAGAACCCTTTTAGGGCCAGATGCTTTGTCAATTCAAACCGGAGATATTCACAAATCTCGCCGTAAACTCTTAGCCCAAGCTTTTCAACCGAGGGCATTAGCAGGGTACGTTCCGACAATGGAAAGCATGACTCGTCGCTATTTACAAAAATGGGAACAGCAGAAAACTTTTGCTTGGTATCCAGAGTTAAGAAAATACACCTTTGATATTGCTTGTAAATTATTTATCGGTGATGAGACGGCTTCTGAAAGTTCAATGGGTGAATGGTTTGAAACCTGGTGTGGGGGATTATTTACGCTTCCCTTGCGTTTACCGGGAACGAAGTTTAATCAAGCATTAAATTGTCGTCAAAAATTATTAAATCAAATTGAAACAATTATTCGTCAACGCCAACACCAAGCCGAACCCGGAGAAGATGCGTTGGGTTTATTATTGCAAGCAGAGGATGAGGATGGAAATCATTTGAGTGTTGAAGAACTCAAAGACCAAATTTTAACTTTATTATTCGCCGGACACGAAACCCTAACTTCTAGTGTCACTGCTTTTTGTTTGCTTCTCGCCCAACATCGGGATGTTTTGGAAAAAGCAAGACTAGAACAACAGCAACTTCAACGAACAGAACCCCTTAGCTTTGAACAGTTAAAATTGATGCCCTATTTAGATCAAGTCTTAAAAGAAGTATTACGATTTATTCCACCCGTTGGAGGTGCATTTCGAGAAGTAATTGAGACTTGTGAGTTTAACGGTTATACGCTTCCGAAGGGTTGGACTGTTCTCTATCAAATTAAACGAACCCATCAAGATCATAGCATTTATAACGAACCTGAAAAATTTAACCCAGATCGATTTTCTCCCGAACGAACTGAGGAAAAACCCTATGGTTATCTTCCGTTTGGGGGTGGAATGCGAGAATGCTTGGGGAAAGAATTTGCAAAATTGGAGATGAAAGTATTAGCGACAATGTTGTTACGAGAATTTGACTGGGAACTGCTTCCAAATCAAAATTTAGAGATGACTATTTCACCCACTCCTTATCCAAAAGATGAACTTTTAGTGAATTTTAAGCGTTTAAATCATCTAGATTAACCTGACCTAAAAAGGTTGATAAAACTATAGGCAGAGAGAAAAAAAATTCTGACCTCTGCCTTTGATAACGTCATTTTTTCGATGGCAAATTAATTTTTTGGAGAAAGTGATTTTCTTCGTCGAGTTTCTAAACGCGGATTTTTCAGCGAAACCACTTCTGCTGTATTACTTTCTCGAGCGACTCGAATCAATAATGCTGCTAAAGCTAAACTAGCAATCATCGAACTTCCCCCATAACTAAATAATGGTAAAGGTAAACCTGTTGTGGGTAACGTCCCCGTCGCTACACCAATATTTAAAATCGACTGACCAACCATCACCACCATCACCCCAATTGCAACTAATTGATGTTCAATTCGATGAGCATTTAAAGCAACTCTCAATGAGATTGTACTATAAGCACCGAGCAACAAAAGTAATAAAATGCCGCCAATAAAACCAAATTCCTCAGCATAAACAGCAAAGATAAAATCACTATATTGAATGGGTAAGTAAAACAGCTTTTGTTGAGACAATCCTAATCCTGTTCCCCAAACGCCGCCCGAACCGACTGCTAACAAACTTTGAATAAGTTGATATCCATCATTCATCGGGTCAGCCCAAGGATTCATAAAAGACAAAACCCTAAGTTTTTGATACTCATTTAAACTAATACTAATTGTTGCTAACAGTATCCCACCTAAAGCAGTTCCGCCTAAATACAGTAAAGGTAATCCAGCTGCTAACGCAATTAACCACAGCGTCATTCCACACAAAGCAGTTGTACTGAGGTTGGGTTGAATCAAAATTGTTAACAAAATTAGTGAAAAAATACCTAACCAAATCAGTCGAGTTTTCCAAGTTAGGCGATACCATTGAGAAAAAAAGCAAGCACTTTGTAAAACTAAAAAGGGCTTGAGTAACTCAGACGGTTGTAGCAGCAGCGGGCCAAGAGAAATCCACCGAGTCGCTCCATTAATTGTTGTACCTAAGCCTGGAACCAGCGTTAGAATGAGTAACCCCAAAATAGAAAAAAGACCAATTCGTGCGCTTTTTAAGATTGTAGGAATAGGAGTTCTAACAATAATATTAAATCCCACCATGCCGACGAACATCCAAATAACCTGTCTTTTGAAGTAATATAGTCCATCTTCATGTTCAATATTGGCGATGGGATAGGATGCAGAGAAAACTACAACTAACCCCACACTCAGCCACAAAAAAGTTAACCAGCGCAGGAGGCGGGCTTCCATCGACCAATGTTCTACTGTAGGATCAAAAAAAGGAATGAGATATCGCCAGTTCATGTCAGTTCGTTGAGTTCTAAAAATAACTGAGTTCGAGAAGGAAGGATATAAAGTCTCTGCGACACGCTCCCGGAGGAGTTAACACAAAACATCAGCTCTGTCTATCTTCTTTACAAACGATTACAATACAGAAGAATAGACCCTATCTATTGGAAAGGCATCGTGATTTCTAATCTCACTCAAACCAGTTCTCGCCGAGCTCAAATTGCTGAAGTTGTGTTCCGCAACGGTTGGGATTATATGCGAGGTCTCCTGACTGGAGGCAAAACTGATAAACCTAACTTACCAACCCCTGAGGTACTTCGCAATATTTTAATCGAGTTAGGCCCAGTCTACGTCAAGCTAGGACAGCTACTCAGCACTCGCCCTGATATTTTACCCGCCGACTACATTGAAACGTTATCAACCCTACAAGCGCAAGTTCCGCTGGTACCGTGGTCAGAAATGGAAGGCTTACTGCGCCAAGAGTTGCAACAGCCTGTAGAGGATGTATTTGCTGAAATTAACACCCAAGCTGTCGCCGCAGGTTCAATTGCTCAGACCTATCGTGCGACTCTCTACAGTGGTCAAGAAGTGGCTCTAAAAGTTCAGCGTCCGGGTATTGATAGAGTTATTGAAAAAGATATTGGCATTCTCAAAGGATTGGGAGAATTAGTCGCGTTAACGGACTTTGGCGAAGATTACGATATTTCAGCTTTAGCCGATGAATTTGGTAATGCGCTGAGAGCCGAATTGGATTTTACCAAAGAAGCTCAACATACAGAAATATTACGAAAAAATTTGGCTGACAGTCGTTGGTTTGATCCTGAAAAAATCATGGTTCCCAAGGTCTATTGGGAGAGGACAACACCCAAGTTATTAGTCTTAGAATGGCTGGTCGGCAAACCGATTTTAACGGCACAAATAGAAGGTAAAAATTATAACGGAGATGCACAAGCCGAACGTCAAGCAATTAGCACTTTAGTGTGTCGAGTATTCTTTAAACAATTTTATATTGATGGCTTCTTTCATGCTGACCCTCATCCGGGTAATCTGTTTTATCTTGATGATGGTCGAGTCGCTTTACTTGACTGTGGAATGGTCGGTCGTCTTGACCCCCGCAGCCAACGAATTTTAACAGAATTGTTACTCGCCATTGTCGATCTCGATGCTCAACGCTGTACTCAGCTCACACTGAAAATTGCTGAGGCTGCTCGTCCCCCAAGTTTAGCAAAGGTGGAAAATGAATATGCTAAAATGCTGCGAAAATATTATAATTTGAGTCTGTCTGAAATTAAGTTTTCGGAAGTCTTTTATGAAATTTTAGCCCTGGCTCGTGATAATAAAATCAAGCTTCCCAGTAATTTAGGATTATATTCTAAAACTCTTGCTAATTTAGAAGGGGTCGCTCGAACTTTTGATCCACAGTTGAATTTGATGGAAGAAATTAAACCGTTAATGACAGATTTATTTCAACGTCAATTGTTTGGAGATAATCCTTTAGAAACTGTATTAAGAACTGCCTTAGATATGAAAAGTTTATCTTTGCAGTCTCCCCGTCAAGTTGAACAGTTATTAGATCGAGTCACCTCTGAAACCCTGAAATGGAATTTAACTCTGACTGAGTTAGACCCTCTACGTCGCAGTTTAGATGATTCGGCTAATCGACTTTCGTTTAGTATTGTCGTTGCTGCTCTCATTATTGGAGCTGCCATTGTCACCACAGGCGCACAAACTCCTCAAGTGACGATCTTGACAAACGCTTTGTTTGGGGTGGCGAGTTTCTTTGGGTTATGGCTGATCGTCAGTATCTTACGTTCAGGCCGTTTGAAATAGCGATCGCTACAACGTTAGTTAAGAGATACAAGGTAATGGAGCTAAGCGGGCTCGAACCGCTGACTTCCTCAATGCCATTGAGGCACTCTACCAACTGAGCTATAGCCCCTTGCACCGTTTTTTACTATAGCTCAGTTGAGATCAATTTGTCAAGAATCTCGCCCAACTTACTCAGCTTTAGATAATACAAGACTTGTTTAACCCCCATTTAGACAACCTAGAATGAATATCCTCTCCTAAAAAGAGGAGTAAGAATAGGAGTGATTAGAAATTTGAAAAAGGTGTTCCACGCAAGATCCCATTAAAAAGTAAACCAGTATCATCGCGGCTGCCGAAATAGCAACCAAGATACCTGCCAAGACAAAAGAGAATTCGCGATAACGAGCAGCTTGTTGCATCAGATGCACAGACCAAGCTACCAAAGCAACGTCAATTATTAGAATAGGAATCAGCATAAGTTACGTTTCGTAACATTTCCTCTATTCTAACAGGAGTTTTGTAACTATTTGGAGAGAAATATTAATCTTATTAACCTGTATCATCAGCAATACCCCCTAAAATCACAATTAATCGCAATTTAGCGGAATTTAACAATTGCGGAATTTAACAATTGCGGAATTTAACAATTGCGGACAAGAACTTGCTCTTGGGTCAAATAAGACTTAATTTCTGTTACACTCAATTGGCCGTAATGCAGTAACGAAGCCAATAATGCCGCTTCTGCTCGTCCTGTTGTCAATGCTTCGTAGATGTGATGACAATTTCCAGCGCCCCCTGAAGCAATCACCGGAATTTCGACATTTTCCCCAATGGTTCGAGTCAATTCTAAATCATATCCCGCTTGTGTGCCATCCGCATCCATACTCGTTACCAGAAGTTCTCCAGCGCCTCTTTGCGCCACTTCTACAGCCCAGGCGATCGCATCTATTCCGGTGTTTTCACGCCCTCCCCGCACGTACACATCCCACCCAGGGTTCTGTGGATCAGTACGACGACGTGCATCAATTGCGACGACAATACATTGCGCCCCAAAGCGATCGCTAGCCCGACTGACAAACTCCCGATCACGAACAGCAGCCGAATTGATACTGATTTTATCAGCCCCCGCCCTTAACAAATTTTTAATCATTTCTAAGTTTTGGATACCACCCCCAACGGTGAGGGGGATAAATACCTGTTCGGCGGTGCGATAAACCACATCGAGGATAATATTTCGCTGTTCGTGAGTGGCGGTAATATCAAGGAATACCAACTCATCGGCGCCCGCTTCGTTATAGATAGACGCGAGTTCAACCGGATCGCCCGCATCTTTGAGGTCAACAAAATTAACCCCTTTTACCACTCGACCTGCGTTGACATCCAAACACGGTAAAATTCGTTTAGCCAGCATTACTATTCTTGTCCTATTAACTCGAAATTATTTCAATCAGATTTTTTCTGCAATCCTCTACTTTTTAATCTGGAAAAATAAAAGTTATACTCTCGACCCAAACTCAATCATCGTCTGACGGTAAGCTTCGGGTAATCCAGTGTCTAAACATTGACCTTTAACAATATACCCTGTTATTGGCTGTTGTTGTCGGAAAATTTCTAAACAAGAGGTTAGCTGAAATTCTCCCTTATCTCTTTTATTGGCTTGAATTTGCGCGGCTAAAATCTCAAAAATCTGCGCTTCCAACACATACAAACCAAAAATCGTGAGAAATTGATTATCATCCAACCCCTCAACCCGAAGATGAGTTAAAGCATAATCTAAACTCGGTTTTTCATAAATTTGAGTTAGAGATAAGATTTTTTCTGACTGCTGAAATGTTCCCGCCACACAACCATAATGATGAATAATATTTCCGGGTGTAACTCTCAACCCAATCACACTCTGTTGAACTTGTTTGTAAATCTCTAATAATTGACCCGCACAATTAATCTCTAATTCAGACCTATAAATATGATCGCCTAACAGCAATAAAAAAGGTTGATTATTCACCCAGTCCGCCGCACAAAACACCGCATGACCATAACCTTCTGGTTCGGTTTGAGTCAGAATCGTAATTCGTTCTCCGATGGTTTGTAAATAATTACTATATTCTCGTCGTTCTTCTGAAAGTTTGTTCCACAATTCCGGTTTGGGGGGATGTTTAAAAAAGGATTCAAACAGTTCGCGATCAGTTGGTTGTACAACAATCCCTACTTCTTCAATTCCCGCTTGAATTGCTTCTTCGACTATTACTAAAATTATCGGTTTAGCCAGTCCATCTTTATCAATAATCGGAAAAAACTCTTTCTTCAATCCTTTGGTTGCGGGAAACATCCGAGTCCCAAAACCTGCGGCTGGAATTATCGCTTTTTTGACTGGTTTATTATTGGGTTCTGAATTAAACATAATTTTATTTACAATGCCCCATCTATCCAGAGTTCTGCAAGCCGGATACTGCTATCATGTTACCATTCGGCGCAACAATCGAGAGTTTCTTCCCCCTTCTTCTTCCACCCTTGGGAAGGAGAAAATAAGGTTTAAAAGACATTTTAAATGAGAGGTTGCAGACTTCGAGGTTGAAGCCGTAGCCGAATGTTAAGACTTTAGACTATATTTTAAGGTGGGTGATCACCCAGAATTTACTGTGGGAATTGTAAAACCTTTTATGTCACCCATCCTGCGCCGATTTTTTGCCGTTACTGGGGTTAACTCAGATAAGTGTATCGCCCCAAACTACTCTCATAATTTTGTAGCAACCGTTGAGATTCTTCAATGGTAATTTGATTTTGTTGTAAAGCAAGTTCGGCTTGACGGCGAATATTTTCAACTAAATCTTCAGCATCATACTGAACATAACCTAAAACTTCCGTCATTGTATCCCCTTTAACAACGTGTTCAACCTGATAACCTTGGGGTGTTAGTTTAATATGAACGACATGAGGATCACCAAACAAATTGTGTAAATTTCCCATTATTTCTTGATAAGCACCCCCCAAAAATAGGGCTAAATAATAAGGTTCGATTGCATTTTTATGAGAATATTTTTCTTCGATTTCTTGTAAAGGATGCAACTCTAAAATAGGTTTTACATCTCGCAAATCAATAAACTGACTAATTTTACCATCACTATCACAGGTTAAATCGGCTAATGTTCCTCGTTGAGTTGGTTCTTCATCTAAACGATGAATAGGCATAATGGGAAATAATTGATCAATTGCCCAACTATCGGGTGCTGATTTAAACACAGATAAGTTTACATAATAAATGGAAGCCATCATTTTTTCTAGGTCTTCCAAATCTTCAGGAACATACTCTGCAACCCGAACAATACTCTGGATTTTATGACAACAAGACCAAAAAAGTTGTTCAGCTTTGGCACGATCGCTTAAACTCAGATATCCAAAGTTAAATAAACTAATTGCTTCTTCTTTAAATTGAATGGCATCGTGATAGGCTTCTTGATAGTTATCCGGGTTAATCGCTTGATAGGTTTCTGTCAGATTTCTTAAGATTAAATGATCCTCTTTTGTGATAGAAGGGGGAGCATTTTTTGCAACTTCACTGGTTCCCAAAACATCAAAAACTAAAACCGATTGATGAGATGCAATTGCCCGTCCGCTTTCACTAATTAATGTCGGAACTGATATCTTTCGTTCTTCACAAGCTTCTTTGACTTCTGCTACAATATCATTGGCGTAGTTTTGCATATTGTAGTTTTTAGAGGCCTGAAAATTGGTTTTAGACCCATCATAATCAATTCCTAAACCCCCTCCGACATCTAGATATTTCATATTTGCCCCGAGATGGGAGAGTTCCACATAAATTTGACTGGCTTCTCGAATAGCATCTTTAATCACACTAATCGAAGAAATTTGAGAACCAATATGAAAATGCAATAGTTGTAAACACTCTAATAATCCTGCTGATTTTAACGTTTCAACGACTTGAATCATTTCAGGAATAGTTAAGCCAAATTTAGCGCGCTCGCCTGTTGTTCCGCACCACCGACCCATGCCTTTTGTACTCAGTTTTGCTCGAATTCCTAATATCGGTTGAATGCCTAAATGACGACTCGCTTCAATAGCAATATTAACTTCTTCGAGTTGTTCCATAACAATAATTGGCGTATGCCCTAACCGTTGCGCCAACATTGCCGTCTCGATATAATCCCGGTCTTTATAGCCATTGCAAATCAGCAGAGAACCGGGCGTTTGTAGCATGGCTAAGGCAATTAATAATTCCGGTTTAGACCCGGCTTCCAAGCCAAATTTAAAAGGTTGACCAAACCGAACTAAATCTTCAATTAAATGTCGTTCTTGATTACATTTTACGGGATAAACCCCTCGATAATTTCCCGGATATTTGTAACGCGCGATCGCTTTCGCAAAACAAGCATTTAAACGTTCAATCCTGTCTTCAAGAATATCTGGAAAACGAATTAATAAAGGCAAGCCCAAATTGCGGCGTTTAAGGGATTCTACCAGTTCAAACAAATCGAGAGAACCGCCCCGATCTCCTTTGGGAGAAACGGTAATATGACCTGCGGAATTAATCGCAAAATAAGGCTCACCCCACCCCAAAATGCGATACAATTTTTCACTATCTTCTATTGTCCAAGATTTTTGAGTCGATGATTCAACAGAATTCGGGCTAAGGTTAGTCGATTTTAAGTTTTTAGAGGAAGATAATTTTCCAGGTTGAACTTCAGAGTTAATAGGCAACTCCATATTATTTGCGATCCTCGCGTTTATGCCTCGATTAGACAGTTTAACGTGGATAGTGGACATTGAGGTACACAAGAGAGGCAATCTTTGAATTGTCCGAGTGAAAACCCATTTCCCCAAATGATTTCCAATAAACGATCAATCTCGGGTTAATCTGGATGATGTAGGTTTCGAGCAAATTTGAGGAGACTGGTTTGGAACGCACATTTATCGCAATCAAGCCCGATGGTGTTCAACGCCGCTTAGTGGGTGAAGTTATTAGCCGCTTTGAAGAGAAAGGATTTACCCTCGTCGGTTTGAAGCTGATGAGTGTTAGTCGAGAACTGGCGGAAAGTCACTACGAGGTTCACAAAGGGAAGCCCTTTTTTGATGGTCTGATGAAGTTTATCACCTCTGGCCCCGTTGTAGCGATGGTTTGGGAAGGTGATGGTGTTGTGGCAGCCGCTCGTAAAATGATTGGTGCAACCAACCCACTAACCGCAGAACCGGGTACAATTCGGGGTGACTATGCTGTGAGTGTGGGGCGCAACCTCATTCATGGTTCTGATGCGATTGAAACAGCCAACCGTGAGATCAGCTTGTGGTTCAAAGAAGAAGATCTGATTGCTTGGGAACCGAGCATTATGTCTTGGCTCGTTGAGTAATTGAAAAAAAATTAGGGGATGTGGGGAATTGAAAAGGTTATTATGCGTGACTTAGCCTCTGCTCAATTCCTTCTTCCCCGAAAAATTATGTTATCTGTCTGATGTAAATCTAGTCAAACTTTTGAGAAACTCGGCGCTCTGAAAATCCCCAGGCAAATAAACCGACTGTGAACACAACTAGCGCCCATTCTGGGGGAATATATTCGGGATTAATCACCCGCACCAGTAGCCGAATTCCGACTAAGCCAACTGTGAGATAACCTGCTGTTTCTAAATTGGTGTATTCAGTTAACCAGCGAATAAATAATCCGGCAAGAAATCTCAGGGTAATAATACCCAGTGTTGCACCAATGATAATCAGCCAAGTTTCATCAGCAACAGCGATCGCTGCGGTGACACTATCGAGAGAAAAGGCTAAGTCTGTCATCGCGATCAAGGGGATGACTTGCCATAGCGACGAGAAGCTTTTGCCACTTGATGAGTTTTCTTCTTCTTCCTTTGAGGTAAAGTAATTAAACACCAGCCACAATAGGTACAAGGCTCCAATTAGCTCAAATTGCCAAAACTGAATAATCCAAGTTGCTGCAATAATCAGAGCAATTCGCAGCACAAAAGCTAATATTAAACCGATGTTGAGGGCTTTGCGTTGCATTCTCTTATCTTCTAAGGTTTTTGCAATTGAAGCCAGGGCAATGGCATTGTCAGCCGATAACACCGCTTCTAGAGCAACCAGAATGAACAACAGAAAAAAAACGTTAATACCCACTTCGGGCGAAGAAACTTCTAACACTTGATCCCACATTTATGATGTTATTAATTCTATGATACTATGTATTTTTTTTTACCGCAGGTAGATTGAGACCACTTATTGAGTTGTCACTTTTTCCAGATCGCGAGTGTAACAATCTTCAACTCTCGGCTCAGGATTTTTGCATCTACCCAAGATAAATGAGAATAGACTTCAACAATCTTAACGCAAGTTGTTGACAATTTTCGGAGGTGGGTTGGGTTCACGGGGAAAACAGTCCCAATTCACTGAAGCACACGACTTATACCCATCAGTTTAGCGAAGACGGGCCAGAGACTTTGTTTAATCTTATTACAAACCCTTCCCAAAACGGTCAATATAGCTGAAATTTGTGAACAATCGACAATTTAGATGAAGGAGTTTTTTAACGATGTCTTTATCAGATACTCAAGTCCTGGTTGCTTTGGTGATTGCTTTATTTCCCGGAATCATGGCTTTCCGCTTGGCAACAGAACTGTACAAGTAAGTCTTGTCAATTGATCTCCCGACAATCTCAAGCCTAGTCAACTCAGTCGTTTATAGCCTGAACGTTGTGATCCGACTTGAGTAGATCCTCAGCTTTCCAATCGAGGGATTGAGCTGTTCTCACTGTTAAACTGAACTAGACCTGTATAGAAACTTTATAAAGAGTTGTTCAGGGTCTAACTCACAAAGTTTAACGGTTAGGACAGTTTTTGTTTAAGTTCATCAACTGAATCTTCTCAGTTCTTTGACTGGTATGCTTAACTGGTATTGAGGTTCCCAGAGATTAACCTGGGGAAACTTGTAAAAATTTATACTGCTATAGAGAAAGAATATGCAAGCGATTCAGCCCGTTACAACCGTTCATCAGCCTCAAATCAAACAGCGACACCATCCCCGTCGTCCTGCGGCTGTACAACAACGACGTTCTCAACGTCACCGTGCGATCGCACTGGAGGCGAGCATTAAGTTAGCAACCAATGTCATGCTCTCCGTTTGTGTGCTTTCTGCCTTCGTGCAAATTATGCCCCATTATCGCTCAACCTCAGACAAACTGAGTCAGATACAGTCAGAAGTCAAGCTTACTCGGGAGCGAGTCGCATCTGAGCAAGCCGACTTCAATCGTCATTTCGATCCCCAACAAACCGCGAGTATCATGCAAGAGTATAGCAATCGAGTTGCTCCCGGACAGCGACAAGTCATTTGGTTAGAAGACTATACGACTGAACAACCGGAGTCGGAGGAGGGTTCAGAATATCTAGGTTTGGGCTGGAACTAGAGAACAGAGATATTTCATTCGATTCTCTCCCTAAAAATTTCGGGGGTTCCGGGGGTTCCGGGGGTTCCGGGGAGAAGATTTTTTGGAGATGAAAAATAGCTTTTTATTAATAAAAATCCTCCCTACCTCCCTACCTCCCGCGCACGGGTTCGCCACTCCCCTCAACGCGGGGAACCCGCGCACGGGGGTGGACTCACTACCTCCCCACTTCCCCACCTCCCCACTTCCCCACCTCCCCACAAATCAAATTTTAGTCCGACGAGCGCTCGCGGCCCACCTCCCCAACTCCTGACTCAAATCCAACTAAGCTGCATCTGCCAAGGCAAACTCAGACATGAGCAATTCAACAGCAGCTTGATACTGAGGATCAGCGTCAGTGGCGATTTGATTTCGGGTTAAAGCTTTCGTCGGAACGATTTTATCCGGTTTAATCCCGAGTTTATGAATATCGTGATGATTGGGAGTTTCGTACTTGGCAACCGTGACCGCCAATCCTGAACCATCCGACAAATCGAATAACGACTGAATTAAGCCTTTACCAAACGTTTTTTCTCCCACCAGTTGAGCGCGAAGATTATCCTGTAATGCTCCAGCTAAAATTTCACTCGCGCTAGCTGTTCCTTGATTGACTAATACCGCAAGTGGGGCTTGAGTCAAGGGAGGACTCACTACATCAAAACTTCCTAAGACTCCCTGACGATTAACGGTATAGACAACCGTTCCGTCGTTTAACCACAGTCGAGCAATTTCAACACCCGCTTGTAAGAGTCCACCCGGATTGTTTCGCAGATCAAGAATATAAGCTTTTGCCCCTTGCTTGTCAAGAGTTTGAATTGCATTGGCGACTTCTTCAGTTGCATTGGCACTAAACTGACTGAGGCGAATATAACCAATGGGGGCTACAGATGACTCGGATCGCAGTTGAGCAAACACTGGATTTAAAGCAATGCGATCGCGAACCAGTTCAATCTCCTCAATTTCTGTTGTATCAAATCGTTGAACCGTGAGCGTTACCGTCGAACCGATTGGCCCTCGCATATGAGTCGCAGCTTCATCGAGAGTCAGTTCATCGGTGGAGAATTGATCAATTTTGAGAATGCGATCGCGAGGTTGAATTCCTACTTCAGCCGCAGGAGAACCATCAATGGGCGCCACAACCGTTAGCTGTCCAGTTTCAGCATCGAGGGCAATTTGCAATCCCACACCCGTCAGTTCTCCGGAGGTACTCACCTGCAAACTCCGATACTGATTGGGTTTGAGCAAACGAGTAAAGGGATCATCCAAGCTGGCGAGCATTTTCTCGATCGCGCTATAGGTTTCTTCACGGTTTTTTAAGTTTTGGCGAATCGCTTTTTCACGGATGAACCACCAGTTTTGATGGTTAAAAGTTTCATCCAAATAGGCTCGGTTGACAATACGCCAGGTTTCACTGACGAGCTTTTGTTCCTCTGTGATTGCCATTGCCGGGGCAGTCCATCCACCGATGATCAGGGTCAGTTGTAGAATAATCACCAGTACAATCTGAAAAACTCTTTTGTGCATCTTCCCTAACTTTAAGGTTTTCCTAACGTTTTGAGCAAGTTGTTTTTGATTCCGGGGACAAACGGCTCAATCGATTGCAGGCTGAATGACGTACCGATTGGCATATCGTCATCAACCCCCAGATGAAGACCGCTTGATTCCCCAAGGTTTTGTGAAATTATAGTTAAAGTTATGTTACATTTTTGAATGATGGGCAACAGAGTTAGAGCAATTGACTTGCCAGCTTAAGAGAGTTGTACCATTGTCTCACTCCCTCTTGTAAACTAAAGATGACTCCTCTAATTCTGAGATTTAGTAGTCTCCATGCTAACTTAGAAGATCTAAACGAATCGAGAGTCAACTGTTTGATAGCACAGCTAGATCGAAACAAGCTTTGAGCTTTAACTCATCTACATTCGTGCCGAAAAAAATCCTTAGCCTCTCTGGGAGTAGGCTTTATAAGGATATGAACACCCCAACCCAGACCGCAATTCATTTTTAGGAATTCTAGTTTCATGTTTTCAAAGGAAATAGAAGAATCAAAAGCATTTCAGTGGTTCAACGAACGCCTTGAAGTCCAAGCGATCGCAGATGATATTACCACCAAGTACGTTCCTCCCCATGTCAATATTTTCTATTGTTTGGGCGGAATCACGCTGGTTTGCTTCTTGATTCAGTTTGCGACTGGATTTGCGATGACGTTTTACTACAGACCCACCGTTACTGAAGCTTTTGCGTCTGTACAGTACATTATGACGGAAGTCAACTTTGGTTGGCTGATTCGCTCCATCCACCGCTGGTCTGCCAGTATGATGGTATTGATGATGATTCTGCACACTTTCCGAGTTTACCTCACAGGTGGCTTCAAAAAGCCTCGTGAACTGACTTGGGTAACGGGTGTGGTTTTAGCGGTAATCACTGTTTCCTTTGGGGTAACTGGATACTCTCTGCCTTGGGATCAGGTGGGATATTGGGCGGTGAAAATCGTGTCTGGTGTTCCCGAAGCTATTCCCGTGGTTGGTTCAACTTTGGTTGAGCTAATGCGTGGGGGTGCAGCAGTCGGACAAGCAACTTTAAGCCGCTTCTACACCTTACATACTTTCGTATTGCCCTGGCTGATTGCTGTATTCATGCTGATACACTTTTTGATGATTCGTAAGCAAGGTATCTCTGGTCCCTTGTAAGGCGAATTTAAGTAGCTTTGACTACGTTAATCAGCATCTTGGAAAACCATAATTAGAACCATTAACGACTGTAAGACTTGAAAAAGGAGACTCAGTATAGCGATGTCAACATTAAAGAAACCGGATCTTAGTGATCCCGTATTACGCGCCAAACTAGCCCAGGGTATGGGCCATAACTACTACGGTGAACCTGCATGGCCGAATGACCTGCTGTATACTTTCCCCGTGGTAATTTTAGGGACTTTTGCCCTCGTTGTCGGTTTAGCGGTACTAGACCCTGCAATGATCGGCGAACCGGCTGATCCGTTTGCAACTCCGTTGGAAATTCTACCCGAGTGGTATTTGTGGCCTTCGTTCCAAATGCTACGGGTGGTTCCCAACAAATTGTTAGGCATTACCCTAATGTCTGCAATTCCTCTGGGTTTGATTCTTGTTCCTTTCATTGAAAACGTCAACAAGTTCCAAAACCCCTTCCGTCGTCCTGTAGCGACTGCTATTTTCTTGTTTGGAACATTTGCAACCCTTTGGTTGGGTATCGGAGCAACTTTGCCGATTGATACGTCTCTGACCTTGGGCTTGTTCTAAGGTTTGTTCTAAACTTTCAAACTATCCGCATTTTCTGACGGATAAGATACCTGTGGGTTTCTATTTAGGCTGTACTAGAGTCTATCACTGAAACTTTCACAGGTATCATTATTTTTGTTTTCTTTTTGATGTCAGTCTACTCAAGATTTGCTGTAATAGAGTAAAAAAGAGTAGTATTCGTTAGATTAATTCAAAAACTTGGATAAGAAAACAGATCTCAATCCCCAGTTCTTGTGGTGCTTCTTGGAGATTTTATCCTGTGAGGGAGGCATTCAGTCTTATGTTAAAGATATTTTAAAGGCTTATTTAGATCTAATCGAGCCAGGGAAAAAATTTCACTCCCCAACAGACTTCCAAAGTGAAATATTACTATTGCGAGATGCTCCCGGCTGTCCTAACCCCTACGAGAACAGCGCCATTAAGTTTGATTATCTCCAAACCAAACCGCCCGCTTTAGGACGCATTCGACTTGCTTTAACCCTACTGAGAGGTTTACTCACAAACCGTCCTCAACGGGTGTTTTGCGGTCACATCAATTTAGCACGTTTAGTCCAAGTCACCTGTCAACCGTTTGGAGTCCCCTACACCGTACTCACCTATGGAAAAGAAGTCTGGCAACCCCTTCCCCCGAAATATCGTAACGCCCTGCAACAAGCCGACCAAATTTGGACAATTAGCCGCTATAGTCGAGATCAAGCCTGCCAAGCCAATCAGTTAAACCCAGAAAAATTTCGGCTGTTACCCTGTATGGTGGATGGAAATCGCTTTACTCCTGGCCCAAAACCCCAACCTCTAATCAAGCGATATGCTTTACACAATGCTAAAGTTTTAATGACTGTGGCACGTTTATGGTCTGGTGATATCTATAAAGGCGTTGATGTCACCATTAGAGCCTTACCCCAAATTTCCCAAACCATCCCGAATGTTAAATATTTAGTCATCGGACGGGGAGATGATCAACCCCGGTTAGCCAATTTAGCCCAAGAATTAGGGGTTGCTGATCAAGTTGTGTTTGCTGGATTTGTTCCCACAGAAGATTTAGTAGATCATTATCGCGTTGCCGATGCCTATATCATGCCATCCCAGGAAGGATTTGGTATCGTGTATTTAGAAGCTATGGCTTGTGGTATTCCAGTTTTGTCTGGTAATGCTGATGGTTCAGCTGATCCCGTTCAAGATGGAAAGTTAGGATGGCAAGTACCTCATCGAGATCCTGATGCAGTCGCTAAAGCTTGTATCGAAATTTTGCAAGGTAACGACCAACGTTGTCAAGGTCAATGGTTACGACAACAGAGTTTAACTCAGTTTGGTCAAGATGCTTTTCGGGTGCAACTGCAAAAATTGCTGAATTTGTCGGTAGTATCATAGAACAAAGGGATGTTTTATCTATCGATGAACGCTTAAGGAGATCGCTGTGAACCAGGAACGGCCTAAAATCCTCAAATTTAATTTTTCCAAGGTAAGCAACTGGCTGATTATCCTGGCAGTGCTGTGGTTGCTCACCTCGATTGGTTTGGGGTGGCTGATTAATTCGATTATTATCTTGATCGGGATTTTACTACTGCTTCCTATTGTTTTGTTCGTTGGGGCGCAGTGGTGGTTGAGCCGCAATATCATACAAGATGAATGCCCAGTTTGTGGCTTTGAATTTACTGCACTCAATCAAACTCAGTGCCAATGTCCTAATTGTGGTGAACCACTTCAAGTCGAACAGGGTCATTTTAGTCGCTTAACCCCGCCAGGAACCATTGATATTAAAGCGGTGGATATTTCAGCTCAGACATTGGACGATTGATTTCAGGGGGTCAGATCTCGCTTCGTTGTACGGAGTTCGGGAATGCTGACAAACAGAAAAATAAAACTTCAGTTCGGCTCAAATAGGAGTTAGGATTTAACGTGTCTCAAATCAAGCCAACAGTTCTGGTAACGGGCGGAGCCGGATATATCGGTTCTCATGCGGTTTTAGCTCTGCAACGTTCGGGTTATGAGGTTGTGATCTTAGATAACCTCGTTTATGGTCATCGCGATATCGTTGAACAAGTCCTCAAAGTAGAATTGATTGTTGGAGATACTAACGATCGCCAACTGCTGGATAATTTGTTTTCGATGCGTCAAATTGATGCGGTGATGCACTTCGCCGCCTATGCTTATGTGGGTGAGTCTGTATCGGCTCCTGATAAGTATTATCGCAATAATGTCGTCGGTACACTGACGCTGTTAGAAGCGATGAAAGACGCATCTATTAATAAGTTTGTTTTTTCTTCAACTTGTGCAACTTACGGCGTTCCTCAACAAGTTCCCATTCCCGAAGATCATCCCCAAAATCCGATTAATCCTTATGGGATGACGAAGTTAATGGTTGAAAAAATATTATCAGATTTTGATCATGCTTATGATTTTAAATCGGTTTGGTTCCGCTATTTTAACGCGGCTGGAGCCGACCCAGAGGGGGCTTTGGGAGAAGATCATCAACCTGAAACTCATTTGATTCCTCTGACTTTATTCGCGGCTTTGGGTAAACGAGAGTCTCTATCGATTTTTGGGACTGATTATCCGACTCCTGATGGAACTTGTGTCCGAGATTATATTCATGTGAATGACTTGGCGACGGCTCATGTTTTAGGCCTAGAATATTTAATGAAAGGCGGAAAAACTGATGTCTTTAATCTCGGAAATGGTAATGGATTTTCGGTTAAAGAGGTGATTGAAACGGCTCGTCAGGTGACAGGACGGGATATTATTGCGGTTGAATGCGATCGCCGCCCTGGAGATCCTCCGGCTTTAGTCGGAAGTGGAGAAAAAGCCCGTCAGATTTTAGGATGGAATCCTCAATATTCTGACTTGAATACGATTATTTCTCATGCTTGGCAATGGCATCAAAAGCGGCACGGTTAATTTAAGATCATTCAATTAACTGTTTCATTAAACATTGGGCAATCCGGTTAGCGGCTCCGGGTTGTCCCATTCGTTTTTGACCATTTTCTGCAATTAATTTTAACCGATTTTGATCGGCTAAAAGCGATCGCACAATATTCGGAATATCGCTCGGATGTTTGACTAAAATTAATGATGGCCCGAGCAGACGACTTTGGGCTTCTGCAAATCTTGGGGTGAATTGGGGGCCTTGACCTTCTAGGGCGATCGCAGGTTTTCCTAAACCCACAAACTGTTCGGTTGCGGTTCCTGCCATCGCAATGGCTAAGTCTGCTTGATGCAAACAATCACTAAAGCGTTGCGTTAAAATCATTGTCGCATTTTTCCGGGTATATTCGACCTCTAAATCGGTCTGTACATCTGTCTGATTCCACCCCAAACCGCTCAAACCCTCACCAAACGGACTCAAGTCCAAAGAAGGAGCGATCGCCGCTAAAAAGACCAAATTTGCGGGCTGTTGTCGGTCTTTTCCCTCAGAAAAAGCTTCGACTAACTGAGTCACGGCTTCTGTGATCCGTTGCCAATTTTCATAGGCTTCTGGTGGGCGAGAACCGGGTAAAAGGGCGATGTTCAGCGTTTTATTGCTTTTAGAAATAGGCGGGGTATGAGGTTGCAAATCATCCATCATTGGGTTTCCCAAGTCATAAGCCGGAATTGACCATTTTAAGAGGGTTTCAGTGGTCAAACGATCTCGGGGAAAAACCGCTTGGCAATTAGGATGACTCATTAACCAACGTTCCCAAGGCAAATAAACCGAACCAGACCAACCTTCCCAACGCTGCATCCAAGACTGACGCGATAAAGGCCCTTGTTCATCTCGCAGATAATATTCTGATTTGGCGGTACCGACAAAAGCATAATCGGCACCACTCAGCCTGGCAAATAGGAGTGGGACAATATCCCCAACTGCGAGTATAAATGCACCTTGTTTTGCCCAATTGCGAATAATTTTAAATTGAATGTGGGTTAGCTGCAACAAACCCCCCTGTACATCTCGCAACAATTGTCTGCCATCCATATAAATAAAACCCCCAGAAGGCATTTGCTGAACCGGTCCGGCAATTGTCACATTTTCCAGTTGATGATAAGCAATTCCATCTCCAACTAAGGGTAAAGCAGCGAACTGGGGAGGGTTGGGAAAACGCTGTAATTGTTGTAAAATGCGAACAGCAATCGCATCCTCCCCATGACCGTTACTCAAACACAATAATTTCACGCCTTTTGAGACACATTAACGTTCTTTTCGTCAGATTAGCAGCACAGCAGCAACAAGTGAAGTGAATCACCTCAGATTTTATGTTTCGTTTCGATCACGACTGACTGGGTTGCATCATTTTTGACGAGTAAATTAATGATAGGCGGAGAAAATTAATCGTGTGACTAACTGCTTTGCTTTGTTTTGACATCCTCACGATTACCATCTTCATCTGTTGCTTCATAGACAATAATCTCACCGTTTGAGGTCAGTTGATTGAGAGAGAAGCGGTCATTATTGCTACTCCAACTGATAGCCTGACTCAGTGTCAAGCTTGCCGATAAAATTAACGAGCTGAATAGAAGTGTGTTTTTCATGGATGAACCCTGATTTCTACAAATGCGAAGGATATTTAACCCTGTTTTAGGATTAAAAGTGGGTGATTGCAATAACCCGCTTGTATTAAAAAAAATTGTTTGGTACTCTCATTGCGGGTTAATCTTGCTTTCAACTAAACTCTTAGCAAGAACCAAAAATTTTTTCGGTTCTGCACTTTATTTTCTATCAGGTTTTCCGGTTTTGGGAAGTGGGGAGTGACCCATCAAGACATAAATACATCAGGGGGATATCCACCTCAAAGACATTACAAATGTTGACTGTATTAATCTATCTGTAGTGAGCAGTTATCACTCGTTATCACACTAAATTTAGAATTTAATCAAGCTTCTAAATCGATACAAACTCCCAAAAAACAAAAAATTTCTTAAAAGACAATTCATTGATCCGGTCAGATCTCAAATTAAAGATGTGGACAATTTTTAGGGAGAGATAAAATTAAAATCATCCATTTTTTTGTGAATTACTCTACTCAACTCTCTTAGACCCATCCAGTTTTCAGACTGTCCAGGTGAGTGACACGCAACGATTAAAATTTCGATACAGTAAAATAGATAGACTAATTTTTGATATGTCTTGATATTCCAACAATGTTCACAAAATTCACCGGAGGCGAATTGTGACTCTAGCCAACATCGGAATGCTGGTTCTAAATTGACAACTCCAAAATATTCACCCATGCCATCCAAGCTAATTTTTCGTCAATTTGCCAATGGTATACCTAAATTACCTCTGCGTTTTGTACTGGTTGTTCCCTTCTTAATCCAAATTTTTGCCGCAGTCGGGTTAACAGGGTGGCTTTCATTTAGAAATGGATCAAGTGCTGTTAACGATTTGGCAACTCAGTTACAAGTTGAACTCAATCATCGGATTCAACAAGAACTGAATACTTATCTAGAAATGCCCCATTTAATTAATAAAATTAATGTTGATGCGATTCGTCAAGATTTAATTAACTTAGACCAGGTTGACCGTCTCGAAGGTTATCTTTGGAACCAAATGCAGCAATTTCCGACGGCAAGTTATATTGGGATTGGCACTAGCAAGGGTGAATATGTCGGTGCAAATCGTTATGATGATGGCTCAATAGAATTTGATATTTTAACAGAAAACACCGATCAAAAACTGCAAAAATGGCTAGCAGATAGTCAAGGAAATCGGACAGAATTAGTCAGTGAACAAGACAACTATGATCCGAGAAATCGACCCTGGTATGAGGCTGCTACTTATTCTAAACAACAGGTTTGGAGTGAAATTTATGCTTACTTTGGTTCTAAAGCTTTAGTGGTTTCTGCCAATCAACCCATTTATGATCAACAGGGAAATCTTTTAGGCGTTGCTAGCACTGACTTAACTTTAGAACGAATTAGTGAATTTTTGAGTCGTTTAAAAATTGGTAAAACAGGACAAACTTTTGTGATGGAACGCAACGGGGTTTTAGTGGCGACTTCTACCTTAGAAGATACTTTTACTGTGATTTCAAAAAACTCCGAACCTCAACGACTCAAAGCAGTTGATAGTCGAAATTTATTAACTCATGCGACGGCTGAATACTTGATCGAACATTTTGGCAGTTTAGAGAATATTCAGACTCAAACTCAACTTACTTTTCAACTTAATGGACGGCGAGAATTTTTACAAGTGACTCCGCTTTCTGATTCTAGAGGAATTGATTGGTTGATTGTGATGGTTGTTCCAGAATCAGATTTTATGCAACAAATTAATGCAAATACTCGCCTTACTATTTTACTTTGTATTGCTGCTTTAATTTTAGCGACTGGATTTGGAATTCTAACGACTCGTTGGATCGCGAAACCGATTTTAAGACTAAGTGAAGCCAGTCAAGCCATTGCCAGGGGTGCAAAATCAGCAAAAGCCAGTAGTGAACTTCATCAAAAAGTAACCATTGAATCCATCGAAGAATTAGGGATTTTAGCAAGTTCTTTTAATACGATGACCCAACAATTACAGGAGTCTTTTATTACCTTAGAACAACGAGTAGAAGAACGGACTGCTGAACTCCGTCAAGAAAAAGAACGATCTGAACAGCTTTTACTGAATATTTTACCAAAAGCTATTGCTGATCAGCTAAAAAAAGACCAAAAAGCGATTGCTTCTGCTATCGAAGAAGTGACAATTTTATTTGCAGATATTGTCGGGTTTACGCCTTTATCTGCACGAATTCCCCCCATAGAATTGGTGAGTTTACTGAATGAAGTTTTTTCTATTTTTGATCAATTGGCGGACAAATATAAGTTAGAGAAAATCAAAACTATTGGTGATGCTTATATGGTTGTCGGAGGATTACCTTTACCCCAAGCTAATCATGCCGAAGCCATTGCAGATATGGCTTTAGAAATGCAAGCCGAAATGAATCGCTTTCAAACCACTTCAACTTTAGGAATAGATGGACTCGAAAACTTTCAAATTCGGATCGGAATTAACACAGGTTCGGTTGTCGCAGGTGTGATTGGAATTAAGAAGTTTATTTATGATCTTTGGGGAGATGCAGTTAATATTGCATCCCGGATGGAGTCTTCTGGATCACCTGGATGTATTCAAGTCACCGAAGCCACTTATGAACGGTTAAAGGATGAATATTACTTGGAAAAACGAGGTCTAGTTGAGATCAAAGGGAAAGGTAAAATGAATACCTATTGGTTACTGAAAAAACAGGATAATTTTTAATTGATTGTTGGTTTAAAGATTCTCAACATTTGATTTCCACCTTTTTGAAACTCATAAGCAACAGGTTCAATTTCAACCGTCCATCCTTGCTGCTGTAAATGACTAATTACAGGAGTCAAAAAAGGCGAGAGATTTCCACTTATCTCTAACAACGGAAAAATTCTAACTTCTCGTGCGACTCTACACAATTCTAACACAGATTTGAGATGAAAATCTTCTGATAAATGTTGAGAATAGCTAAACAGTAAATGACTATTCAAGGCGAGATCAAACTGTTGAGAATTAAAGGGTAATTTGGGTAACTCAGCCGTCACATAGCGTTCTTCTGCTTTTCCCATAGGAAAATCTTCTAAAAATCGTTGCATTGCCTCCATTCTTAACTGTCCTAACTGTTGGGGAGACTTGATATCATTCCAAACATAATCATTTTGATTTTGACGCAGTTGTTCGACAACTGTTGAGTAAGTTTCTTGAATTCGCTGGTTAATTTCAGGGGCTGAAAATTGATAAACCGGATCACAAGAAATAACTCGATATCCTCGCCGTTTCATTTCTACGTTAAAGCTTGCAGGGCCACCCGCACAGTCTAAAATTGAACGTTCTAAATCCTCGGGAATCAAAGCAAACATTTCTAGATAATCTTCAAAACTACGTCCCCAAGGAATAATATTATTGAGTTGAAATCCCATCTTTTTCTATCTTATTTCAAATCTAACAAACCACTCGTTTTTAGCTTAGGATTAAAGCGAATTTCTTCTTGTAAACCCCGTTCTTTGAGTTGTTCTAAAATCAGAGATTCAATTCGCCTGGAAACCTTTTTTAAATGCTTTTCTTGGTCAATTCCATCAAGATGATGATAGGTTTGATTTTCTGACTCACTCATCAAGGGTTTAACATTAATCGGTTGATTCCATTGTTCGGTTTGTTCTCCATTTCCAACCGGAACTGAACCATTTTCAGCGATCCAAGCTTGTCGTATTTCTTCTAATATTGTCCGACTGGGACGATCAATGGTTTGAACTTTTATCCAATAACATCCTTGAGGTTGACGAACGAGATGCTGTTTTAAACTGAGATAAATATCGCGAGAATATCCTACATATTGTAAGACTTGATCGGCATCAAAAATAGCATAAACTCCGATTTTTCCTTGTAAACTTTCTGGAAGTTGACCTTGTTCGTTAATGTAGGAAATAGAGTCCAAGCTTGCTAAGGTGGGAATTTCGGCTTGAGTTGTCATTTTTAGAGAATATTTGAAAGAATTTACGTTTGAGAAATTGAACAGAGTTTTATTAACTTTCAACGAGGCGATAAATCGCACATAAACGACTGGGTTGGAATATTTTTGCTTGAAACATAAAGTTAGGTGGAACGTTGACAATAATATGATCTTCAGATTCGTGATACTGTTCAAATTCCCTGGGCATTCCTTTCGGAGTTTGCACACTGTAGGGAATGGGTTGAAATAAAAGTTCGGTAAATTCTACCGCTTTTTCATTTACTTGTTGACTAACTTGATTGAGAAAACCTTGACTCGTGAGTAAGCCAAATAATGTGGTTTTTACTTGCGGATCGAGGATAAAATCAGCATCAAAATTTTCTACAATTCTTATACGCATTACACAATCACCTAACACTTGACAACCTGAACAAATGATGAAACAAACAAACCCTGAAGTCTGGCTTGCTATTTCTGCAAATGTCCCTAAGATCATCTTAGGACGATTGGGGACAGTTCCCAAGTGTTAAACAGAAATAAAAATGTGAAGTATTATTAAAAAAGACTCACAACGAAAAAAGCAGCCAGATGGACTGTATCCTGATTTCGTCATCAATTTGAGTGATCAGTCCCCGTTTAGGTTAGCATTGCTTTGTTACTGTTTGCTCTAGCGATCGCCATGCAGAATAGAGAAACGTCTTCAATACCCTCACAAACATCAACAGATTGGTGGAAAATCGCCGAATACAGTGCTGTTGTCGGTTCAACCATCGGTTCTATCGTTGCTGCTGCATGGTATAGGCAGATTTTATATGCTGCAACTCCAATCAGCGCCGCATTATGGTTAAATTTAATTAATCGACAACGGTTTGAACAACAAGTTCGACAGTATAGCGAATCTGCGATCGCCGATGTGCATACAGTTGTCCAATCTCTACAGGAACAGGTGCAAAATATACCTGCTGAACCGACTGAACTTGATCCCATTACTGAAGTTTTAACAGAGTTGCAGCGTGTGACCCAAAGTTTAGAACATGATGTGATTCGACAGCAAGATTGGGAAGTGATCAATGTCCGCATCAAACTCATAGAAGAAGCGTTAGAAGCGGTGAAACAAACTCCTGTTTCTGATCATGTCCCTCTGATTTCTGACTACTCTACAGATCCTCCTCCAGAGTCAGATCTTACTCCTCCTGTATCTTCTTCTCAGTCTTCTGAGCGCGACGAGAAACTCCATGTCAAAATTAATCAGCTTCATCGACAAATCGTAAAACTCGATCAGCAAAATCGAGATGTTGTCAAACCCTATCTGATCCGTTTAACGAAAGCTGTCGAACAACTACAAAATGCTCAAAAAAACTAATATTTTTCTTCTGAATTATTGAGAAATTTTACCTTTTTACTCAGACATTTTTCGAGCTTGTTTAACCATCTCAATTAGGGTATGATGAGCATCTTCCGAATTTTCTAGAGTGTGATCGAATGAAACTCGTAATGGGGTTGATTTGGCTTCCACTAAAGCCGTGAGATCCATCCCTTCTGGGTCTATCGAAACTAGACGAGCAGAGGTGGCATTCGGAGTTTTAGCAAAGACTTTGGCATAGAGTAAAATAGCATTGGCGTGATCATCATTCATATGAGCGCAAATGCGATCGCTAATTTCCGGGGTAATCGGTTCTGCTGACATGGTTTGACTTCGCCTTACTTTTTGTTTGATCTAATAATACAACACTCACAAATAGAGCGCAAAAAATTTCCACATTTCCTTAGCGGCGATATTCATCTCCACAATCTCCAATGATTTGAAATAAATCCTGAGATTTGTCAGTTATTGTCTGAATCTTTTGATGATCTTCTGCATCTAAACTCAATTCAAACACATGAGCATTTTCTTTGAGATGTTCAGAAATTCCTAAACGCGCTCCGATCATTGTTCCAGCAACGGTTGGCTGGTCTAAAATATAACGAACAGCAACATTCGGAATCGTAACTTGATGTCTATCTGCAATAACTTTGAGGGTTTGTAGTAACTCCTGAAAAAGACTCCAACCGCCCCAACCATCAATCATATTTTTGTATTTTTTCAAGCTAACAGTTTCAAGCTTAAAATTTTGCGGTTCGGGCTGATTCAAATACTTTTCAGATAAAAATCCTCCACACAAAACCCCATAAGGTAAGAGTTTAATCTCCTGTTTTTGACAATATTCAACCATCTGATTGAGAGGGCGACGATCTACTAAAGAAAACTGCACTTGATTAGAAACAATCTTCATCCCATTTTCAACAATAATTTTTAAATGTTCAGTATCAAAGTTAGTTAAAGCCAGATGTTTGATCTTCCCTTCAGTTTGCAATTGGCTCATGTGTTGGAGCGCGTCTAAATAACTTTTATCGCGATAGTCCCACCAATGAAACTGTAATAAATCGAGGCTTTCTACCCCCATGCGTTGACAAGAGATATCAATATTTTTCTCCACAACAGATCGGGTCATTTTACCGGGTCGAGGCACCCATTTTGTAAAGGCTTGTAGGTTAGATAAAGCATCTTCACCCCGTTGATTAACCAGTTGTTTGCGAAACTCCCCAATAAAATCTTCAGCCGGGCCATAATGATCCGCAAGATCCCAGGTTGTATAGCCTGCATCGAGATACTTAAACATACTATCAATTGCCGATGAGGGGTTAATGCGTCCGTGAGAACCGGAAACTTGCCACATCCCATTTAAAATGCGACAGATGTTTAAATCATCCGTAAATTGATAGCGACTAGACGACGATAGGATCATGTTCGTTTGTGATTTCAAAAACACACTCTCTAGTTTAAGGAAAAATTGCCCCTAATTTTCAGGGGAGGTCGGGAGATGAAAATTAGGGTCACGGGTTACGTTAAAGACTGTTTCCCAAGATACAGTTAGCTAGCATACAATGATTAAATCGACTTAAAGCGAGTTTGAGGCTACATCAACCGATGTCAAAGACCTCGGAAGCTTTATCGAGAGTCACCAGACTTCTAGGAGTCTGATCGACGTTGCAATAATTCTTTACAATTGTTAAAAGTAATATGTATAACTCAAGTCTATGATCCCAATCCAACCGTGAACTTGAGCTAAGGATATTATCAAACCCACTAAAATAATAGATGATGTCCACTAAAAGCCCTATAGATTCTCGAAAACCAATAATAGATCAACCATCGATAGACCCAATACAACAAGAGGAGAGTGGACGATCTGTGTTCCAACGCTTAAAACAAGACTTCAAAAATGACCTGATCGCAGGCTTGTTAGTCGTTATCCCCCTGGCGACGACTATCTGGTTAACAATTACCATCGCCAGTTCGGTGATTGAGTTTTTGACGCGAATTCCTAAACAGGTCAATCCCTTTGATGGGCTGCATCCAATTTTAGTCAATTTACTCAATGTCGTTGTTGGATTAGCTGTTCCTCTACTCGGAATTTTGTTTATTGGGTTAATGGCCCGTAATATTGTCGGTCGGTGGCTCCTTGATTTTGGTGAACAGGTACTCCAAGCAATCCCTCTAGCAGGTTCAGTCTACAAAACCCTTAAACAACTGTTAGAAACCCTACTCAAAGACTCTAACGATAAATTTCGTCGTGTCGTTCTCGTCGAATATCCCCGTCAGGGAATTTGGACACTAGCTTTTGTAACGGGGAATGTCAGTGAGGAAATCCAAACCTTGATGAGTCAACCCATGATTAGCATTTTTATTCCCACAACTCCCAACCCCACGAGCGGATGGTATGCTGTTGTTCCGATTAATGATGTGATCAACCTTTCGCTAACCGTTGAAGATGCTTTTAAAATCATCGTATCGGGAGGAATAGTGAACTCAGTCTCACCGACCAAACCCACCCAGACCCCTCCGGTCAAACAAGAAAAGCTCGAACGTTTCATCCCAAACGAGAACCGACTACAACCTGTACCATTAGATGAAGAAGGATTAAAATGAACCCGTGAGTCTGTTTCTCCAAACTCAATTCAAAATGGAAAAATTTTAAATTCCATTCATTCTCAATTTGCTCGTTTAACACTACTATTTACTGGGGAATTCTATGCAAGCTCGTCGAAGCTCTCGTGAACTCGCTCTATTGGGAATTAGCCAACTCCCAACTGGCCCTGAAAAACTCGCCACTCAACAAATTCAAGATATCATGTTGGCTGTTGTCCGAACGCTGGCCAATGAAGGTCAAGAATCCTTAGAAACAGCCATGGTTGAACTGCAACGAGGAAGTGATCGGTTGATGGGAAGTCAATTTCGAGCCAACGATCTCCAAAGTGCTAGAGCCATGATCCAAGAAGCGATAGAACTGACACAAACGGCAATTAATCGTTTAGGAATTGCAGCAGAGTTTCCTGAACTGATTCAACTGGCTCGACAAGAAGAAGTTGCAGCTTATACTATCGAGATTTTAACAGAAGTTAATATTCATCGTACAGAAATTGATGAAGTTTTAAGTCAGGCGTTGGTAGATTGGCAAGTCAACCGTTTACCTCGCATTGATCGCGATATCTTAAGAATTGCGGTCACAGAATTATTGTACTTAGGAACTCAAGAGCAAGTCGCCCTCAATGAAGCGATAGAACTGGCAAAACGCTATAGCGATGAGGATAGCTATCGATTTATTAATGGTGTGTTACGACGTGTTCTTGATCAATTAAAAGCGGATGTAGTGGTGCAGAATTAGCCTTGATAGATGGGGAGTTCTCAACTCCTTAATTTTATTTTTATTCTAAAATTTGAAGTGCGAATAAATTGATCGGCTTTGATTCTAAATTTTTAGACTCTATTGATTAAACTTAAAATCAGTAAAATATTAAAATGCTACTATCGCTGCGGATTGATAATTTTGCACTGGTTGATCATCTCGATCTAGAACTGGGATTAGGTTTAAATGTTTTTACCGGAGAAACAGGTGCAGGAAAGTCTATTATTCTGGATGCTATTGATGCAGTTTTAGGCGGAAAAGTAGATCGCCGGGTCATTCGTACAGGGGCTAAACGAGCAATTTTAGAAGCGACTTTTGAAGTTGAACCTCTGATCTCAAGTTGGTTAGCTGAACAAGAAATAGATCTTGTTGATGGAACACTCGCCGTCTGTTCTCGGGAAATTACATTATCCGGTGGAAAACTTCGCACTCGTTCTCGTTTAAATGGCATTTTAATCAGTCGAAAACTATTAGATGAAATTCGCGATCGCTTTGTGGAAATCACCGCCCAAGGTCAAACGTTACAACTAAGTCAACCCGGTTTACAACGAGAATGGTTAGACCTCTATGGAGGGACGGATTTAATCGTTGCTAAACAATCTGTTGCTACGGCTTATACTCAAGCAAAACAAGCTCAAAATATCTTAGAAAATCGCCGTCAGTTTGAACAGCAACGTTTACAAAGATTGGATTTATTACAATATCAAACCCAAGAATTAGAAGCAGCAGAGTTAACCGATGCGGATGAATTAGAACAACTCAAACAAGAATCAATTCGCCTCAGTCATGTCGTTGAACTTCAACAACAAAGCTATAAAATCTATCAGGGATTGTATGAAAACGATGAGGGAAAAGCCGCCTCAGATCTTCTCTCAAAAGCGGAAAATATCTTAACCGATATGGTGGAATATGATCATAGGCTACAACCGATTTTAGCAATGGTAGAAGATGCGTTAGCCCAAGTCATAGAAGCCGGACGACAAATTAGCAGTTATGGTGAACAACTCGAATCTGATCCGCAACGACTCCAAGAAGTAGAAGATCGCATTCAACAGCTTAAACAAATTTGTCGAAAATACGGCCAAAATCTAGCCGAAGTGATTGCTTATTACCAAAAAATTCAAGCCGAACTCAAAGACTTACAAACAGGTGAACAGTCTCTCGAAGCCCTCGAAAAAGATTATCAACAAGCAACTAAAAAGTTAGTTTTAGCGTGTCAAAATTTAAGTCAACTTCGTCAAAAAACCGCTTCTAAACTCGAAACTCATTTGATCAAAGAACTCAAACCCTTAGCGATGGAAAAGGTAAAATTTCAAGTCGAAATACATCCCATCGAACCCACGATCACAGGTGCCGATCAAGTCGAATTTTGCTTTAGTCCGAACCCCGGTGAACCTCTACAACCTCTCGGTGAAATTGCATCCGGTGGAGAAATGAGTCGGTTTTTATTAGCATTAAAAGCTTGTTTTTCAGAAGTTGCAGGTTCAGGAACTTTGGTCTTTGATGAAATTGATGTCGGTGTTTCAGGACGAGTCGCCCAAGCTATTACCCAAAAGTTACATCAACTCAGTCAACGTCATCAAGTCTTATGTGTAACTCACCAACCTATTGTTGCTGCGATGGGAGATCGTCATTTTCATGTTGAAAAAGAAGTGATTGGTGATCAGATTTCTAACGGAGGATCAGAACAAAGAACCGTTGTTCGAGTCACTCAACTCAATAATCATCAACGCCGAGAAGAATTAGCACAACTGGCGAGTGGACGTTCGGCGACTGAAGCGATCGCCTTTGCAGAATCTTTGCTGACTCAAGCCGATTCTTTGCGGGAATTTCAGGCCAATTAACTGCATTTATATTATACAACAACTTTTAACTTGAGGGATTTTCGTCTAAATAACCCCCTGAAGTTTAAAACTCATATAAATCTTGTGTAAAAAATAATTCTCAATCTTCATTTTGTCCGGACTCTTAACTTTGGGTTAACTTTCATGCGATAACTTATCCTTTGTGAAATAAAAAACTATTCACATTACATCGAGTTGGGCTATCTTGACGAGAGACATTAGTTCGGATTTTTACGAAGTAATGCTCTCTTAAGTCTTGATTAAGAGAAATATCTGGAAATTGAGGGAGACTCCAATATGGCGACGGTTTTTACTGAGACTTTTGAAACGGATGGGAATGGAACGAGGTATACAACCTCAATTCCTGAATTTACTGATGGTTTTTCAGACTTTTTTATCCGTACAGATGGCAGTAATATTATTAGTTCCTACAACGTTTTCAATTCAGAAGGAAGCTTCTATTTTGCGGCTCAAGATATTGATGGAGAAGGTGCTGCGTCTCAGCAAACATTGACATTCTCAGGAATTGATATTACAGGTTTTACTAATCTCAACTTAAGCACATTGTTGGCTGAAGATGATGCTAGCGACGGCAATCAAGATTGGGATGCACCTGATTTTGTGTCGTTTGAATATCAAATTGATAGTAGTGGCTTCACAAATTTATTAGCGATTGAAAATGATGGGAGTACATTCAACTCAGCACCCTTTCGAGATACAGACTTCGATGGAACAGGGGATGGAACAGAAGTAACAGAAGTGTTCTCTACTTTCTCCGGTGCGATCGCTGGAACAGGTTCTATCCTAGACCTTCGCATTACCTTTGACCTCGACTCTGGTGATGAGGATATCGCAATTGATAATATTCAAATTACGGGTGATAGCGGTGGCGGTGGCGGTGGAACAACCCTTAGTATTGCTGCTACTGATGCAAACAAAACCGAAGGAGATGCAGGAACTACACCTTTCACCTTCACCGTAACTCGTTCTGGCGACACCACAGGTACAACTTCAGTAGACTTTGCCGTTTCTGGAGATGCAGATGCGGCTGACTTTGGGGGAACATTACCTTCTGGTACAGTTAACTTTGCTGATGGTGAAACTAGCCAAGTGGTAACAGTTGATGTGTCGGGTGATACCGACTCAGAACCCGACGAAAACTTTACCGTTACCCTTTCTAACCCCTCTGGTGACGAAACTATTACCACTGCAAGTGCAAACGGTACAATTGAGAACGATGATGGTGTAGCAATTACCCCTATTTACGATATTCAAGGCGCTCGTCAGACTTCTCCGTTTGTCACCGTTGACTTTAACAATCTACCTGCTAACACCTTTAGCATTACAGGGGATTCTGTTGCTACCACTGGAATTGTAACCGCAGTTGATTCTAATGGATTCTATCTTCAAGATCCAATCGGTGATGGTGACATTGCAACTTCCGATGCACTATTTGTCTTCACCGGATCTAATCCTAATGTTAGTGTCGGTGATGCGTTACAAGTAGAAGGTACGGTTGCTGAGTTTTTCCCAGGCGATACCGATACTCGCAATTTACCCACAACACAAATTAGCAGCCCCACAATTACCACGCTTTCGACGGGAAATGCTGTTCCTGATGCCGTCATAATAGGTTCAGGTGGTCGGGTTCCGCCAACCGAAAATATTGATGATGATGCCTTTGCTAGCTTTGACCCCACAACTGATGGAATTGACTTCTTTGAGTCCTTAGAAGCAATGCGGGTCACAGCCCAAGATACAGTGGCGATCGCACCGACAAACCGTTTTGGTGAAATCTTTACTGTTGTTGATAATGGTGTAGGTGCTACAGGAATTAGCGATCGGGGTACGCTGAATATCAGCCCTGACGACTTCAACCCTGAAAAGGTTCAAATTGATGAAGATTCTGGCGTTTTTGACTTCGACTTCCCCACTGTTGATACTGGTGACAGTTTAGGTGACGTGACTGGGGTGATTAGCTACAGTTTTGGTAACTTTGAAATCATTCCCACTGAAGACTTTACCAGCAATATTACTTCTGCCAACTTACAGCCTGAAGTCAGTTCTATCGTCGGAAGCAGTGATCAACTCACAGTTGCTAGTTACAACGTTCTCAATCTTGATCCCAATGATAATGATGGGGATACAGATGTTGCTGATGGTCGCTTTGATACAATTGCGAGCCAAATTATTAACAACCTGAACACACCCGATGTGATCGGACTGCAAGAAGTTCAGGATAATAACGGTTCTGTCAATGATGGTACGGTTGCGGCTGACCAAACTCTCCAGACTTTAATCGATGCGATCGCCGATGCGGGTGGCCCAGAGTACGAGTTTATCGATAATACCTTTATTACAGATGGGGCTAGCGGAGGTCAACCGGGCGGAAATATTCGCACTGCGTTTTTGTATAACCCCGCTCGTGTTGATTTAGTTGAGGGTTCCGTTCAACCGATAGGCGATCAAAGTTCGGGTAGTGCATTCGAGGGCGCTCGTTTACCGTTGGTTGCAGACTTTGAATTTAACGGTCAAGAGGTGACTGTTATTAGCAACCATTTCTCATCCAAGGGAGGAAGTGCGCCGATTCTCGGTATCGAACAACCTTTTGATGAGCGTCAAGAAGACGTCACTGTTAACGGTAGTCTAGATGAACGACAAGCTCAAGCAAACGCGGTCAATGATTTTGTTGCTAATACTTTAAATGCTGACCCTGATGCAAATATTGTTGCGCTGGGAGATTTCAATGAGTTTGAGTTTGTTTCTCCGTTAGAAATCCTGGAACAAAACCTGACCAACTTAACGGAAACATTACCTGAAAATGAGCGTTATAGCTTTATTTTCCAGGGAAATTCTCAGTCTCTCGACCATATTTTGGTTAGCGATAGCTTAGATGAAGGTGCCGAGTTTGACGTTGTTCAGGTCAATAGTGAATTTGCTGAAACTGAACAGCGAGCCAGTGACCACGACCCATTAGTCGCACGTCTAACCCTAGAGACACCAGTAGTAGAGCCGAATATTATTGAAGGGACTCGTAACGCTGACAACATTACAGGTACAAGGAATCCTGACTTCATTACAGGAAATAACGGTGATGACACGATTAACGGTCGAGGTGACAATGACACTATCGAAGGGGGTCGTGGTGGCGACGATATTCGCGGTGCGGCGGGTGATGATGTCTTAGCGGCTGACCGAGTTGACCGTTTCGATGACTTCGATGGTACGTTTAGCCGACTACGCGGTGGGTCTGGAGACGATACTATTTTCGGAGGCAGCAAAGATGATATCATTAACGGCCAGGCTGATGACGATCTGTTATTGGGCAAAGGCGGTCATGATTTAATTATTGGTAATGCCGGAGATGACACCCTCAATGGAGGAGTAGGGAATGATACCCTGCGCGGTGGAGATGGAACTGATACCGCAGATTATTCTGACTTGGTAATTAAGGGTGTATTTGGTACTGTTGCAGGTCTTGATATTAATTTAGATCGCGGTCGCGCTAGCCACTCCAGTACAAACAATGCTCTGACTTGGATGGATGTGGTTACAAATGTAGAAAATGTGTTGGGAACTCAACGCAATGATCGTCTCATTGGAGATGAGAAGGATAATCTCCTCGATGGTCAAGGTGAAGTGGGTCGCAATGACCGTCAAACCACGTTTGAAGGCTTAGATGGTACAACTTACAATGTTACTGCTGATGTTGTAGAATATCAGGGCAATCTGGCTGATTTCAGTTTAGCCGGAACTGCCGATAACTTTACTGTTACAGGTTCAAATACCGGAACAGATACGTTAACTGATATTGAGTTCCTTAAGTTTGATGATGGAGTTTTTGCTACCTCTGACCTATTCTAGGTTGCTCTAAGCGAAGGAAAAATTAATGATTAGGAGAGGTATTAAACGCCTCTCCTTTGTGATCTTCTGTTTGTGATCTTCTGTTATAGATGATTGAAATGAATTGAGAAGATTACTTTAGCTTCATTTGAGATCGGAACTCAGGGACACAACATCTGCGCCTCTAATATCATCAAGACAGAACGACCTCTAGGGTTGATATTTACGAAACGCCAACGTCACGTTATGTCCACCAAACCCAAAAGAATTGGAAAGAGCAACTTCTACCGTTTGACTACGACTAACATTAGGAACATAATCTAAATCACACTCAGGATCCCGATTATCCAAATTAATAGTCGGCGGAACTCGATCATTAGTGATCGCTAGGACTGTCGCCACCGCTTCAATCCCTCCCGAACCGCCCAGTAAGTGACCTGTCATCGACTTTGTGGAGCTAACCGCAATATTATGAGCGTGTTCACCCAGAGCCGTCTTAATGGCTGCGGTTTCCGTCGGATCATTCATCGGGGTGCTGGTACCGTGAGCATTGACATAACTCACCATATCCGGTGTTAGCCCTCCATCTTTAAGCGCGAGTGACATCGCTCGTGCCGCCCCTGCCCCACCCGGTACGGGAGAAGTGATATGATAAGCATCGCAAGTCATCCCATAACCGACAATCTCTGCATAGATACGAGCGCCACGAGACAGAGCATATTCGAGTTCTTCTAACACTAAAATTCCCGCTCCTTCACCCATAACAAACCCATCGCGATCGCGATCAAATGGACGACTAGCATGAGCCGGATCATCATTGCGAGTTGAAAGAGCGCGCGCTGCGGCAAACCCAGCTACAGACAAAGCCGTTACCGCCGCTTCTGTTCCCCCACAAATCATGGCTTGGGCATAGCCTCGCTCGATTAAACGAAACGCATCACCGACTGCATTGGAGCCAGCAGCACAAGCAGTAACAGTGCAAGTATTTGGCCCTTTTGCCCCAGTATGAATCGCAGTGAGTCCGGCTGCCATATTGGCAATCATCATCGGAATCATAAACGGACTGCACCGATCAGGGCCACGAGTCAGATTGATTTCTTGTTGATCTTCGAGAACTTTCAGGCCCCCGATTCCAGTACCGATAATCACACCAACCTGTTCTGCATTCAAGTCATCAATCACGAATCCCGCATCGGCGATCGCCTGCTTACTTGCGGCTACAGCAAATTGGGCAAAACGATCCATCCGTTTAGCTTCTTTGCGCGTGATGTAGTCACAAGGATCAAATCCTCTCACCTCGCCTGCAATGCGACAGTCGTGTCGTGAAGCATCAAATAAGGTGATCGTATCTATACCATTGCGGCCACTGTGCAATCCTTCCCAATACTCGGCGACTGTATTTCCGAGGGGAGTAATTGCCCCCAGACCCGTTACAACAACGCGCTTGCGGTTTATCTTATCCATGATTTTTATTTCAAGCAGTTAACCACCCAAAATGCAGAACATCGACGCTCTACAATTATTTGTTATCAGTTAGTTATTCTCAGTGTTGGGGTTGAAGTTTTCAGATCAACCCTATGGTGAGACTTTTACAGATCAAGTCTATTGAGTCATCAATACCAGCTTCTTCCCCACTGATTTTTCCCATGATTGTTCTAAGACTGTTTACCGTTGGCAGGTCACAGTTCAACCCTGAAGTCAGTCCGGTCTATTGTCAAAGCTGGTGCGCGCTCCGAGCCAGTTGCTCAAAGCAAGCGTTTGTGATGTCATCGTGCTTGAAAACGGCTTAGGTAGAGGCTTTGACTTTACTGTCAATATAATCTACTGCTGCTTGTACGGTCTCTATTTTCTCGGCTGCCTCATCGGGAATTTCAATCCCAAATTCTTCTTCCAATGCCATCACCAGTTCAACGGTATCTAGAGAATCTGCACCTAAATCGTTGACAAAGTTAGCTTCAGGCTTGACTTCGCTTTCGTCAACTCCGAGTTGTTCGGCTGCGATTTTTTTTACTTTTCCAAAGGTATCACTCATACTTGTTGTTTCCTTGTTTGTATGCCGCGTATACCATATTATCGGAAAGCGCGATCGCTGCGTTAATGATTTCGAGGTTTTTACGATTATTCCGTCAGCTTTGTCATTCTTCATTCTTTTTTTAGTGCAGATTCGGAATTGGCGAGAGAACATGGATTGTAGGGGCGGGTTTAATCTAGATGGATGTTATTACCCACTCAGAGTCTATATCAACCTGCCCTGGGTTGTACCCTGTTTGGCGCGATTAGGAGAACACTGCTTTCATGTCATCATCTCAAAAATTAAGATACGCTTATTTTCCCGGATGTGTCGCTCAAGGGGCTTGTCGGGAGCTTTATCAATCTACAGCAATTTTGACTCAAACTCTTGGGATTGAATTGGTCGAACTCAAGAAAGCCTCTTGCTGTGGGTCAGGTACGTTTAAGGAAGATTCTCAGCTTCTCGAAGATACGGTGAATGCTCGTAATATTGCTTTAGCCGAAGAACTGAATTTACCCTTATTAACCCATTGCAGCACTTGTCAGGGAGTCATTGGTCGGGTTGATGAACGCCTAAAAGACTTTCAGCAAAATGATCCGGCTTCTCTAGAACAGATTAATCATTTACTCGCTAAAGAAAGCTGTTCACCCTACACCGGAACAACTGAGGTGAAACACTTACTCTGGGCGCTGGTCGCGGACTATGGTTTGGAGGAAATTCAACGTCGGGTGACTCGTAAATTGTCCGGCTTGAAATGTGCTGCGTTTTATGGCTGTTATCTGTTACGCGCTCAAACCTCTCTCCCTTATGATGATCCTCATCAACCTGAGTCGATGGAAAATGTATTTCGAGCAATTGGGGCGACTCCGGTTTATTATCGCGGACGGACTCAATGTTGTGGTTGGCCGCTTTCGAGTTACGCCACTGACCTTTCATTTCAAATGGCGGGAAACCATATTACTGAAGCGATTGATTTAGGGGCTGACTGTATGGTTACGCCTTGTCCGTTGTGTCATCTCAATCTTGATTCTCGTCAACCCGAAGTCGAAAAGGTGATTGAGCGATCGCTGGGTTTGCCCATTCTACACCTTCCCCAACTCGTGGCGCTAGCTCTTGGGATTGAACCGAAAAAACTGGGTTTAGACCGTCATATGGTTTCGACTCAACCTGTTTTGCAAAAGTTAGGGCTTTAGACAGTTAACAGTTAACACTCACCCTCGGGGTTCAGCAGTGAAAACAGTTATGAGTTGCCCAGATCATTGTCATTTCCTGAACTTTTAACCTCTCAATGACCCTGCCCCTCGCCCCGAACATAATATTACGGAGTCTAAAGTTTTATCGCCTTATGTATCTTGCGTGCTAAACACTAGGGTAAAGTGACGGAATATATACGATAATTCAGCTCTAGAACTTGTCATAAAATCTACACCGTTGTAGATTCTGTCAAACTTGAGATCCTTTGGAGAACTTATTCAATGTCTCATTCAGTCAAAATTTACGATACCTGTATTGGTTGCACTCAGTGTGTTCGGGCTTGTCCCCTAGATGTTCTTGAAATGGTTCCCTGGGACGGTTGTAAAGCGAGTCAAATCGCATCTTCTCCCCGTACAGAAGATTGTGTGGGTTGCAAGCGCTGTGAAACAGCTTGTCCGACTGATTTCTTGAGCATTCGGGTCTATCTCGGACCTGAAACGACCCGTAGTATGGGTCTGGCTTACTAATCATCTAGAACTGACCAACAGTTCATCTGCCAGCTATATTTCAGCCGCCATTTTTAGGCGTGATAGTCATAGAGAGGGAGAATACACTTCCTCTCTATTTATTTGACATCCTCTCCGCGTGTTTCGAGAGTCTCCAGCCCCGAAAAAAGATGAAGAAACTTGACGTTTGACCATCGAACCTATAGCTTAAGTTAGGATCAGTCCAAACCTGATTCCTAAAATTTCCGCAGTATAGTGAACTAGGCTTATTCAAACTCTATCGAAACGGGGGAAAAAGCAACAGGGTCACGGATTCATCAATACATATTCCTGATCTATATCCCATCTGGTGCAACAATTGGCGTAAACAGAATCCGAGATGTTGTAGTTTGCTCCGTTTATTGATTTGTATCTAACTTGATTCTTCGTAGGAGTTAACAAACCCAGATGTGTGGAATTGTTGGTTATATCGGAACTCAAACCGCTACTGAAATTCTGTTGAGTGGCTTAGAAAAACTTGAATATCGAGGCTATGACTCCGCCGGACTTGCAACGGTACTGGATAACAAAATTCACGCTTTGCGAGCCAAAGGTAAACTCTATAACCTTCGTAACAAACTCGCCAATACAGAAATGTTAGCGAATATCGGGATTGGTCATACCCGTTGGGCGACGCACGGAAAACCGGAAGAACGCAATGCTCACCCTCACCTTTCTCCTGATGGAAAAGTTGCAGTTGTTCAAAATGGGATTATCGAAAATTATCGCGAATTACGAGAAGAACTCAAAAGCAAAGGATATGAGTTTAAATCAGATACCGATACTGAAGTTATCCCTCATTTAATTGCCGAATATCTTTCTCAACTGTCTGCTGAGAATGCTGTTTGTTCTCCTTCTACTTTTGTCGAAGCGGTGCGACAGACCGTAAACCGACTCACAGGAGCTTTTGCAATTGCAGTTATTTGTGCTGATTTTCCCAATGAATTAATAGTCGCTCGTCAACAAGCGCCGCTTTCAATTGGTTTGGGTCAAGGTGAATTTTTCTGTGCTTCTGATACCCCCGCTTTAGTTCCTTATACACAAACGGTTCTGAGTTTAGAAAATGGTGAACTCGCCCGTTTAACCTATTTGGGCGTTGAGGTTTATAGCTTTGCAGGGGAACGTCTCAATAAAATGCCCCGAATTCTCGATGTCAGTCCAACTCTGGTTGAGAAACACTCCTTCAAACATTTTATGCTCAAAGAAATTCACGAGCAACCGGGAGTGGTGCGAGACTGTTTACAAGCATATATTAATAGCAATTGGGATCTGGAATTTGAAGCCAAAACAACCGATGAATTACATCCAGCAACTGTTGATATCAATCAATCACCCATAGAATTGGGTTTACCGGATGAACTATTAGAAAATCTCGAACAAGTACAGATTATCGCTTGTGGTACCAGTTGGCACGCCAGTTTAGTCGGGAAATATTTACTTGAACAATTAGCCGATTTACCCACAACGGTAGAATATGCTTCGGAAGCGCGTTATGCACCTTCGCCGCTTAGACCCCATACACTCATTATTGGGGTGACTCAATCGGGAGAAACAGCCGATACTTTGGCAGCTTTATCGATGGAAAAGCAGCGTCGTTTAAATGCACCGACTCAGTTTAAACCTCGATTATTAGGGATTACAAATCGCACTGAAAGTTCATTGGGTCAGTTAGTCCCTCATCTGATTAATACTCGCGCCGGAATTGAAATCGGGGTAGCAGCAACCAAAACATTTACAGCCCAAGTGATCGCCTTTTATCTCTTAGCAATAGATTTGGCTTGGCGACGCCAAACGTTATCGCAATCTCGTGTACAAGAATTAGTTAAAGGGCTGCGAAAATTACCCTCTCAAATCGAACTAATTTTAAATACTCAAGAAGCAAAAATTGAGGATTTTTCTCATCAGTTTAGTGACACTAAAGACTTTATATTTTTAGGGCGAGGAATTAATTTTCCAATTGCCTTAGAAGGTGCATTAAAACTCAAAGAAATTAGTTATATTCATGCCGAAGGTTATCCAGCAGGAGAAATGAAACACGGGCCGATCGCATTATTAGATAAAGATGTGCCTGTGGTGGCGATTGCCATGCCGGGAAGTGTCTATGAAAAGGTGATTTCTAATGCCCAGGAAGCCAAAGCTAGAGACGCTCATTTAATTGGAGTAACTGCCAAAGAAACTTTAGAAGAATCTGATGTTTTTAATAATATTTTACCTGTTCCTTTGGTCGATGAATTGTTATCTCCTATTTTAGCAGTAATTCCCTTACAACTATTGGCTTATTATATTGCAGCTCGTCGGGGTTTAGATGTCGATCAACCTCGTAATTTGGCAAAATCGGTAACAGTTGAATAGGGGTGAAAAACTAATTTTTGAGTTTGTTGTAGCGATAAAATAAAGTCGTTTACTATCGAATAAAGTCTTTGACTAAAAAATAAAGTCCTATACTAGCAAATAAAGTTGTATACTGCTGGTATAGGGCTTTTGGACTGCTGTATTGGAATTGCGATCACCAAAAGTTGCCAAGACCCTCAGTGAGTATTTCCAGTTGACAGGGGGGTAGTGAGAAGCTATCGTAGAGAAAAGGGTGCAGTGGGGAAATGCTAATGCGCTCGAATGTATAAAAAATGAATGGGGTTGCAGATAGAAGTTTCAAGTTTTTGCGAAGCATCAAAATAATTTTTATCAATAGCGGTTTTTCGATTTGAGTCAAACTATTCCCTGTTCCACCTGGCTGAGTTTGTCGTCTTTTCAGCAAAGTCTGCGGTCAATATAATAGCAGTGTGCGAGTCCTATCTCCGTACATCCCAAACTGTCAATTGAACAACTCCGTAAAAACACGGAGATATAAGCTAACTTAATTCCGTAGTTTCACGGATACACTTTTGAGGAAAGAAAGTTATATTGATGTGTAGTGAACAAATTGATAGAAAAGCTCATACATTTCTCTGTCAAAAAGCAGTTAGCAGTTGTCCCTCATCGGTTATGGGGTTTATGTTAACAATACTGTACTAAGCGCATCTTCACGGAGAAGTGGTATCAGGTTTTCTCGCCAAGTGTTTTAATCAGGCTCTACATCAACGTATCAATTTTTGATTGCTTACGCTCCGGGGGTTCTACCTGGCGCCTTGCAGTCAAACTGTTTCGTGCCTTTATTTAGAGAATTAACCCAATTATGACTACTCTCAACTTTGACGAAAATACCTATCTCCAACAACACTCCGACGTTGCCGATGCCGTTGCCGACGGACGGTTAGGAAGCGGTTTTGAACACTGGGTAAAGTTTGGTTTCAACGAAGGGAGAATACCCCAGATTGCATTTAAAGAAAACTTTTATCTTGACTTTAACCCCGATGTAACGGAGGCAGTTACTAACGGTAATTTTGCGACGGGTTTTGAACATTATGCTTTGTTTGGAGCGTCCGAAAATCGGGCATCTGTTGGCAGTGAGACGCGAGAAGGTTCCCAACTGCAATAAATTTTAGAACGGGGTTTTCTACGAGTTGCTGTTAACGATGATGCCATTGGGTTTAGCAACCAAGAAACAGACGGTTCTTTTACTGGGATGGGAATTGATTATAGTCGCGCATTGGCTACGGCTTTATTTGATAACCCCAATGCGGTAGAATTTGTGGTGGTTGAAGCGGGTGAAGATTTTAACAGCGTTGCCAGTGGAACCGTCGATATAGCCGCCACTTTGCCCACTCATTCGGTTCTCCGCGATGCCACGTTGGGAGTAGACTTTTCCCCTACAGTTTTCTTCGATACTCAAGGGGTTTTGGTGCGGGGCGATAGCGGAATTAATTCGGTTGAACAGTTGCAAGAAACGACTGTGGGCGTATTAACAGGAACCCGCTCCCAACAAAATTTAGAAGATGCCGCCCAACGTGCGGGAATTACCTTAAACATCCAAACATTTTCCTCTCAAGATAACCTGTTTGCTGCCTACGATGCGGGTGAAATTGGTGCGGTTTCCATTAATCGCGGCGTTCTCAGCAATCGCATTCCCACCTTATCTAATCCGGGGAATCAGGTGATTTTAGAGGAGAATATTGGCAAAGAACCGTTAGCTTTTATTGTACCCGAAAATGAGTCGGAATTTGCCGATGTGGTGCGCTGGGTAGTTAACGCTCCCATTCAAGCGGAATTTTTCGGGATTAATTCTCAGAATGTGAATGAATTTCTGGATGGAAATAGCGACATCAAACGCTTTTTGGGCGTGTCGGGGAATTTGGGAGAATCTCTGGGAATTGATAATGATTTTGCGTTGAATATTATTCAACAAGTTGGGAACTACGAAGAAATTTATAACCGCAACTTCGATGAAACCGCCCTACCCCGCAATCTCAATGAATTGATGTTTGTTGAACCGGGTGGTCTGGTTTATTATCCTCCTTTTTCAGGTAGCGATCAAGTAAGTGTGCCGTTGGTTGATAATGATAACCGTAACGTTTTAGAGGAAGTTTTAGACCGGGGTTTTGTGCGGGTTGGGGTGAGGAATGATGCCCAAGGATTGGGTTTTGCGGAGGAAAATGGCAACTTAAGCGGCTTTGATGTTGATTTTGGTCGGGCGCTGGCGGCTTCTTTATTTGGCGACCCCAATGCTGTAGAATTTGTGATTCAAACAACGGGTTCTCAGCGCTTTAGCGATGTTGCCAATGGTGTTGTTGACGTCACGAGTCGGAACGCAACTCATAACCTCAAACGGGATGCGTTGTTGGGAGTAGATTTTGCTCCAATTAATACTTACGATGCCCAATTTGTAGTCACTCCAACTGTTAGTGGAATTACCACTTTGGAACAGCTTGCAGGGGGTCGAATTGGTGTCACTGCTGGTACGACTTCTGAAACTCGATTGCGAGAACAGTTGAGTGCGGCAGGCATTAATGCGGAAGTCGTGGCTTTGGATAATTTTCAAACCATATTTGACAGTTATATTAATGGCGAATTAGATGCAATAACGGGTGATGGGGGTCTGATTATTTCCAGTCTTCTGACCTTACCCGTAGAGCAACGAAGCCAGCATCAGCCCTTTCCGGAAGTCTTGGGAGAGGAACCTTTAGCAATGGTTGTAGATGAGAACCAATCTGAGTGGAAAGATGTGGTTTCTGGCGTTACTTATGCGGTTTATGAAGCCTTTGAACTGGGTTTAACTTCGGAAAATGTGACGGCTGAACTTGAGAGTTCAGACCCCGTTGTTCGCCGATTTTTGGGAGTAGAAGGAAATATCGGAGAAAGTCTCGGTTTGCCGAATGATTTTGCATTGAATGCAATTTCAGCAGTGGGGAATTACAGCGAGATGGCAGAGCGAAACTTCCCTGGAATTCCTTTTGACCCTGGTAGCGTTCCTTACACCGAGGGCGGTTTCTTGTTCTCCGTTCCTTTTGCTTAATTTAGCTGAGTTGGGGTGGTTGATAAATCACCCTTACAAAAATTAACCCTCAAGATTGTCTTTCAATGGAAATTATCGTGATGCAAGCCGCTATTAACCCTCTCCCAAAACTAACAGAAGAACAGCAACTTTTACAGTGCCTTGCTGGGGGCGAAATTAATGCCTTTTGGCAACTCTTCCAACAGTACCGAGACTACCTGTTTCGGTGCTGCCTCAAGTGGACGAACGGCAACTCAACCGAAGCGGAAGATTTGTTGAGTCAGGCGATGCTCAAAGGGTTAGAAAAAGCACAAAAATATGCGGGAAAAATTGAAAATTTCAAATATTGGCTGATAACGCTGACTCGGAATTTTTGGATCGATTTAAAACGTCGCCCTTGTGCAAACCAAGTTGAGGATATAGAAGTGTATGGAGAGCGAGAGGATTTAGGATGGGTGGCGGTTGACAACACACCTGGAAGTGCCTTGGAGCGTGATGATAGAAACCAGGTCATTCGCGCTGCTATTGATGAGTTACCGACCAAAATGCGCGAGACATTTATCCTACATTTTTATGAGGAATTGTCTTATCAAGAGATAGCTGAAAGGCAAGGAATTTCCTACCCGAATGTCTGCAAGCGTATTTCGCAGGCGCGGGGAATTTTAGTAAAGGAATTGCGGGGTTATTTTATTGAGGAAAAGACAAGCACTGAAGTGTCAGTCACACCTGTAGTAATAGATTCGGTAATTGAGGAAACTCCCCTGGAGAAGGCGGGAGTTGAGCCGATTTTGGATGAGCCGATGACGCTATCTGTTGCGGTGGCGGAAGTGGAGTGTGTTGTGGATGAGGAATCGCCGGAGGTAGTGGTATCTGAGCAGGAGTCTGAGTCGGATTTTGTGGCGGTGAGTTCTGAGGGGAGTTTGGAGGAATTTAAGGCGATCGGGAAGCAGGTACTAAGAGCAGTGCCCCGGTGGCTGTCCAGTTTTGGAGGTTCACAACTGCTTCATGGTCTAAACGAATTGGTATGGAGGAATTTGAAACAATTTTTTAAAATTTTAGTAGTGGTGACTATTACAGTTATGGCCCAGACAAATATGGCATGGGCTGTTCCAGATTCTATTTGTCTGGAAGCTCTAGCTTACTGTCAATTAATGGATATAGACCATATTATAGAAGGGCATTGCTATCAAGATTGTCAAACTACAGGGAAATCTCAGTTTGACAAGGATCATTGCAATCATGCTCAAGATGCTCTGCCCAGTTTATGCAAAGCGGTACTTAATAGTCCCTCATGCAAAGCCTATAAAAATCCGAACGAATTCTACGAGATAGTGTCAGATGGAGTGAGCCCCGATATTGGAATAGTCCAGCCATCACCAGGAGCAGCCTGTATAGAAACAGGGCGAGTAAAAGTAATCTACGATCAAAACGATAGATATTACACGGGAGTACATATTACGAATATGTATCCTATTAAGCCTGAAAATTAAAGCAATTCATAAATTGAAAGAGGAGTTTGTCACGAAAAAGAAAAGGTACAAAACAAAGGAAATACCAACCTATATGAACAAGATCAGTAAATGGATGGGGGCGCTGTTCGCTATCGTTATGGCCGCAATGTTGAGCGTACAGGGAAATAGCCTAGCATTATACCAAACAAATGAGGTTGTAAATTTTCAAACACATAAGACTGGAGTTACCCAAGACGAAGATAGTGTATATCGTGTTAAGCAAGATAAGGTTTGCCGTGACAAGAAAATAGACCCAGAACGGGAGGTGGTATGGCAAAAGAAAAATATATATTATGCAGACAAAAGTAGTCAACAAAAGCTAATGACTCACGAGACTCAGGTTTTTCTAATAAAGAATGAAGAAGATGATAAGGCTGAGGCAGAAGGACACCCAGATGATGGAAGCTGGACAGTATTCTTAAGAAGAAAAGCAACTATGGGGAGTTATCCAGTGGACTTTTTTGCAACCAAGGAGGGGCTAGTAGAGCCTAAAAATTCATCAATCCATTTTGGACACCAAATAACATACATTCCTCCGAAATCCTTAGATAAATGTCCACAAGATTGAGTTTGAGGCGAATGGGTGCGACCGCCGTTAGTAGAGTTTGGGATGAGGAGGAGATCGCTTTTTGGTTGATATGGAGATGAAGGGGCGAGCGGGCTTGCTTGAGTTTGAGGCGGCATTCCCCTTTTTCTGCTTATCGCGAGCGTAGTGTGCATCAAGTTAGAAAAAGAGCCTCTAAATCAAAAAAATCACCTACTCATAACTCAAATATACCCTCTAGGTTTTAGGAATTCATTCAGAAAAAAGGATAAGTAACCGTCATTAAGTGTAGAAGGCAATTTCTTAAGACAACAAGCAAGAATCGGTTCCAAACCGCAACGACAGAAAAATATAGAGGATAATTCAATGGTCAGTCCAATCACCGACAAACAGCTAACCCAAGAAGAATTTGAAAACATCTTGGATGCTATGGAGACCTATTATGTTGCAACAATCAAAGGAGAGGCTTCCGAACCACTACCGAGATTCCTTTCGTCATACTTTATCGCGTCATTCGATAAAAATGATCCGCATTTCATCCTCTTTCCCCATCTCCCCTAACTCAATCCTCAACACTCCGTTCCTGACCCAACTCAACCACAGACGATCTCCGGCGCACCTTGCGAGTCAAGCCAGAAAACCCGCCACGGCTATTCCACAGACACTTACGCCATGCCCAACCCCTGCGGCGCTCACCGATATCCCAAAAAATCGAACCCCTCTATCCTTCTTTAAATTGACACAACAAAGAAGTAGAGAGCGCGATCGCCCCTTGCTACGATCGCTCGTAGGTTGGGTTGCGCTACGGCAAAACCCAACATTTCCTAGCTCAAACAGGCAATAACAGATTCTAATGATTCACTTATTGGAGGAAATGCAATGAAGAGTATCTTATCTATTGATGGTGGTGGCATTCGCGGAATTATTCCTTTAAAAGTGCTTGAATATATCGAAGGTAAGACAAACAAGCCAATTCACGAGCTATTCGATGTCATCGGCGGAACTTCAACAGGGGGAATTATTGCTTTAGGTTTGAACTCAAAATCATCGAACACAGAAGCCATATATTCAGCCAAAGATTTGTTGAAGTTTTATACTGAAGATGCTGGCGAAATTTTCCAAGAAGCAAAAAGAGAATATATCGAACTAGAAGAAAAAGTTGAAGCCGATGATAAGCTAGGCAACCCAGGATTCCGTCATTCAACATATTCTTCTAAAGGAATTGAAAAGTATCTAAAAGAGAAATTTGGTTCAGACACGAAAATGTCGGAATTACAACCAAAGCCAGACGTGTCAGTGTTTAGCTACGACATTCAGAATGACTGCCCCTACTATTTCAATAGCAAAAAAGCTCGTGAAAATCCCAATTTTGATGATTATTGCGTTTGGCAGGCTGCCCGGGCAACCTCAGCAGCTCCGACTTTTTTTCCAACTGCAAGGTTTCCTGAAAAGTCAAATTCTATCTTCGTTGATGGTGGAGTCTACATTAATAATCCGGCACTTGCGCTTTTGATTCAGGCCAAACATTTGTATCCTTATGAGCAAAAATTTTTACTAATTTCTCTTGGAACAGGAAGCTTGAAAGTAGCACGCGACTTAAAAGATGCAGGGATTTTGGGATGGATGATAAGTCATCCTGGAGCGCTATTAGACGTTATGATGAAGGGTGCTTCCGAAACTACCCATCAACAATTGCAAGAACTGGTATCAGGTAATTCAAATTCTGGGCTTAAGATTCCGAGCTTAAATCAGTATGAGCGATACCAGAAAGAGTTGCAGGAAAATATTGCAATGGATGATATTAAACCCAAAACCCTAACAAAGTTGGTAAACCTTGGAGAAGCTCTGGTAAACGAAAATAAAAATGAGTTGAATGAACTTTGTGAGGTTTTAGTAAAAATTAAGTAGAGCGATCGCTCCCTAGTTACCTATCAAGATACTGACAGTTTCTAAGCGATCGCCCCTCTATCTTTCTTGAAATTTACACAACTTTGAAGAAGTAGAGAGCGCGATCGCCGTCCACCTATCCCAAAATCTCTTGAGCGATCGTGAATGTCACGATCGCGATGAGAATCCATTTCTCAGGTTAAAACCTTACTAATAAAGAGTTTAAAGCTATGGTTGGTATGACAATGCCTCTAGAAACAATCTGTCTTAAAAATTTAGTCGAACCCTAGTAGTGGGGAATCCCCCTCTGAATATCAAAACAATCACTGAATACATTCAACACAAAATATAAAGCAAGTGAATAAAAACAATTTTATAGGTGAAGCAAATACAATGTTGGAAATTAGATTAGCAAAAACACCTGAAGAAAAAGAACAGGTTTTTAGGTTACGCTATCAAATCTATGTAGAAGAAATAGGATATACCCTAAAATATACCAACCACAACAATGATAAAATAGAAGAACCGCTAGATAATTCAGGCAATATTTTTGTGGCTTTTAAGGATGGAGAATTAGTGGGTACTGCTCGAAGTAATTATGCTAAAAATTCAGATTTGGGATACTATACAGAACTCTATAAAATGAGAGAAATTGCCAAAAATGAACATCCCTTAAGTACGTCAATTGGTACGAAATTTATGATTCAAAAACATTTGAGAGGAAGCAGAATCGCTTTTGGTATTATGCAGACTCATTACAATCAATTACTGCTAGATCAAATAAAATTTGATTTTATAGACTGCGAACCACACATGATTCCTTTCTTTCAAAAGCTAGGCTACCAAACCATTGATATGATAAATCACCCGGAATATGGCAGTGGTATGGCTATGATGTTAGATGTTTTTAATTTGAAGCATCTACAGCGAGTTAAATCGCCTTTTATGCGACTGCATATAAAAGACTTTAATTTTTCAAAACATGGCATAAATATAGTCAATATTAAGCCATAAAACACTCATAAATTACGTTATTTTGATCAAATCAAATAATATTGATTGAGAGGAAAACATGAAATCAATTCAAACAACAATAAATTTGCAAAAAATCCTAGAAAAAGAAATACTGGTTTGGGCATTCATTCCCTGTTTATCTCTAGATCAAGATTTTTCTAACGCAGAATTTAACCCTTTATATTTTCAACAAGAACTAACCGATGTTTTTGCTGAACTGGAGGTGGCATGGAAATTTAAGCTAATCACTTTAAAGAATATGAAGGAGGTGATTGAAGAAGTGGCTGCTTCCCAAGCCCAATATTTTCCAGTTGTACTAAATTACTGCGCTGGACTAGATGAAATTGATGGATATCCAGGTGCTTCTGTTGTTAAATTATTGGAAGCTAAGGGTATTCCTTTCGCGGGGGCAGATTCTCAATTTTTTAAAATGGGAGACTCCAAAATCTTGATGAAACAGGCTTTCGTTGAATCGGGAGTCTCAACTGCACCCTATGAAGTGATTAAGGATGTGAATAGCATTCGGGGATTATGCGATCGCCTTATCCCTCCACTGATTGTTAAACCTTCAAGTTCGTTTGGTACTAGAGGTATTTCTTTGCAATCTGTTGTCCACACCGATGAAGAAGCGATCGCTCGATTTGAGGCTCTACAGCAAGGACAACATGGGATGCAGGTACAGGCAGACAGTATCTTTGTAGAACGATTTATCAAAGGTCGAGAATTTACGGTTTTTCTCGTAGGGGCTGCTCAACAGCCAAAGCAGATCGAGATTTACCCCCCTCTAGAAACTGCTTTTCACTCTGGTGTACCTGAAACTGAGCGATTTTGTACCCGCGAGTTACGGACAGGAGAAGCAGAACAGCGAACCCCTCTGCCACCTCATGAATCATTATACCGTTATCAATTAGCACCGACTGAATTGCAGGATCGACTTTGCGATTTGGCTAAACGTGCTTACTGTGCAGTGAGTGGTAGTGGATATGGACGGGTAGACATCCGTATGGACGAGACAACTGAAGAGATGTTTGTTTTAGAGGTAAATCCCAGTCCTGCTGTCACCTCCAAGTCAGCCACGATGGGTGTGGATCAGCCAAATACATCTAGGGTTGGTACTATTTTGCACCAGGCAGACATTCCATTTCGTCATCTGATGTCAGAAATAATCGGGGAGGCTTTGACTAGGCATTCAACTCAGTAGTTTCAAAAACTGTAATTTACTGTAAACCCAAAGTTTTGAAGTTGATTAATCTCTCTAATAAATCGCAAAAAAAAAGGATTTCGTTTATATGCGGCAAACTAATAGCGTGCGGAATGAAACTCTAATTAGTAACTTAACCAGTTCTAATAAGACTCTAAATCATCAAAATATAGAAGCTTTGCAAGTTGTTTCTGAAATAGAGGAATGTATTAAATCTTTAGAAGCACAATTTAATAAAATCCCTTGGTCAAACAGGGAATGTTATGCGGATTTTTTAGCTCAAAGCTATTATCAAACTTCTCATACGCCACGTTTAGAAGCCCTGGCCATTTCCCGATGCAGCAATAATAGCAATTTCTTTCCTTTATTCGTTGAAGGATTTCAAGGGGAGGTAGGGCATGAAAGCTTGGCTCTTCAAGATCTAAACTCGTTAGGCTATTCTATTGAATCTTTTTCAGAATTGCCAGCTACATCCAGTTTCTACCATAGTCTTTACTACTTCCTAAATTACGAAAACAGCTTATCTATTTTAGGGTACAAGCTTCCTTTAGAGGGTTTCGCTTGCCAGGATAGTCAGAAGTTTTTCTACGAGAAAATGGTAGGCTTATATGGTGAATCGTCAACACACTTCCTTAAAGTTCACGATTCAGAAGATGTTTCTCACTACAAACAAGGTTTAGAAATGCTTCAGATGTGTGAAAGCAAAGACCTAATTGTGATTTGTAAAGTCTGTCAACAGTTTTCTTATGCTTTTGGAGCAATGACAGAGGCGATTGCAAAGAAACACCTCAACAAGAGATCTGCTGAAAGTTCATTAAAAGCTGGTACGCTAATAACGCTAAATCAGAAATTGTGACATCTCAGCTAGTGCAAGATTTTCTAGCTGAGATGGCTACTGTTTTTTTTGCGCTCCCAATGCCACCTTACCTGGCTTGAAAACACCTGGGGTATTGCAGCGAGTCACCCTTTAACTTAAAAATCAATGAATCTCATCTGGTTTTTCAAACAACTCAATAAATACATCGCTCCCTACCGATGGTTAGGCATTCTTCTGATTGCTCGTGGACTTTTTGAGGCGGCATTTGACTCCTCAATTAGAATCAGCTTAAAGTTCATTATCGATGCTGCCATCATTCCCCAAAACTACCATCTCCTAATTTTAATTCTTCTATTACTGGGTGCGGGAGCGATTTTATTTGTCTTCATCGGATTATTAGGAGATTTCTGGGCAGCACGGTTTAATATTTCCGTCACCAACAATATCCGCTCAACTCTGTTTGTTCGCCTGCAAAACTTATCGATGGAGTTTTTTGGGCGACGTTCAGCCGGAGATATTGTTAACTGTTTTTCCGCCGATACCGAAAAAGTAGAAAATAGTTTGCTCTACGGATTTATTCTAATTTTAGAACTCGGTAGTATCCTCTTTTCTGCTATTTTTATGTTTTCCCTCAACTGGCAGCTAGGTCTAATTAGTTGTATTGGGTTAACCGTTTGCGTTCTTGCCCCCGCAAAAATTGGTCAAAAAGCGACCGAGCAAAACTATCAACTGAGAGACAAACGAGGAGAAATTGCCAATGTTGTTCAAGAAAATATTCTCTCTCAATCTGTAATTAAATTGTTTGGTTTACAACCCCGAAGCATTAAGAATTTTCACGACAACTTGCAGGATTTAAAGAAAGTTTATGTACAAGCTACGTTTTCCTCTTATTTAGTTCAAAGAATTCCCACTCTAGTTTTTGTTTTTGTCCAACTAATCGTTATCAGTATCGGTGCGGTTATGACCTACCGAAACATGATTACAGTTGGAACTCTCGCCTCTTTTCAAGTTTTATTGGTGGGTTTAAATTTGAATATTCTCAGCTTTACTTTTTCCCTGCCCTACCTCATAGAAGGCATAGCTGGAATGCAACGCATTAATATTTTATTGGCTGAAATTCCCCAAGTCGAAGACGCGCCCGATGCGGTGGAATTATCCCCTTTTTCCCGCGAAATTTGCTTTAACAACGTTAACTTTAGCTATTCCTCTGAGAGAAAAGGAGTTAGCAATCTATCCCTAACCATCAAAAAAGGAGATTTTGTTGTATTTGTTGGTCAGAGTGGGGCGGGAAAAAGCACCATTGTTAACCTCTTAACCCGGCTTTACGACCCCGACAAAGGACAGATTATATTTGATAGTATTGACTTGCGTTCCTGCACTCAAAAATCCCTGCGCGACCAAATCGGACTGGTTTCTCAAGAGGTCATTTTATTTAACACTTCCATCCGAGAAAATATCAGAATGGGCTATTTAGAAGCCACCGATGAGGAAGTGGAAATTGCTGCTAAAAATGCAGAAATTCACGAATTTATTCTCACTTTACCCCAAGGTTATGATACCCCGGTTGGTGACAGGGGCGGACAACTATCGGGAGGACAACGCCAAAGAATCGCCCTCGCCAGGGCATTAGTCAGAAATCCTGCTATTTTAATATTAGATGAAGCGACATCCGCCCTTGACTTAGTAACCGAAGCGGGTATCCTAGCAACTATTGACCGCCTTGCCAAAGAACGCACTGTTATTATGATTACCCACCGCATTACCCAAGCATTGCGTGCCGATAAAATCTTTGTGTTGGAAAACGGCACGATTGTTGCCAGTGGTAATCATACAGAATTGTTGAAAAAAGAAGGAGTTTATGCTACGCTTTGGCAGCAAATGAATGGAGGAAATTCCAATAGTACAGAGATTGCAAGTGTTTAATTTACCTGAAAAAAAATATTAATCAAGCCCAAAAAAGCTATTTATCTTTCCACGATTGGTACAAAATCCGAACGAGAAAGACTCGTAAAATACGACTATCGAAGTCGGCGATCGCAAATATGGGAATAGACAGGCAACCTCTAAAAGTGCTTTTATAGGATTGATGCGCTAACATGACAGCCCTTGGAGCCATTGGAATACTGCCATAGTGTACAACTTTATTGTCTGTATATTGACTTATACTTCTACATTGTTCAGACACCAGTGTACAACTTTAAAGTCTAGAGTTTTAGAAGAGCTAACGGAATATCAGCGATTTGACAACTTGTGAGTGTACAACTTTATTGTTCCTTTACAGCGGGGTTAGTCTCGGCGTTCAGACTCAGCGACGATTTGAATTCTATCTATTAAAACCAGCCTTTGATTATATAGAAAAAAAGTTAAATAAAGATTAAGTAAAGGTTATTTAAAGTTTAATTTTTTGAAAAATATCGTTATTTTGAGAAAATTCAGTCTTCAGTTATAAAAATAAAATAAGTTTTTTCTTGTAAATCTATCTGATGAGGGACAGAGAATAGCATTGGGCTGATTTAATCTTAAGGCATTCACACAGATTTTAAATAAACATCAATATTCTTGGGAACTTTAGATAAAGATTCTGAGCCTTGTTGATTGGTTTCTCGTCTGTGGAATTGTTCAATTCAAGTTTAATATTTTTTGGGTATGACTTCTAATGCTCAGAGTTCTCAGGCAGATGACGATAATCGTTCCTCGCGTGAACAGATAACAGATCAAACTTTTTTTTGGCTAAATCGGATTCTAGCATTTAGTGTTGCTGCCGTTTTAATTTGGCTAGCAATAGAAGTTACACTTGCGGGTGTTCCTGCAATTAAAGAATTTGGAGCCAGCTTTTTAACCACCAGTGCCTGGAATCCTCCTGAGAGTAATTATGGCATACTTCCGATGATTTATGGAACAATTGTAAGTTCCTTAATCGGTTTGTTAATTGCAGTCCCGATTGCGATTGCTAGTGCTGTGGTTTTGAGTGAAAACTTTTTACCCGTTTCTATTCGGACTGTACTCACTTTTCTAGTGGAGTTATTAGCTGCAATTCCTAGCGTTGTCTATGGACTATGGGGAATTTATGTCCTGATTCCATTTTTGCTAATTGTAGGTGGATGGCTACACCAATATTTAGGCTGGATTCCATTATTTAGCACCCGACCAATTGGCCCTGGAATGTTACCTGCCGGAGTCATTTTAGCCATAATGATTTTGCCCATTATTACGGCTATTTCTCGGGATTCTCTGGCTTCATTACCGCCCGAATTACGCAGTGCCGCTTATGGGGTTGGCTCGACTCGATGGCAAACTATTTTTAGCATTTTAATTCCGGCTGCATTTTCAGGAATTGTCGGCGGAATTATGTTGGGATTAGGCCGGGCTTTAGGAGAGACAATGGCGGTTACGATGGTAATTGGAAATAGTAATGACTTGAGTATTTCTCTATTTGCACCCGGAAATACAATTGCCTCTTTAATTGCCAGTCAATTTCCAGAAGCAAGTGGTTTACAAGAATCTTCTTTGATGTATGCCGGAGCGGTTCTATTTTTAATTACGCTAATCGTTAATATTTTGGCGGAATGGATTGTTCGTCAGGTGAAAAAATACTAGGAGATTTATTAATGACTTCAGGAACAACAGAGCAAAACGGTTTTCCCAATGAGAGTATCGAAACTTCAGGATCAAATTCAGGTAATCTGATTGAAAAACTCTTAACTGGAATAGCTTTTTTCATGTTAGGTTTGGCTATTTTACCTTTAGGGCTAGTCATTTCTTATGTGATTTTTAAAGGATTAAGTCGATTTAATTTGGCTCTTTTTACTGAAATTCCTCCCACTGCAATGCAAGAAGGAGGAGGTGTTGCTTCAGCGATTGTTGGAACAATACTTCTGGTTGGTCTTGCCGCCGTAATCAGTGTTCCTATTGGTATTGGAGCGGGGATTTATCTCTCTGAATTTAGCTCTAAAAAAATTGCCAAATGGATTCGCTTTGCCACGAATGTTCTGAGTGGAGTTCCTTCGATTATTGTCGGAATTTTTGCTTATACTGTAGTGGTTTTAACGATGGATAAATTCTCAACTTTAGCCGGAGGATTTGCCCTAGCAATTTTGATGCTTCCCATCATTGTCAGAACCACAGATGAAGCATTACAACTCGTCCCTCAAGAGGTTCGTTGGGCTTCGGTTGGTGTCGGAGCATCGAGTTTTCATACTGTTTTACAGATCGTTATTCCGGCAGCTATTCCAGCTATTTTAACCGGAATTACTCTCGGTGTTGCTCGGGCGGCAGGGGAAACAGCACCTTTGTTATTCACCGTGATTTTTGCTCAAAGTTGGCCGGATAGAATTATCGATGAAACTGTTCCTTCAATGTCAGTTTTGATCTATAACTTTGCAACGGCTCCCTATGAAAATCAACAAGAAATTGCTTGGGCGGCTTCATTAATTTTGATTTTGTTAGTTCTGTTTGCGAGCATTTTGGCTCGATATTTTGGTCAGAAAGGAACTTATTAGGTTTTTAACTCATTCTTCACTTCAAACTCGGAGGTAAATTATGGATAATCGTCATTTTGAGATTCAAGACAATACTGAGAAAAATAGAAACAGACCGGAAAAAAATTCAATTGAAGTTCGAGACAATATGCAAACAATGAGACAGAATAATCACTCCTCAGAAAATCGTGACTCTCATGCGAGTCAAGACGACAATCATTCACAGAGAAACAGAGAACGTCACAACTCTAAAAACAATCGCTCCAATCAAAGCATAAAGACATTCAACAATAGTGTTTTTACAACTGAACAGTTAAGCGTCTATTACGGTGATACCTTAGCCTTAAGTAAGGTCAATATGGAAATTCCCCCTAAACAAGTCACTGCGTTAATTGGGCCGTCGGGTTGTGGGAAAAGTACCTTAATTCGTTGTTTTAATCGTCTCAATGATTTGATTGAGAGTTTTCATACTGAGGGTAAAGTTTTTTTCCATGATAAAAATCTTTATTCTAAGAAAGTTGATGCGGTTAAAGTGCGTCGAAAAATTGGTATGGTTTTCCAAAAACCAAATCCTTTTCCCAAGTCAATTTATGATAATATTGCCTATGGAGCCAGGATTAATAATTATTCGGGAGATATGGATGAGTTAGTTGAAAACTCCCTGAAAAAAGCAGCGCTATGGACTGAGGTGAAAGATAAACTGAAAGAAAACGGTTTATCCCTCTCTGGAGGTCAAAAACAACGTCTATGTATTGCTCGGGCGGTGGCGTTGAAGCCGGAAGTTATTTTAATGGATGAACCCTGCTCCTCTCTTGACCCGGTTTCGACTCAAAAGGTTGAAGATTTAATTCATGATCTCAAAGAAAGTTACACAGTTGTTATTGTTACTCACAATATGCAACAGGCGACCAGGGTTGCAGATTTAACTGCTTTCTTTAACGCTGAAGAAGGAGAGTCAGGAAATCGATTTGGGTATCTGGTTGAGTATGATGAAACTGATAAAATCTTTCAAGATCCCCAAGAGGAAGCGACCCAAAAATATGTGAGTGGTGACTTCGGATAAATCCCATT
>NZ_AUZM01000031.1 GCF_000478195.2 Lyngbya aestuarii BL J | reverse complement strand
CACCGGAAATAACGGTATTTTTGGGACTGTTAATAACAGCTATTTCTACAAGATTCGGCTGTGACTCCAGACAAGCTTTTACCGTGTTTTCGTCGGCAAAAACCACAACCATTTCGCCATTTTGCGGAAGTTGCTGCATTAAACGGGCGCGACTGGCAACGAGTTGGAGTCCATCTTCTAAACTGAAGACTCCCGCAACACAAGCGGCGACATATTCTCCGAGACTATGACCGATGAGAATATCCGGTTGAATTCCCCAAGATTTCCACAGTTGAAACAGGGCGTATTCAATAGCAAATAAGGCGGGTTGAGTGTATATCGTTTGATGAATTAAGGGTTGAAAATTGGGCGAATAAAGCAGGTCTAATAACGGGATGTCTAAAGTCTTTTGGAGGATTTCAGCGCAGTGAGTGAGGGCATTTTTGAAAGTAGGCTGAGTTTGATACAGTTGCAGTGCCATGCCTTCATATTGTGAACCTTGTCCGGTGAATAGAAAGGCTATTTTAGGCTGTTTTTTACTTTTAATTGTTTGGGAAAATAATTCGGGTGTATCTTTTTTGGCAACAAAATCAGTTAGGGTTTTGCTAAGTTGCTGAGGCGTTTGGGCGACAACAGCTAAACGATAGTCAAAGTGAGAACGTCCGGTATTAGCTGTACAACAAATATCCGCCAAAGAGACATCAGAATTCGATGCTAAAAAGTGATGATAACTTTGGGCTAACTCTTGCAAAGCCTTCTCAGTTTTTGCAGATAATGTTAACAAATGAAAAGGACGTTCTATTGAATTTGGTTCAGAAGAAACTCTCGGCGAATTTTCGACAATTAAATGAACGTTTGTTCCACTCATCCCAAATGAACTAATTCCAGCAAGCTGTTGTCCGGTTTCCGTTTCCCAAGCTGTCAGTTTTTGTGGAACTTTAACGGGTAGTTTTTCCCAAGGAATGTAAGGATTAGGCTGTTGAAAATGAAGGTGGGGTGGAATTTTTTGATGCTGTAAACTTAAAACGACTTTGATTAAACTAGCGACTCCTGCTGCTGCTTCTAAATGTCCGAAATTGGTTTTAACTGAACCGATGTGAAGGGGTTGATTTTTTGAACGGTTTTCTCCCAATATTTTACCCAGAGCTAAGACTTCTATGGGGTCTCCTAATGAGGTTCCGGTACCATGAACTTCTACATATTGAACGTCTTCGGGTTGAACTTTTGCATTCGCTAAAGCCTGACGAATAACCGCTTCTTGGGCGGAACCGTTGGGGGCGGTTAAACCGTTACTTTGCCCATCATGGTTAACCGCAGAACCGCGAATTATCGCTAATATATTGTCTTTATTTTTAATCGCATCTGATAATCTTTTTAAAATAACAATACCGCAACCTTCCCCTCTAGAATAACCATCTGCTTTCGCATCAAAGGTCTTACAACGACCATCCGCAGCTAAGGCTTTTAACTTACAAAAACCGATGGTTCCTTCGGGAGATAACATCAAATTTACTCCCCCTGCAAGTGCTAAATTGCACTCTTTATTTCTCAGACTTTGACTAGCCAAATGAACGGCTAATAAAGAAGAAGAACAGGTTGTATCTAACTGGAGTGTGGGGCCGTTTAAACCGAGAACATAAGAAATCCTTCCGGCGGCGATACTGCGGGTATTTCCTAAACTGCTAAAAGCATCAATTCGAGTCAAATCACCGGAATTAATATTACGACGAGAATAGTCATCAAAACTAATTCCAATAAAGACTCCGGTTTGACTTCCTCGAATATTTTCGGGGGATTGTCCGGCGTTTTCTAGGGCGGTATAACTAACTTCTAACAGTAAACGTTGTTGGGGATCAAGACTGATCGCTTCTCTCGGAGAAATCCCAAAAAATTGCGGTTCAAATTGATCAACTGCATCGATAAATCCCCCATAACGGGTGTACATTTTACCCGGAATATCGGGGTTTGAATCGTAGTATTTTTCTACATCCCAACGTTGTTTCGGAATTTCTGTAATCCCATCAACACCATTTTTTAACAGTTCCCAATAGGCTTCGGGAGTGTTTGCCTTTCCAGGGAAACGACAGCCCAAACCAATAATTGCAATGGCTTCGGTTTGAGTTTCTAGTTGTTGACGGAGATGGCGGATTTCTAACAGTGCATCCTTGAGAAGTTGTCGATATTCAGTTGATGAATTATTCGGATTCATTGTCCTGACCTCCCCTTTTTCATTGCTAGTTCTTGGGCGAGTAACTGTGCCATTTCTACTTCTGAAAGTAAATCAAGATTATTTTGAGTTGATTTTACTTTTTGTTGTTGTTTTTCCTTGGGTTTTTCTGTTTCTTGCTGTTTTTCTTGTTTGAAATTGCTTAGATATTGGGCGAGTGATTTAATGGTTGGAAAGTTCCAAGCAATTGTCGCTTCTAAGGGTTGATAAAGTCCTAATTTTTCTTCTAAATCTTGGGCTAATTCAACCGCCATAACTGAATCTATTCCATAATCAGCAAAGGCATGAGTTGGATCGATTTGATGAGCGGGTATTTTTAGCTTTTGACTTAACCACTCTATCAACTCATCTTGTAAACGTTCAATTAATTTAGATTGGCTAAGATTTGAGAGTGACTTCCAGCTAATTTGTTGATAGTCTCTCGGGGAAACTGACTGAGTAATTGCTTCTGTTTGTTGATTTTTTTCTGCTTTTATCAACGCTACATTATCGTTAGATTTTCGCAGAAATTCATCAACTCTTAGATCTTCCCCTGCTAAGGTTTGTTCAAGATCTCCAATGGTTTCAATATAACTATAAATTAAATCTGTAGTTTCATCGGCTTTTCTGACAACCGCATCATCGGGGGTTGAAGAAATTGCTTGTGTTAGCTTTTGTTCAAAATTAAGTTTGGTCCAATTCAGAGAACGTTGCATGACTTCAGATGTACTATTTCCCCCTTGCAAAGTCGCCCATAAAATCGCTAATGTCGCAATTTCTCCTACTTTAATTGAAATCCATTGTCGAGTTTGTAATGATGAAAATGACTCAATTGAAGTGCGATAACGAATTTTTTCAGCCCCATCAATGAGCCTTTGATAAACTTCGGGTGCGCCCAGGGTTTGACTCATAAATTGTTCTAATTCTTGGCTGTTATTCAAAACCCGTGAACCCAAGAAGAAATTCAACGTTTCTGTCGGCCCTTCAAAAATGCGTAAAACTCGGGCATCTCGTAAAATTTGAGGTGCAAAATTCGTTTCAATATATCCTCGTCCCCCCAATATTTGTACTAAATCATCGGCCGCTTGCCAATAAAATTCCGGCCCTGCTGTTTTACAAACGGTATAGGCTTCTACGGGAACAAATAAGCCTTGATCTAATAATTGTGCAATGCGATTAACTAAAGTTTCTATCGCTGTAATTTCAGCCGTTAATTGATTTAAACGACTTAAAATAAACGGGTTATTAATCAGCCTTCCGGTGGAAATTAGCCGTCTTTGGCTGTAGCGTAACATCAACTGGGCGCATCGTTTCATTCCCCCAATACTGGCGGCGGCAATTGCCAAACGCCCGTACATCATGGCATCCTGGGCGACACTCAACCCTTTACCCGCCTCACCTAATAAAGAATTTTTTTCAACTAACACGTCGTTGAGATAAACAGCATTCTGCACCATGCCCCGCATTCCCATCGTTAGGGCTTCTGGCCCTTGCCGCAGTCCGGGTGTACCTCGACGCGCCACAAAACCGCTAATTCCGCCCGCTTCGGGGTGTTTTACGAAGACGTTAATCGCACCCGCCCAGGCCGCCGAACCGCTCCAAATTTTGGTTCCGTTGAGTAACCAACCCCCTGAATTGTTAGTCGCGGTGGACTCGATGGCTTGGGGATTTGACCCGGCGCTGGGTTCGGTGAGGGCAAAAGCGGCGAGTTCCCGGCCTGTCGCCAGTTTGGGGAGAAGTTCGGCTTTTAAAGTATTGTTGCCAAATTTTAGAATTGGGCGAATTCCTAATATATTATTGAGTCCGACAAATAGGGCTAAAGTGGTGTCAATTGCACCGAGTTGTTCTAATATTCTTAGAGTTTCAATGTTGTTTAAACCCAAGCCGCCATACTCGGAAGGAACCTGCATTCCTAACAGTCCTTGGTTGCCAAAATCGAGGACAATATGAGGCGGAATACAGCGCCGTTCATCGATGAGACGGGAGTTAATTTGTTCGTTGGCATAGGTACGCAGCCATTGAATAAGTTGATCGGTTTTTTCTGTTGAAATATTCTGTTTTGTGTCCGATTGATTGAAGCTCAAATTATATTTGTTAATAGCGGTCAGAGTTTGTTCTAAATATTCAGTTCGACAAGCATAACGTTTGATTTTGCCACTGGTGGTTTTAGGAATTGCACCGGGCTTGAGGAATACAACTTCATAAACTTGCAGTTGATGTTGTTCGGAAACAGCCCGTATAATTTTTTCTATAACATGATTAACCTCAAGGGTTTTTAAAGCTGTTCGTTCTACTTCTTGAACGATAACTAAACGTTCTTCCCCTTCTTTTTCAACTCCAAAAGCCGCACCACAACCCAAGCGCAAACCCGGATCAGTTTGTTGAACGGTTTGTTCGATATCTTGGGGATAATAATTGCGACCTCGAATAATAATTACTTCTTTTAAACGTCCGGTCACAAACAGTTCACCATTTTTGATAAATCCTAAGTCTCCCGTTCTTAAAAACGGCCCTTCTCCGGTCTTGGTGCGCGTTCCTTGGCGGCTTTCAAAGCCGCAGGGTCGCACCGCTAAATAGGCTTTAAAAGTTTGTTGAGTCAGTTCTGTTTTTTTCCAATAGCCTTGCGTCAGACTTGCCCCAGAGAGCCAAATTTCGCCGATTTCTCCCTCGGAACAAGGGGTTAAACTTTCAGGCTGAACAATTGCCAGATTGTAATCAAATTCGACTTGACCACAACTTATTATTTTTTGAGCGTTACTAGAATTTTTAGATTCTACAATAATATTAGAACCTAATTTTTTGCTATCAACAGTTTGTACAATTGGAGGCTTTGATTTCTTCCCACCTGAAACAAATAATGTCGCCTCTGCTAAACCATAGCAAGGATAAAAAGCTTCTGAACGAAAGCCACAACTCGCAAACGTTTTAGCAAAGTTTTCTAAGGTTTTGGCTTGAATGGGTTCGGCTCCCACAAAGGCGACATCCCAACTGCTGAGATCGAGGGTTTTTAATTGTTCCGGTTTAATTTTTTGCAGACAAAGTTCATAGGCAAAGTTGGGCGCACCGCTCGTTGTTGCTTGATAACGAGAAATAGTTTGTAACCAACGAATCGGTTTCTGGAGAAAATGAACGGGCGACATTAAAATAACAGGAAATCCACCATAAAAAGGTTGCAGAATTCCCCCTATTAATCCCATGTCATGGTAAGGAGGCAACCAAATCACACAGCGACTATTGGGAGTATGTTCAAAGCAATGATGGATAATTTTTGAGTTGTGAATTAAATTGCTGTGAGTTAACATTACCCCTTTAGGGTTGCCCGTTGAACCGGAAGTATATTGTAAAAACGCGAGGGTTTCAGGAGTAATTTTGAGTTCTGTTTGTGATGAAAAATTGGGCGTTAAATTGTCTGTGGCGATAACGGAGTTGGTGGCAAGTTTTTGAATATTTTCTAATAATGGGGTGGTGGTTAGAATGACGCTGGCTTGAGCATCTGCGATAATACTTTGTAGGCGTAAAAGGTTGGAGTTGCGCCGAGGGGGATAAGCCGGAACCGCGACCACTCCGGCATAAAAACATCCGAATAAAGCGCAAATATACTCTAAACTGGGTGGGTAAAGTAGCAGGGCGCGTTGTCCCCTTAACCCCTGAAGTTGAGCGGCGATCGTTCTGGCTTGTTGGTCTAAGGCGGCGTAGCTGAGACGAACTTCCTCGGTTTCGCCATCGGTGAGAAAGATGTAACCAATGCGATCGCCTTCACTTGCGGCTCGGTACTTGAGCAGTTCGACTAAAGTTGTCGCTTGAGCGGGGTTTGTTACGGTAGATTCTAAAAGCTCGATCATCTCTCTGTGTGATTTCACCCAAAATGCGGTTTTGTTGAGAATTTATCCTAAGTACAAGCTCGAACTTCCTGATCGGACTTGCAGGATTTGGGTTAAATGCGACCGTTGATTTGATCTTTGATGCACCCACCCAGTCAAGACTTTCAATATTATTGACATAAACTCTTATTATTGGCAAGCCCCGATCACAAATTATATTGTTGCCCAACCGTCTGTCTGGGATAAAATTTCATAGACCCAGATCAGGTGATTCGGCTTCGGAGAGGCTCTGCCAACATCCACATTTAGAAACTCGCTTTTCATATTTAATATGACCTCTACAAAAATTTGAATGACATTTAGCTTCCCAAAATTTTGAAAAAAAACTTCTACAACCCAGTATAGTTCGGTGATACAGGGAGCCAAATAGATTACAAAGAACAGTTGATTCTAACTTGCTTTTTCGCTAGTTGAGATTCACTGTTAATAACAGTACCACAGAGTTTATCATTTTCAGAAGGATTTTGAAAAGGATTTGATGAAAATTTTATGACAATCAGACTTCTAACTTAGACGTTGTAGGCATTTGAGCGATTGACCCGTTACGGTCAGTGCCATCTCAGTTTGAAATAAATTTTCAACAAGTTTTAAAATGTTTAGCTATAATATTCCCCTCTCTCCATCCCCACTAACCTCCCTTAATCCCTCCCTCCGCCTGCGGCACCTCCCTTAAAAAGCAGGGCTGTTTCAAAGTCGGACTAAAATTTGATTTGTGAGGAGGTAGGGAGGATTTTTATTAATAAAAAGCTATTTTTGATCAGAAAAAACCCTCACCCCACCACTCCTTTTATGCACTCTCAAAGATTGTAAGGTTCATGTACTGTTATACAATACTTTCAGGACTATCTGCGAAAATAATCGTGCTAGAGTTGAGACTCGAATCAATGAGATACTCACTAATACTCTGACTCCCTTCTACTTCCGCTAAGTCTTGAGAATCTATTGTATTTCGAGTTAGAAGTCGATAAGTAACGGGAATAGCACCTTCTTCACTTTGCTCTGGAGGGAGAGAACTATCATCGAAAATGGGAATGCTAATGGTTGCGGTTTGTGCGGTAATCGTAAAGGCAAATCCGGTAAAATCAAAGTCTCCTGTGGGGAAACTTTCACCTCCTGTATAAGAAAGTTCGGTGAGATCAAATTGAGTTAAAGATTGGGAAAGATCGCTATCTACAAATACTCGAAGTCCGTCTTCAGGAGGGGGTTGGTCGAGTGAAAATTCAAAGTTTATCCGAGTTTCTTCTGTCTCAATCAATGTGTTTGGACTCGCACTAAAACTAACTTGAATTAACTCATTTTCCGGTTCAGGATTATCCGGTTGATTTCCATTTTCGGGAGGATTTTCAGGAGGTTGATCGTTGTTTTCCTCGTTCGGTTCATCCTCATCGTTATTATTTTCAGGATTGGAATTTTCGACATCATTATTATTATTTTCAGAATTTGGATTTTCGCTGCTTTCTAATGGAGAAATATCAAGTAGATTCGCCGGGATATCCAGAACCGCTAAAATTTCATCCGTATCAGCCAAGCGAATTTGAGTTAGACCGTTTTGTTGGGTGGTTCGGAGTTGGTCTAGGGTTAATTCTCCGGCGAGTTCAAAGCTATCCGTTCCCGCTTCAAACCCGATAATTGTATCGGTTCCTTGACCGGTTGAAAGCATAAATTTATCCTGTCCTAACCCGCCAATTAGGGTATCATTTCCCGCATCTCCCGAGAGAAAATCATCCCCTTCATTTCCAAAAATTAAATCATCCCCTTTACCCCCATAAAGAGTATCATTTCCCTCATCGCCAATCAGTGTATCTTCGTCTTGATTTCCGAATAGATAATCATCTCCTTCATCTCCGATGAGAAAATCTTGGCGTTGAGAATTACCGTTAGAAGGATCATCTCCAAACAGAGAATCATTTCCTTTTTCTCCAAAAATTACATCATCCCCAACACCGCCAATAATTTGATCATCATCTTGACCTCCGAATAGATTATCATCCCCATCTAAAGCGACAATACTATCGTTTCCTTGATTACCAAAAATAGCGTCGTTTTCTTCAGTTCCTATCAGTTCATTGTCTTCTGAATCTCCGAATATTTCCGAGTCAATTGCTGAATTGGTTTCAGGGGTTGGAAGTTCAATTTCAATTTGAATAATAGGTTCGGGTTCGGGTTCGGGTTCCGGTTCCGGTTCAGAGAAAAGAGATTCGGGAATGGGAGGAAGTAGGGGAACAACAAACGGTGAAATCAGCAGTTCAAAGCTATCTTGAATTTGATTTTCTTGCGGATCGCGAGCCGTTACTGTAACATTAAATTGTCCGGGTTGTGTGGGAATTCCAATGATTAATCCGGTGTTTGCATCAAAGTCTAAATTAGCAGGTAAACCCGTCACTGAATAAGTCAGCGGATCATTTTCAGGATCGCTAAAATTTTGATTGAGATTGAGACTAAATCCTATTCGTTGTGTTGCAGTTTGATCGGGGATGGATGTTGTTAAAACTGGGGATTCGTTTGTCGGTTCTTCGTCTGAGTCATCATCTGAATCATCATCTGAATCATCATCCTCAATTAAACTCGGATTATCAACAAACTCAATAGTAATTGGAGTGCTATTTTCTTCTAAATTGTAATCTTCGCTTTCGGCGAGATTAAAACTAATCGGTTGAATTCCTTCGCTGAGTTCATCTTGAAAAACAGGTAAACGAATACTCGCAGTTTGTTCGAGAATGGTAATCGCAAAGCTGGAAAAATCTTGATTCGGTGAAACATCAATAAGATTGCCAATTCCTGATAAGTTTACCTCGGATAAATCTAACTGAGTAAACCCTTGAGGAGTGTTACTCTCCAGAATCACAGTAACACCTTCTTCCGGTGGCGGTTCGCTAAGTTCAAAGCTAAACGTTAACTCTGTCGCTTCAGTTTCGATTAACGTTTCAGGAGTTGCTGTTAAGCTAACGGTGGGAATATTCGGGGGAATATTTGGAGGTTCTTCAACGGTTAAGTTAACAGTTGCGATATTAGAATTATCGGTTCCATCGTTGACTTGATAGGTGAAACTATCGGTTCCACTAAATTCGGGATTGGGTGTATAACTAAATGTTCCATCTGGGTTAAAAGTTAAACTTCCGTTTGTTGGTTCATCAACTAAATTTGCACTGAGTACATCTCCATTTTCATCACTATCATTGCTGAGAATTGTGTTAGTTTGAGCGACCGTTAAGACCGTTTCAAAGGGAGTGCTAAAATTATCATTATTCGCAACTGGGGGAGTATTAGGAGGTTCTCCAACGGTTAAGTTAACAGTTGCGATATTAGAATTATCGGTTCCATCGTTGACTTGATAGGTGAAACTATCGGTTCCACTAAATTCGGGATTGGGTGTATAACTAAATGTTCCATCTGGGTTAAAAGTTAAACTTCCGTTTGTTGGTTCATCAACTAAATTTGCACTGAGTACATCTCCATTTTCATCACTATCATTGCTGATAATTGTGTTAGTTTGAGCGACCGTTAAGACCGTTTCAAATGGAGTTGTATAATTATCGTTTTCCGCAACCGGAGGAGTATTGAGTTGAGTCGCTGTATCGGCTAAAGTTAAAGTAATTTGACTGGCATTCTGATCGATACTATAAGCCTCATTCTCAACTAAGAAAAAGGTTGTTTCCTCAACGCCAATATCATTAATAGGGTTAAAATTAGGGTCATCAGGTGGGAGATCACCATCATCAAAAATAGGTAAGGTAATTGTGGCTGTGTTGTCAAAAATTAGCAAATCTAACCCGCTCTCGTCATCGTTTACTGCTACCAATCGACTTCCTGTAAAGCTAGCTTGAAAAACAATAAATTCAGGCAAAGCCGAGGGAGTATCGTTATCGAGAGTGATGACAACTCCATCCTCGGGAATCTCTCCCTCGACGTTGAAGGTAATGGTGGTTGCGGTTCCTTCGTCTTCAATTAAAATTGATGGGTCAGCCGTGATACCAATTGTAATAGCCATTTTTAAAATTCCGTTGCTTTATTGCATCAAACCTGTCAAAATAGATCAGCTTTAGATGAGAATGAGTAGCAACAGTACAATAGCATGATTCAGAACGATTAAGTCAAGATCTCGATAAAATTCCAATTTGGGGACACTTGAAATTCTCACGTCAAGTATCCTATAAATCTGTGCGCCTGAATTCACCTAAAAACCCGGTTTCAGACTGGAACTTAAACATTTTGTCGCCTAATTATTAACAATCAACCGAGTTTTTGCTTCGGAGTAAAGCCTGTGCTAAAAAAACGTTAAATTTGTATTTTTCTGTATAATCGAATGCTTTTTTTCAGGAAAAACTCTAGCTCTAAATTTTAAAGGCTATTAATTTTATGCGAACGTTTACTATTCTTTGGTTTGGACAGTTGGTTTCAGCAATTGGTAGCACAATGACCTATTTTGGTTCTGTTATCTGGATGTGGTCATTGAGTGAATCGGCGACAACCTTATCTCTGGGTGGATTTTTTGGAATCGCTACTAGCCTTGTATTGACGCTGTTTTCTGGAATTATTGTAGATAGAGTAAACCGCAAACTGTTAATTTTAATTTCTGATTTAGTTGCGGGTTTATCAACGGTTGTGTTATTAATTTTAGCCTTAACAAATAACTTGCAAATTTGGCATCTTTATGTTGCGATCGCCATTAACACTCCCTTTAATCAAATTCAAATTCTAGCTTATCAAGCCTCTATTTCCCTGCTGGTTTCTCCCCAACATTATACTCGCGCTACCAGTATGGGAGCCGCTTTAAATTATGGTTCGAGTATTCTCGCTCCCGCTTTAGCAGGAATTTGTTATCCTGCAATCGGATTAGTCGGAATTCTTGTTATTGATATTTTGACTTTTGGGGTGGCGATCATCACCTTATTACTCACACCAATTCCTCAACCTCAACCTTCTGATTCTGAAAGTATATCTCAACAAACGTTATCCCAACAAACAATCTGGAAACAAATCACGTTTGGATTTTCCTATGTTTGGCCAAAATCGGGTTTATTAGCATTATTAACGGTGACGACTTTATTTGGATTTGCTCACGATATTGGCGCCGCTATTTATGAACCAATGATATTAGCGCGAAGTGGCGGAGATAGCAATATATTAGGATTTGCGGCTTCTGCGGCGGGTGCGGGAGGGATTACAGGTGCCATAATTGTTAGTATTTGGGGGGGAACAAAACGCCGAATTCAAGGGGTATTATCGGGGATGATGGGAGCAGGAATTAGTAAAATTATTTTTGGTTTAGGTCAAACTGCTTTTATTTGGATTCCCGCTCAATTTTGTTCATCGCTGAATTTTCCACTGATGGGAAGTTCAGATACTTCGATTTGGTTAACTCAAGTTTCACCCGATATTCAAGGGCGAATTTTAGCGATGCGATCGCTAATGCGTCAAAGTGTTTCGGCTGTTGCTTATTTAATTGCGGGGCCTTTAGCAGACTATATCTTTGAACCCGCAATGCAACCGGGAGGGGTTTTATCTCCGTTATTTAGTCCTCTATTTGGAACCGGAAAAGGCGCAGGAATTGCATTATTATATGTGATGAGTTCAATGGGTTTGTTTTTCATTGGATTTTGGGGATTTCAATCAAAAACGTTAAAAAATGTTGAAAAACCAGTTAGTTCACTTTCACCAAACGGCTAACTTGATACTGTTGAATAGGTTTGGGTTTAACCTGTTCGCCGGATTTTAGTAAACTGAGAACTTTTCCGTTTACTTGAACTCTGGCTTCATAAGCACCCCGAACCTTATCATCAGGAGAACTATATTCAATTCTCACATCAACCCAAGTGGCTTTTTGTTCAAGTTTTTTCCGTAATATTTTGGCTTTATTGAGAGGAATAAACCGAAGAACTTGTTTCAAAATATAGATCAAAACCCCTCCTTTATCCTGGCGAATAACCCGACCCGATTTCTGATAATTTAACCAATGCCAACCTTCTTTGTCCCAGATTTCTCGTTCGGCAATTTGTTCAAATTTTCCCAAGCTAGACCAACCCCGATAATAAGGTTTTAAATCGACTAAGTTTCCTTTTTTATGAAGGAGTAAGTCAAGAATATCTGACTCTAAATGACCCCAAAACCGACCCGAAGGAAAATCAATTAAAGTCGGTGCGAATTGATGACCGCCAAAGTGATTTGTTTGCCAAATTCTCAGTTTATTTGGAGAATTAGCAGCATATTTTTGACGAAGTTCGAGATAAAGAGGATAACCAAACCGACCACAAGCGCGATCAACATCAGTATGTGTACAAACTAAAATATCTCGAATATCTTGGGTGTTTTGGCGATATTCTGCAAACTTTTCTAAATGTTGGGGTTGAATTAAAAGCGCGTTAACTACTGAACTAAGTTCGGTTTCAGGAACGAGATATTCCTGTTTTTCAAACTGAGAAAATAAGACATTCAAACGAGAGTAATGAAAAATTCGCACAAAACCGGGTTTAGAATAGTCTTCATCGGGAACAACTAACAGGGGTCTCAGCATAATTTTAGGGTTCAATTGTTCCCATTGTTTCAATAATTCAACCACAGGCTGAAGCCGAGGATGATTTTTCCAGGGGTTACTTGTCCAAGGTTGAGGAACTTCTACAATTAACCATTGTTCAACTGTCGGTGCAGTACCAATTGGATCGACTCCGTTTGCTTTGGAAAAAACGTTACAATAGGTGCATTCGGTTTTATTTTCTACGAGTTCTGTTGTAATCATAAAAATGTTTAATTCTCTAAGTTGTAGGATGGGTTAGCGTCAGTCAGAGTCAGTCAGAGGTTGAAAGCTCTCATTTGTAAACTATTGAGATTCTTCGTTGCACTCACCAATGACAGCTTACAGGTTTTTAATTCCTTAATTCCTGAACTTCTGAGTTAGGAAATTGATTTTTTTTCAAGATATAAATGGCTATAGTTGCAGCTAAACTATAAAAAATAACTAAAATTAAAATAGCTATTTCTGCAAAGGGCCATTCAAAATTTAATCCTTCACCAAGCCAAAACGTACCTAACGCCATCAGTAAAATTCCCGCTCCGAGTTTAATTAAAACTTCAGGAAGTTTGAGTAAATATTGATGGAGTAATATCACCAAACCGAGGGAGAAAACTAAAGCTAAAACAGTAGCACTAATGGCTTCTTTCCACGCCGCAGAAGCCAAGCCTAACGTTGTCACAATGATCGCAACTTCTAACCCTTCTAAAGCGGCACTTTTTGCCATGATCATAAAGTTCAACGGACTGAAATTTTCGGGTTCCGTTTCAATCAAAATTCCTTCGGCTTCTAAAGGATCATCACTCATCCAACCTGCACGTTTTCCTTTGGCTTGTCGCAAAACGGACTTTTTCACCCATCCCCAACCAAACCAGATCAGCAGACTACCGATAACTATTTGCAATAAGTACAAGGGGATTAACTGCAAACTACTACCAAGAGCGATCGCCGCCACAGCCACCACCGTCAACCCGGCTACCGTTCCCCAAATGGCTTCGCGCCTGTAGCCGGAACGGGCGATCGCATAAGCAATAGCCGCAGTTTCGAGAAACTCAACGCTGGCACTCCCCGCCGCCGCCAAAAAGATACTCCAGTTCATCGTACTTGAGATATTTTCTCAACATTACCGTGCTATTATACAGGCAGGTCAGCAAAAAAACCAGGATTTCGCTGAACTTTCCTTAAATCTCTCTTTTTGAGAATTAATCTGTCTAACAGTCTACAGTATAACAGTCTACAGTGAAAAATCTCTTGTGCTGAAACGCTTTTCATCTATAAAATTAAGTCGGATAAAATTAGGGGTAATAGCCCTCATGGTCGCCGCCATTGTGGTGGGGGTGACTAAATTACAATTCACCTCCAGCTATTACCATCCTCCGTTGCCAGAAAATACAGCCCTAGCGACTTCTGTTTATCCTCAACCTGTTTTCATCGAAAATATACAGGTTCGTAAGAATGTTGTCAACCTCACGACTGAGGAAAAAACAGCCTTTGTTAATGCGCTTAAAACCCTAAAAAATACCTTTCCAGAAGGCAGTCAAATTAGTCTTTACGATCAATTTGTTTTGCAACACGTTTTAACGATGGGGTTTCGGAAAAAGTTGGGTGCAGAAGGTTTTGCTGAAGGCAACCCCGCCCACAGTCAACCCGCTTTTTTGCCTTGGCATCGTCAATTTTTGTGGGAATTTGAACAACAATTGCAAAAAATTGATCCGAGTGTGACAATTCCCTATTGGGACTGGACCGATCCGCAAGCATTAACGATTATTTTAGATGAGAATTTTCTCGGCCCAAATGGAACGGGAGAAACGGTAGAAATTCCGGGTTTTGGTCCCTTTACAGGCGGCCCTGTAACCTCGGGTTTTTTGGCTGATTGGACGCTGAATGAAAACATTCATTTTGACCCGATTAATATGACTTCATTAGGGTCAAAACTCATTCGGTTTGTAGGTTTACCGCCCTGCGAAAAATACCCGATTTCCAAAACAGAAGTTGAACAATTAATGAGTTTTGATAACTATGAAGTGTTCAATGCGATTATTGAAGGCGCGTTAGTTTTAAAAACCGGAAAATATGTTCCGGGTTGGGCATTACACGCCTACGCACATTCTATCATTGGCGGGAGTTTAGTGGATGAAATTCGCCCGAAAGATCGGGTTCCCCATCAAACTAAAATCCTCGGTACAATGGATAGCATTCCCAGTTCACCTTACGACCCAATTTTTTGGTTAAATCATGCCAATGTAGATCGATTATGGGCAGAATGGCAAGATAACGGACATACGGGCGAAAGCTTTTATCCGAGTGCAAAAATGCCTGCCGGACACAACCTTAACGATCCGATGTGGCCCTGGGATGGAGGATTATCAAAACCGGGAGATTATGGATTGGGAAATATTGGGTCTTTGCTGGTTAATTTTCAGGGAGAAAAAACCGTTACTCCCGCCGATGTTTTGAACTATAGAAAACTCGGCTACACCTACGATACCACAGTTTTAAATTCATTTCAACATGACAACAACACAAAACTTTAATACTTGGTTAACCTGTTGGCAACCGAACCCCGAAGCAAAATTACGCCTATTTTGTTTTCATTATGCCGGAGGAGGAGCGTTAATTTTTAGAAATTGGCCTTGTTATTTTTCTTCGAGTATTGAACTGTGTGCAGTTGAACTTCCGGGGCGAGGAAAACGCCTGCTCGAACCCGCATATACAAAAATGAAACCCCTCATTCAAGCCTTGAGTTTAGCCCTTCATTCTTACTTAGATAAACCCTTTGTTTTTTTTGGTCATAGTATGGGCGGATTGGTGAGTTTTGAGTTGGCGCGTCAACTGCGTCGAGAATACGATCTTACTCCCCAACACTTGTTTGTTTCGGGGTGTCGTGCGCCGCAAATTCCCGATCCCGACCCGCCCATTCATCAGTTATCAAACTCCGAGTTTATCGAAGAATTACGGCGTTACAATGGAACCCCAGAAGCGGTTTTAAACAATCAAGAATTAATGGATTTATTGTTACCCTGTTTGCGGGCAGATTTTGCAGTTTTAGAAACCTACAACTATCAGTCTGAACCTCCGTTAACTTGTGGAATTACAGCCTTTAGCGGTTCGGAAGATCAACAAGTGAGTCAAGCAGAGATGCTGGCTTGGGAATACCAAACAACGGCTGATTTTTGCTTACAAACTCTTCCGGGCGATCATTTCTTTATCCATTCCCATCAGTCGCTTTTACTTCAGCTACTCAGCCAAGACATGACCAATGTTTTAAGATCGTTAATTCGATTATCTTAAACCATTTTTCTATTAAGCTGACCAAGAGAGGGGACAGGCAAGATTGATCATTCATAATTCATAATTTATAATTTATAATTTATCACTCCTGACTGTTTTAAGCACTTCTCAACGCAACAATGGGGTCAAGTTTTGCCGCTTGTTTGGCAGGAAATACCCCAAAAAATAACCCAATTCCACCGGAAACACTCACCGCCAACCCAATCGCAACAGGTGAAATTCCTGCTTCTAAAGGCGTTAACATTCCAATAATAAATATACCACTCACTCCGACTGTTGTGCCGATTAATCCTCCCACAGCCGATAAAATTACAGCTTCGATAATAAACTGCATTAAAATATCCCGTTGAGAAGCACCAATCGCTTTTCGCAGTCCGATTTCTTGGGTTCGTTCGGTAACAGAAACTAGCATAATATTCATAATTCCAATTCCACCCACAAACAAAGAAATTGCTGCGGTTGCTGCCAGTAATAATGTCAACGCCCCGGTAATTTTACTGAGTCTGTCCATCAACTCTTTTTGACTCTGAACTGTAAAGTCATCTTCGTTTGTAATTTTATGTCGCAGTCGCAGTAAATTTTCTATCTGAAATTGAGCCGCAGGCATTTTAGATTGATCTTCTACAGAAACGGAAATAAATGTCACTTGAATTCCATAAGGCGAGGTTTTACCAACAATTCGATTTGCCATTGTTGTCACCGGAATAAAAGCATTCATATCTTGATTATTTCCTAGCGTTGAACCTTTAGGGCGCATTACCCCAACGACTTGTAAAGTAATATCTTTGAGTCGCACCGATTTTCCTAACGGGTCTTCATTCCCAAATAATTGTTCGGCAATTTCTGAACCCAAAGCGACAACTTGTTCATTTCTTTTCAAGTCTAAATCGCTAATAAATCGACCCCTAGCCACATCAAAACCGCGAACCGTTAAATACTCGGGAGTCGCCCCAACTAAAGCCGCAGAAGAATTTTTTCCCCGATAAGACATCAGTTCGCTTCCTGTTATCGAAGGCGCCACTTCTTTAACAGAGGGAACTTGTTCCGCTATGGCTGTCGCATCTTCTAAAACTAAAGTTTGAGGCGGATAAACCGGACGACTTTGAGCTTCAGGACTTCCGGGGAGAACAAACAACACATTCGGCCCAAAAGAATTGACCTGTTGACTGACAAATTCTTGGGCGCCTTCTCCCACTCCAATCATTCCAATAACAGAAGCATTTCCGATAATAATTCCGAGCATTGTTAAGCTACTTCGCATTTTATGAGCGACTAGAGTTTGGGTTGCCATTTTAACGTGTTCTAGGAAGTTCATTGGTAACGGATGGGTTGAGTTTGGGTGTTTTAGGTTGATACTTTTGGAAACGGATGGGTTGAGTTTGGGTGTTTTAGGTTGATACTTTTGGAATGGGTTGATTTGTATAAGTTTAAGGGAATAGATTCTGCTTTCATTACTTAATAATGTCTTCTAGGGTTTGATTTTCGGGCAATTCAACAAATACGCGATCGCCCGTATATACCCCTTTGAGAATTTGAATTTGATTTCCTAGCGTTGAACCAATTGTTACCGGGTGAAATTCCGGTTGGTTGTCTTCATCGGGCATTAAAACCCCCGTTTCTCCTTGATGGGTGACAATTGCCACCGTCGGAACAACGAGAGCATTTTTGAGTTTTTCTCCGATAAATTTGAGATCAACATTCATCCCGGACTGTAGTTTTTCTTTGCCTGAAATAATCTCAATGCGGGCTTGAAATAAGGTAACATCTTGTTCTTTTACCGCTTCTGGGGCGATGAGTTGAACTCGTCCTGCAAAGACTTGATCCGGGTAAGCATCGGCCACAATTTCGACCTTTTGATTGGGTTTAATTTGAGCAATATCCGCTTCGGGAATTTTAGCTAAAACTTCTAAATCTTTTGCCAACGCGACAATAGAAGTCGAAGTCGCAGAAGTGGCATCAGATGCCGAAGTTGCCGGGGTCACAAACGCCCCTTCTACGGCATAACGTTGGGCAATAATTCCCGCAAAAGGAGCGCGAATTTCTGTATCTTTTAACTGAGTTTGATAAAATTGTACAGAAGCTTCTGCTTCGGCGACTTCGGCTTGAGAACCTGCAATTTCTTCGGATCGAGTTCCATTTAATAATTCATTCAGTTGACTTTGGGCTTCGGCGACTTCGGCTTCAACTTGAGCTATTTCTTCGGGACGCGCCCCATTTTGCAATTGTTGTAAAGCCTGACGTTCTTGTTCAACGCTTGCTTGCAATTGTTCAATTTGAGTTTTTCGACTTTGTTGAAGTTGTTCTAAACGTCTTTTTGCTTCCTCCACAACGGCATTAAGTCGGCGTTCATTTTGTCGATATTCTTCGAGTTCATCTTGAGAAATTGCGCCCTGTTCCCCTAAATTTTCATAGCGACTAACCCGTTCATTGGCAAGTTCTAATTCGGCTGTATTGCCTTCAATTCTGGCTCTGGCTTGAGCAATTTCTTCTTCGAGACTTCCCGATTTCGCATCTGCTAATCTTGCTTCGGCTTCGTTTAATTTCGCTCTGGCTTGAGCAATTTCTTCGATCCGAGTTCCGGCTTTTAATTCAGCTAAACGGGCTTTTGTTTGATTTAATCTCGCTTGGGCTGCGGCAATTTCTTCGGGACGACTTCCGGTTTTTAGTTTTTCTAAGTTGGCTTTTGTTTGTGATAATTTCGCTTTTGCTTGCAATAATTGCGCCTCTATTTCGCCGCTTTCCATGCGGGCAATCAGTTGACCAACTTCCACGCGATCGCCCTGTTCAACGTATAATTGAGCTAGGCGTCCTTGTGTTTTTGGACTGAGATTAACTCGCCGCACAGGTTGAACAACACCACTGGCTGTAATTCGCACAGTGATTTCTTTGGCTTCCACAGGTACAGTTAGAATTTCAATATCATCAGTCTGAATCTGATGGCGTGATCGCCAACTATAAAGAACAATTAAAGTCACCAGGAGTCCAGCAATCAACATCAGTCCAAATAGCCAATAATTACGAAACTTGGATTGAACTTTGGGCTGAAATTTGGGGTTATCTTCCTGTTTATTTTCTGATTGTTCTATTTCTTGCTTAATCTTGGCTTTATTCGTCTCATTTGTATTTTTTTGATTGGCTTCTTGTTCAAGATTTAATCTTGATACAGATTCAAAACTGGGTTCGGGTTCAGGATTAAATTCCGGTTCTGCTTTTGATTCAATATTCGACATAATCCCTGAAATAAATTCAATCTGATCGACTCGCTTATCGGAACTTTTTTATTAGCCTAAATCCTCCGATTGAAATCAACAGTAATCCCCAGATATTTCCCGGTTCAGGAATGGGAGTTGGTGGTTGTTGTTCGGCTCTCCAAATCGCAAATAATGGATTACTAATATTATCTAAGTCTCTCGAATTAATCAATTCGATATAAATGATATTATCAGTCGGGGAATAAAACAAATTTGAGCGATGAGCCAAGGTCAAACCTCGATGACCATACCATTGTCTGAGCGGACTTTCTAACGCCCCAATTCCCATACCATAAGCATCATAATTATCAGAATTAATGGGTTGCTCAAAGGTCAACATTTGCTCTAAAGAATTCTCAGCCAATAGCTGTCCACTTAGCAAACCCGAAATAAATCGTGCCAGATCAATTGGGTTAGAAACCATTGCACCTGCCGCCCAAGCCCAAGATAAATTAGCCCCAGAAACATCATTAAAATTACCATCTCCATCAAAATCCCAATAGGCATTAACATATCCTCCCGGAATCTCTTCTTCTTCCGCAAAGAATGTATCGTTAAGTTCCAATGGTTCAAGGATTCTAGAACGAATTTCTGCCGCCATATTAGATTCGGTGACGGCTTCAATAATTAGCCCCAATAAAATCACATTTGTATTAGAATATTCCCAAGATTCACCCGGCGCAAAATAAGGGTTTTGATTGGTAATAAAAGTTAAAAGTTCTTCCGGTTGCCAGTCTTGCAAAAATACTCCTGGATTCGTTTGAGCTTGAAAAAACAACGGCAGAGTATAGTCTGCAATTCCACTGGTATGATTTAATAATTGACGAATTGTAATCTTTTCAAAATTGGGAATATTTGCTAATACTTCTACAGATAGCCTGTCGGTTATCGGGTCATCTAGTCCGATCTTTCCTTCTTCAACTAATTGTAATATAATTGTAGCAACAAAGGTTTTGGTAATACTACCAATTTCAAACCGATCTTCGAGGGTTAAGGGAGTTTCGGTTTGAAGATTAGAAACACCGCTGACTCCCACCCAAGTTCTTTCTGGATTGATAATTCCAAGAAAAGCGCCGGGAATGTCATCGCGGACTTGATCAAGAGTTATTTGTAATTGTTCTGCTGTGGCATCGCTGACTGTATTCTCAAGGCTGTTGCGATTGAGAACATCTAATAGAAACTGATTATTAATAAGACTCTCATCAAAAGAAGCTGCGTGAGCAGTTGCAGATAAGCCCAAAGAAGCGATTAAACTGGCAGAAGCAACAGTTGTATAGATTAACTTCACGATTTCTTCCTGTAAAATTAGTAAAACTAGGACAGCAATTCCAACTGTGTCCCCAACTCAGTTTGAGTTTGTGCTAACCAGAATATCATTAATCCGCTTGGTTGACAAAGAATGTCATTAAATTATAAGCTTTAGACTATTCTTCGATAGGGTGGCAACTGATGCTGATTATTCGTGGGTTGAGCAAGACCTACAACAACGGAATCCAAGCACTACAGAACGTTTCTCTAGAAATTGAACCCGGAATTTTTGGACTACTTGGGCCAAATGGGGCGGGAAAGTCCAGTTTGATGCGAACCCTGGCAACCCTTCAAGACGCGGATTCTGGGTCTGTTCAACTCGATGGTGTGGACTTGCTGAGTTCACCTCAAGTCGCCCGACAACTGTTAGGATATTTACCCCAGGATTTTGGCGTTTATCCCCATGTTTCTGCCGAGGAATTGTTGAATCAACTCGCTGTTTTTAAAGGATTTGTTAATCCTAAAGAACGTAAAGAAATAGTTTCCCAACAGTTACAACTGGTGAATCTTTACTCTCAGCGTCAACAGAAATTAGGAACGTTTTCCGGTGGAATGCGCCAACGATTTGGGATTGCCCAAGCCCTTTTAGGATCGCCTAAACTCATTATAGTCGATGAACCGACAGCCGGGTTAGATCCAACCGAACGAATTCGGTTTCAGAATTTATTAGCAGAAATTAGTCAAAATCGGGTGTTATTACTTTCAACGCATATTGTGGAAGATGTGGCTGAACTGTGTCCCCAGATGGCAATTCTAAATCAAGGGAAAATTGTCTGTTCTGGTAGTCCTAAACTTCTAACAAATGCACTTCAAGGAAAAGTTTGGAAAAAAGTTTTTGATGATTTTAAAGTCTCTAATTCATCGGATAATCAATCAAATAACTGGGGATTAATAACCTCTCGAATGTCACGAGGAGCGCGTTGTATTCGAGTGTTAAGCGATTCTCAACCGGATGCAGGTTTTCAGATGACAGAACCCGATCTAAATGACGTTTATTTTACTGCTTTATTAGATCAATCTCAAGCTGAACCCGTTACTGTCTAGTTAAATCTATGTCTCCTATCTTAAGTTTTGAATTTGTTTATCATCTCCGCCGCCCCACGTTTTGGTTGATTGCAATTTTGTTTTTTGGGATTGGATTAACAGATATTGTTTCTAAAGCAGAACAGGGAAATGCTTTTTTCTTTGTCAATAGCCCATCACAGATTTTTCAAACTACAATTTGGTATACCATTTTTGGAATTTTAGCCGCTTCAGCCTTTGTTGCAGAAACATTTGTGCGAGATTATCAGACTCGGATGGAGTCCTTAATTTTATCTACCCCAATTCGGAAATGGGATTACCTCGTTACTCGTTTTTTAGCTGCATTTACTGTAACACTCCTGGCTTTTTCTGGCTACTTATTGGGGATGATTTTGGGAACGCTAATGCCGGGACTGAATCCCTTTGCAGTGGGGCCATTACGTCTCGATGCTTACATTTTTAGCTATTTATTATTTGTTCTCCCCAACTTATTTTTAGTTTCGGCGATCGCATTTTCTCTAGCTTCAAAAACCCGCAGCCTTGCGATTACCTATGCCGGGGCAATTATTCTCGTAATGCTGTATCTTGCCTCCTTAATTATGGTCGGGGTTGATGTCATTAATTTTGAGCAATATCAACTCTGGGCAATGTTAGATCCGTTTGGTTTTTATGCCTTTGAAGAACAAACCTTAACCTGGACGATCTATCAACATAATACACTCATGCCGCCCTTGAGTCAAACCTTAGTTTGGAATCGATTAGTTTGGATTGGTATGGGTTTAATTCTGTTTGTTGGGGGCTATCATAGCTACTCAATGAAACTGATTAATTCTGGTCGTTCAAAATCCGTTAAGTCGGTTAAAAATCTAGAAAATTCTTCATCTTCTATCATTCAAACTACGAAACAGATTGACTTTTTTGCTCGTTCTCCAAAACCGCAGAAAAGGTTTGGCGTAAAAGAGATAATTCAGCAATGGTTTGAACGGAGTTTTTTTGAAATCAAATCAGTTTTACAAGGGAAAGCATTTTTACTCCTAACAGGCTTTGGTTTAATTAGCCTCATACTCTCAGCAATGGGAACCCGTACCTATAATTATTCAAATCCCAGTACGGATATTTTAATTCATTCTGCCAATATTTATTTAGAATATATTCTTTTCGCCATTATTATTATCTATTCAGCCGAACTGATGTGGCGCGATCGCAATTTTCGTCTACAATCTGTTTTAGATGCCACACCCATTTCAAATTCGGTTTTACTGTTATCAAAACTCACAACCCTATTTGTCATCATTACCCTTAATTTACTGTTAGCAATGGCGGTGATGGTGATGTACCAAATTTTTAGCAGATATACAAATTTTAACTTTCCGCTGTACTTTCAAATGCTCTTTGTCGAACATGGGCTGTACTTTTATTTAACTGCTATTTTAGCATTATTTACCCAAGTCATAACGCGACATAAATATGCGGGGATGGCATTAGCCTTAGCAATTTCCCTCTCTAAAATTCCCTTAGATGCTTTGGGTTGGTATCACAATCTTTATCGTTTTGCAGCCACAAACGACATTGATTATTCCCCGATGAACGGCTATGGTCATTTATTTACCGGACATCTCTGGTACACCCTTTACTGGGGAATTATTGGGGCGATTATGATTGTCATTGCTGTTATTTTTTGGCCGAGGGGAACGGTTGATAAAAAACAGTGGAAACGTTCATGGCAACAAGCTGGAAACCGAATAAAGCAGATATTAGCCGGATTAGTTGTTGTGTTTGCGGGGGTGGGAGGATGGATTTTTTACAACACAAATATATTGAATGAATATCAACCTCCAGGCAAAGAAGAAACCGCAGCAGAAATAGAAAAGCAATTCAAACAATATGAAAGTTTACCCATGCCAGTGGTAACGGAAACTAAACTCAATATTGAACTTTATCCAGATGAGCGTTATTTTGTGGCAAAGGGTGAATATACACTAGAAAATAAAACCCAAAAACCCATCAATGAAATCCACCTGATAACGTTTATTCACCTGAAGTTAGAAGACGTTAGTTATCCCGGTTTAAAACTGCGAGAAGCCCATCCAAAATGGGGATATTATATTTACGATCTCGAACAGCCCTTAATGCCGGGTGAACGTCAAACCATGCAATTTACAACTCTAACCCCGCATCCTCAAGGGTTTGAAAATCACGTTAATAGTGATGATATTTATATGATTTATCCCAACGATGTTGTTGGCAATGGAACCAACTTATATAGCCCTTTTATTTTGCCATTTGTGGGCTATACTAAAATGGTAGAACATAAAAAAGCATGGCTACGGGAGCAATTTAATTTACCGCCCCTCGACGAACGGATGCGAGATCATAACGATCCCATTGGACGCTCTCAAGGCTTGATGTTGACTCATTTAGGTTGGGGAAAAACAGAGATTATTATTGGAACTTCCACCGATCAAACTGCAATTACTGCGGGTCAATTAGTCAAGCAATGGCAATCAAATAATCGTAACTATTTTCAATATCAATCAACGACTCCCGACCCAGGTAAGTTTACCATTTATTCGGGTCGATATGCTACTTATCGGGATAATAATTATCGGGTTCCGATAGAAATTTACTATCATCCTCAGCACGAACAGAATGTAAAGTTAATTGCCGAACAGGTTGGAAAAGCTTTAGAATTCTATGAAAAAACATTCGGAAATTATCCGTTTGAGCAAGTCCGAGTTGTAGAATTTGTTTACTATGATGGTATGGTATTTTCAGAGGCGGGAGTGATTGGAATTCCCGAAGTTTTGGTTTGGAAAAGTGAGGCTGAGGGATTAGGAAAAGAAAATATTATTGATTGGGTGACTTATCTTTTAGCTTATTCTTGGTGGGAAGATCAAATTATTTCCGCCGATGTTGCTGGAGGAATGACCATTCGAGAAGCCCTCAGTTCCTATGCGAGTTCTCTCTATCAACGTTCTCGTCGAACCCCAAAACAACAGCATCTTTCCCGACAACAACTGATGCGGGATTTCTTTCGTCAGTTGGGTAAAATAGACTTCCAAGAACCGCCTTTAATTGATGTTTATAATGAGTTACCAATTGCCCGTTTAAAAGGGGGAATGGTGTTAGAACAGATTGAAAGTTTGATCGGACAAGATGCTTTACTCGCCGCAATCAAAGACTTTCTACAAACCTATCGTTACCAACCCGAACCTTACCCAACCATTCTAGATTTACAAGGTGCAATTCTCAAAAAAGCTTCTTCTAAACATCAAGAAATAATTCGGGATTTGTTTGCAAATGTTGTCACCTATCAAGTTGGACTATCCGATGCGGTTTATGAAAGCTTACCCGATGGGAAGTACAAAGTAACACTTCAAATTGAAGCCCAAAAGTTGTATACTAAAAATTTAGGACAGCAAGAATCTACAACCTTAGACTTTCCCTTAACCCTTTCGTTGCTGAATCAGGATAGAGAACCAATATTTTCAAAACAGTATCAAATCTCAACTCAACAAGCGACTGTGGAAATTATCTTAGATCAACTACCAATCTATGCAGCAGTCGATCCAAATTATATTCTACCTTCTGCATTTCTACAGGATAATATTAAGCGAATTCGTCCAAAATTCAAAGAGGAGATTTAAGCGAAAAAATGGATTTATAGCTTCTTCTTTTCGAGAGCCATTAGGTATTGGTTAAGTTACCGGATGATAAAACTTATTCAACGGTTATAGCGGTTATCGATCCGGTGAGATACGAACAATCCCCCTAAATCCCCCTTCAAAAGGGGGACTTTTCGAGTGGCAAATCCTCAATTTAAAAGGGGATCTGAGGGATGTTAATTAAACCAGAGAAATATCGGGCGTATACACGAACAAATCAGAGGTTAATTCATCAGAATCAACACCTTGAATAATTGCCAAAGTTTCCCCAGATTCGATAACGCTAATCGTCGCACCCAGATCACTATTGGTAATCGAAAGATCCTCAAACATGAGTTCACCTTCGACCAAACCAATCATGTCTTCAGTAACATCAAAATCGGTAATAGTATCGGTTCCATCCCCATTACCAAAGACAAACAAATCGCTACCACTACCCCCGGAGAAATCATCCCCCGTCAGCGTATCGTTACCCGTGACGCCCATAATAGTGTCATCCCCGTCATCGCCGAAGATTTCATCATCACCCGCATCACCGCTAAGGAGGTCATTACCGCCCTTACCGCCAATCCGGTCATTACCAGCGCCGCCCGAAATAACGTCATCACCGCCATTTGAACCGCCCGGAGAACGACGATTCGCATCGCCCCGCAGGACATCATCACCCGAGCCACCGAAGATGCTGTCATCGCCCAAACCGCCCGCAACGAGGTCATCACCGCCCAAAGCATCGATGCTGTTATTTTCGCTATCGCCTTCGAGAGTTTCGGCGTCATTGGTACCAACGATATCGGGTTCACCGCCACCATCAACCGGAAGCAACGTCGCATTCAGCAAATAAGGACCCGGTTCAAAAGCGCCGGGGAACGTCCAACCGCTACCACTTCCCGCAACATTCGGGTCATAGAAATTATTGCCCAAATTGCTAATTCCGGCGTAGTAAGTCCCCGTTTCCGGAGCGATAAACTCAATATAAGTATCGCCATTGGCTTGAAAGATTTCATCGGGCGCCGCCGCATTTTCAACAATAGCAACCTCATTCCCTTCGCTATCGAAAATCCGCAGTACAGAGTCCATCAACGAACCTTCGACCCCCGCATCACCCGAACCCCCCGCATCAACATCGAGGACCAAAGTTTGACCCGCTTCCAACTCAAAGCCGTACATATCCACATCTTCGGAACGATCGATCAGGTTGCGGGTTGCAGGAGTTGTACCAATTTCTCCAGCAAGGGTAACAGTCGAATTAACCCCTACTTCGATACTCTTAGCATTGGCGATGGTATCATTTAACTCGGTTTCATCGAATGACGTTTCATCATCGGTTACAGGTACAGAATCAGGGTTTTCAATACCATCTTGAGTCGGTTCCGAGGGAATTTCTTGATTCAATAACAGATTGAGGGTATATTCGCCGCTACTGCTTCCGGTACCGCTACCCGCCTCAAAGGGTTCGTAGGGATTATTCTCAAAGTCAAACTCACCGTTGGGGGAACTGCTGACCCCCACATAATAAGTTCCTTCCGTCTCAGCAGTAAATTCTAGATAAGAATCTCCCTGACTATCGGCTAACAATTCATTGGGTGCAAAATCATCGTTACTTTGGGCGAGTTGATTTCCGGACCCATCAAACAAACGTAATACCGAGTCGAGGGAAGACCCCAACAATTCCGCATCGATATCTAATACAACGCTATCCCCCGCTTCCAAGTCAAAGGAATACATATCCACATCTTCGGTTTGATCGACCAAACGATTACCAAAGGTAAAGGAAATAGCACTATCTAGGGAAACGGTATCATTATCAGCGCTGAGATTCGTGGCGATCGCTTCGGTAATTGTATCATTGGGTTCGGAGATTTCCAACGGCGACGGTGGCGCTTCCTCAGTTGTGTCTACAATGGTAAAATTAGCTTCCCCAACTTCCGGTGAAACTTGATAACCCTCCCCTTCTGCAACGGTAAAAACAGCCGTTTCCAAACCTTCCGATTCGTTATCCTCAGCCAGCGTTAAATTAACCGTAGCGGCTTGTTCTGTGATTGTTAGGTCAAAACCATCATCCCGAACTTCCGCAATTGTAGCGCCCTCTAGGTCGATGCTGTCGAGGTCAAATTCGTTTAAATTGGGAGCATCAACTGATACAGTTAATCCTTCTGCGGGTGGGGGAGAACTTAAGTTAAACGTGTGAACCGATACGGTATTTTCCGACTCAATTAAAACTTCAGGACTCGCCTCTAAACTAACTTGAGTCAGAGAATTAGCATCATCGGCGATCGTTAGGCTGGCTATATTAGCATTATCGGCGATCGCATAACCCGGAACTTCTTGTAAGCTAAAGGTAATCGACTCCAAACCCTCAACCACATCATCCGCAAAAGCTTGTAGTTCAATGCTGGCAGTTGGTTCGGTAATTTTGAAGTAGAAACCCCCCCCATTGCCATCCGGCGAAGGGAAACCGCCCCCGCTGACCACCGCATCAAACAGGTTAAACTCACCTAGTTTGCCCAGAATACCACTACTAACATAAACCACCAGTCCTTCTGGGGGAATCTCGCCGTCAACGGTAAAGTTCAAAGTACCAGGACTGCCACCTTCTATTAGAGTATCGCGATCGCTAACAAACTCAATCCCCACTTCCGGCGGGTTGGTTAGTTGTGGAACTTGGTCAAGGCTATCATAAACATTAACAATAGACTCGCGCCTTCCCGCCTCATACCCAACGCCATCTTCGACAAAGAAACTGACGCTTTGTGAACCTTCCGCCTCAAAGCCAACCCCAACAAAATTCATCACCGCATTAGGCCCATCAAGTCGCATTTGCAAGCCCGTTGCAGTTCCGTCACTATTGTAAATTGCCCCTAAAACCTCTCCGGGACCAAAAACAGTCGGGATGAAATTCGCCCCCTGAATAAACTCGGTGATATCATCGAGATTGCTATTAATATTAACGATTAATCCCTCTTCGGGAATCTCGCCGTCAACACTAACCGCTAAACTGAGAACGGGAACACCCTCGGTAGATTCTACGATATTGGGAGAAATCAGTTCCGACTCGTTAAACGTACCCCCCAAAGCGCTAACAGAAACAACCGGATTTTCGCGCCTGTTAACCGGATCTTCGCTATCATCAATTGTTAGGGTAAATTCACCCGCATTACTATCAACTTCGTACTGTTCCCCGTTGGCTAATACAAAAGGTAATTCTTCGACTCCTTCACCGGAACCATCATCAAATACAGATAGGGTAATAGAGGCAACAGGTTCGGTAATGGTCACAAAAAAACCGCCTGCATCATTATCAGACTCGGGGAAACCTGCTAACCCTTGAATGTCTTCTTCGGGATCAATACCATTCTCACCAAAAATATTAAACTCACTCAAGCTACCTGCATTACCATCAACAAAGACGGGAATTCCTTCAGAGGGAATTTCACCCTCAACATTAAAAGTAACAGTAAATTCATCCCCTTCAGCCAACTCGGTTTGATCCACCGACATTCCCACTGTTGGGCCGACTCCGGGAGTGACACCATCGGTTAGGGTAGCAACCGCTTCGCCCCCATCTTCTGCAATAGAATAACCAACTCCTTCAACAATTCTGAAGGTAAATTCTTCGTCGATTTCCTCAATAATGTCATCAAAAATCGGAAATTCAATGGTAGAATTGGGAACGGTAAATAGAAGGTCATAACCGCCAATATCCGGCCGTTCAGTTACGGGCGAAAAAGCGCCTGACGGTTCCATGATAAACCGAATATTATCATTAGTAATTCGTTGTTCCGGGTCAAAAAGTTTCAGAAAGTCTCCGCCAATAGAAACCACTAACCCTTCTTCTGGGAAGTCTCCCTCGATATCAAAACCAAAGGTAATTGTGGGGTTGCCATCGTTGTCTTCTTCTGAGACAATTTTGGGTGTTGCGGTTAGGCTGACAACGGGTTTAGAAGGTTCGGGTTCAGGTTCAGGAACAGTTTCGGCAAATGATACATTAAAGTCAAGGGAGTAGGTTGAGAGGTCTCCCGTTTGTTGCAGCCAGAACGTATAGTCGCCACTGGGTAAAGGAGAGTCAAACCCTATTGCACCCTGACCGTTTGCCAAATCATCTAAAATATCCGTACCGACATCAATTGCTCCAAAATGGCTATAACCGAGTAAATTACCGACATCGGTTTGACTGGTGGGTTCTGTAAAAATAGTACCCGTTTGTACCGCAGCAAAGGCAATATCATCGGTATCAGAAGTGTAGGATGCAACGTCAACCGAGTCGAGTTGTAACCCGGATGGAACGGTTAGGGTAACATATTCGACATCACCCGCCACCGAAGTTGCGGTTAAAGAATTAACGCCCTCCTCTAATTCAAGCATAGTGGGAGCATTGCGATCGCCAGAAATATCCCCATCGACGGCTTCATCGTAGAAACTTGTTACCGGAGCCGGAGTTGGTGTAGAATCTGCTGTATCTTCGAGGGTAATTTCAACAGAATTGGCGTCGGAATCTAGGGTGAATTCTTCGCTCGGTTCGACGGTAAAGGTAATAGTTTCGCTGCCTTCTTCTTCGTTATCAGTAAATACGGGTAAACTAATACTTGCGTTTTGTTCGGTTAGTCGTAAAGTAAAACCATCTGTATCATCGCTGACACTAACAATTTGCGCCCCGGAAAATTCAGTTGCAAATACATCAAATTCCCCGAGCGAGTTAATCATATCGCTGCTAAGAGTCACTAGCAAACCTTCTTCTGGGGGCGCTTCATCGAGGTTAAAATTGAGCGTTAATACGGTTTGTTCGGCTTCAATTAAAGTTGTGGGACTGGCTGTTAATGAAAGTGTTGTCATGATTTTTTAGTCTGAGTTTTTGCGAATTTACAGAGATTGCGCTATTTTTTGTCTGCTCGATGATCGAAGATTGATATCACAAATTTGGGAAACTTCGAGGGTTGTTGTCATCGAGATCAAAACCATAGATGATTTTTAGTCGTGACCGACCTGTACAAGCCTCAACCTTGCACCCCTGTTTCGTCCGATTATTGAAATCGGGAAATTATTCTGTAAAGTTCAATAGGATAACTTTAGCATTATTTAGATTAATTCTCAATAGTTTTTCTCGAAAAAAACACCTAATTTTAAGCAAGATTAATCTACCAAATTTCAATAATTTAAAATTTGAAAAACGAAAAAATATTAATACTTAATCTCGAAGTTTTAAAAATTTCAATACATCATTGAACCCCTTTGGGTAATCAAATGATTTTTGATTATTGATGTAGAGACATACCCGTTCGGTACATCTCTACTTTCACGATTAATTAACCGAATGTTACATCGGGCGTAATTGTGAACAATTCTGAGGTTAATTCATCGGAATCAACACCAGAGAGAATTGCCAACGTTTCTCCCGTTTCTATCACGCTAATCATCGCGCCCATATCACTATCGGCGATCGCAATATCCTCAAACATTAATTCACCTTCGACCAAACCGATCAAATCTTCGGTAACATCAAAATCGGTAATTGTATCGGTTCCATCCCCATTACCAAAGACAAACAAATCGGAACCACTTCCGCCAGAGAAATCATCGCCCGTGAGAGTATCATTTCCGGTAACGCCCATAATAGTGTCATTACCTGCATCACCCCAAATTTCATCGTCGCCAGCATCGCCACTGAGGAGGTCATTACCCGCTTTACCACCAATTTGATCATTGCCAGCGCCACCAGAAATAACATCATCACCGCCAACAGAACCGCCAGGAGAACGGCTATTTGCATCGCCCCGCAGGGTATCATCCCCATCGCCACCAAAGACGGTATCATCGCCCAAAAGTCCGGCTACCAAGTCGTCACCCGCCAAAGCATTAATTGATTCGTTAGTATCAGTTCCGACTAATTCATCAGCCCCATCGGTTCCGATTATGTCTGCAACATTAGCCGAATTTAAACTAACGTTGAGGTCGTATTCCCCAACATAAACGCCAATTTCTGGGAAAATCCAACCGCTACCGCTTCCCGCAACATCGGGGTCGTAATTATTGTTTCCTAACTGGCTGACCCCAACATAATAGGTTCCCGCTTCTTCTGCGGTAAATTCAAGGTAAGGGTCGCGGCTAAATTCTTCACCAGGCGCTGCTGCATTATTAACGCTGGCTAACTCGTTACCTAAGCCGTCAAACAACCGTAGTTCGGAGTCTAAGCGTAAGTCAACGCCTTCATACAGGGACAAGTTCAATGCACCAACGGCATCAACATCAATCTCGACCGTATCTCCAGCATTGAGTTCAAAGGAGTAGAAATCTACGTCTTCGCTGGGGTCATTGAACAGAGGGAAAAATCCCCCTAATCCAATACCTGGTTGTTCGGGTTCAGTGGAGAAAAGACCTCCCCGGATCGTAGCATTGGGGTTGGCTGAACTGAGATTAATATCGAGAGCCTGCTCGATGGTATCATTGGCATCAAGCTCTGCTGTAAGAGGAACTTGGTCTGGATTGTCAACCAGCGTCAGCGTTGCCTCGTTGGTGTCCGGATTAATTGTAGAATCCGTACTGTCTACTAAAGCAAAGGTTGCCGTTTCTGATCCTTCTGATTCGCCATCTGCGAGTACGGGTAATTCAACCGTAGCGGTGGCATCGGTAATATTGAGGGAGAAACCCGAATTGGTAATCTCGGTAATTTCGCCTCCCGTTGCGGTTAATGCCTCGACATCAAACTCCGAGAGGTTGGGCGCATCAACCGTCACAGTGATACCGTCTTCTGGGGGTTCTGCCGTGAGGTTAAAGGTGAGTACGCCTGTCGGATTTTCTGACTCGACCAAAGTTTCCCCATCGCTACTCAAGCTAACTTGAACTACGGAGTCTGGCGTGTCAGCAATGGTGTAAGCCACTTCACCCGCATCTGGGTCAACGGTGTAGTGGGCTGCATCTGCCAGGGAAAAGCTAAAGCCTTGCAGCCCTTCGTCAAAGGGATCTTCAAACGCGGGCAGGGTAATCGTTGCCTCTTGTTCGGTAATTTTGTACAGAAAACCCGTGAAAACTTCGGTGGGGGAGGGAAAAACGCCCCCGTCAATCTCGATATTAAAGATATCAAACTGTTGGAGAATACCAGGGCCACTGCCATCAACTTGTACTAAAACCCCTTCTTCGGGTGGCGGTTCGCTGAGGGTAAAGGTTAAGGTGGTGGCAGTTTGCTCGGACTCAATTAACTCCGTTTCGCTGATGGTCATTCCGAGTTCTGGAATCACCGACGGTTCGGGGGTTTCCCCAGGTTCGTAGTAAGTCGCCACAATTTCAGCCGCATCGGGAGCGACGGCATAATCTTCCCCAGGTTCGATAAACCAGGTGACATTTTCGGGTTCATCCACATCGGGTTCGATCAGATCGGCCCACCCCGGACTTTGAGTGCTAAGACCAATGAAGGTGTAGGGTTCAAAAATTCTTAACTCAAACCCCGTCTCCCGTCCCGTCTCATCGTAAATAAACTGTTCTAGCTGCGAACCAGGAGAAAAAGGTGGAGATTGAAAACTTCGGGCGGCAATGTATTGTCGCAGGTAGTTGTCGCTATTTACATCGACCACAATTCCTTCCTCTGGAATTTCCCCTTCGACACTAAAGGTAAGAATGAGGGCGGAATTGGTACTCGGCAGCCCTTCGCTGAGATAGGGGCTAACCAAGTCATCTGTGTCAATATCAAAAGTCCCAGTTGCATAGTTGAGAGAAACGACGGGTTCACCGGGTTCGGGTTCGTCATAACTGTTAGGATTCCCCCCACCAACACCATCGGTAGCAAATTGGGGCAATTCCAAGACAATTTCTGGATTCAAACTAATGGTCAGGTCATACTCTCCATGTCCGGGAAAGTCAAACTCAGGATAACCGTCGTTATCTCCGCTCCCCGGAACAAAAGGATCGTATTTCTCGGTTTCAATTCCGAACGTCTCCCGTCGGAATTCGTTATTGCCACCATTTTGACCGCTTATCCCAAAATAATACGTTCCATCTTCTGGCGCGAGGAACTCCACATAGCCGTCATAACTGGTAAACAGTTCTCCGGGGCCTTGACCGATCCAGCTTGATAATAACTCCTCTCCCTCCGAATCAAAGATTCGCAGACCAGCAAAAACACTGGTGACGGGATTTGGCTCAAATTCGGAAACGGCGGCGGGAGGTTCGCCCCGTTGGTTGGAATCGACATCAGCGGTAATAACATCCCCTGCTGACAACTCGAAGGAATAAAGATCGACATCCTCCGTCATATCAACGTAGGTAAACGTTCCGTCTTCATTGAGATAGCGATTACCAATATCAAACGCAATGGAGGTTGTTGCTGTAAAAGTGGGATTATCGGCACTCAGTCCGGTTTCAACCGCAAGGGGAATAATATCATCGCGCTGGTTAAGTGCGTCAGCAGGAATTTCCGATGCAGTATCAACTAAACTAAATTCACCACTGCTAAAGTCAGAATTGACCTCATATCCATCACCCGCTTCTAAGGTAAAGCTGGTTGTTTCTAACCCTTCGGTTTCTCCGTCTGCTGAAATAGGTAAGTCAACGAGAACGGTAAAATCTGTTAGGCGAATATCAAAGTCATCTTCGCGAACTGCAACAATTTCTCCGCCTTCTGAGACATTAATTGCTTCCAAATCAAATTCGCTTAAATTCGGCGCATTTACAGAAACAACTAACCCCTCAGAGGGTATTGTTCCCCCGGTAATATTAAATACATGAGCCGAAACTGTTCCTTCTGCTTCTACTAAGTAATCTGGCCCCGTATTTAAACTAACTAAAGGCAACCCTGACATTGGCGGTGAGGGCGGTGAGGGCGGTGAGGGGGTAAGTTGACTTTCCTCATCGGCAAATAATACCGTTGAAGTTGCCGCATCGGGGTTAATAGTATAATCCCCTAACGTTCCCACATCGCCCAAATCTTCGGGTTCAACTTCGCCCGTCGCCACCAAGGAAAAGTTAGCTTCGACCAGCCCATCGAAGGTTTCGGGTAAGAACGTATCGGGTTCAGAATTATCAAATACATTAATGGTAAAACTACCACTCGTCGCCCCCTCGTCAATGGTCAAATAAAAGCCCGAATTATCGAAACTCGTTCCCAACAAAGACGGATTAATATTTTCGGCAACGGGGTTAAAAGCAAACCCCGGTAAATCCAAACGACTGACAATCTGTTCGACATCGCTATCGACAAAAACTTTCAATCCGCCCTCGGGTGCGGGTTCATCTAGGTCAAAGTTAACGGTTAGCGAGGTATCTTGGTCTTCAATCAAAGCATTAAACTCGCCCTCAAACGTTGTAGAGGTCGAGAAGCTAACTTGCACCATAAATGTTGAATCTCCTGTGATCTTTTTTCGCCCATTGAGATGGGGAATCATTCGGTCAAATCGAATGGGATTACTTTAGCAGTATTAAGATTAATTCTCAATAGTTTTTATAAAAATTTATTTCCTTAATTTTTAGCAGAATAAACCGCCGAATTTGCCCCCTAAAAAATTCGGAAATCGTCGATATATTTAAGGATTTGACTCCGATTTAGTTAATAATTAATTCATTGTTTAATTCTCCAAAATCGGGCGACCAACTGATCAAGTATACTCGTAAATTCAGACCGCTACCCCCCAACGGGATGGGATAGTTATGGCGTTACGCGCAAGTCAAAAGTCAAAAGTCAAAAGTCAGAAGTAGACGAAAACAGGCTTTCAGCTTTTTTGAGAGCTTGGCAATTTTCGAGTCGATCGCAACCGAGATGTTTGCCTATCGCATACCACAACAATCGCTTCTCGCACGGCATCGCCTAAAAATCGAATAAAATTATTCATCGATATGACCTCTACGCGCATTAGATTTTGACATGATTGCCCAGAAGTGACGTTCTGGGTTTTTTGTGAACCGAATTCGGGAAAAATTCCCAATCGGTTTTCTGCACCCGCAATTTCCGGTGACAGTAGAGACGGCGGAAAAACCCCAATACCGTAGAGATTCCCCGAGCATCTTAACATTTAATGTCAGCTAATTGAACCTAGAGACGTTTATACCATCTTGACCCCGCATTTCAAAGGAGTTTTTGGAAAATCTTTGAATTTCGACGCCGATCTTCTCAATGGAGACCTTACTCCCGAGGAAGTCGCCTGAAGTCTCTAAGCCGATCTCTTGAGAAATTGTAGATCCACGGCGCACCCACGAAGCGTTCCAACCGAACTGAAAATTAAGAGGTTTTGACTCGGAGCCATTCCCCTCGTCTGTAGAAACCTGAAATGATCGATAATTCTATCCCGACTCCAGCCACTAATGAAATTTAATCTCAATTTAAAATTCTGAAATTGATGTCAACCCAACTCGAATCTTGAGGATAGACGGCTCTAAACTCCCGAAAAATGAGTAAGATTCGGTTACTTCATCGGGGAAAATGCGGAGGTTTTCGAGACTTTAATTAAAGGTGTGGTGAGTTAGGGAAAGTCAAATCAGAAAGTATAAGTTCTGAAAAAAAATAGCAATTTTATTCGCCCCAAAACCCTTTGAGAAGACCTCAAAGGGACGGGGTATTTTTTTGTGGGCGATCGGTTTGGGTTCAATCTTGAGCAAGATCAACCCCATTGTTCCGATACCATGTCAATCCGATGTGACCCGACTGGAATAAACCTGAAGTCTGTGCGACGAGTTGAAAAATTTTTTACCTTTAAAATGCCGATTTTCCAGGCGTTTTGCCCTTGATTAACCCAGTGCAATATCCGGCGCGGCGATGAATAATTCCTCCGCAATTTCTGGGGTTTCAATTCCCTCAAAAACGCCTAAAGTTTCCTCTGCGACCATCGCATTAATAGCCGCCTCTCCCTCAATTTCGATGGCTTCAATATCATCAAAGCCGAGTTCTCCTTCGAGCAAACCAATCACCTCTTCCGTCGGGTCAAAGTCGGTAACGGTATCGGTATCTCTTCCGCCCAAGAAATTATCCCCCGTGAGGAAATCACCGGCGGGTTCGGGTGCGGATTCATCAGTGGATTCAGAAACATTGAAAGCCAAAGTGTAGTCGCTGGAGATTCCGATTTGTTGGAGTGCAAACGTGTAGACTCCGCCGGGTAATGCGCCCTCGAAACCCATCGCCGCCCATCCCCGTGCAATGTTATCGAGGATATCTGTCCCCACCTGTCGGGGTTCGCCAAACAAAGCGTAGCCCAGGAGGTTTCCTCTCACCGCAGAATCATTCAGGGGTTCGGTAAAGGTATCGCCCTCTTGCACCCCGATAAAAGCAACATTGCTCTCGGAAAAGGATTCGAGTACCAATGTGTCAAGTTGAAAACCTTCAGGAATGGTGACGGTAACGTATTCTTGATCTCTATCACCTGTGGTTACCGATAGAGGGGTTATTCCTTCCGATAAGGGCAGTTCTAACGGGTTGGTGGGGTCGTCAGAAACATCACCACTCACCGCTTCATCATAGCCCGGATTGAGGGGAGGAGGGGAGACGGGTAGCTGACTTTCATTATCGGCAAATAACACCGTAGAAGAAGCCGCATCGGGGTCAACCGTGTAGTCGCCGAGATCGCCCGTAAACTCCGCATCTTCGGAAGTCACCCCATCGGTCGTGACCAGCGAAAACTCGGATTCGACCAAGCCATCGAGGATTTCTGGCAAAGCTCTGTCCGGTTCGAGGTTGTCGAGTACATTAATTGTAAAGCTTCCCGCCGTTGCCCCAACATCTACCGTTAGAAAAAAGCCGGAACTATCGGAGTTGGTATCAATTGAAGATGGATCGATATTTTCTGCGATCGGACGAAATTCAAACCCGGTTAAATCCAAGCGATTAACAATTTGTTCGACCTCGCTATCAACGTAAACTTTCAGTCCTCCCGCAGGTGCGGGTTCATCGAGGTCAAAACGAACCGTCAGCGCCGTCCGTTGATTTTCAACCAAAGCATTCGGATCGCCCTCAAAGGTTGTTGAGGTTGAGAAACTAACTTGTACCATATTTGAATTATTTTTACCCAGATTGAACCCTACTTACCCCCAGCATTTTAGAACCAATTCCCAACCGAAATCTAAAAAATATTTCCGAAATTTTGGTCAAAAAATCAACCGAAAAGTGAACGGCCAGATTTTCAAAAGTTAAAAGGACGGTCTCGCCCGTTTGCAAGACCGTCCAGACTCAAAAATACAACTCGTCGGGGCAAATGCCGTTTAATTAACCGAATGTTACATCAGGAGTAACCACAAACAATTCTTCGGTCAGTTCATCAGAACCCACACCTTCAAGAACCGCTAAAGTTTCCCCAGATTCAATCACTTCAATTGCAGCATTTCCATCAATTTCAATAATTTGAATGTCTGCAAAAGTAAGTTCACCTTCGACCAAACCAATGAAGTCTTCAGTAACATCAAAATCAGTAATTGTATCCGTTCCATCCCCACTTCCGAAGACAAACAGATCCGAACCACTTCCACCGGAGAAGTTATCACCAGTGAGCGTATCGTTACCGGTAACACCCATAATAGTGTCATCACCCGCATCGCCGAAGATTTCATCATCCCCTTCGTCACCGCTGAGGAGGTCATTACCCGCCTTACCGCCAATGCGATCGTTACCAGCGCCGCCAGAGATAACGTCATCCCCACCAGAACCGCCCGGAGAACGGCTATTAGCATCGCCGCGCAGGACATCATCACCCGAACCGCCAAACACGGTATCATCGCCCAAACCGCCAGCAACGAGGTCATCACCGCCCAACGCATCGATGGTATTATCAGCCTCATCGCCAAGCAAAGTTTCGGCGTCATCGGTGCCAATAATATCAACGGGTGTACCGCCACCATCACCCGGTACCAGGTCAAAGGCGATATCGTATTCGCCGATATTGATACCGAAGTCGGGGAAGACGCGACCGCTACCGGTACCGGCTTCAAACGGATCGTAAACGGTATTACCCAACTGGCTGACACCCACAAAGTAAGTACCCGTTTCAGATGCGGTAAATTCTAAATAGGCATCGCGGTTAGCCGTGAAAATTTCATCGGGTGCCGCAGCATTATTTGCGTTAGCCAACTCGTTCCCTTCGGCGTCAAACAGTCGCAACTGAGAATCCAACCGTTGCGGTACATCAAAGCCTTCGAGTGCGTACTCAATGGAGTCCACATCAACACTGATGCTATCTCCGGCTGCCAGGTCGAAGCTGTACATATCCACATCTTCGGAGGGGTCAATCAAATCAGCCTGATAAACTTCAGGATCTTCCGACACCACGACATACTCGGAATCAATCGCGGCTTGGAAAGAGAATGTCTGGTTGGAGGGACTCAATCCGGTGTCAATCGCCGTTGTGATCGTATCATTGAGTTCTTGTTCTGGATTTTCATCGCCTTCATCCCCATCATCATCTCCATCGTCAGGATCGATAACCACTGAATCAGGGTTGTCCGCAATTGTGAGTGTGATATCGTTGGCATCAGGAGCGATCGCATAACCTACCCCGGGCTGGATTGTAAACGTGAATTCTTCAATGCCTTCTAGAGCGTCCTCTGGCGAAATTTGGGGATTAGTGGTTTCATCAAAGGCGGACAGCGTAATTGTGGCAGTTTGCTCCGTCATCTGGAAGAAGAAACCGCTAGCTTGGAAGTTAGGTGATGGGAATTCACCGCCAACAATCTCGGCATTGAACACATCAAATTCACCCAATGCTGACCGAATTCCGCTATCGACACCAATAACAACTCCTTCTTCGGGAGGAGGACTGTCCAGAGAGAAGGTCACTGTTGTCAGGTTCCCCTCGGATTCCACCAGAGCCGTTTCACTGACGTCTATACTTACTGTGGGAACATTCCCCGGATCGGGAATATCATCTAAGGTGTCATAGATGACGGTTGAAAAACTATCTTCTGCACCGACGCTATAGCCTGCACTCGGTTCAAGGTTAAAGGTAATCGTTTCAGAACCGTCGGTTGGCGCAACTTCTGGATTATCAAGGGTAAGGTTAATCAAGGAAGAATTGCTGGTGAGTTTCGTCCGCAACCCGACCAATGTTCCTGCTTCGTCATACACACCCCCCAGGACTTCAGCGCCCCCTTGAGAAAAGGGCGATCCTGTGCTGAAAATGCTGGCTAAGTCGGCATCGCTGGTGAGATAAACTTCAATCCCTTCTTCTGGAATCTCGCCCTCTACTTCTAAGGCTAGGGACAATATGGATGCTCCAGAATCGGGTTCAAGATACTGAACCAGGGCATTGGCTTCGAGAGTATCCCGCTCCTGCTCATCTCGTCGGTAAGTTCCAGGCGTTGCCCTCAACGAGACTGTCGGCCCTTCTCCGGTGCCGGATGGGATCTCTGTTGCCTCCGGAACAATCGGCTGGTTTAACGTCAGATTTACCGTATATTCACCAAAGCTCTCTCCCGTACCGCTCCCTGGGATATTCGGATCGTAGGGACGGTTCTGCACACCTACTTCATAATAGTCGAAGGGAGCATTCGGCCAACTGCTGATGCCGAAATAGTAAGTCCCAGAAGTTTCGGGGGTGAATTCCAGATAGGAATCAAAGCCAACATCTGCAAAGGCTTCCTCTGGTGCGGCCGCGTCATCCACCTGAGCGACTTGATTGCCATCGGCATCAAAAACCCGAACCACAGTATCGACCGTATCTGGATCGAACTGTTGAGCGTCGGTATCCAACCGCACCGTATCACCCGCTTCGAGATCGATTTTGTAGAAGTCTACATCTTCAGTAAAGTCAACGTAGAGCCGGCCGTCTTCGGTTTCGTAGCGGTTGCTATTGTCGTAATCTATTGTGCTGGTGAAGGAAACTTCCGGGTTGGCCGCACTCAAACCGATTTCAGTCGCCAGTTCGATGGTATCGTTGGGTTCGCTGACTTCTACAGGTGGTGCGGGAATATCATCAGCGCTATCCACTAAGCTGAAGGTTGCGGTACCGGCTTCGGGGTTGACTTGATAGCCGTCTCCGGGTTCAACGGTGAAGGTGGCTTCTTCTAACCCTTCGCTTTCGCCGTCTTCTGCAACGGGGAGGTTAATGGTTGCGGTTTGTGAGGTTAGTTTGAACTCAAACCCGTCTAAACCTTCATTAACGCTGACAATTTCTCCGCCCATGACTTCGATGCTATCCAAGTCAAATTCTGACAACATCGGAGCGCTAACGGATATGGTAACGCCTTCTTCAGGGGGAGGCGAACTGAGGCTAAAGCTATGAACGCCGACGGTGCTTTCTGATTCAACCAGTGTTGCAGGTTCGATAGAATAGGAAACTTGAATCTGAGAATCTGGGTTATCGGCGATGGTCAGATCAAATCCACCCGCTTCGGGATCGATAGTGTAACCGGGACTTTCGACCAATTCAAAGCTAAAGGCTTGTACACCTTCGACAACGCCTTCGGTGATTTCCGGGTTGGTCGTTTCATCGAAAGCGGGTAAAGTGATGGACGCGCCATCTTCAAGGACTTTGAAGTAGAAGCCGCTGGCTGAGAAGTTGGCAAACGGTACCGCACCGCCTGAGACTTCAGCGTTGAAAACATCAAATTCTCCCAACGCGCCGCCTGTGTTGCTATTAACGTAAACTAAAACGCCGTCAGAGGGAATATCGCCGTCAACGTTAAAGGTGAGGGTGGTGGTGTTTCCTTCTGACTCAACTAATGCGGTTTCGCTAACGGTTAAGCTAACTTGGGGTGAGGTTTCCGGTTCGGGTGCGGTTTCCAGACTGTCGTAGAAGGTGACAGTCGAAGATCCCATCTCGCTACTAACGCTGTAGCCTTCTCCCGCTTCTAAGGAGAATGTTGCATCTTCCGGGCCGTCGGTTTCGGCTTCTTCTAAGTCCTGAACGTTAAGCGCGATAAACGCAGTTGGACTGTTGACTCGCAGACGAATACCGGAGGCTTCCCCTGTTTCGGGGTCGTAAACGGCTTCTAAGACTTCACCGCCAATGGTCAGAGGAGGACGTCCTAAGTTGCTGAAGTAGTCCGTTAAGGCGATATCGCTGTTGATGGTAACTTCTAAGCCTTCAGAGGGAATTTCTCCTTCGGTTTGTAAGCCCAGTACCAATAAAGAGGCGCCGGCTTGTTCGCCTAAAGATTCCACCAATTCCGGCGTTAAGATGGTATCGCGGAGTTCAGTGCGATCGCCGTTAAAGGTGCCGGTCAGGGTTTGCAATGAAACAACCGGGCCTTCTGACGGAGGCGGAGGGGGTGTACCTTCGCTATCTTCGATACTGATAGTAAATTCGCTCGCGTCGGGATTAACTTCGTAAGCTTCCCCATCTGCAAGGCTGTAGGTAAACACTTCCTCGGCTTCGTCTTCATCGGCGCCATCTTCAAACACGGACAGGGTAATTGACGCTTCCGGTTCGGTGAGGGTGAGGAAGAAACCGCTATCCCCATCGGCGGGTCGGGGGAATTCGCCATTGGTTCCTTTGATATCGGTTGCGGGGTCAATACCAAAAACATCGAATTCGCTTAAGGTTCTGAATCCCGTTCCGTCAACCAACACTTCTACACCTTCCGGGGGAATTTCTCCCTCGACGCTAAAGTTAATGGTGAATTCATCGCCTTCGGTGAGTTCGGTTTCACTGGTAGAAATGCTGACAACGGGGCCTGTTTCACTGGGTTGATCGGCAATGGTGAGATCGATGGAACTGGCATCGGGGTCTACTTCGTATTCTTCCCCGTTGACGATGCTGAAGGGGATGTTTTGCACTTCTTCGGCAACGATATCATCAAAGACTGAGGTGGTAATGGAGGCATTCGGTTCGGTAATAGTAACAAAGAAACTGCTACCGCTTGCATCTGCGACTTCCGGTAAGCCTGCAATTCCATTCAGTTCTAGAGCGCTTAAATCCGCCAGATCGAACTGACCCAAAGCTCCAGAAACCGAACTTTCTACTAAAATGGTTGTTCCTTCTTCGGGAATCTCTCCATCAACGGTGAAATTAACGGTGAGTTCGTCGCCTTCAACTAAGTCAGTTGCACTCGCAGAGATACCAACGGTTGGGCCAACGCCGGGGCCGCCATTATCGTCAGTAATGGTTAATAAGGTGGAGTTTTTCTCCGGGTTAACGGTGTATCCCTCTCCTGGCGAGAGTTGGAAGTCAAACGGTTGGGTTCCTTCTTCGATGATGTCGTTGAGAATGGGCATCACGAAGGAGGCTTCGGGGGCAGACAGCAGAATTTCGAGTCGGCCTGTTTGTTCGTCGTAATTTACAATTTCGGAGTTGATAAACTCTACTTCTCGGTCTGCGGAAAATTGTTCGGTGAATTTGATCACATCGTTTTCACCGAGGGTATCGAAGTTGATCACAATTCCTTCAGAGGGGAATTCGCCTTCGACTGTCCATTTCCAAGTTACTGCACCCTCGGCTTCTTCGGAAATGGTGGTGGGGATGGCTTCAAAGCTGACAACCGGTTCTGTGGGTTCGGGGGGTTCGCCAACCTCGGTGTCATCAATGGTTACGGTAAATTCGCTCGCTTCGGGATTGACTTCGTAGGTTTCACCGTTTTCTAGGGTGTAGGTAAAGGTTTCGAGTCCTTCTGCTACATCGTCTTCAAAAACGGGAACTGTCAGGGTTGCGGTTTGTTCTGTTACCCGGAATAGCACCGCACTGACGGTTTCGTTGGTTCCGGCAATGTTTCCGCCTGTTACGACCGGCCCTTCAATGGTGATCTCGTCTTCTGGATCGCGGGGGTTGGAGGCGTTGACATCAAACTCGGCGATCGCTCGGGGTATAGCGCCATCGAGGTAAACCAAAACGCCTTCGGGGGGCGGCGGTTCATCTAGGGTAAATGTAACTGTTATCGCAGTTTGTTCGGACTCTAACAGGGTTGTTGGTGCTGCTGTTACGCTAACTGTCGGGCCGACCCCACTGGGTACACCGTCGGTCACGGTAAAGCTGCCGGAATTGGCATCATCGTCCACCTCGTACCCTTCTCCGCCAACAAGAGTGTAGGTGAATGTCTCGTCGGCTTCTTCGATCGAGTCATCGAAAACGGGGAAGGTAATACTGGCTGTGGGTTCGGTAATGGTGAAGAAGAAATCGCTGAGGAAATCGTCTCCCGCCGCCGCCTCGTTGGAAGCCGTTTCGCTCGGATCGCCATCTTCGAGGGAAAATAGTTCGAGTTCTCCACCCATAACGTTATTTTCCACCAATCCGCGATCGAAACGGTAGATGGGTTCTAGATTTTCATTGAAGCGGGTTTGCGAGGCGACGAATTCCTCCATAATGCGGGGTGCATCGCCTTCGAGCTTGACCGTGATCCCCCCTTCAGGAATCTCACCTTCGACGCTGAAGTTCATCACCAGGTCCGTGCCTTCTGCTTCGCTGATTAACTCTGGAGTTGTGCTAAAGCTGACAACGGGTTCGGACGGTTCGGGTTCCGGTTCGGGTTCCGGTTCCGGTTCCGGCGAGGGGGGTGCATCCACGTCAATGGAGACGGTTGTGACCTCGGAGTTTTCCTCACCGTCACTCGCCTGATAGGTAAAGCTATCGGTTCCCACGAAACCCGCCGAGGGGGTATAGGTGAAGGAGCCGTCTTCGTCCAATTCAACGCTGCCGTTGTTCGGGGTGCCGACAAAGGTTGCCACCAACGGGTCGCCATCGGCATCGCTATCGTTGCTGAGTAGGCCTTCGCTCGCAGAAACGGTAAGCGGGGTATCGGCCGGGGTCGTGTAGCTGTCTTCTTCGGCAACGGGAGCGGTATTGGCGGGGGGTTCGTCTTGGTCATTATCGTCTATTGACAGCGTCACCGAACTGGCACTGTCATCGATCTCAAAATCATCGCTGGCCTGTAAGCCGTAGGTGATCTCTTCGATGCCCTCATCGAGGTCGTCGTCAAAGACGGGTAGCTCTATGGTGGCAACTTGCTCGGTCACGTTCAGGATGACGCCGCTGGAGTCGGCATTAACACCGACCAGTTGGGCGCCGCTCAGGTTGACCGCACCGACATCGAATTCTGCCAGTGAATCGGGAATATCGCTGTCGATGGTGACGTTGATGCCGCCTTCTGGTGGGGCTTCACTGAGGTTAAGCGTCAGCGTTGTCACCGTGCCTTCTTCTTCTACGAGTGCGGTTGGGCTGGCAGTGATACCGATTTGTAGGGGTTCCGGTTCGGGTTCCGGCTCGGGTTCGGGTTCCGGTTCGGGTTCCGGTTCGGGGGGTGCATCCACATCAACCGTAACGGTGGCCACGTTGGAACTGTCTTCGCCATCGCTAGCCGTATAAGTGAAGCTGTCTTCTCCGCTAAACCCTTCGTCGGGTGTGTAGGTGAAGGAACCGTCGGAGTCGAGTTCTAGGCTGCCGTTGGCGGGTTGACTCTCTATGCTGGCGGTTAACGCATCTCCGTCGGCGTCGGTGTCCCCGTCGAGAACCCCTAAATCTGCATCAACGAACAGGGGAGATTCAAAACCTGTGCTGTAGCTGTCATTATCGGCGACTGGGGCTGTATTTTCCGGTTCGGGAGGTGCGTCCACATCAACCGTAACGGTGGCCACGTTGGAACTGTCTTCGCCATCGCTAGCCGTATAAGTGAAGCTGTCTTCTCCGCTAAACCCTTCGTCGGGTGTGTAGCTGAAGGAACCGTCGGCGTTGAATTCTAGGCTGCCGTTTTCGGGCGGACTTTCCAAGCTGGCGGTTAACGCATCTCCGTCGGCGTCGCTATCCCCGTCGAGAACGCCCAAATCTGCATCCACGAACAGGGGAGATTCAAAACCTGTACTATAGTCGTCATTGTCGGCGACTGGGGCTGTATTTTCCGGTTCGGGTTCCGGTTCGGGTTCCGGTTCGGGTTCCGGTTCGGGTTCCGGTTCGGGTTCCGGTTCGGGTTCGGGTTCGGGTTCCGGTTCGGGTTCCGGTTCGGGTTCCGGTTCGGGTTCCGGTTCGTCGCTATCTTCAATTACAAATGTTGCTGAACTCGCTGAGGGAGATACTTCATAACCTTCGCCCGGTTGGATGGTGTAGGTAAAGCTCTCGGAACCTTCATCCTCACTGTCATCAAATACGGGTAGGCTAATGCTTGCGGTTTGTTCGGTGATGCGAAGGGTAAAACCGTTGGTATCGTCGCTTACCCCAACAATGCGGGCGCCGCTATATTGGGCTGCAAATACATCCAACTCGGCTATAGCATTAACAATGGGACTGGTAACGGTGACGTCAACTCCTTCTTCTGGTGGGGGTTCACTCAGGTCAAAGGTCAGGGTGAGTACCGTTGCTTCTTCTTCTACGAGGGTTGTCGGAGTTGAGGTTAAACCCACACTCGGAACGAATACCCCCGCATAGGTTTCGGTAACAGAAGGTAGAAAGGCTAATTTTTCCTGTACTGAACCTCGGAACTCTCCAATGCGGATGTTGAGGTTCCAAGTTCCCCCTAAGTTGGGGTTTCCGACCCGTTGTTCTGAGGCGGTAATATTAGCTCCTGTGAGCTGATGCAAGGTTTGTAAGAAATTACGCCCGACGCCAAAAGCTACTTGGCAACCGTATAAAACTAGGGAGTTGCCTTGTAGATATTTTGACCAATTTTTCAGCTGTTCTTGGTATTGGCTGAGGGTATTGAGACTTAATGGCGTTTGACCTAAAAATAAACAGCCCGGTTCGCCGTGGGAGACGATGTGCAGGCTGTTGATAGCCGGGGAACGCTCTAAAGCTGCGGTAATTTGCTCAACGCCGTCTAGATTGGGGTCTAGCAGCAATACTTCTGCGTTCGGTTGTACTTGGCTGGTTAACCAAGAAGCATTACTTACTCCAGAATCAATCGCAACAAGTATATTAGCTGCTTTGACTCGACGAGCAACAGTTGTGCGATCGCCTAAAAATCGAATAAAATTGTCCATTATATGACCTTTGCGAAGGTAAATTTTGACATGACAGCCCAGAAGTGACGTTCTGGGTTTTTTTGTGAGCCAAATTGGGAAAAATGCCCCAGTCTGTTTTCTGTATCCCTGTTCTGCGATCAAAACAGAGGGAATGAGGAACCCCAATGGGATTGAGGTTTAACCTCTCCTTTTGACAATAACTGTCAAGTAATAAAGCCTAGAACTGTTTATAACATCTTGACAAGCATTTAAACAAGGGATTTTGAAAAGATTTTATTTTTAGCAAATTTTTTGATTTGAAATACTTATCCCAACTCTCGTCTAAACTATTTTTGCTGGGATGTTTATTCGACTTTTTAAGAGAATAAAATAGGAAAAACGAGATGAAAACTTATCAAAATTTTCACCATATCAATAATGATTTTTTAGAGATTAAACCGAGAGAACTTGAGGTTTTAGATGTATTAATTCATTTTAGTGATTGGATGCTTCTGGGTGTTACCCGTCAAGGTACAAATCCTCAGCTATGTGTTCAGTTCTCAAATATTTGAGAATTAATTTCAAGAACGAGGTGATCATAAGGGGTTGTTTTTAGGGAAGTCTAGGGGGTTTTGTAAAGTTGGGGCGGCATTTTGGCCGAGTTTTGTAAAGCTTCTGTAAAGCTTATCACCCTTGTTACAGTCACCCGTAATTTAGGGGAGGGTTCAAATAGATTTGTTCTGATGAAAGGGACATCCTTGAGTCCGATGGGCAGGATCAAGCTGTTGTGAACGACTGCGGGCAAATTTATCGAGAGTTTTGAGGGCATTTCCGCGATCAAAACGCAAGCTTCCGGTTTCTTCTCCGCCAAACTTTTCACAGACGGCTTTGTGTGCGGTTGCGAGTTCAAAATAGGCTTGAACAAAGCGTTTATGTTCGGGTTGTAATGGGGTGGGTAGCTGTTGAAAAAGGGGGCGCAAACGCTTCCAAATTTGCATTAACCAAGCGTGATCCCAAGACATTAATCCACTAAAATCCGCAGATTTAACGTGAGGCGGTGCCATTGTTGGGCGGATATATTCTTCATATTCATCCCGACTAAAACTTCCCGCCAGAGACATGGCGGCGCCGGATGCTAACATTAAATCTGTGGCGGTTTTTAGTTCGATTTGTGCTTGGGAAAGATTGCCAGAAGTGAGATGTTTTTCAAACCGACTCAGGCAAATAATTAAACCTTGGATATTCACGAAAAATGACCAGTGAAATCCTTTCCAAATTTGATGGGAATTTTGTTGAGTCATGGGTTATCCTCTAGGTAAACATCAAAAAGTCTTGCTAATAAGTGAGCGTAACTGATAAATCCTTGTTTCTGTTGTTCAATTTGATTTGAGTCTAATTTGGGGAAGTTGGAATCGGGTTGATTCTGACTGTTCAAACACAGAATTAAAAATTGTTGACTCGCAACAATAACACTTTTTAGCAAACAGAAAGCGGGTTGTTGGGTTTGAACGTGGTTCACTTGAAAATAGCGATCATAATCTTCGACTTCCCAGGTTTTTAGCGATGCTTTTGTTGTGGATAGTTTAGCGGGAGAACTCTCCACAGGTTCTAAGGTTTCTAAAGTTTCATGGGTGAGACTCAATGCGGTTTCTAGGCGAGTTTGTTTCAGGGCGGTTAGAAAACAGTTTAAAGCTTGGGTAATTTTAACTCGTTCGGCTTCGTTTAAGGGGTGTTCTGTGAGTAAATCCCAAGGAACAAGTAAATCAAGCTGAGGGGTGGGATTTGTTTCACTCATATTTGAGGAAAGACATTCAAAGGAACGTCAATATTAATTAGTTTGCTCAAAAATATCCCGCCCCTCTCAGTGAAAAGAAAAGAGGTTTCTTTAAACCTCTCTTCGGGTTGAAGAAATTTAGGATGTTTGTGATTCCTCCATTTTTCGACGCAAACTGAGAGGGCGCATATCTGTCCAGACTTCTTTGATATAGTCCAAACACTCTTGTTTGAGTCCACTTTTTCCAACATCTCGCCATCCAAAGGGGATTTCTCTATAGTCTGGCCAGATGGAATATTGTTCTTCTTCGTTGACAACAACTCGATAAATTGTGGTATCTTCTTCTGAGTTCATGGTTGATATTCCTCGATTAAATTAGGTATTTTTTGAAGTCAATTAAACTCAATTAGGCTACGGTTACTTCGGTGACGGGTTCGAGATTTCCTTCGCCTGTTAGGGTTGGTAAGTTGATATCGGCGATACATCGAACTTTAACATAATTCAAGGTTAAATCTCCTTCAATGTGAGCGGTTCCTGTTGCTTGTTCAAAGTTGGTGGTTTGAAAGTTACAAGCTTTTTCATCGAGTTGAACACCGAGTTCAGTTCCGCCTCGGGTTTGAGTAAATTTAATGTAGACATAGCCTCTATCGATGCTTTCTTTAAAGGCTGTTACTGTTTTTTCGGGTCTTAAACCGACTTCAACGGGATGTTTTCCTTCCGATAATCGTTGCACTAATTCGTCCATGTTTTTCCTTGATGTTTTGAGTAAAAAAGTTTGAGTAAAAAACTAAGATTCTGTTTTTTCGGTTTCCGAGGGTGTTGCGGTTACGTTTATGGGTTCATAAACCGGAATTTCAAATTTTAAAACCGTATCACAGAATTGTTTCCATTCGGGGGTGATGTTGTCAAAAATGATGTTTTCATCTTTAAATATTCCATCGGTGACAACATAATTTTCTTGCAAATACAAAAAGTCATCTTCTGTAAGTTCTCGGTTAATTTCTATTTCTTCACCCTCAACGGTTTTGGTTTCTTTGCGGGTGTTTTCTTTGTTTTCCGTCCACTGACTAAATTGACGGAATTTTTCAATCGGATAAGCTTTGCAATATTTTCCCATTGTTGCCATTTTGTTTCCTCCTGAATGCAGTTTTTTAAGTTTAGTAACCGGAAATAATACCAGCTTCTTTGAGTTCAACTAAACCCTGTTTAAACGTCTGAAAAATGGTATTAATATCCTCATCGGTGTGAGCGGTTGACAAGAAACCTCCTTTGTCACCCCGACGCAGATGAATTCCTTTTGTTAGCAGATGATAGGAAAGTAAGTTAATTGCTAAGGGAGAAATCGAACTTTCTGACATGGCGATTGCAAAAAAAGAGCCAAAATGGGTAAAATGAACGGGTATATTTTCAGATTTAATCGCCGTATTCAAGCGATTAACCAGTTTTAAAGTCCGCTGGTTTAGCTGTTCTTGCAGGGTTGAACCTTGGGTTTTTAAATGCAAAAGTGCGGCTTTGGCTGCGGCTAAGGATAGCGGATGTTTGCAGAAGGTTCCGGCGAAAAAGGTTGTCTTTTCTTGGGGAGCGGAATTATCCCCAAAGTTCCACATTCCGCCATCTATTTTATCAAGATATTTGGCTTTTCCGGCCAGAATTGACATCGGTAAACCGCCCCCGACTATTTTACTATAAGTTGCGATATCCGCTTGCACCCCAAACCAGGCTTGGGCGCCGCCGGGATGTATCCGAAATCCCGTCACCATTTCATCAAAAATTAGGGCGATTCCCCGTTCTTGAGTGAGAGTTCTCAACTGTTGAATAAAGTCTTTTGGCTGCAATTCTGGACAGCGACTTTGAACGGGTTCAACCAACACGGCTGCAATGTTTTTAGAATTAGATTTTATCACATTTAAGGAGTAAGGATTACCATATTCCAGCACTAAAACATCTTTGGCTAAACTCCCCGGAATTCCCAAGGCTGCGGGAACCGCTTGCGGGTCGATTGTTGATTTTAATCCGAATTCAATCGGACGGGTAATCGCTTGTAAAAATCGGTTGGATTGGGATTTTTGATCGATTTTCCTTCTAACGGCTTTTTTAGCGTATTCTGTGAGTTTTGCTCGCACAAGAGTTTGGTCATGATGACCGTGATAGGAGTTGGTAAACACAACTATTTTTTTGCGTTTTGTTGCGGTTCTCGCTATCCGAATTGCGGTCATTATTGCTTCGGTTCCGGTGTTGCTAAATGTCACCCGTTCCATCCCGGTTAATTCGCTCACCAGTTGGGCGACTTCCCCCGCTAATTCTGCTTGTGAACCGATTTGAATTCCTTTTTCTAACTGTTCTTGAATGGCGGCTTTAATAAACGGGGGATTGTGACCAAAGAGGTTAATTCCTAATCCCATTAAGATGTCAAGATATTCGTTTCCGTCGATATCCCAAAGGCGAGAACCGAGGGAACGTTCCGCGACAATTGAGTAGCAAGCTTCTTTGAGTTGGGGTTCAAAACTCAATCCCAAAGAGCTTTTATCCGCGAGAACCGAACGAGAATCTTGAGCATATTTTTTTGATTTTGGCGTGCGTTGAATATAATCTTGAATCAGGGTTTCGATATGGGATTGTTCTAAATTGTTGGTGTCTTTAGTTTGAAGTTGCATGGCTTATGAATGGGGATAAATTTTACAAATTTACAAATCTCTAGTTTTTGCGGGCGATGAAGTAAGCAGAATGATTGTTATCGAGTTGTAAATTTCCTTCAATTGTTCTCACTTCAACATCGGTAAAGCCGACTTCTTCTAATATCTGTTTAACTTCTGTTGCCGAATGACCTCTAACTTTGTAGATAATTTCTGAACGTTTCCAATCTTTCTCCCAGGATGAAAATTGATTGAGGATTTTTAGTCTAAATCGGGTTAATCTCCTTAAACTGACCAGCTTGTAAACCAAGCCTTTTAACTGTTTTTGAATTAAAGCGAACGGCCAATAGCGTTTCTGAGTTGGAGCCTGATAAATTGTTACTTTAAAATAGCCCAGTTTATCATCTTTATTGTAATGGGGCGTAAGTTCCCAAGCAAAATGGTTTTCAATTTCGCCCTCAACTAAGCGACCTTTCCACCATTTTTCCATTTGTCCTTGATGGTTGATATCAAACAAGAATATACCATTTTGTTTCAAAGATGAATAAACATTTTGAAAAACGCTCTTGAGTTCTTCTAACTCTAATATATGGTTGAGAGAAGCGCTGGTTGAAAAAACCGCATCAAAACGTTCTGGGAGTTCAAAACTGCGAGCGTCACCCAGAATAATTTGAGCTTTGGGAGCATTTTGACGCGCATATTCTAACATTTCCTCTGAGCCATCAAACCCCGTAATTTGATAGCCTCTCTCGCACAATTTCTTCATTAAATGTCCCGTCCCGCAACACAAATCTAGAATTTCTGCATTTTTAGACAGGTGAGGAAGCAGCATTTTTTCTAGGGGTTGAAGTTGGTTTTGACAATATTCAGGCCCCATTGTGGTATTGTACAACCAAGCCCAATTGTCATATTCGTTGTAGCGTTCTTGAAGATTCATATCAGAAACCATAGTTGTAATTTTAACTCCGAGTAGATTGTTGTTTAGGCTTGTTGAAAATTGGCTTTTTGAATTAATTGGGAGATGTAAGTTTTTAGCAAGTTAGCATCAATAGGGGGACAAGTAATAGACGTTTCCGCTAAACCTTCGATTGTATTTTTGCAGTCAAATTTGAGATTCATTGATTTTTCCTTTGCTTTTTGGGAAGACGTTGAGGAGAACAGCGAAACCAACGGATAAAGTGCGTGTCCGGGCGAACCTTTTGCTATCTCTAAAAGTCGGCTGTACCACCGTTCGTAAGGTATTCTTTGGATGGAATAACCCATTAAACCCAGTTGTTCAAACAGTAGATTTGAAGAAACAGGTTGAGGGTGAATCAGATGAAACGCGCCTCCGATTAATTCCGGTTTTTGTGATAGGTGAACAATGGCTTCACTCACATAGTCAACGGGGATTATATCGAGTAACATTTCTCCTTGCGGTGCGCTACCCAGTTCGATATAACCTAACATTAATCGATAGAGAAAGTCGTTGGTATTGAAAAAACCGGTTTGGCTGCTTCCAGAAATTGGTCCGACTCGATAAATATAGGTTGGAAGTCCTCGCTGTGCTGCAATTTTAACTAATTTTTCCGCCACCCATTTACTTTGAGCATAGCCACCGTTGGGAACTTCACCGCTTTCTAAATCATCTTGTTCGCGAATCACTTTAACTTGAGAAAATTCGTTAAAGTTAAACACGCTAACCGTTGAAATAAAATGTACAGGTTTGGGGTGAGATTGACAAGCAAATCGCAGTATTTCTTGAGTTCCTAAAACGTTCGTTGACTTCAAAAGCGAATAGGGTGAGGCGTGGTGTACCCAAGCGCCGTTATGATAAATTACATCAATCTCATCTGCTAATTGCTGAAATTTTTCGGAAGATAAACCCAAAAGCGGTTTTGATAAATCTCCTTGAATGGGGATAATTCTAGCCTTGAATGAGTCATCCCAGAGAGAAGCAGACTTGAGAACATTTTTCAGCCGATTTTCTATGGTTTCCGGTTGTTCGCCTCTAACCAAACAGTAGATGTTTGCTTCGGTTTTTAGCAACAGTTGGTTGAGTAAAAAGCTTCCTAAAAAACCCGTTGCACCCGTTAACAGAATGTTGTGGGGTTGATTCCATGAAATGACTTGGGTTTGAGGAAAAATGCTTTCATCTAATGTCGCTTCTGCTTTTAGATAATCTAATGTTATTTTCTGTTGATTTTGAGAATTAAGATACTGAATAATTTCGGGTTTGCGTTCTTTGAGTTGTGCTTTAATATCAGATGTCAGCGCTCCTTTCGGGGCGTTACAGCGAATCCGATCATTTTCGGCAAAAATTTTAATATCCAATTGATTGAGTTGCGATAAAAACTCGGAAATCGGCTGATAGTTTTCGGGTTGGTTTAAACTGGGTTTTGGTTCGGGGTGACTCACGGAAAAGTTAACGTTAATTGCGGTTTCTGAACTTGATTCTAAAATGATTTCTTGACTCCCAAACAAACGTTTACCAATAATATTTTGACTTTGGCAATATTCAATTACTCGATTTGATTCTAGAATCGGTTTAGAATCTGGGGTATATTGAATCGAAGTAATAAAAGTTAGCCAGGGTTCCTGTCCCATCGCATAAATATAAACTTGCTGAGGGTTTAACTGATTAATAAGTTTAATAGCTTTGTAACTATCCGAACCGTCGAGTCGGCGAGTTTGGGCAATTTTTCGGGGGATAGATTGAGTTAATAACGAACCGTAAGCCCAGGTAAACGGTGCGCCTTCGCATTCCATCCCCACAAACAAAATATCCAGTCTTTTGACTAAATTTGAAAGATGTTTGTACAGTTGAGGTTCGATATTATTGGAATCCGCAGCGCACAAAATAGAACGATTTTTGACTTGGATTAAATAAGCGGTTTTAGCTGCAATATTTAAGTCACCATGTTCGCCCAAAACGGGTAAACTAACTATCTCACCTTCGGGAATGTCTATCACTTCTAATTCATCGACTTCTCGAACGTTTGCAAAGCCAATTTGTTGTAATATTAACTTTAAAGACGGATCGATAAGCACACCTTTATTACTTTTCGGAACGATAACATTTTTAATTTTATATCGCAACTGTAACAAGGTTTCAAACATCACATGATCTTGATGATTGTGAGTGATTAAAGCGTAGTCAATTGTTGGGGGTAAATCTGCATAACTGTAACGGGGAATTCCATCGAGAGATTGATCGCTAAATTGATAACTAATAAGAGGATCGCATAAAATACTAATATCTTTGGTTTCAATTAAAATACACGCATGACCAAAGTAACGCACCCTCACATCATTTTCTTGATATTTAGATTGAGAAGGGGGAGGAGTTTCTGTTAACAAAGAAGCGAATAAAGGTTCATTTTGGGGTTGAATTTCTAATAACTCTAAAATGTCTTGATAAGCTTGCGGCTTTTCTCTCATTTGAACCAGTTTATCGAGTCGTTTATCCGCAAAAGATAGGTTTAAATGTAGAGTGTTATCATCGGGTAAACGGGGGGTACTGAGTACAAAAGAACGCTGATCGATATTTCCCAAAGATAACGCGACGGTTTGCAAAGCAGAATTATAGTATTGACTTTTATATAACAGTCCTTCTATCAATCGAATTGAGGGGTTATTTTGAACATCATAAACCAACTCAACATATCCTTTTAACGCTTCGGGTACTTTTTGATAAAGCGGTTCTAAAGAATAACCCGTTGCTTCTTCTTTTAACAGGTTTTCTAAATCTTTAATCGCCCGTTCTAACTGTAACAGTAAAGCTAAATTATCTTTGGTTTTCTCCCATAACGTTTTAATTTCATCCAACCGACTTTCATCGTAGTTAATAAAGGGTCCCCCTCGCATTGCGGGATTTTTTAAAGCATCCAAATGAACTTGAGGCGCCGCAATAAATGACTCTAGAATTTTTAGATGAGAATTAGCCACATACAGGGATGCTGTTGCGGGTGGAATGAGATAAGACCAAGCGTACCACTGATTAAAAAGTGGTTCTACAATTACATTGGGTTTGAGATAGACTGGTTTTGATATCATCATGGTTAAAACTCGATTTCTTCTCGCTCCTCTTCAACTTTTATCGGGGTTTGTAACTCAGATATGGTTTGTTTTTTCTGCAAAAGTTCCGCCAAACTCGCAACGTTGGGAGCCTCAAACAAGTCTACAACGGTTATATTCACCGGAAATTTAGGTAATAACTGGACAATTAATTGAGTCGCCAGCAAAGAATGTCCTCCCAACTCAAAGAAATCATCATAAATTCCGACCCGTTCAACTTCAAGAACTTCTGCAAAAATCTCCGCTAATATTTCTTCTGTAGCGGTGCGGGGTGGAACAAATTCTTCCGAGGTTAATGGTTCTTGATCGAGTTTAGATAAGGCTTGATGATCGACTTTTCCATTGGGAGTTAGGGGGATAGTTTCCAATTCAACAAAACTGCTCGGAATCATGTATTCTGGCAACTTTTCTTTGAGGAAATTTCGCAGTTCTTTTGAGGTTAAATTGACTTCGGATTCACAAACAAAGTAAGCCGCCAATCTTTTATCTTTTCCTGGTTCTTCTTGAACGATAACAACGCTGTTTCTAACTTTCGGATGCTGATTTAATAAAACTTCTATCTCTCCGGGTTCTATGCGAAACCCTCTAATTTTGACTTGATGATCGATCCGTCCAAATAACTTAATACTTCCGTCGGGTAAATAACAGGCTAAATCTCCCGTTTTGTACAAACGATTTGAGGAATTATTATTCTCATAGGGAGCATAAAAAGGGTTAGGAATAAACGTCTGGGCTGTTTTTTCAGGTTGGTTCAAATAGCCTCGCGCTAAACCCACGCCTGCGATATAAAGTTCACCTAAAACTCCAACGGGAACGGGTTGTAAATTAGCATCCAAAACATAAAGCTGTTTGTTCGTACTCGGGAGAATTGTGGGTTGATTTGAATAGCCATTTCCACACTCAACCATACTCGCATTTACTGTTACTTCTGTCGGTCCGTAAGCGTTAATAAAACGGCGATTTTTTGACCAATTATTAATCAGTTCAACAGAAGGTGCTTCCCCTCCGACTAAGACCATTTCTAAAGCAGGTAAATCTTCAAAAGGGGTGGCGGCTAATGCGGAGGGGGTAATGGTAATGTGGGTAATATTTTTTTCTCGTAAAAGTGTTAACAAATCCCATCCGGGGAGTAAGGTTTCTGCGGGCGCCAAACAGAGTTTTCCACCGCTTGCTAACGCCATGATAATTTCGGGAATGGACGCATCAAAGCTAAAGGAAAAGAACTGAAGAACGCAGCTATCCGAATGAACTTTACAGACGCGAATTTTGTCTTCTGTGAGGTTGACTAACCCGTTGTGAGGGATTAATACACCTTTGGGAATCCCGGTGGAACCGGAAGTATAAATTAGGTAGGCGAGGTTATCGGGTGTAACTTGAACTTGGGGATTTTCTGCGGGTTCTTGAGTGATATCATTCCAGTTTTTATCTAAACAAATAACTTCCGAAACCTCGGTTTTAGAAATCGATAAATTAGATTGAGTTAATAAAACTGAAATTTGCGAGTCTTCCACCATAAAAGCGAGTCGTTCGGGTGGATAGTTGGAGTCGAGGGGAAGGTAAGCACCCCCCGCTTTAAATACGCCTAAAAGGGCGATAATCATCTCAAAAGAACGCTCAACACAAATCCCGACTTTTACTTCGGGTTTGACTCCTTTTTTGATTAAATAATGGGCGAGTTGGTTGCTGCGTCTATTCAGTTCTTGATAGGTTAATTGTTCGTCTTGGAAAATTAAAGCAACAGCATCGGGGGTTTTTTCGACTTGGGCTTCAAACAGATGATGAAAGCATAAATGTTCTGTATAGTTTTTCTGGGTTTTGTTCCAATTTTTTAAGATTTTATGCTGTTCTTTTGAGGTTAAAAGGGATAACTCACCAATGCGTTTATCTGGGTTTTTAACTATTTCTTCTAATAAGGTTTGAAAATGTTCAACCAGTCGCGAGATTGTTTCGGGTTGAAATAAATCTCGGTTGTATTCAAATCCCCCAACTAATCCCGATGGGGTTTCGTAGATATCTAGGCTTAAATCTAATTTCGCTGTGGGGTTGGTTTGTTTGAGAGCAGTTAGGCTTAAATCGGGTAATTTAAAGTCGGTTTGGGGAGCGTTTTCGAGTCTAAATTTAACTTGAAATAAGGGGTTATAACTGAGATCTCGTTCGGGGTGGAGATGTTCAACCAGTTTTTCAAAGGGTAAATCTTGATGGTCGTAGGCTTCCCAGGTTGTCTTTTTAACCTGTTGCAAAAATTCTTGAAATGTTGGGTTTCCTTTTAAAGAACTTCTCAAAACTAAGGTATTAACAAAAAAGCCGATTAATCCTTCTATTTCTTTGCGGTTACGATTCGCAACGGGAGAACCAACGATAATATTTTCTAAGCCGGTATAACGATAAAGTAAGACTTTATATACCGCCAATAAGAATACAAATAGTGTCGCGCCTTCGGTTTGGCTGATGGTTCTGATTTTATGGGTTAAATTATCGGAGATTGTAAAGGTTTGATTGGCTCCTCTAAAGCTTTGAATTCGGCTGCGAGGAAAATCGGTAGGAAGTTGTAAGACGGGTAATGTTCCCGGTAATTGTTGTTTCCAATAAGAAAGTTGTTTCTCTAAAACTTCGCCTTGTAATCGTTGACGTTGCCAAGTTGAAAAGTCTGCATATTGAATGGATAATTCGGGTAAGGGTGAGGGTTGATGTTCACAAAATGAGGTATAGATGCTAACCAGTTCGCGGATAAAAATTTCCATTGACCAGCCATCGGAAATAATATGGTGCATTGTTAAAAACACCACAAATTCGACTTGATCCAGTTTTAATAAAGTAACTCTTAATAATAAATCTTTGGCTAAATTAAAGGGTTTTTGTGATTCTTCAGCCATTAAACGAATGACTTCGGCTTCCTGTTCTCTTTTGTCTAAAGACTGTAAGTTAAAGTGAGAAATTTCTAAGGTTGCATTCTCAGAAATAACCTGAATGGGTTGACCGTCTTTTAGAATAAAGTTGGTGCGTAATATTTCATGTCTTCGGATAATTTCATTGAGCGTTTTTTCAAACACCCCAATATTTAATTCTCCGCTTAAACGGACTGCGGTGGGAATATTAAAGGTTGCTGTATTGGGTTGTAATTGTTCTAAAAACCAAAGTCGCTGTTGAGCAAAAGAAAGGGGTAAATCTTGCTGGCGCGAGACGGGTTGAATGGCTTCTAACGGAGTTTTAACAGACTGCTGAACTTCGCTAATAAAGCTGATAATTTCGCTTTTTCGTTGCTTCAGTTCCTCAATAAAATCATCGGTTAATACTTCTTCTGGCGCACTGAAGCGTAACCGTTTGTCGATGTTACTTTTTTGGTCTGCACCCTCGACCCATAGTTTGACATCCAAACGATACAGGTCTGATAAAAATTCGTCAATTGATTTCATAATTAAGATTGAATGTCATTAATTTTGAGTAAGGGAGGTTGACTCAGGTTGTCTGCGAGAAACATCCATCTTTGTTGAACTTATCCCTACAGGTTAATGATCGACCTTTCTAGCTTCTTGCGAAAAATTCTTAAAAGAGTTTAGCACAGTCTTTTTGTTTAAGCAAGGAAAATTGATTCATCTAACAATATCCGGTCAAAGCCTAAAAAATCAACACAATTATTGTTGAAATTCACCATTTTGCCAGGTTCCCTCTACACGGGTACCGTCAGCATAAACATAAGTTCCTTTACCATGTTTTTTCCCGTCTTGAAACTCACCTTGATATTGATCACCATCAGCATATTTACAAACAGCTTTACCGTTAAAATTGCCTGCTTGAAGTTCTCCTTCACAGCGATCGCCATTGGCAAAAATATACACGCCTTCCCCACTAATTTGACCGTCTTTAAATTCTCCTTCATAACGATTCCCATTGGCAAAAGTTAACACCCCTTCCCCTTCAGGTGTTCCGGCTTTAAATTCTCCTTGATAGCGATTCCCATTAGCATATTCTCGCACACCCTGACCATTAAATTGTCCGTTATTAAATTCCCCTTCATAGCGTCCGCCTTCAGCATAAATATAAACGCCTTCTCCCTGAAATTGTCCGTTATTAAATTCGCCTTCATAGCGATCGCCATTCGCCAAAGTATAAACCCCCTCACCCTGACGGCGACCATTAACCAACTCCCCTTCATAACGGTTTCCCGTCCCATATTCACAAACGCCTTGACCATTAAGTTGACCCTCTTTCACCTCGCCTTCACAGCGATCGCCATTGGGTGTAATATAAACCCCTTGTCCGCTCGGAGTTCCGGCGTTAAATCCCCCCTCATAACGCGCACCATTGCCTGAAATAAACACCCCTTGACCTTGAAAATCACCCGCTACAACTTCACCTTCATAGCGATCGCCGTTGGCAAATTCCCAAACCCCTTGACCTTGAAAATCACCCGCTTTAAATTCCCCTTGATAACGACCCCCATCAGCAAAGTTATAAACCCCAACACCTTCGGGTTTTCCGTCTACAAACATCCCCTCATACTTTGCACCATTGGGATATTCACAAACGCCTTGACCGTTTAATTTCCCATTACTAACTTCCCCTTCGCAGCGAGTCCCGTCCGGGGTAGTAATTTCAGCAGAAATCGCCGGATTTGTCAACAGAAATAAAAAAGGAATTGTCAATAAATAGATCAAACGAAACATGGCAAATCAAGACTGGATAAACTGCAAATTTTTTAGTTTAATGTAAATTGAATCGGTAAACGAACCGGACGACTTCCACCGCCATCAGGAGGCAAAAACCGCATCCGAGAAGCGGCTTCGAGAGCGGCTTCATCAAGATCGATATTCCCACTGGACTGCACAATTTCCAGTTGAGCAACGCGGCCATCGATTCCCACCAAACCCCGAACAATCGCCGTCCCTTCAACGCCTTCATTTCGCAGACTGTTGGGATATTGCGGCACACAGTTATCGACACAACTCAGGCGTCCACCGCCCGCAAAAGCCGTGTCAGTCTCATTTCCCGCGTCGTTTCCGGTTCCTCCCTCAACCCCATCAGGACGGCCCGGCGCCTCACCTCCCCGGCCATTTTCCAAAGGAGAACCCCCAAACGCCATGTCTCCCTGTCCGGGGGTTTGGCTGCCTGTGGGACTTTCACCGCTGCCAATGCCCGCAAAGGAGCCTTGTAAAGCAGAAGTTGATCCCGAGGTTCCGGGTTGAGGGACGGTGCCTTGAGTGGGTTGGGAACGCTCGGCCGCCGCCGCCCCCAAAGGCGCGGTTTCATTGGCATCTGGGGTTTCGGTGGGGGTGTTGGCTGCCCCCGTTTCCATTTCTAACTCACTCAAGGGGCTGGTCAGGGGGTCATTCGGGGCGATATCCGCCGAAGCCAGGGGTTCAGGAGGCGCAGACTCGGCGAGGGGTTCGGGGGGAACAGGATCGGGGAACGGTTCTTCTGCGATGGGTTCCGGTTCGCTCAAGGGTTCTTCGGACATTGCGGGTGGCTCGGGGGCAGGTTCCGGTGCGGGTGCGGGTTCGGGGGGCGGTTGCTCTGCGACGGGTTCCGGTTCGGGCGGAGCCAGGGGTGCGGGTTCGGGGGGCGGTTGCTCTGCGACGGGTTCCGGTTCGGGTTCGGGAAGGCTCTGGGGCGCTGGCGGGGCGGGTTGCAGCGATGCGGTTTCCGGCTGTTCGAGGGGAGGTTCTACGGGGGCGAATTCTTCAACAATTTCTTCGGGAATTTCTTCGGGAATGGGTTCGGGTTCAACAATTTCTTCGGGAATTTCTTCGGGAATGGGTTCGGGTTCAACCACCTCTTCTTCTGGTTCGGGTTCAATTTCTTCTTCTTCGATGACCTCTTCTTCTATCACGATAAATTCGATAGCATCAACTTCAGTAATTTCGAGTTCTCTATCCAGAAAACCACTAAATGCCAAAGCCAGTAGTCCGCCATGAAAGATGGCTGATGCAACTAGACCTCCGATGATCCAAAGTTTCACCTTTTGCTGGTCTTTATCTCGCTGTTCTAGGCAGGTTTCTGAGAGACTCATAACTGAAAATTTTCCAAAAACGATTCAGAAAGAAGGAGGAATTTTTAACCCTGATTTTATTCAGAATCGGGTTTTTTGGTGGCGATCGCGAGTTTTGCCCCTTCGACTCGCCGAATTTGATCCATGACTTCTACAACCTTTCCGTGATTAACCGCTTCATCTGCATTTAAAATCACAATTCGACTGTCATTGTTGGGGATGAGTTGTCGCAATGAATTTTCGAGTTGTGCAATTTCTATGCTTTCGCGATTGAGGGCAACTTCTCCCTCACTGTCAATGGTGATGGCGATTTGTTCGGTTTTTTGTTGTTGAGAAGTTGAGGCTTTGGGCAGGTTAACGGGTAATCCTTCGGAGCGGGTTAAAAATAGGGTGGAAATGATAAAAAATGCCAAAATTGAGAAAATGACATCAATCATCGGCACGATGTTAATTTCTGCGGGAGTATCAAGGTCGTCATCGATGAGATTGAGCATAATTTCACTGGTGATCAGGCTGACAAAATTTTTAATGGGTTTCAGGTTTCAATTAGACTTTATGAACCAGGGCATTATCTCGCAATTTATCATATTCATATTTACGACGATAAAGCAGTTCGAGTTGACCTCCGTATTCTTGGATGAGGGCAATTTGTCGTTTATAAAGGCCTCGAAAAGTATTGGCAAATAACACTGTAAAAATAGCTACGACTAACCCGATTACCGTAGAGGCTAAAGCTTCGCTAATCCCTCCCGTTACACCTGTGCTGCTACTGCCTCCAATATCACCAATTCGCAGAGAAGAAAAGGCGGTAATCAGTCCTAAAACGGTTCCGAGTAATCCGAGTAATGGAGAAACGGCAATAATGGTGTCAAAGACGGTATTAAAGCGCCGTAAAACGGGAATTTCTGCTTGGGCTGCGCTTTCGATCGCGATCCGAAATTCTTCGGGGTTGGGATCTTCAAGTTCGAGGGCTTCGAGAAAAATTCTCGCGATCGGAAGATCGGCATTGAGTTGCAGAAGATCCATCGCCTGTTGGGGATAGGACTTGTAGAGTTTGAGGGCATCTCGCACGACTTGACTCTGACGCTGCCAAATGCGAAACCAAAAAAAACCTCGCTCGATCACCAGGGCGATCGCTACCACTGAAAACACAAGCAATGGCCACGCCACAATACCTGCGTCTTGTACAAAACGACTAACTTCCATGGAATTCGGTTTTTGAGGTAGACAATGAAACTGCTAACGGATGCCTAACGTTATACCACGATCTCATTTAGATGAAAAGAGTTATCAATAAGATTTTAAGATTGACTAGCAGTTGACAAGATGAAGAAGAATCGGTAAACTCTATTTTTGCCGAGTCAAGTAAACCGTTCCGGGTTTTATCTGGCGGGCAAAAACTAGCTAAAACTAATACTGTGACTGAATTGTAGCGGTTATTCGTCATTGACCCAAAAGTGAACGGGTTGGGTTAATATCGGCTCTCAATCAATTCAGCTCAACTGCTATATAGAGCAGAAATAGTCTGACTAAATGAGACTAAACGTTAATTAAGTTTTTGGATAACTTGAGAATAGCTGACAATAATCTGGAGAAAGTTCCGAGAGTTTAATTCTGTTAAAAAGATTTAATCTCATTTAGACTCTAGTGTAATTATCACTGTTGTTATCGACTAACAAACAATAAACCCGTCTTGATGGGCTTTATATCGAGTCCGCTATAATCTAACCTGTTTTATTAATTGAGAAAAATTCTTAACCATGAGTAGTAGCTTTGACCCATCCGGTAACATTTTACAACTGACGACAGGCCCCGATGTTTTCACCGTCTTTCCCGGACAGCTTGCCAACTCACCAGGAGGTTTAGTGGCTTTAGCAGGCAATGACAGTGTAACCGGGTCAGCGGGTAACGACCTGTTGAATGGAAATGAAGATCGAGACACCCTATCCGGGAGTGGGGGGGGTGACACCCTGTTTGGAGGTCAAGGAGAAGATGAACTATTTGGACAGCAAGCCAATGACACCCTGTATGGGAACAAAGGGTTAGATAACCTCGATGGCGGCGATGGTAATGATTTATTATTCGGAGGTCAAGAGCAAGATGCTTTAGTGGGTGGCATCGGAAATGATACCCTTTCTGGTGATAAAGGAGAAGATTATCTGATCGGAAATGAAGGGGCAGATGTGTTTGTTTTGACTTCGGAAGGGGCGATCGCATCCAATCAATTTGGTGATTTTATCCTGGATTTTGAAAACAGCGATTTGATTGGATTAGCCGGAGGATTAACCGCAGGTAGTCTAACCTTTAGTGAGGAAAGTATTAATTTGGAAGACACCTTAGAGTTGTTACCTTTTGATTTGGGTTTGGCAGATTTAGCAGGACAAGGTGTGTTTAATCTCCCTTCTCTATTTAATGCCGCAGGTTCGGTAAACTACACAGAAGTTTCAACAGCCAGTGGCGAGGTGTTGGCTTCTGTGGTCAATCAAACCCCCGAAGATTTATCCAGTCGCATCATTTCCGTACAGTTTTAAACTTTAAATCTTGTTGTTGAGAGAGATAGAATTTCCCGAAAAAATAGACCTCTATTTTCTCTCTAATTTCTTTCCAAATTCCATTGTTAGCGTTAGTTTTGTGGACTTAGCAGCCTCAAGTTTTTCTGATGAAATTCGATGAAAATTACCTGTCATTTGTCTTTGCTACCTTGATGAGTATGGGAGTCATGCCCGTTGCTTTTGCTGAGTCCACTTGTTTACTAGAAGAAAGCAATCACCAAGCTGAAGAATTGACATCCGATTCGGTGAGTTCATTTTCCGAGGAGGAAACAACAAATTACTGTCAATCCCAACCTCAAGAAGGATCAGAAAAACCTGCCATATCATCAACACCAAATTCCCCAGTAACTCTTAGTTTATATAAACCAGAAATATCAGAATTTTCAACAATTCAAGAAGTAGAAGAACCTTTAACAGAAGCTAAATATCTGTTTTCCGAATTCTCTCCCCCTCCCCCTCAAAATTTTGAAGTTACCCAAGCCGAATCAGAAGTTGTAGAAATTACCGGAGTGAGTTTAAATCCCACACCCGGAGGCGTAGATATTGTCTTAGAAACCGCCAATCCAACAGCGCTGCAAACCTCAACTTCTATTGAGGGAAATACCCTAACCGCCGAAGTTTCAAACGCCGTTTTAGCTTTGCCCGGTGGGGGAGATTTTCAAGCCGAAAATCCAGGCACAGGAATTATTTCTGTGCGAGTCCAACAAATCGCAAATAATCGCGTTCAAGTTATTATTGTTGGACAAGATGCCATTCCGTTTGTAAACGTTAATCCGAGTGATGCGGGTTTAGTTTTAAGCGTTACTCCCGAAGAAGTTATTCAAATTACCGTTACCGCCACCAGAACCGAAGAAAGCCCCGATGATATTTCTCGATCTATTACCATTATAGAACGAGAAGAAATCGAACAGCAGCGAAATTTATCGATTAATTTAAGAGAAATTCTCGCTCGGGAAGTTCCCGGATTTTCACCCCCCGATTTACAACGAAACCAAAATGGAACCTTGCGAGGACGTCCGCCTTCTTATTTAATTGATGGTGTACCGATTGATTCTAACGGAATTCGAGGTTCATTTTTAAATATTTCCCCCGATGCGATTGAACGAATAGAGGTTATACGCGGCCCTAACGCCGTTTATGGTTCAGAAGCAACAGGCGGAACGATTAACTTTGTTACTCGAAAACCCTCGGAAGTACCTGTTACGAATGTCAGAGCTGGAGTTGATTTGTCCGGTGCAGATGATTCGTTTTTTGAGGGAGATAGTGATGGAAATATTCTGGAATATTCTCTATCAGGAGCAATTTCGCCCAAAGTAGGTTTTCGGGTAAATTTTTCCCGAGAGCGAACAGAAACCTATTATGATGGCGAAGGAGATCCGATTTTTAATTTTCGCCCCCTCGACCAAAGTGAAGCCTTTAATGCTTTAGCCAGTTTAGGGATTTATTTTACCGAAAAACAACGACTCAATTTCACCTTAAACTATTACTATAATGAGCGAGTAGAAAATAATTTAATTCTCGATCAAAGTGTTAATGATCTTCCCGCTGGAACCAGTAAAGCCAGAGCAATAGAAGTGGGCAATCAAGATTTTATTGATACAAATCCAGCTTTTAATCGTAATACTTTAGCAAACATGGTTTATAGCCATGACGATTTATTTTTTGGAAGTCAAGTTCAGCTTCAAGCTTACTACACTTCTAAACCTGAATCTCAAGGGGTTCAAGATGGTCGAGTCTTGCTGCAAGAGGTTTATGTGAGTCAAATTGATGTCGAAAACTGGGGCGGACGTCTACAAATTAATACCCCTTTATTTACCGGAGCGAGTTTATTTTGGGGAGCAGATTATAAACACGATAGACCCAGTAACACCTATGATATTATCGATGCAGACGAGTTTGACGAAAGTGGCGGTCGAGTGATTCGCAAAATTGAGGAGCGAACATTTATCCCGGAATACACCATTGGAGAATTAGGGATTTTTGGTCAATTTAAGTGGGAACTCGGCGATGATTGGGTGATTAATAGCGGTGCGCGTTATTCAAGTTTTGACGTGAGTATTCCCGATTATACCAGCTTTGAGGAGGTGGAAGTTGAAGGCGGCGATTTAAACTTTAATAACGTTGTTTTTAACGTGGGTACAGTTTATAAAATCACCGATCAATTTAATGTTTTTGTTAACTTTTCTCAGGGGTTTTCCTTACAACGATTTAGCGAGTTACTGACTTTTCCAGAAGAAGGATTTTCAATTTCTGAAGACGTTGACCAACTCCAACCTCAAAAAGTGAGCAATTATGAACTCGGAGTGCGAGGAACTTGGTCAAGTTTTGACTTTACTGTTGCAGGTTTTTATAATGATTCACAATTTGGGGTAGTTTCTGTTGATCGGGGTGATGGTTTATTCTTACCTGTACGCGCACCCAGACGCATCTATGGGGTAGAAGCAACCGTTGATTGGCAACCTTTTAATAAGTTACGTTTAGGGGGAACTGTGAGTTGGCAAGAAGGTGAAGTTGATATCGAAGATGAGGGAGATTATTTAGCAATTACCAGTACAGAAATTTCGCCTTTGAAAGTTACGGCTTATGTAGAAAGTGAATTTATACAAGGTTGGTTTAATCGTTTACAATTAATCGTGGTTGGCGATCGCGAAAGAGCCTTTGATGATGATATTGATTCCTCTCCGGTCGAGAGTTATACCGTTGTCGATTTTATTAGCACGATTCAAATCGGCCCTGGGTCGCTGAATATCGGAGTTGAAAATATTTTTGATAACTTTTATTTCCCCGTTGAGTCGCAAGTTTTAGGCGGAACGAGTAATGATAACCGTCGTCCGGGTCGAGGTCGAACCATTAGTTTTAATTACCGAGTCACCTTTTAGATGAATTATCAGTTCAACACTCAATTTTGGCAGCAATTTGGGTTAATTGCTAAACCCTATTGGTTTTCGGGGGAGAAAAGAAAAGCCAGACGTTCGCTGTTACTGCTGATTTTTTTATCTATTATAAGCAGTGGTTTTCTGGTTTTAGAAACCTTACAAAGAGGGGAAATTTTATCGGGTCTTGCCGAGCAAAATTACAGTCGATTTCTACAAGCAACCTTGCTTTTTTTAGGTTTAATTTTAATCGGTGTTCCCAGTTTAGCATTCAATAACTACATTCAAAGCAATTTAAGCCTACATTGGCGGCGTTGGATGACTCGCAACTTTTTAGAACGATATTTAGACCATCAAGCCTTTTATCACCTGAATACCAACTCTGAAGTTGATCACCCCGATCAACGAATTTCTGAAGATATTCGTGCTTTTACTCAACAATCTCTCTACTTTTTAGTTTTAATCTTTAATGCAGTCGTCCAACTGATTTTATTTATCGGCTTGTTATGGTCTATTTCTCATTTTTTAACTCTATTTTTGGTTTTGTATGCTTTGGTCGGGACGTTAATTGCTACCGTTGTTTTTGCTCGGAATTTAGCTAAAATTAATTATGTTCAACTCCAAAAAGAAGCCGAACTCCGCTATGGTTTAGTTCATCTTCAAGATCATGCTGAAGCAATTGCACTCTATCAAGGTCAATCTCAAACATCCCAAGGACTATATAATCGATTTTTACAAGTTTATCAAAACTTTAGCCGATTAATTAAATGGGAATTTAATCTTAGTTTATTTCAAAATAGCCTACAATATATCACCTTTATTTTACCAGTAATTATTCTTGCACCGAGTCTTTTATCAGGACAATTAGAAATCGGGGTAATTGCTCAGTCTGAATCTGCATTTGGTCGAATTTGGTTTGCACTCAGTCTGATTATTAATGAATTAGAACAATTAAGTGCTTTAGCTGCTTCAGCGACCCGTTTATTTATCTTAAATCAAGCCCTCAATAATTCCGATAAACTTTTTTATAAACAAACCATAAAAATCCAAGAAAGTCAACAGTTTAACATCGAAAATCTTATTTTAAAAACTCCAGATTATCAAAAGATTTTAATTCAAAACTTATCCCTAATTATTCAATCAAACGAATCTTTGTTAATTACCGGAGCTAGTGGAGTCGGGAAAAGTTCTTTACTGCGTGCGATCGCTGGTTTATGGACTTCAGGAGAAGGAAAAATCACTCGACCCCAACGAGAACAAATGTTTTTTCTTCCCCAACGTCCTTATATGATTTTAGGATCTTTACGTCAACAACTCCTCTATCCTCATTCAGAAAGTCACTATAACGATGAACAATTACTTCATGTTCTCAACCAGGTGAATTTACCTCATATTTCTACTCAATTTGGGGGGTTAAACTCGGTTATCAAATGGTCACAGGTGCTTTCACTCGGAGAACAACAACGTCTAGCTTTTGCGAGATTACTATTACATCAACCCCAATATGCAATATTAGATGAAGCCACCAGTGCATTAGACGAAGAAAATGAAGAATTACTCTATCAATATTTGCAAAAAATAGAAATTAACTTGATCAGTGTTGGTCATCGTTCCACACTCTTAAAATATCATCAACAGGTGTTAGAACTCTCAGAAAACTTCAATTGGCGTTTAATGGCTTCCCAGAACTATTATTGTTCTGACTCAAACCCCTAAAATTAAGTATGAAAAACATTAACTTAAAGCTTTTAAAAAAATTGTGGTCAGTGACTCATCTGTACTGGTTCTCTTCAGAAAAATGGGGTGCTATATTAATTTTAGTTTTAATTATAATTTTATCAATTATTGTCTCAGGTTTATTAGTGGCTGTCGCTATATTTTTAGGAGAAATTACATCCGCACTCGTCGCCCAAGATACTCAACGTTTTCAACAAGCATTACTGATCTTCGTCGGGGTGATTGTTATCGGTACTCTCTGCGGTTCACTCAAAGTTTATTGTCAAGCAAAATTAAGCCTTTATTGGCGACGATGGCTAACCCATTACTTTCTTAATACTTATCTAGAAAACTCGACATTTTATTTCATTAGCGAAAGTTATGAAATTGATAATCCCGATCAAAGAATATCCGAAGATATTAAAACCTTCACACAACAGTCAGTAATTTTATTTTCTATTTTACTAGATTCTGTTCTCCAACTGATCGCCTTTACAGGTACACTCTGGACAATTTCCCAGTTTTTAATGATTTTTCTCGTGAGTTATTCGCTGATCGGGACTTTATTTGCAACGTTATTTTTTGGTCGCATTTTAGTCGGAATAAACCTTGAGCAACTGCAAAGAGAAGCCGACTTACGTTATGGACTCATTCATATTCGAGAACAAGCAGAATCCATTGCTTTTTATCAAGGTCAACACCAAGAATTTAATCAAGTATGGAATCGATTTAAGCTCGTTTTTATCAATTTTAAATCTTTAATTCAATGGCAACTCTATCTTAACCTTTTTCAAAACAGTTACCAATATATAACATTTATTGTTCCCGGTTTAATTCTCGCTCCTCAGATCGTGTCGGGAGAACTGGAAGTCGGAGTTGTTACCCAAGCAGGAACCGCATTTAAAACGATTTTAATTGCTTTAACGTTAATGATCGCTCAACTGGATAAACTTAGCATTTTAGGAGCAACTATTAACCGTTTAGAACAGCTTAAAACCTTAATCACAACTTCACCAATTCGCAATTCAGACCAAAGGAAAATTAAAATTGTTGAAAGTTCTCACATCGCTTGTGAAAATCTCACCTTACAAACGCCCGATCATCAAAGAACAATTATCAAAAATTTATCCTTTTCTGTTTATTCTCAAGAAAATCTCCTAATTATTGGAGCAAGTGGAGTGGGTAAAAGTTCTCTTTTACGAGCAATAGCAGGGTTATGGAAATCTGGAGAGGGAGTCATTTTTCGACCCAAACGTGACAATATTTTATTCTTACCGCAACGTCCTTATGTCTTTCAAAGTTCTTTGCGCTATCAATTACTTTATCCTCAAGTAGAACGAGACATTTCTGATGAAAAATTATATTATATTTTGCAAAAAGTCAATCTTTCAAAGTTAGTAGAAGAATGGGAAGGATTAAATAAAATTGCTGATTGGAGTCGAATCTTATCTACAGGAGAACAACAGCGTTTAGCTTTTGCGCGTTTATTTCTCTATCAACCTGATTACGCAGTTTTAGACGAAGCCACCAGCGCTTTAGATCTCAAGAATGAAGCATTACTTTATCAAGAACTGCAAGCTTTTAATATTACCTATATTAGCGTTAGTCATCGGATGACTTTACTTCAGTATCATCAATCTCTTTTAAAACTAAAGTGAGATTAACGACTTGTGGAGTTTGATTTAACTATAAATGGCGGATAGTGAAAAGGGCGCTGCGGTTTGCGCCCCTACTATGTTTTTGAGAAAAATTACTTAGATTCAAGCAATTTTGACAGGGCTGTTTTTAGCATTTGAACAGCTTGATTAACTTCAGCTTCGCTCACAATTAAAGGTGGAACAAACCGCACCACTTTCGGGCCAGCCGGAACCAACAGTAAACCTTCTTCCATCGCTGCTTTAACAATTTCAATTGAAGTTAATTCGGCTTCTGCATTCAGTTCCAAACCATTAATTAAACCCCAACCTCGGACATCTACAATTAAGTTAGGATATTGAGTCGCTATCGACTGAAGTTGACTGCGAAGTTGTTCACCCCGCTGTTGAACATTCTCCAAAAGATTCTGCTGTTCAACCGTTTGACAAACACACAGCGCCACCGCACAAGCAAAGGGATTTCCGCCAAAGGTACTCGCATGATTTCCCGGTTCAAACACATCGCAAAACGACTTACAAAGCATCGCCCCGATGGGAATACCGCCACCCAGTCCTTTCGCAGAAGTGAAAATATCCGGTTCAATACCCAGATTTTCATATCCCCAAAGTTTACCACTACGACCCATTCCCACCTGCACTTCATCAAGAATCAACAAAATGCCTTTTTCGGTGCAGATTTCCCGAATTCTTTGGAAATAAGCCAAATCTCCCGGACGAACTCCCCCTTCACCTTGCAGGGCTTCGAGCATGATAGCCGAGACTCGACGTTCATTACTATCAAGTTCAGCAATAGTCGCTTCTAGAGCGGTAATATCGTTGTAAGGTGCGTAGGCAAACCCCGGAACAAGCGGACTGAAGCCTTTTTGATATTTGGGTTGTCCCGTCGCCGTAATCGTTGCTAAGGTGCGACCATGAAAGCTAGAATGAGCAGTGATGATCACCGGGTCAGCAATATTTAACTTGTCGTGAGCGTACTTCCGAGCGAGTTTAATCGCCCCTTCGTTGGCTTCGGCACCCGAGTTGCAAAAGAAGACTTTATCAGCGCAAGAATGAGCGGTGAGCCATTGGGCGAGTTCTCCTTGGGGGGGAACATAATACAAGTTGGAGACATGATGCAGCGTCTTTATCTGCCGGGTGACGGTATCAATCAACGCCGGATGAGCGTGTCCAAGCGTGCAAGTTGCAATTCCCGCTACAAAGTCCAAATATTCTCGTCCATCCGTATCCCAAAGACGACACCCCTCACCCCGTTCTAGAGCCAGGGGAAAACGTCCATAGGTATTCATCACATGAGCGTTAAACTCATCTGGACTGAAGGGCGTTGTATCGGTCGTTGTAGAGTCTTTAAATAGTGTCTTTAAGATCACAGTGAACTCCTAAACTTTAGCTTTAGTTTCTATCCTGACCTTGATTTTAGGCGAAAAATTTAGATTAGGGGCGTCACAAATGATTTGACATACTCCCCATTTCTAAAGAAAGGGGATTCTCCAAGCCTCACGGCTTTGGATTACTGATTCATTGACAACCCTTACACCAAGCTAGTTTCCTAACCTACTCCAGAGGGGTTCGTCTCCCCAGTCGTTCATCCCATTTCAGAGATAGTTGTTAAACTAAGCATAAACGTCACCGTTTTATACTCGTCTTCAGAACGGTGCATGAGACTTTCGTTCACACCGCTCCTCAATAACTAGGCACTTGTCTTGTGTACCTCATCGTGGCAGTGGCGATGTAATAAGGTTAAATTTTCCCATTTGCTGTTATGGTGATTCTTATCGATGTGGTGGATTTCCATGAGGTCATCCACGAAGAATCTGAGTCCACAATGAGAGCATTTTCCCTTTTGTTGATTTAGTAGGTAAGCGACTTTCTTTTTGGCTTCGGGATGTCTCCCCATTCGGGTTGACCAGTAAACCCAGTCCCCATCA
>NZ_AUZM01000030.1 GCF_000478195.2 Lyngbya aestuarii BL J | reverse complement strand
CGCTTGGGGTGATCCAGTCGGGGACTCTCGATTTGGCTACAATAATGATTATTTATCCTTCATCGAAACTAATCAAAACGAAGGGTATTTAACCATAAATTTTGAATATATTAGTTCAGCAACCTGGGTGCAAACCTACGAAAAAGTAATCGGTAAGAGTTTACCCATTAAAACTATTGAAACCGCTCTCAAAGCCGAGAAAAAACCTCGAATTAATGCCTTTGCATTGCCTGCCAATGATGCAGTCCGACAAGCCATTCGAGAAGTCTCCCAAGAAGGGTTAATCGATGTGGGAATGGGTGTAATTTCCATTCGTCGTAACAGCGAAGGCAAATGGGAACGCACCTACTCCGCCGCAGATCGACGGATTACTGGAATTTCAGGGTGGATTGATAGCCGTTATCTGAAGTCAACTGGGCCTGGAGTTGCAGTCTTTCGTAAAAAAGGCAAAGGCTACAGCGACGGACTCGGCGATCGCATTATTGGCACCTTTGGGAATTGTGCAGGGGGAACAACCCCTTGGGGAACCGTATTTAGTGCCGAAGAAAATTTTCAAGCCCACGTCCCCGAGGATGTCTATCCCGATGGCACCGCTGTGAATCCGAGTGAAACCCCCTTTTCCGGAAGGTTAGGCGGATTGGGAAATGTGTTCGGACTGGCGGGAAATAAATATGGCTGGATGGTGGAAGTTGATCCAGCCAATGCCAATGATTACGGTACGAAGCATACTTGGTTAGGTCGTTATCGTCACGAAGCCGTGGGAATTCGGGTAGAAGCCGGGAAACCGCTAGCATTTTATTCAGGATGCGATCGCCGAGGCGGACACGTTTATAAATACGTCAGCAAAGAGCGAGTGAAAAATCCTCAAGATCAACGGAATTCTCGCTTACTCGAACAAGGAATGTTGTACGCGGCAAAATTTAACGCCGATGGGACAGGTCGTTGGATTCCTTTAAAAGCCGATACGCGAGTTAATCCCGATTTACCGAGCGTTCACGTAGGGGGAATCATCTGTTTACCCAAACGACCCGAAGGCGGGGCGATGATTGCAGCAACAGATGACGAAGCGATCGCCTTTAAGCAGCAATATCAGACATTAGCGGATCTATATGTTGGAGATAACCCCGAAGAAATCCAAGGTGCAATCTTAGTCGATGCTCATTTAGCCGCCAGTGCAGCCGGGGCGACTTGTACCGCCCGTCCCGAAGATACAGATATTGCGCCCGATGGCTCTTTATTTATTGCCTTTACCTCCGGTTCTCCCGATGACCAAACAGGAGGGCCAGACCAACGAGTCTTTCAGAGTCCGAGCGGAGAAACCCCCTACGAATATGGTTGGATTATGCGGTTGAGCGAACAAGGAAATCAACCCCATGCGAAGACCTTTCGTTGGGAGATGTTTGCCACCGGGGGCGAAGTTGTAGATGGAGGTTCCGGTTTTGCCAACCCCGATAACCTGGCTTTTGATGGTAAAGGCAATATTTGGATGGTCACAGATATGTCTACGAGTAAACACAATCAACCCGTACCCTCCGGTCGAGTCGATGAAAAAGGTCAGCCTCTGAGCCAGTCCAATTTGTTAGGGGTTTATGGCAATAATTCGGTGTGGTTTTTGCCCACTGCGGGAGAAAATGCGGGGAATGCCTATTTATTTGCGATGGGGCCAATGGAATGTGAAATGACCGGGCCATTTTTTAGTCAGGATCAACAGACCTTATTTCTATCAGCTCAACATCCCGGAGAAGCCAATGGAATTCGTCAAAAGATGGCGACCCAAGAGCGTCAGTTTGCGCTGCGAACTACAGAGGGTGAGGAGTTTATTCAAACTCGACAAGTCCCAATTGGTTCCAACTGGCCGATGAAAACTCCCAATAGTCCACCTTTACCGGGAGTAATTGCAATTCGTCACCTCAATTCCAAACAAATTGTGTAGGATCAATGAGGGAACTTAGACTAAAGTTGAACTGATAGGATTCAACATACAGAAGTAACCCCTTCTTTCAGCCCTGCTTGACTGTCAGAAAACTCCTGTTAAGATTGTGGTACTATTGGTTCAACTGAGCTGGGGACTCCCTTGCTTTTGGTATTTTAAGTCGGTGTGAGATTGGAGATCATGAACAAAATTCTATGGAACACTCTTAAGCAGAGTCCAGGTATTCTGGGTGCTGCTCTTGCCTTAACGAATGCCGCCCTAGCCACTGAAACTTCATCGGTCAGGTTAGATTCAACCCCTGACTTAGCAACTGGAGCAATTCATTCAGTTGAGTGGCAGCAAGCAGAGCATTCAGAATTATTAACTTTAACCCAGGGGAATTCCGATTTTGAGGTTTCATCCTTAGTCGATCTCACAGATGGATCTAAGAATGAAATTGCACCTGTTGCCCCCGTAATCACAAATAATGGCGAGGCTCCAGCTCAGACCGCTACTTCAGATGCGCTTTCGGTGTCTGAAACGCCTGAGTTGCAACTGGCTCAAGTTGAAACCGCAGATCCGGTAGAGAATTCTGAGGTGGGAATTTCTGACCTCGAACAAATGGAACTCTACACCGCAGAAACCGATGTGATGGATCAGGTCACATCAGTCTCCCAGCTTTCCGACGTACAACCGACTGACTGGGCGTTCCAAGCACTACAATCCCTGGTTGAGCGTTACGGTTGTATTGCAGGTTATCCCGATGGTACCTACAAGGGAAACCGGGCGATGACTCGTTACGAATTTGCCGCTGGTTTAAACGCTTGTTTGGAACGGGTAAACGAACTGATTGCCGCTTCTACAGCGAACTTGGTGACTCGCGAAGACTTGGCGGTTCTGCAACGCTTACAAGAAGAATTTGCGGCTGAATTGGCTGCTTTGCGCGGTCGGGTATTGGCGTTAGAAGCCCGCACGGCTGAATTGGAAGCCAATCAGTTCTCCACCACCACCAAGTTGAGAGGGGAAGTGATCTTCTTTATCGGGGATACCTTTGGAGATCGGGCTGAATTTAACCGCGCCTCCGAACTCCAAGGGGAGTCAAATGTTGATGATGAAGAAGACCCCACTCAAGCTTACTTCGGTTATCGGGCGCGTTTAAACTTTGATACTAGCTTCACTGGGGAAGATTTACTGCGAACTCGTTTGGAAGCCAAAGACGTTCCCAACTTGAGTCGTGTCAACCTGACCAATACCTTAATGAGTCGTCTCGGTACTGATGGCGGAGATGGAGACTTCACCCTCGATGACCTCTACTACCGTTTCCCAGTTTTCAATGGTCGAGGTCAAGTTTACTTCGGTGCTAAAAGTTTAGACTTAGATGACATTCAAGATCCTCTTAGCCCCTTCCAGAGTACCGGTGCTGGTTCGTCTTCTCGCTTCGGACGCTACAACCCGACTTCGCTGCGTGGCCCGGAAGGAACAGGCTTGGCACTCAAGTATCAGATTAATGATAGACTTCGGGTGAACTTCGGTTACCTGGCTAGCCAAGATGATGCTTCCGATGCTTCCGAAGGTCGAGGTTTGTTTAATGGAAGCCATTCGGCGGCGATTCAATTCGTTTATGAACCTTTCGACAATTTGGTGCTTGCACTGGACTACAACCGCCGCCATTTCCGCGAAGATGATGTTAGTGTCAGTGGCGGAACGGGAAGTTTCCTGGCAAACCGACCCTTCGGAGATAGTGCCACCACAAGCGATAACTTGGGCTTCCAGACAAACTGGAGAATTGTAGATGGTTTTGAGTTGGGGGGTTGGCTTGGTGTTGCCTGGGCTGATGATAAAGCTGAAGGCGACGGCGATGACCTTGATGCAACGGTCTTGAACTTCGCGGTCACATTAGCGTTTCCTGACTTATTCCGAGAAGGAAGCTTAGGCGGTATTATTGTCGGGATGCAGCCGAAAGTGGTTTACCACACTCTGGAGACTTTAGAAGAAGAGCAAACCAGCATTCACATTGAAGCCTTCTATCGTTATCAAATCAACGACTACGTGGCTTTAGTTCCCGGTATTTTTGTGATTACTGACCCTGAACACGTTGACGACGACAATGACACCATTGTTGTTACCACATTCCGGACTCAATTCCGTTTCTAATGAGTTGAGTTTCATTCAAAAAATCTAAACAGAGGGGAAAAGATGAGAATGACTCACCTAAATTCCCCTCTCTTTTTTGTGGGTTTAAATTGTTGAAATCTCAGTCCAACTACCAGTCTACAACTGAATTTTCGCTCTCAGAGGTGCGAGAAAATAAACCGAAAATTTGAACGAATAATGCACCGAAGACAAAGCCTCCTGCGTGCGCCCAATACGCAACTCCGCCACTATCCATCCCGACTGCGGTTTGAACTTCTAACATAGAAATTCCGCTAAAGGCTTGTTGAACAAACCAAAATCCTAAGAAAAGAAATGCCGGGACTCTAACAATATAAGGAAAGATACCGATAGGAATTACAGTTAAAATTCTAACTTGGGGAAACTTCAGAATATAAGCGCCCATCACTCCGGCGATCGCACCACTCGCCCCCAGAGAAGGAATTGCTGATTCGGTTGCTAATAAATATTGAGACAGAGCGGCTAAAACTCCACAAATTAAGTAGAAACCAATAAATTTAATGCTTCCCAGTTCTTCTTCAATATTATTCCCAAAAATCCACAGAAATAACATATTAAAGCCAACATGAATAAAGCTGGCGTGAAGAAACTGAGAGCTAAAAAGTGTGAAAAATTCTGGGACGGGTTGATGAACCGAAATTCCGTTAAAACTAGCAGTTAACTCTTCGGGGACAACGGCAAACAGATGAAAAAAACTATTCAGTTGATCGGGTGATAACATTAACTCGATCAAAAAGATCAGAAAATTAAGACCAATGAGAATATAAGTAACAATGGGGGTAATGTGAATCGGATTTTCGTCTTTTAATGGAACCATGCGAATTTAAAGTTAAACATCAAATTGAACCCAAACAAAACTATTTTTAAAAGGTTGGAGCCAGACTCAATCAGTCCTAACTCCAACCCACTCATTGTGAGATTTCCCGGAGTTATGCAGTAACTTTCTGCTTGGACCAAATCCCATTTTCATCTTCATCGTATTGTTGATGAATGGTTTCCCAAGCCGCCTGTTCTGCTTTCATCTCATCTTCGGTCTGATCAAAAACCGCGTTGTAGCGTTTGATGAAGGTGCTTTGAGCATCTTCCGATAGATGAGCGCGAACTTCGGGGGATAACTCCTCGGGAGAGTCACATCGTCCCGGACAAGGACGGGGTAATGCCTGATCGGTGATATGAATTTCCTCGCCGTGGGCATTTTCAATCAGGAGTTTATATTCCCCTGACTTGTCGGTCGGAACTTCTGCCATCAGCAGATATTCTCCAGCTTTTAGGCGGGTTTCATAAATGGCTGCCTTTTCTTTTGGCATTCCTAACGTGGTGAGAACGGATGCTAAACCCGCTCCTGCACTCCCTGCTAAGGCTCCGGTTGCGGCACCCAATAAGACTGAACTAATGGGGCCTGCGGCAACCACAGAACCAACAAAAGGAATGAACAACACGCCGACACCTGTCAGTAGACTGAGTATCGAGCCGAACAACGAACCAAAAACAGCCCCCGTTCGTAAGCCACCTAAGATAACATCTTTTTTACTGATGAAGCCAGAAATGCGGGTTTGAGATTCAAAATCTCGACCCATTACCGAGACATGATCGCGAGAAACACCCCGATCAATTAGCCGTCGAACAACATCATTGACTTGCTGTTCTTCTTTAAAAACGGCTGTAATTGTACGTTCTGCTTTGTATTCTTCCGCCATAAAAGTTGTTCACTCCTGATTCTTACTTCATACCGGCTTTGACGCGATCGCCGGGAATATTACCGCTGGGTTGCAGTTCTTCACCTTCAATAAAGGAACGCAACATCCACGCCATTTCTTCGTGTTGTTCCATTAATCCGGTTAAGAAATCAGCCGTTCCTTCGTCATGGAATTTTTCGGAACAGTTATCAATATTTTCACGTAAGTTACGAATAATTTGCTCATGATCGGTCACTAACCGTTGTACCATTTCGTTCGCATTGGGCAGATCTCCGGCGTGTTCTTTGAGCGTTGCCTTCTCTAAAAATCCTTTGGCAGTACCCAGAGGATAACCACCTAAAGCACGGATGCGCTCGGCTGTTTCGTCGATACTTATAGTTAGGGCTTCGTAGTGTTCTTCCCACAGTTGATGCAAAGTGCGGAATTGAGGGCCGACGACATCCCAATGATATTTTTTGGTTTTAATTAATAGCAGATACATATCTGCTAAGTTCATATTCAAAAGTTCTACAACGCCTTGACGTTGTTCATCTGTTAAACCAATATTAAGCTTAGGCATAAAAAATCTCCTGCTTTTTTAATCACTTTAGTTATTAGACCAAAAAAGCAGAAGGTTTTTCATCTATCGTTTGAGGGAACTTGAATAAACGTTAGAAATTGTATCTAACTTTAGGAAGACATCAAATGCTGTGAAAACGTGTTATAAAGGGGATTTTCCAGATGTCTCGTGAGAATATACAGGCATTTGTCCAGAGTTAAGACGGTTCAGATAATCATTGAGTGCAGACGCGACTTTTCCCGACAAAATATAGCACCCGAGTAAATTTGGAAATGCCATCGCCAGTAACATCATATCGCTAAAATCCAACACAGCACCCAAATTCACAACCGAACCGATGAACACACAGACGACAAAAATGCCTTTATAAATGATGGCGCTTTCTTCACCAAATATATAACTCCAGGATTTTTCCCCATAATAACTCCAAGAAATCATGGTGGAAAAAGCAAATAAAACCACCGCAATTGCTAAAATAATGGGAAACCAACCAATCACCGAACTAAAAGCAGCAGCCGTCAGTTCAACGCCATTGGCTTGGGCGGCGCTAGTCTCTTGATAAACCCCAGTAATAACAATCGTTAAACCTGTTAAATTACAGATAACAATCGTATCGATAAACGGTTCGAGTAAAGCCACAATACCTTCCCGTAACGGTTCATCTGTACGGGCGGCAGAATGGGCAATTGCAGCCGAACCAATCCCGGCTTCGTTAGAAAAAGCACTGCGTCGTACCCCTTGAACCAAAGTTCCGACAAAACCCCCTCCAATAGCTTCAGGAGAAAAAGCTTGGGTAATAATCGTACCGAATGCAGCCGGAATTTCAGTTAAATTTCCGAGTAAAATCCACAAACAAGCCAACACATAAATCACTGCCATCGCTGGAACTAATCTCGCCGTTACTGAAGCAATACGACTAATTCCACCAATAATCACAATTCCAACTAACACCGCCACAACTAATCCAAAAACCCAATTGGGTAAACCCGGAATAATCCCGGCTAAAGCGGCATAAGCTTGGTTGGCTTGAAACATATTACCGCCGCCCATACTGGCTAAAACACACAGCAAAGCAAATAAAATCGCCAGCCCGTTTCCGAGAGGGCGTAAACCCCGTTCACCTAAGCCTTTAGAAAGATAATACATTGGCCCCCCGGCAATGGTGCCATCGGGTTGAATACGGCGATACATTTGGGCGAGACTACATTCAACAAATTTACTCGACATCCCAAAAAAGCCGCCCAACGTCATCCAAAAAATCGCTCCTGGGCCACCGAGTTGTACCGCAATGGCAACCCCGGCAATATTTCCCAGTCCAACGGTTCCAGAGAGGGCTGTGGCGAGGGCCTGAAAATGGGAAACATCACCTTCATCGTCGGGATTATCATACTTACCCATAACCACATCAATAGCGTGTTTAAAGGTGCGAATATTAACAAAACCCATTCGCAGCGTAAAGAAAATTGCCCCTCCAATTAGCCACAATACAATAAACGGAAGACCAAAAATCTCAAAGAAGAAGATTTGGGATAAGAAGTTAACAATCTGGGAAAACACCGCATCCAGCAAACCGATAAATCCTGATGGCTTAGTTTCTGCTTCTTCTACTGCCATCGCCACCGTCGGTACAATCGGAATTAGGAGTAACAACAGCCCATTCCAACCCCTCAGACTTCGTTTCAGCATTCTCAAAATATGATGGGGAGAAGGCTGACGATACTTTTTTGAGTTGATTCCGTTCCGATTTTTCATCGCTCTATATTATATTTTTTTTAGTGTACTATCCGATGTTTAGGAGAACAAGATAGATTAGTTTAGCATTGGTGTGGCTAATTTTGTAGATCATCATGAACAGAAAAGCGAGTTTCAATCAACTGACCCCAAAAAAACTGAAATGATTGAGAGTATAAAAAAGCAAATTTTATTGTTTAAGATAAAAAAATCTAAAGAAAGAAAGACTCCTTCTTTAGATCTATTGTAAGTCAACGATTTGAGGTAATTTATGGGATGTTATGCAGCCAGTTGACCGCCCGTTACATCATATAATGCACCTGTAACAAAGCTACTATCGGCTGCTGCTAAAAACACATAGGCAGGGGCTAATTCTTCCGGTTGTCCAGCCCGTTTTAGAATGCCATCGGTATCATAGTTATCTACCTTTTCTACAGGCATGGTTGCGGGAATATTCGGAGTCCAAACCGGGCCAGGAACGACAGAGTTCACCCGAATTTTGCGTTCACCTAAACTTTGGGCTAAAGACTTGGTAAACGCATGAACCGCCCCTTTACTGGTGGCATAGTCTACTAACATTCCTTTCCCCATTTTGCCGACGATACTGCCTGTATTAATAATAGAATCGCCTTCTTTTAAATGAGGAAGTGCAGCTTTTACCATGTAGAAATAGCCAAACACGTTAGTTTCCATTGTCCGGCGAAATTGTTCTAAGCTGACATCTTCAAACTTCTGCTGTGCCATCTGATAAGCGGCATTATTGACCAAAATATCGAGATGACCAAAATGTTCAACGGTTTGTTCAATTGCCCGTTTACAGGTGTCAAAATCTCGCACATCTCCTTGAATGACTAAACATTCTTTTTGTTTAGATTCAACCGCTTTTTTCGTGACTTCCGCATCTTCGGTACTTTGGTCAAAAAAGATGGCAACATTTGCCCCTTCCATCGCATAGGCAATGGCGACAGCCCGACCAATACCAGAGTCTCCACCCGTAATAAATGCGACTTTATTGAGTAATTTATCCGCAGGTTTGTAGTTAGATAGATCGCTATCCGGTTTGGGTGTCATCTGTTCTTGAGATGCAGGATAGTCTTGCTTTTGTCCAGGAATTTGTTCAGGAGTTGGACGACGTTCTTGAGTTTTCATGGTTAATTTATCCAAATAAATTACAGTTTCAAAGTTGAGAGTTTAACCCCATTGATCTTTGAGGTGATCGGCAACTCGGAGGGCATTGGCAACAATCGTTAACGTGGGATTAACAGCCCCTAAAGCCGGGAAAAAACTACTATCAACCACATACAAATTATTGACATCATGGGTTTGACAATTGAGGTCAAGAACGCTGTCTTTAGGGTCATTTCCAAACTTACAGGTTCCGGCTTGATGCCAAACCACTTTCACGGGCATTTGTTTCGTCCAAAACAGATAAAAATCTAACTGTTTTAGATATTGTTCTAACGTGGAAATTAATTCCTGGTGAGGTTTGAGATTATTGGGGGTGTAATTAACCACAATTTGCCCTTGGGAATTGAGAGTAACGTGATTTTCCGGTTGCGGTAAATCTTCCGTTGTGATCCACCAGTCTACTGAATGTTTGGCGATGTATTCTAATACCACCTGGGGGATTTCTCCTTCCGCCATGTGTTTTAAACGTTGCCAAACTGTTTTCCCCGTGAGTTGAATTTGTCCAAGAGGATAATCTTGTTTTGGGCCTTGAAAGTAAAAGTCATTAATCCCTAATGTCTTTTGAAAAACCGTCTCATTCGGTTGATGAGAAGCCGCAATTAATGCTGAGTGATTGTGTAACATTAAATTGCGTCCGACTAACCCAGAGGAGTTAGCTAACCCGTTGGGATGATGGCTATTGGTAGACTTTAATAACAACGTTGCCGAATTAATAGCCCCACAAGATAACACGACCAAATCACTACTAAATTGTTGCGTTTCTCCATCTATTTCTGCTTCTACCGCTTGAATGATTTTACCTTCATTATTGGTAATCAAACGGGTGACTTTAGCATTCATTAATAAGGTGACATTATCCTGTTTTAATGCCGGATCAACACAAGTCACTTGGGCGTCACATTTCGCATCAACTAAACAGGGATAAGGATCGCAAGTATTACAGCGAATACAAGGACGATTTTCAGGGTGTTGTTCATCACGATTTAAAGCTAACGTGAGATGATAGGGATTTAAACCTAAATTCTGTAATTGATCGGCGACTTCTTGGATGCGAGGTTCATGTTCAAATGGGGGAAAAGGATACTCATTTGTTGCCGGAGGTTCGGTGGGATCTTCCCCTCGAAGTCCATGCAATTTAAACAAACTTTCGGCGCGAGTATAGTAGGGTTCAAAGGTATCATAACCTAACGGCCAAGCGGGAGAAATGCCATCAAAATGACGAAGTTCGCCAAAATCTTCCGCCCGCATTCGTTGTAAAGCCGCCCCATAAACTTTAGTATTTCCACCTACAAAATAGAAGGCTTCAGGACTAAAAGATTGATTGTTACTATCCAACCATTTTTCCTGGGTTTGATAGCGTTGATTGAGAAAAATTTCATCAGGATTCCAATTAGATTTTTCTCGCGGAAGATAACCGCCTCGTTCAAGAAGTAAGATGTTTTTTCCGGTTGAAGCAAGGGCATAGGCGAGAGTTCCTCCACCTGCACCCGCCCCAATAATAATTAGGTCGTAGTGCTGTTTTAGAGTCATGTTTGAGGTAGATATTTTTGATAAGTTTGTAGCTTTGATCAGCAGAAAAATGCTAGGAATTATGAATGTATTCAACCCAATTAATCGATTGATTCTGAATCTGATCGACATCGGGCATTTGTTGCAGGCGCATCAATTCAGTAATGGCGGTAATTTCTTGATCGCGTCCACATCCAGTAACGGCTAAAACCCGATTGTTTTTGATGTAAAAAGCTAAAAATTCTTGGGAGTTCACATCTCCATCAAACAGAATTTCATCCCAATCTTCTGCGTGTCCCGCATAACGCAGTTTAACATTAAATTGCCCACTCCAAAAGAAAGGTATTCCGGTAAATTTAACCTGATTTCCTACCATATTATGGGCAGCAATTCGTCCATGTTGGGCAGCCAAACGCCAATGTTCAATGCGGGTTAATTTGTCAATTGGGGCGTAGGGAAAACGGGCAATATCTCCGGCTGCATATAAATCTTCTCCGGCTTGCAAATATTCATTGACAATGACACTATTATCTTTATCATCAATTTTGACACCAGAAAGAAAGTCTGTTACAGGTTCAACGCCAATTCCAATCACAACTAAATCAGCGGGAATTTTTTCACCATTTTCTAAAATTGCCGCTTCTACTTTGCCCTTTCCTTCAAATTGAGTGGCTTTAGTTCCAAAGCGAAAAGAAACACCGTTACTCTCATGTAAGTCTTGAAACATTTTCCCAACTTGTTGACCTAAAATCTTTTCAAAAGGGACAGAATCAGGAGAAATAACCGTTACAGAAAGTCCTTGCTGAGTTAAACTTGCTGCGGTTTCCATGCCAATAAAACTTGAACCGACAACCACAACTCGTTGGTTAGGTTCAGCCGTTTCTAATATCTGATTAACATCAGTCGGTTGACGTAACGTGAAGATATTATCTAAATCAATTCCTGGTACATTTAAACGTTTGGGTCGTCCGCCTGTTGCCACTAATAAGCTGTTATAACTCATTACCGAATTGTCTTCAAAGGTAATGGTTTTTAAGTCAGCATCAACTTTTGTCACCGCTTTTCCACACCGAAGTTCGATGTCATTTTCTTGATAAAATTCACAAGAACGTTGGGGTAATGCTTCTTCATCCGCCTTACCTTGCAAATATTTTTTACTTAATTTTGTGCGGTCATAAGGCAAACGTTCTTCACGGGTAATCAGAAAAATTTGTCCTTGAAATCCTTGTTGTCTGAGGGTTTCTGCGGCGAAGGTTCCAGCCGGCCCTGTCCCAATAATTGCAAACACCCGACTATCGGCACTGGGGTTATGTTTGGTCATATTGGGTGTGCGTTGTTCGGGAATTGTTTCAGGTAGCTGAACAATTATATTTTGCCCGTCTATTCGTACCGGAAAACTGGGTAAAGCATCTAATCCAGGGGGTTCTTCTTGGTCGCCTGTAGTTATATTAAAACAGGCATGATGCCAAGGACAAGCAATTCGTTCTCCGACTAAAACTCCTTTTTCTAAAGGGGCACCAAAGTGAGTACAATGGGGAGCAGTAGCATAAAATTTTTGTTCGCTCAGACGAGCAAGTAAGATATCAGAGTTGTTGACAGAAAGTTGCTTCATTTGACCAATTCGTAGGTCATTAATTTGAGCGACTGTAACTTCTGAAGTTTTCATAAAATCCTCTTGAAAATTTTGACATAAAATTCTTACCTAATACACAAGATCACCAGTATTAAGCAGAGAGTTAGAATGATGAATTCTTATATATGATGATTGAATATTGTCAATTCTCCCCTCTATCTATGGATAGAATTTGAAAGTGTTAAGGAGATAAATTAACGATTTTTGAAAATTTTACTTCTGAATTCACAAAAATACCCAAGATCATGTTAGTTTATAAATCCACATAATTTTGGATTAATCTGTCAACGATTACACCACACCCAAGCGAGTTTGTTCTACTAAATAATCAACAACCTCAACCATATTACCTTGACGCTGATAAATCTCAAGTTGACGTTGGGCGGCATTTCCCTCTGTAAGAACTTTGTCTACCAACGATGAAACTTCTTCCCAGTCTCCTAAACTTTCTAAGGCGGGACGAATTTCATGAAGAAGTTGATTAACTAGATCTTTTGCAGGTTTTGAACACTGTCTAACAACATCAATTAATTGACCTTTTAAACCATATCGAGCCGCATACCAATGAGCCGTTTTTAATAATTCTGGATGGGCAGAAGGGACAGTAAATTTGTGATTAATTTCAGTTATAGCCGTTTGAACTAATCCACGAATTAATCCAGCGATCATTACCGCTTCATCAACCGTTAAACAAATATCGCTGACTCTAAATTCTATCGTTGGATAATGTTCAGAAATCCGAATATCCCAATAAATTGTGCTTGTATCTTGGATGACTTCCATTTGAATTAATTTATCAACGAAGCCTTGATAAGATTGATAATTTTTAAACTGTGGAGGTACTCCAACTAAAGGAAAAGGACTCCAACGTTCTGTACGATAACTCATATAACCTGTTTTTTCACCTAACCAAAAGGGTGAATTTGCAGATAAAGCTATTAATACCGATAGCCATATTCTTGCCCGATTAATCACCGCGATTGCCATTTCAGGATCGGAAATTCCCACATGAACATGACAACCAAACGTTACCAATTCTCGGATTATTTGCTGATATTCTTGTTCTAATTTATAATAACGTGATTTTGGAGTTGTTTCTTGTTTTTTCCAGTCCGAAAATGGGTGAGTTCCTGATGCTGAAATTAGTTTATTATCTTGTTGGGCGGCTTCGATAACAATCCGACGACTTTCACAAAGTTCTGCCCGAATTTCTGCCAAACTTTTACAAACTGAAGTCGCAATTTCAATTTGTGATTGACGCATTTCTGGCTGAACAATTTCTTTCCCATGATTTTCTTCAGCCCAAGAGATTATTTTCTCTCCTCGCCCCGCTAGTTGTCGAGTTTTTGGGTCGATAATTTGATATTCTTCTTCTACCCCAAGCGTTAAACCTTCATAAGAATTCATTGTTTGAATCTGATTCCTTTTCAATTATTATCTAAACTTTTCGAGGTCTGCATAATTGAGTTACTCGCCAATCTGAATTAAATTCTAATCTATCCTATCTATTTTAGTTAGAATATGAGTTCTATAGCGAAATAACTTAACATTATGTTTATTTTATGATATTATCTAATTTCGACTTTCTTATTCAACCCTCTTTATGCTGAATTTTAATTGTTAAGTTGAGGAAATTTTGAGACAATTCAGCCTTATGGACTATTTTCGGAGATAGAGTCAGAACAAATACCCTACTGTAGAATCAACTGAGACATGAGAAACGACAAGTATTTTTTTTAGCGGTATAATAGGAAGATCGCGTCGGCAAAGGTACAACGGCTAAAATCAGCCTAGTCCGAAGGAAGCAATACAAATATTACTGTGATTTACAGGTTAAGTCAATGAACAAACGAATGAGTAAACGACAATCACGTTTAGTTTGGCTGAAAGAATTTAATGATATTGTGCGCGGTGCCGCCGGAGGATTTTTATTTGGAATTCCCTTGTTGTACACCTTTGAAGTTTGGCAAGCAGGTTCTTACTTAAAACCGCCTTTGATGTTGGCTATTTTAGCTGTAACTTACTTAGTTGTTTTCTTTTTTAATCGAGTTGAAGGCTTTCGGAGAAGAAAACGAACTAACCTCAACGATGTAGTTTTAGAAAGTATAGAAGCCTTAGCGATTGCAATTGTTTGTGCAACGTTCATAATGGTTTTGCTACAACGAATCACCTTTAATACTTCTCTAGAAGAAGCTTTAGGCAAGATTATATTTGAAAGTGTTCCTTTTGCACTTGGCGTTGCTTTAAGTCGATTAATATTAAGTGAAGATGATTCTAATGATTCCTCGGACAACTCTCGAAACCATGATGATTTTATGGTTCAAAAGCTGCAAAAACTAGAAGGAGCAAACGAGACATTATCTGATTTAGGCGGAACGTTAACCGGAGCAATTATTATTGCTTTTAGTATTGCCCCAACCGATGAAGTCACCGAATTGGGAGTAGCGGCTTCTCCACCTCGGTTAATTGCTATTATTTTAGCTTCTCTATTTATTTCTTATATGATTGTTTTTGCAGCAGGGTTTGCGAACCAGAAAAAACGCAAACAGCAACAAGGACTCTTTCAAACCCCCGAAAGTGAAACAGTTTTATCTTATTTAATTTCTCTGATGGCGTCACTTCTAATGCTGTTGTTTTTTCAAAAATTAAGCTTCGCCGATCCTTGGTTTCTCTGGGTACGTTATACTATTCTATTAGGACTTCCCGCCAGTATTGGGGGTGCAGCAGGACGTTTAGCCGTATGAGTGAAACTTCTACACATTCACAACCCAAAGAACAAAAGAAACAGCGTTCTTTCCCTGAACGCTTAAGTTTCGGAGCGGCAATTTTTATCGTAGGATTCCTAATATTTCTTATTCTTTATCAATGGAGAGTCCAAGAAGATGAGCCACCGCTTCTGTCTATTACTGTTGAGCGGGAAATTCGTCAGTTTGGATCTCAATTTTATGTTCCTTTCACCGTTTATAATATCGGAGGACAAACCGCCAAATCTGTTCAAGTGCTTGGAGAACTTAAAATTGAAGATGAAAATATTCAACAAGGTGGAGAACAACAAATAGACTTTCTTTCTGGGGGTGAAAAAGCATCGGGTGCGTTTATTTTTACACATAATCCTGAAGATGGAACATTAATCATTCGAGTCGCCAGTTACAAACTCCCTTAAAGTCGGGTAGGCTGGAATGAGATAATTTTGAGAGGGTGTTAATACAGCACCCCAAGATTAGAGACTTGATTTAAGACCTGAACAATGGAAGAATTAGACATAGTTGAAATAACTCGCTCTCAAGTCAATACTACCCGAATCCTGCGCTTGAATAATCGCAACTAAATCTTGATTTTAACCGGCGATAATTCCCAAACCCGAAACCCCACTTTGTTCGACGGGTGCGAGTGTAAATTGACTGGCGGTTCCGTTGAGTTGAATAACATCTTGAGTGAAGTCAAAATCAGCAATCACCGCAAAATCTTGATCGCCTGCTGCGGCGTAAAACTTCCCATTTTCATCACCCAAAATAAGATGGCACCTGCCCTTAGATATCTAAATCTTATTTAGATCAAGGCGGATTTTAAAGTCGGGATAGCTTTCGTTACTTTCACGGCTTGAGAACCATCTTTATAATAGGAAACACCCCGATAGGTTAATTTTTGGTTTGAAATTTATTTGGCGAGGTTTAAACTTTGGTGATAGTAGGAAACACCCCGATATTTAAAAAAATGACTGGAAGCTGAAGACATAGAAGAAGTAGATTGAGGGTTATACTGTACACCCCGATAACAAAGGTTCAGAATTTTTTTATCCTCAAGCTTAAATTTAGTTGCTGGAAGACTGGCAATCAATTAAGGATTTGTTGCTTGCCTTGTTGTTAACCAATATCAGCAAGTAATTTGAGGATAACAATATGAAAACGTTGTAAAAAGTATGGTGTTTGTTAAAAATATCCCGATTTTTGTAAAACCTATTTTCTGATGAATTTTATCTAAAATTGTTCTGAATGTTTTCTGAGATTTTCCTGAGAGATCGGATAAGAATGTGATCGATATCGCTTTACTCTAATGATCTCTTTCTTCTCAAAAATATAATTTTTAAGTTTTGTATCATTCAAACTTGTTAAAGAGGGGTCAAACCCTGAGATTTTGCTAACTTTTTTGATCTCCTCTTGACAACATCAGAAAAATGTTTGAAAAAGTATGATTAAGTAATAAATGTTTGGCGTCCAAACGAAGTGGGAAGTTGGATCGATGACAATAGCAGCCCAATAGAGGAGGAACATGAACCGAAAAGGCACTGTCGAACTTGAAACCGCACTGGCTACAGCAGATGCGCTCGTTTTAGCGAAGACAGGTAAACATCTCACTACCCTACAAGCCGATATTTTTCGCGGCTCTTGGATGGGTCAAAAGTACGATCAAATTGCTCAAAACTGTTATTGTTCAGATACTCACGTTCGCATTGTCGGCTCGCAACTGTGGGAACTCCTCTCGCAAGCCTTAGAAGAAAAAGTCACGAAAAAAACCTTTCGCGCCGCCTTTGAACGTCGTTGTCTGTCGGATGACACCTCGGAAGTTCAAACCACTCCACCGACTCCACCGACTCCGGCGCCAACTCCCCAACCTCAAACGACCCTATCTCCTCCAAAAACTATCGTTAACGGTAATGGTGCTAACGGTAACGCCGCTAAGGGTAAGACGAATAATACTCCCAAACAGGACTGGGGAGAAGCGCCCGATGTTAATCTTTTTTATGGTCGCAACGATGAACTAACCACCTTAGAAAAATGGGTAAAAAGCGATCGCTGTCATCTAATAACCCTACTGGGAATGGGGGGGATTGGTAAAACTTCTTTAACTGCCAAACTCGCCCAAAATTTAGAATCTGAATTTGATTGTATGATCTGGCGGAGTCTTCGCAACGCCCCCCATATTGATGATATTATCGCCGATTTAATTCAATTTATTAGCAACCAACAGGCCGAAGATATCCCCCCATATTTTGATGGTAGAATGCGATGTTTGCTCGAGTATTTGCGAAACTCTCGCTGTTTAATTCTTTTAGATAATGTTGAGTCAATTTTACAAAGTGGCGATTTTGCTCAAAGTAATTTGACCCGACATACTGGTAATTATCTTTCGGGCTATGAAAGTTACGGTCAACTGTTTAAGTTAATTGGTCAAAGCCGACATCAAAGCTGTCTAATTTTAACCTCTCGCGAAAAACCCGCAGGACTCGCCGCCCTCGAAGGTCAACAGTTACCCGTCCGTTATCTTCAGTTAAGCGGTTTACCTCCATCAGACGGACAAGCTATTCTACAAGCTAAGGGATCTTTTGCCGGAGATGAACAACAATGGCAAACTTTAAATGAACGCTATGGCGGTAATCCTTTGGCTTTAAATATCGTTGCTTCTGCGATTGAAGAAGTTTTTGATGGCAATCTTTCGGTGTTTTTAGATGTCTTTCAACAGCAGGGTTGCTTTATTTTTGATGGCATTCGAGAGTTACTCAAAAGTCAATTTGATCGCCTCACTCCCCTCGAACGAGAATTAATGTATTGGTTGGCAATTGAACGAGAACCGACCACCCTCGATCAGCTTCAAGAAGATATTGTTCGTCCGGTGTCTATGGGTGAACTTCTCCCCGCTTTGGCTTCTTTACAGCGTCGATCTTTGGTGGAAAAAACCGGAAATGCTTTCACCCAACAACCTGTAGTTATGGAATATGCGATCGGTGAATTGATCGCTCGCAGCGTTCAAGCCATTCTTAATCGCGAGACGAATTTATTGCGTTCTTATGCTTTTTTACAAGCTCAAACCCGAGACTATATTCGAGATGCTCAAACTTGTTTAATTTTACAACCAATTCTCGACCAGGCGATCGCTCAGTTGGGTTCACCTTCTGCGGTCGAAAACTGTTTACAAGAAATTTTGATTCAACAACAACAACAAACTACCCCAGAAATGGGTTATCTCGCCGGAAATTTGTTGAATATGTTTCGTCAACTCAAAAGCGATATTACCGGTTATGATTTCTCACGTTTAACGATTTGGCAAGCCTATCTACAAAATTATCCCCTGCACAACGTTAATTTTACGGAGTCCGATCTGTCTCGGAGTGTATTTACTGAAACTTTGGGAAATATTCTCTCTGCGGCTTTCAGTCCCAAGGGTTTACTCGCCACCTGCGACACCGACTGCAATATTCGCCTCTGGGAAGTGAAAACCGGTAAATTAGTCGCCATTTGTCAGGGTCATCCCAACTGGGTGCGATCGGTGGCGTTTAGTCCCGATGGCGAAATGTTGGCCAGTGGCGGGGCGGATCGGTTGGTGAAGTTGTGGAATGTTAGCACCGGCGCCTGTATAAAAACTTACAGCGGACAGGTTGGGGAAGTGTTTTCTGTGGCGTTTAGTCGCGATGGGACGAAAATTGCGAGCGGAAGCGGGGATAATACGATTAAACTTTGGGATACTCGCACGGGTGAATGTCGACCGACTCTAAGCGGACATACGGACAGGGTGCGATCGGTGGCGTTTAGTCCCACAACCGATATTCTCGCGAGTGGTTCCCAAGATGGGACGATGCGAATTTGGGATGCGAACACGGGAGAATGTATTAAGGTTTGTACCGAACATCAAGGATGGGTGCGATCGGTGGCGTTTAATGGTAATGGAAGTCTTCTCGCGAGTGGAAGTAGCGATCGCAATATTAACCTTTGGAAAGGCGACACGGGAGAGTATTTAAAAACCATTTCCGGACATACGGATGGGGTTTATTCGGTGTCGTTTAGTCCTCAAGACGATCTGTTAGCGAGCGGAAGTGCAGATAATACGGTGAGAGTTTGGGACTGTAAAAATGAACGTTATATTAAAACTTTACACGGACATACCAATCAGATTTTTTGTGTCTCATTTTCTCCCGAGGGGAAAACGTTGGCTTGTGTCAGTCTCGATCAAACTGTTAAACTTTGGGATGTTCGCAGCGCTCAATGTTTAAAAACTTGGTCGGGACACACCGACTGGGCGCTTCCGGTGGCTTGTTCTGGCGATAATATTGCCAGTGGAAGCAATGATAAAACGATTCGTTTGTGGGATATAAATACGGGAGATTGTATTAAAATTCTAAGCGGACATCAGGATAAAATTTTCGCGATCGCCTTTAGTTGTCTGGGGGTTCTCGCGAGTGGAAGTTCCGATCAAACTGTGCGACTTTGGGGGGTTTTTGAGGGTCGCTGTTTTCAGATTTTAACCGGACATACGGACTGGGTTCGTTGCTTGGCGTTTAGTCCGAATGGTGAAATTATAGCCAGTGGAAGTGCAGATCAAACGATTAGATTATGGAATTGGCGAACCGGTCAATGTTTGCGGATTTTAAGCGGACATGGCGATCAGGTTTATGCGATCGCTTTTAGCCCGGATGGTCGCATTTTAATTAGTGGAAGTACCGATAAAACGGTGCGGTTTTGGGATACTCAGACGGGAAACTGTTTAAAGGTTTGTTGGGGACATCGCGATCGCGTTTTTGCGGTTGATTTTAGTCCGAATGGTGAAATTATAGCAAGTGGAAGTATTGATAATACGTTGAAATTGTGGAATGTTTCTGGAGAGTGTTTAAAGACGTTATCGGGACACAGCAATTGGATTTTTTCCGTTTCATTTAGTCCCGATGGAAAGTTTTTAGCCAGCGCTTCTCACGATAGTACCGTTAGAGTTTGGGATGTGGAAACGGGGGAATGTCGTCATGTTTTGCAGGGACATACTCATTTAGTTTCTTCGGTTAGGTTTTGTCACGAGGGTAAATTTATTATTAGCGGTTCTCAAGATCAAACGGTTAGACTTTGGGATGTAAAAACGGGTGAATGCGTTAAATTGTTGCGGGCGACTCGTTTGTATGAGGGGATGAATATTACCCAAGCTATTGGGTTAACAGATGCTCAAAAATCAACTTTAAAAGCGTTAGGAGCGGTTGAATTTTAATAACCTCTTAACTGGGGATTAAAAACCCGGTTTCGCGGTTAGTTACCGGGTTTTTGGGATGAACGAACAGGCTTGGCGTCGGGAGTACCTGTACTTTTGGCTAGGTAAAACACTGAACCAAAGTTGGTTTTGTGAAAAAGTAGGTTTCTGATAGGCTTGCTAGCAAGATTCTATCTTGGGTGCAAAAGAACAGTTTGCGATCGCAAACCTCAGAAAAATTCACTACATTTATTAAGGAAAATCTGATGTCAATGTGTTTCAAAAAAGTGGGCTTTCTTGCATCCACAATTGTTTCGACTGCCATTTATACAGTTAGTCTATTTGCAGCTTTTGAACTGAACCATCAAGCCAAAGCCATTGTTGTTTCAGGCGACCCAAATGATTATATTGTTGAACCGGGAACGGGATATGATGGTGTTGTACCTTTAAACATCCAAACGAGTTTCGGAGGTTTCTTGTGTTCGGGTTCATTGTTACCAACAGGACAACACATTCTGACTGCGGCTCACTGTCTCGCTTCTTCAATAGATACGATTGATTTTGAACCATTTATACCATTAGGCAGTTTATTTACCACTGGTGTAACGGCATTCTTTGATTTGCCGATAGGCGAAGTTCAGGTAAAGGCGGAGGAGTTTTACATTCATCCCAATTGGAATGGTCGTTATTATGATGGAAACGACCTTGCTATTATCAAACTAGCAGAATTAGCTCCTACAACCGCCGAACGATATGATATTTATCGGGGCAGCAATGAACTCGGTCAGCCAAGTATAAAAGTTGGGGTAGGTTTAACAGGTAATGGTAATAGTGATGAAAGATTTTTTGATATAAATAAACGTTTAAGTTTAAATACTTATGATGCCTTTGGAGAGGTTTTAAATGATATATTTCCCGAGGTAAACTTTCCAGTAGGAACGGCTTTACTTTCAGACTTTGATAACGGGAATCCTGTTAACGATGCTTTGGGAATCATTGCAGGTATTCCAAATTTGGGCTTGGGTTAAAATGAAGTTTATCCTTTTTTTGGAAATTCGGGAGAGCCAACCTTTATTAATGGATTAGTTGCAGGTGTCGTCTCCGATGGTATCAGACTTCCTTTACCTTCTGATGTAGATGATATTACCTTCAACTCTTCTTTTGGAGACATAGCTTTTGATACTCGGGTGTCAACTTATGCCAGCTATATCGATGATGTTTTAGCCGATAATATTGCTCCAACCAAAACCGTTCCCGAACCCAATACTATCTTTGGTGCTGTGTTAGCTTTGGGTGCTTTTGCCGTTCCCGCGCCGTTCCAAGAAAGCTCAATAAAAAATAACCGCTAACACTTCCGAGTAAACCCCGTTTGCACAGGGCTATCTGATCTGAAATACTTAAATATTTGCTACTAATACTGCTCGGTTTTCGATCCCCCCCTTGCCCCCCTTAAAAAGGGTGGAAATCATATAGTCCCCCTTTTGAAGGGGGATTGAGGGGGATCAATTATCTGTAGCATTATTTTCTGTATTTCAGATCACAGCGATGGATTTGGGGTAGTTCCCTCTATGGTTAATTGATCGAGAAGTTGGCGTTCTGTATCAAATTTATTCCTTTTGGTAGATGCAAGATGCTATGCTTTTTTAAGTTAGCTCAAGAAAAAATAGATGAAAGAAACGACTTCTCTCGATACAAGAGCATTTTCCATTGTTGAAGAAGCTACAGGAGTTTACACCTGGCTCACTTCTGAAGGCTGTTATGGATCGTCTACAGACCCCGTAAAGGCGAGACAAGAGGCGATTCTTCAGATTTTCAAGGAAGAAATTGCACTCGCACCCGAACGGTTGTGTATACTGAGAGGAGAAATTCCAATCTTTTATAATCGGTTGGCAGAGAAGTTGAAATCAAAACAAGAATGTAGTATTGATCGGAGTCTATCTTATCAAATCAAAATAGATGAGACTCTGATGATAGAGATAGCAGTAGTTCGATGAAAATTTAACCCCTTCATTGTGAATAATAAGTGAGAACTATCCGGATTTTTTATCGGTCTGGGTTCAGTTGCTTACTCCAAAAATTATTGATATTCAACTCCCCTAAGATAGAAGCTGAATGGGATGTGTTGAGAGTATCATGGTGTTGATCTGATGTGTATTGACTCTAAAGAGACAGGCCGTGGCTGGCATTTATGTTCTCTATATTTTCAAGAGTAAATTTAGCAGGATCGCTATTTTCCCCCTTACTCATCTGGAACATCTAATTGTGATTGTCAAACTTAATCATCAATAGCGATCTAGTTAGCCCCAACTATTTTCTTAGAAAGTTGGGGCATTTTTATATAGATTAGTTCGGTTGAATAGGATCTTCGTTTTACGAGTTATTATTCCACCCCATTTAGATTAAAAACTGGTTTTATATTTTTCTAACTAATTCCTATCAAATCAATCGCAGCATAGAGAGTTACTTCTGCTGGTAAGCGTTGCCTTGTGCATACCCTAAACCTCTATTTTACCCTCTGTTTAGAATTGAAACTATAACAAAAATATCCGGTTTTCAACCCCTCAAAAGACTGAACAACTGAGGTTGACTCTAATCCTTATTCTCTGCGCTTTTTAGGTTCACTGTCACCTCTAGAGGGTTCGTGTTCAGAATCTTTATTTTCTACATTCATGATAATTGCCAATCTTGCATCATCAGTCAAGTATAAATTTGTAGTCATCGCCTCAGATTTGGGAGAGGTTACTGCTAAAATGACAATAGCAGTCAAGGAAGATGGCACTAAAATATTTTTCCAATTCATTTTGATTCTCATCTGGGTAAGATTTCATTAGAGAATACCCTAATCCTAAAGTGCTATAGAATTAAAATGAATTAACTTTTCAAAATATAACTTTTATTTTTGTATTGATATAGACCCCACTATCTTTACAAAACGAAATATAATCAGAGAGTTTTGACTAAATCTTTAATTAATTTTTGGATTAAAAGTATATTTGTAAAGTTAAGTAAAGATTTATTTACATTTGACCCCTTTGATCAGCGATCGCCCTTGTTTGGTTAAATCAAAGCATAATTAGAGTAATAATAATGCTTAGTGGTAATCTTTTCTTTGTATTTCCATCTGATCAGTCCTCACTGTCATAAAATTCACTTTTTACCGTTCTCAACTGTGATGAATCAGCAAATTAGCTGCTAAAATACCTTGAGTAACAATATGATAGGGGAATGCTCTGATGACTCAGGCGAAGATTGGAATTATTGGCGGTAGTGGCTTGTATAAAATGGAGGCGCTACAAAATATTGAAGAAGTTGAAGTCAATACTCCTTTTGGTTCACCGTCTGATCGCATTATTGTCGGGATGTTAGAAGGGATGCAGGTAGCTTTTTTGGCGCGACATGGACGCACTCATCATTTGTTACCAACAGAGTTACCCTATCGTGCGAATATTTATGCGTTGAAAAGTTTAGGGGTGGAATATATTATCTCAGCATCTGCGGTGGGTTCTCTCAAAGAAGAAGTAAAACCCTTAGATATGGTGGTTCCGGATCAATTTATTGATCGAACTCGCTCTCGAATTTCAAGCTTTTTTGGGAAGGGAATTGTTGCTCATATTACCTTTGGTGATCCGATTTGTTCGCAGTTAGCAAAAGTGTTAACTGATGCTATTTCGGCTTTGAATTTACCCGACGTTACTTTACATTCTAGTGGAACTTATGTCTGTATGGAAGGGCCAGCATTTTCTACAAAAGCAGAGTCTAATTTATATCGCAGTTGGGGCGGAACAATTATCGGAATGACGAATTTACCCGAAGCAAAGTTAGCCCGAGAAGCTGAAATTGCTTATGCTACATTAGCCTTAGCCACAGACTATGATTGTTGGCATCCTGAACATGATAGTGTAACGGTAGAAATGGTTGTGGGAAATTTACAACGCAATGCTGTTAATGCTCAAAAAGTGATTCAAGAAACGGTTAAACGGTTGAGTCAAAATCTCCCCGACTCTGAAGCCCATTCAGCGTTAAAGTTTGCAATTTTAACGCCATTAGATAAAGTTCCGGCTGAACGAATTAAAGAGTTGGACTTACTGTTAAAAAAATATCTCTAATGAGACGAGAATAAATTATTGAAACGCTTTCCAAAAAATATAGATCGAGAGGATAAACAGTAAACTTTTGAACGCAAAACTTACCGTTTTTTCGGATAACTTGGGTAAAAATCGAGTGCTAAATTGAGCGCCGAGTAAGCCGCCTAATCCTAATATTGTACCTGTAACCCAGATTACGTTTCCTTGAATAGCGTGTCCTAAACAAGCCGAAAAAGCAGTAATTACAATCACCCCTAAACTGGTTTGAATCGCGGTTTTAATGGTTTCATTTAACAGAATAATTTGTAGAGGAACCATGATCACTCCACCCCCAATTCCAAAGATTCCAGCGAGTAATCCCGCTAAACTTCCGGTAATAATTCGGGCAATTTGTTGAGATTGAATTGGTTTAGAGTTTTGCTGATATTCAAAAACTAACGAAAGCGGATGAGGCGTGATCGGAAAGAGAATTTCAGGAATAAGCTTCAATGAAGTTGAGTTTTGAGGAGGGCTTGAAAACTCCGATGAATTTTGATTTTCTTCCTGCTTTTTCTTTTGCTTTGTTACTTTTTTCCGAACTTCAACTAAATAAATATTCAGCAGGAGTAATAGCCCAAAAGAAGTTAATAATATCTTGTCGGAAAAAAGATTAGCGAGATAAGCCCCTATCTGGGCTGTAACTAAAGCTGGAAATCCAATCCCAATTACCCGATTTAAACTCAGATAACCCATGCGCCAATTCTGAATACTACCGGAAATAGAAGTAATCATAATTGAGAGGGTACTGGTGGCGACTGCATTAATCGGTTCATATCCTAATGCTAGCATCATTGGCACCAGAACAGTACCGCCACCAATGCCTAAAAAGCCGGCTAAAATTCCGGCTAAAATTCCGCTTCCGGCTAAAGTCAATAATTCAGAAATGGTCATCCCTGATAAATTTAAAAGTTTGAGGTAAAGTAGACTTTGAGATCATACCATGAACCCCTTTTTGTGGAGAATTCACGACCTGAGTAATTCTAAAATTAGCCGCTAGAGAACATAAAACATAACTGTCTTTTGCTTCCAATCCGATAAACTTTTCGAGAAACTCAATCATCTGTTTGAGTGCAGATTCAAAGGCTTCGTCTAAGGTTGAACCCCATCCCATTGTAATAATATCGGTGGGTGTTTCTGCGATTGGTGTTGTTAGAGATAAATTTTGATGTAAGTTTAATATAATCGTGCCATTCATTGATGTTTCAATTGCTGTTGTACAAACTTCTCCTTCACCTTGCGCAGAGTGTCCATCGCCTATAGAAAATAACGCACCCGGAACAAATATTGGTAAAAATAAACGAGAACCTGCTTGTAATTCTGGGTTATCAATATTACCGCCATAAACTCCAGGAGGAATCGATGAACGGTTGGTTTCAGTCGTCGCCACACCCAAAATTCCAAAGAAAGGACGCAGGGGAATATATATCTCACTTTTGGGGGGAAATTCTGCACAATTTTGTTCTAAATCGAGCGGAATAAACCGCAGTTGGGGTTCAGAAAAGTCTTTGGGTAAAGCACCCCAACCGGAACGAATGGCGTTAAACCCCATCGCTAAACGGGGAGAAATGGCTTCTAGACGCACTTCTAGTACATCTCCCGGTTGAGCATTTTTCACGTAAATTGGCCCTGTTAGCAGGTGAGGGCCATTCTCAATCCGGCGTTCTGGGGGTAAATTGTGATAAATTTCGATTAATTCTGGCGTGACAAAGGCAACGGGAGCTTGCTGACAAATGTTGAATCCGGTGTAGGTTTCAACTGAGATGCGATCGCCAGAGTTAACGGTTAAGGCGGGGGGAAGTTGATCGGAAAATCCCCCTAAATGAACGGTTTGACAATTTGCTTTTAAAAGATGATCAACCATATTAATTCTGTTATCCTACAAGTGAGAGTGTTTGTTGGAGTTTATCACTTTCTGATCCCCAACTAATACTCTAAACAAATCCTTTTTGTAACTCCTCGATTTTACATGAAAATTATCGAAAATATTTTTCAGTTTTTAGCTAAAGTTTTTACACAACCCATTTTTCTGGGTGGAATTTCGATTTCTCTTAGCTCCATTTTTACGATTCTAGTTGCTTTTTTTGCGGTCGTTGTCGGTTCCCGCTATCTGAGTAACTGGTTGAGAGATCATCTCTTGATTAGATTGGGTTTTCAGGAAGGAACTCGTGAAGCAATTGCCACGATTTTTCGCTATTTTACGATTACGTTAGGATTTATTATTATTCCCCAAGCGGCGGGCTTAGATTTGAGTTCGTTAGCTTTTTTAGCGGGAGGTTTAGGGATTGGGATTGGGTTTGGATTTCAAGGTTTAGCCCAAAATTTTGTCAGTGGTTTAATATTAGTTTTTGAACAGCCGATTCGTGTCGGTGATTATATTGAATTGGGAGATTTGGAAGGAACTATTCGTAAAATTTCGATTCGTTCTACGATTGTTCTGACGAATGATGGAATTTCGATTATTGTTCCTAATTCTGATTTGGTGAATAATCGGATTATTAACTGGAGTTATGAAAATATGAATAGCCGAATTCATATTCCAGTGCGCGTTGCTTATGGAAGTGATCCGGTATTAGTCACAGAAGCGATTTTAGCCGCAGCCCAGAAAGAATCTCGGATTTTGTCTTTTCCACCTCCCCAGGTTTGGTTGAGTAGTTTTGGTGAAGATTCGATTAAATTTGAGTTACTGGTTTGGATTGATAAACCCCGCTTTAGATTGCCAATTCAGAGTTCTTTAAATTTTATTATTCATAACGAGTTTTATTTTAAAAATATCCGAATTCCCGTCTCTCAGCGAGATTTATGGTTGAGAAATCCAGAAGACTTAAAATCAGTTTTTGAATCTCTTAATTTTAATCAATCTAAGCAAAATCGGGAAAAAAGTTCTCGAATTAATCTGAATAAAGAGCCGCTATATTCTCCACAAGATTTGTCTTTACGAGATTTGTTGAAAAAGGTGGTCTATTTTGAAAACTTTAGTAATTTAGAAATTTTGAGTTTAATTGAAAAAGGCTATCGCCAAACCTATTATAGTGAACAGTTTATTTTCCATGAAGGTGATCCCGGAGATGCTTTTCATATTATTTTATCAGGTTCGGTGGAAATTCTTGCAGAAAAAGCAAATAAACATATTCGAGATCTGTATGCAGGAGACTTTTTTGGAGAGTTGTCTTTATTGATGGGAATTCGTCGTTCAGCCGGAGTGAGAGCCAAAGAAAAAACGATTGTATTTGTCGTGAGTCGGAATATTTTTCAAAACTTTTTATCCAGTTATCCGCAATTGGCTAATCAGATTGCGAGTAAGTTGGTTGAACGTAAACAAGAATTTATTGAACGGAAAAAAGAGTTGGGTTTATCTGATGATGAAGATTTAGAAAATAATCCGTTAGTTTGGATTCGTAAACGGATGAAAACTTTGTTTAATATTTAGATTTAGATTTAGATTTAAGTTAAGATTAATATTTATAGTTTGAGCGATTTTTTTTCAATTCTGGGATTTTTTATTCCCAATAAGAGAGTCACAAAAATGAGTAAAATAAACCAAGGAGTAAAGCTTAAAGCGCATAATAAACTGAATAAGGCAACTGCTCGGGTGAACAGGCGAACAATTTCTTCACGACTCTCGAAACTTATCCACATTGCAGCACTCGCAACGGTTAGGGATAAGAATAATGGAGAGAGTGAGACGGTTAGAGGTTCCATGACAAAGACGGTTTTTTGATCAACAATTTCATTTAGCTTAAACACAGTTGAAAAGTCTAACGAGAAAGGTTATGCTAATCTCTAAATTGTTTGGATAATTGATCGCGATCGCAACTGTTGAGAAAAGGTTGAATGGCTCTTTGTTAAAGACTTTCACGGCAATCACACCCATTGCAGCGTATGGCTTGACATCAGACAAGTCTTCAACTGTCACAACGATGAGGTGAGCTTTGTTTTAGGTTGCTCTCTCGAGTTTGGGAGTTGTGTTGGGAGCGAGTTAGACTTGTGAATCATCTCTTGAGATTAATACAGGTTGATTTGATATATAAAGCTGGATTTGTAGAGTTAGCTTTTATCTGCTGTAACAAAAGTGGCTTGAAGAAAGTTTAACCTAAATTTAAACAAAACTTAAATTAGAAATAGCAATTCTATCTTAACCTGATAACTGTTCATCGTAAATTCCTAGTATTTTGATGACTAAGGATTAGGAATTAAGTAGACAGACCTTTGTTCTAAATTTACCTTCATCCTACAGAGAGTTATGCAATTAAAAAATATGCAGTTTAAACAAAATCGTTGGACATTAGCGGGTGCTTTCGCAGCGATCGCAGCAACGGTTGCATTATCTATCCCTGCGGTACGTTCCCAAGGCACTCCCACGGTTAAAATCGATGGTTCTAGTACCGTTTATCCGATTACTGAAGCCGTCGCAGAAGAATTCCAAAAAGCTAAACAAGGCGCAATGCGAGTGACTGTTGGTATTTCGGGAACAGGGGGCGGTTTCAAGAAGTTTTGTGCCGGACAAACTGACATTTCAAATGCTTCTCGTCCGATCAAAGATTCTGAAGTACAAGCTTGTAAAAGTGCAGGAATTAACTACATAGAACTTCCAGTTGCTTATGATGCGATTACTGTCGTTGTTCATCCCAGTAATCCATTAACAAGTATTAGCACTGCTGAACTGAAAAAAATGTGGGAACCGGCTGCTCAAGGTAAGATCATGAAGTGGAATCAGATCAATTCTAGCTGGCCGGATAAAGCCCTGAAATTGTATGGCCCGGGTGCTGATTCAGGAACCTTTGATTACTTTACCGAAGAAATCAATGGTAAGTCCCAAGCAAGCCGCACTGACTATACTCCCAGTGAAGATGATAACGTTTTGGTACAGGGTGTTTCTCGTGATCAGGGTGCATTAGGATATTTTGGTTATGCTTACTATGAAAACAATAAAGGGAAGTTAAAATCACTGGCAATTAATGGGGTAAAGCCTTCTTTAGACACGGTAAATAACGGTAGCTACAAACCCCTTTCTCGACCCATCTTTATTTACGTTAGCACTAACGCTCTTAAGCGGCCAGAGGTCAAAGCATTTGTAGAATATTACCTACAAAATAGCGCACAACTCTCGAAAGAAGTGGGTTATGTTCCTCTACCGAGCAATATGCAGCAACAAGCCATCAGCCGTTTACAAAGCCAGAATTAAGGTAATTCTGCTGAATAAGATGGCAGTACATCTGATTTCATTAATAACACGTTGATCACGGTTATTATCACACCGGAGGGATTGGAGAATGCTGTTGCTATAGCAAAACTCTCTAATCCCTATATTAGTCTTGGAAAGAACAGATTAAGTTTATTTAGGATAAACTAGCACATGACCCAAAAACAACTGCAACTTTCAAAAAAAAGTAAACAATTGACTCCGAAGCAAATTCGGAATTCACGAGAAAAGGTCATTGAATTTATTTTGTTTCTAGCCGCCTTTTCTTCTGTAGCAACCACAATAGCAATTTTATATATTCTCATTGATGAATCTGTATTGTTTTTTCAGGAAGTTTCGATTGTAGAATTCCTCACAGGTACTCAATGGACTCCTTTATTTGCTGATGCTCAATATGGGATTTTACCCCTACTATCCGGAACCCTTGTCACCTCAACTGTGGCGATGTTTGTGGCGATTCCTTTGGGAACTATTGCCGCCATTTATTTAAGTGAATTTGCTCATCCTAAACTCCGCGAAATTGTTAAGCCGTGGCTAGAAGTTTTAGCCGCAATTCCGACTGTTGTTTATGGCTATTTTGCCCTCTTAGTAGTTACACCCATTCTCCAATCTATTTTTCCGATGCTTCCCGGCTTTAATATGTTAAGTGCGGGTTTAGTGATGGGATTAATGATTATTCCCTTTGTCAGTTCAATTAGTGAAGACGCGATGCGTTCTGTTCCGGTTGGACTACGAGAAGGGTCTTATGCGATGGGTGCAACTCGTCTACAAACCGCCTTAAAAGTGGTGTTTCCGTCCGCAATTTCAGGCATCAGCGCCGCTTATATTCTCGCGGTTTCTCGGGCGGTAGGTGAAACCATGATTGTGACTGTTGCAGCAGGATTACAACCTCAACTGACTTGGAATCCTTTCGATCAAGCAGCGACGATTACCGCCTATATTGTGCAGGTGAGTTTGGGAGATATTCCTCATGGAACTCTAGAATATCATACCATTTTTGCGGCTGGATTAACGCTTGTTTTAATGACACTGGTTTTAAACATTATTGGTCATTTTTTAGCAAAACGTTATCGAGAAATTTATTAACTTTAAACAACATGACTGACTCGAACCTCCAAGAAATCCGCACCGAATTAAACCGTCGAAAAAAAGTTGATCAACTCTTTGCAATTGTTGGCTTTTTAGTGATTCTCTTTTCCATTTTGATTTTAGTTGGGTTAACCCTACAAATGGCAATTAGCGGGATTTATCGAATTACCCCCGATTTCTTTTTAAGTTTTCCCAGTCGCAAACCCGAAGAAGCAGGAATTCTTTCGGCTTGGGTGGGAACAACTTTAGTAATGTTTGTAACCGCAATCATATCTGTTCCTTTAGGAGTTGCTTCGGGAATTTATCTCGAAGAATATAGCCGCAAAAACTGGATTGCAGATTTAATTGAAATTAACGTCACCAATCTTGCAGGTGTTCCTTCCATTGTCTATGGATTATTAGCACTAGGTTTGTTTGTTTATATCTTAAATTTGGGTGAAAGTATTCTCGCGGCAGGCTTAACTTTAGCGTTGTTAATTTTACCCATTGTCATTGTCACCACTCGCGAAGCATTACGGGCAATTCCAAATAGTTTACGGGAAGCCGCTTATGCTTTGGGTGCGAGTAAATGGCAAATGATTTGGGATCATATTCTTCCCTATTCTTTTGGTAGTATTTTAACAGGTGTGATCATCGGTTTATCTCGAGCCATTGGAGAAACAGCCCCCGTGATTACGATTGGTGCATTAACCTTTATTGCCTTTTTACCGGATTCTCCTTTTAAGGGTGAATTTCCGTTTATTTCTTTGGCTTGGTTACAAGCACCGTTTACCGTTATGCCTATTCAAATGTTTAACTGGGTATCTCGCCCAGAAGCTGAATTTATCGCGAATGCGGCTGCCGCAGGTACAGTCTTAATTCTAATGACGCTTACTATGAATACTATTGCAGTTTATTTGCGTTATTGGTTCCGTCGGGGTATCAAATGGTAAAGTGATCAAGTTTATTTTTAAATTGTTTAACTAGGTTGAAAATGAAAGAATTAATTACCCTCAAGCCCAAAGCAGAAGCTCGTGATCTCAACTTTTATTACGGTTCGTTTCATGCGGTCAAAAATGTTAATCTCACTGTTCCTGAACGACAAGTTACTGCTTTAATTGGGCCGTCTGGATGTGGAAAAACGACTCTGTTGCGTTGTTTTAATCGAATGCACGACCTTTATCCAGGAAATCGCTACGAAGGTCAAATTTTCCTAGATTCAGACAATATTTTAAGTCGAGAAATTGACCCGATTGAAGTGCGAATGCGGGTGAGTATGGTCTTTCAAAAACCAAATCCTTTCCCAAAATCGATTTATGAAAATGTTGCCTATGGGTTACGGGTACGCGGTGAGAAAAAACGGAGTTTAATTGATGAAAAAGTCGAACAAGCACTCAAAGAAGCAGCCCTTTGGGATGAAGTCAAAGACCGTTTAAAAGACATGGCGTTAAATCTATCGGGCGGTCAACAACAACGCTTATGTATTGCCCGGGCGTTAGTTGCAAATCCTGAAATGATTTTATTTGATGAACCGACTTCTGCCCTTGACCCTATTGCCACCGCTAGTATTGAAGAATTAATGAGTCAATTGAAGCAACACGTTACTATTTTAATTGTGACTCACAGTATGCAGCAAGCGGCTCGATTTTCTGATTATACCGCGTTTATGTATTTAGGAGAAATGCTAGAATTTGGCACCACTTCAAAAGTATTTAGTAGCCCTTCTCACAGCCAAACAGAAGACTATTTACGTGGACGAATTGGTTAAAACTTAAACCCGTATCTTGCAACAACAGACAGAATGGGGCATCCTAGAGATAATGTCTCAGTGATGGTATCAAAAAAAATTGATGAAAACAACCTCGACCGAATCATCAACTTTACTTGCTGCTGGATTTCACGCCCTGTCTGATTCCCTCAGAATGCAAATTATTGATGAGTTGAGAGAGGCGGAGTTGTGCGTTTGCGACCTCTGTGAAGAACTTGACATCGCCCAGTCCAAACTCTCGTTTCACCTGAAAATCCTTAAGAAAGCAGGTTTAGTCCAATCTCGGGCAGAAGGACGGTGGATATACTATCGCCTCAACCTTGCCCAGTTCATCGCCCTAGAGGAGTATCTAGCTGAGTTTCGCCGCTTTAGCCCAATTTGGCCTGCCCGCAAATGTGATTAAGTTGTTGACCCATCAAAGTTTTTACGTCTTTGAACGCTGCTTTTGCCGAAAATCTTTACCTAAGTTAACTTGACTAATCAAACTTTTTTGATATAGTACAAGTATATCTTCAACTCCGCAAAGGAGGAGAAAGCGATGAGTACAACTCCGACAAACTGGCTAAAAACCTTTAATGTAGCTAGTTTAGCTTTAGGTACAACTGTCTTGTTGTCTGGTTGTGGTTCCAGTCAGTCGCAACAAAACCAACCCATAAAAATTGATGGTTCCAGTACGGTTTATCCGATTACCGAGAAAATTGTCGAACAGTTCAACTCAGAAAGCACAAAAAATGTTGATGTAACCGCAAACTTTTCAGGAACCGGAGATTTGAAAAAACTCCGTTTCGGGGATACTGAAGCGAGAAGTGTGCTTGAATCAGAAACTAAATATTAATCAATTTTCCCATAGTTTTGAGGAATTTATATGAGTGTTAATTCACCCCAAGTTAATGAATCTGCGGTACAAGCAGGCGGTCAACTGAGTGTTTTTGAAAAGTATCTAACGGTTTGGGTGTTTTTATGTATTTTAGCTGGAATTGTACTCGGAAGATTATTTCCCGGTATAGCGGTTACACTCGATTCAATGAGTGTTTATCAGGTGTCAATTCCGATTGCGATTTGCCTGTTTTTTATGATGTATCCCATCATGGTCAAGATTGACTTTACCCAGGCTCGTCAAGCAGCAAAAGCACCCAAACCTGTCATCCTAACCTTAGTTATTAACTGGCTAATCAAACCCTTTACAATGGTTGCCTTTTCACAGTTTTTCTTAGGATATTTATTCCGACCCTTACTCACGACAACAGAGGTATTAAGAGGAACAGAAGTGACCCTCGCTGACTCTTATATTGCCGGAACAATTTTACTCGGAATTGCCCCTTGTACAGCGATGGTTTTGATGTGGGGATATCTTTCTTATAGTAACCAAGGTCATACATTAGTGATGGTGGCGATTAACTCCCTAGCGATGCTGTTTTTATATGCACCTTTAGGACGTTGGTTGCTGTCTGCGAATGATTTAACGGTGCCTTGGGAAACGATTGTTTTATCAGTGTTAATTTATGTGGGATTACCGTTAGCTGCTGGAATGTATAGTCGCTATTGGATTTTTAAACATAAAGGCAAAGCGTGGTTTGAACGCAGGTTCTTGAAGTATTTAAGTCCCGTTTCGACATCTGCTTTATTAATTACCTTAGTGTTGCTATTTGCCTTCAAAGGAGAATTAATTGTTGAAAATCCCCTGCATATTGTGTTAATTGCAGTTCCTCTGTTTATCCAAACTAACTTTATCTTTTTAATTGCTTATGTTGCTGGATTAAAGATGAATTTGTACTATGAAGATGCCGCACCCGCAGCATTAATTGGGGCGAGTAATCATTTTGAAGTAGCAATTGCGACAGCAGTGACATTATTTGGTTTAAATTCGGGTGCCGCCTTAGCAACTGTTGTCGGGGTTTTAATTGAAGTTCCCGTGATGTTAATGTTGGTCGAAGTTTGCAAACGAACGGCTTCTTGGTTTCCCCGTGAACCCGAAAAAGCAACATTACTTGATCCGCGTTGTTTGAAGTGTTAAATTAGAGGTGAATTATGTCAGTCTTTAAAACTCATATCGCTTTAGTTGTCGAAAACTTAGAACAGTCTGTTACCTTTTATCAGACTTTATTTGGAGTTGAACCTGTCAAATATAAGGCTGATTATGCTAAATTTGACGTGAACAATCCGCCGCTAAATCTAACCCTGAATTTAGCCGAAGAAATTCAACCGGGTGGCACTTTATCTCACTTAGGAATTCAAGTAGAAAGTTCGGAAACCGTACAAGCGGCAATTGAACGATTTAAACAGGCAAAACTCGCAACGTTTGAAGAACACAATACCGACTGTTGTTATGCCATTCAAGATAAAGTTTGGGTAACAGACCCCGATGGAAATCGTTGGGAAATATTTGTGGTTAAACTTGCAGATACAACCCCAGAAGACAACTTAACGACAGCTTCCAAAGCTGCTGAACCTGTAAAATCGACTTGTTGTAAATAATTACGAATCATCACGTTAACCCCGATGGAAAAATTTGATCATTCCCCCAGAATTCTCTTTTTGTATGGTTCATTGCGAGAACGATCTTATAGTCGTCTTTTAGCAGAAGAAGCGGCGCGAATTATTACAGAAATGGGAGCAGAAGTAAAGTTTTTTCATCCCTATGACTTACCTCTGCGGGGGAGGGTTGAAGAATCTCATCCTCTTGTTCAAGAACTACGAGAACTCAGTCAATGGTCAGAAGGTCAAGTCTGGTCATCTCCAGAAATGCACGGTAATATTACCGGGATTTTAAAGAATCAAATTGACTGGATTCCTTTAAGTATTGGTGCCGTTCGACCCACTCAAGGAAAAACATTAGCCGTGATGCAAGTCAGTGGCGGTTCTCAATCTTTTAACGCAGTGAATACAATGCGAATTTTGGGTCGATGGATGCGAATGTTTACCATTCCCAATCAATCTTCAGTCGCGAAAGCCTATCAAGAATTCAACGAAGATGGAACGATGAAAGAGTCACCCTATCGCGATCGCGTTGTTGATGTGATGGAGGAACTTTATAAGTTTACCATACTATTGCGAGACAAAGTAGATTATCTCACAGACCGTTACAGCGAACGCCAAGAAAAAACCAACTAATTGTCTACAAAAACTCGCACAATAAAATCTAATAAAAATCAGGAGTTCCATGAAAAGAGTCATGTTTGTTTGTAAGAAAAATTCTTCTCGTTCTCAAATGGCGGAAGGATTTGCTAAAAAGCTAGGTGAGGGAAAAATTAGCGTCACCAGTTCAGGATTAGAAGCCAGTGAAGTCAATCCTCATGCAATTAAAGCCATGTCAGACGTTGGAATTGATATTAACAATCAAACCTCTAACGCTTTAAGTGAATTTAACCCCAAAGATTATGATGCGGTGATTTCATTGTGTGGTTGTGGGGTGAATTTACCGCCTGAATGGGTTACAAAAGAAGTCTTTGAAGATTGGCAACTCGATGACCCCGCAGAACAACCTGAAATCTTTCCCCGTGTGCGAGAAGAAGTCAAAGAACGAGTTGAAAAGTTGATTGACAAATTGAGTTAAGTTCGTGTTTTTTTTGGAAAACTAAGGTTTGGCTGAATAACCAAACCTCCTGTACTCTCTCAACAATAAAATTCAGACGCGAGTTTATTTCTCAGAGGGTTTAATAAAAATGCCAATTCTAAAATAACTTTTTGTTGATCCGCACTGTCCAGTCCCAAACTCCGTTTGTACTTTTCCACATCTAAATATTTATCGACTAAACCCTGAGCAAAACACAAAGCAAAAGCACCACTAGAATTTAAACCCATTACCGGAGGTAAACTATTCAACACGGTAATTTTTAATCCGGTTTTTTTAAACAAATAAGGATAAATATTGCTTTTAAATAAATTAGTGATCGCATTTTTATATTCACTCAAATCGCTGTACTGTTCAAACGGTTTAAATTAATGTATTTATGCGTTTTCTACATTCTGGATATCGGCAAGGGCAAGCTTTGAGAATAAAATGGGGTTGACGCTTTTGCTTTTGATTTAATCGGATCATGTGATAAGGACCCATACCATACAATCCTATGGCTAGTTGCAGTTTCGATATCAAAAGACTTGGATTGCTAAAAATAAACTTGTAAAATTCAGAAGCGGTAACAATAGCAAAAGATACTTTAATTAAATCCCCAATTTGAGCATATTTAATATCCAGCAAAAACCGTCGCAACAAGGCTTCTAAATAGCCTCGATCATATCCGATATCTTGTGCATCTTGAGCGGCATCTCTAAGCTGTAAGACTTGCTTTTTCCAGATACTTTTTTTGTTTACCATACAATCATCTACCTGACTACCTATCAAATTAGCCCGGGCTAAAGACACTTGCATTTTACCAGAAAGATTGCCGCACTTCTCAAATTCTTTTTGACTTTTATCGTAGTGATAATCTGCGCTTTCAATTAATTTGCTAGCTTCTAAAACTTGACCTAATCTTAAGTGGTAAAATGCAGTTGCACCCAAGTCATTACTTAATGTATATTTGGTGCGAGCTTTTTCTAAAACTTGTTGGGCTTTGATGTAAAATCGAGAGGCTCGAACAAAATTGTACTGTGCAAAATAAACTCGACCTAAATAATGTAAACAAGTGCTAAGTAATTTCAATATTTCTTTTTCTTCTTGGTCTCTTTCTTCTTGGTAAATAGTTTCTAAAATATTTTGAGCTTGATTCATGTAATTAGCAGCTTTATCCAACTGAAATGTATAGAAATAGTAATGTCCTAAGTAAAGCAAAGTTCTGGCTAATTGCTGATCCAGGTTAGAATACTGCCTGCATAAGATTTCACATTGATCAATTATCTTTTTCATTTTCCGATATTGGCTAGTATTTTCATAATACATTGCCAGTTCCAATTGATAATCAAGTTGATTATATATGTTAATTTCTAGATCTATAGCTTTCTCGATAAAAGACTCTGCTTTTGCATCGGAAACCGATAAAGTTGCTAAACACCTAAACTTGGCATAATATAAACTTGCAGGTAAATTTATCGAGCTTTTTTCGTATTCGTTGATGAGCCGATCTATCTCATCAAGCCATTGTTCAGTTGTAGATAAAATTCGTAGAGCTTTGTCTAGGAATTTAACTAATAATTGAGAACGTTTTTCAAAATATTGATTTTTATCATAGCTATCTCTTAAAACCGTGATCACATTCTCTAAATTAATTTCCAACTCCGATTTATTTAAAAAAAGATCAAAAATACGGTTGGGATCTGGCGGATTTTGACGCAAACTTTGTTTTAACAGTTCGTGGCGATTAAGTGATTGTTCTCTGTTTTTATTCATTAATAATTCTCCTTAAAAACTTATATAGTAAGCTATGAATTGAATATCTGGCTTCAGATGTAACACTACTACGACTGCTATCTAAAAGGTTAAATTTAATACACTGATTTCTGGCTTCTATGAACTCGTCATCATTTAAACCAGATGTTTGCTGTAGGTCGGAATGCTCAATTAAAGAATTAGGACTAAATTGGGTTGCATATGTTAAAACATCTCGAGCATTTTGTGACAGGGACAATACCAATTCTACATATAAAAAATCTTGCATCTCTTGATTTGCTTCAAATCTTTCAAATATTTTATCTAAAGGCTCGTGATTATTTATTAATAGGCTAACAATCAATAAGATCATCAAAGGATTACCTTTTGTTTTTTGATAAATTGCCTCTAACTCTTCATCCGACGCTTGCTTAACTATATCTAATTCTTGAGCTTCATAACGAATCATCTCTAAAGTCGCCGACCTATCTAGACCAAGTATTTTTTTTTCTCGAACTCCAACGTTATTAGCTTTTACGTCTTTGCGAGATGTCAAAATGACTTTACTGGGTCTAATATGACAATCCGGATCAAAAGGGTTGAATCTGTCTAAAAGTCTTTCATAGTCTGCTAAAGTTTCTAAATTGTCAATCACAATTAAATAAGGATCTGATCTTAATTTTCTTCGTAGTGCAGGAAAATGATCTCTGTTGGCTGGCGGTAAATAAATGTCTAACTGTGTAGCAATGTCATACAGAAGAGTATCTACATTTAGATCGATATCGATTCTATTATGTCTTTTTTTTACTGACATATCTGCTTCTAATTTATTTATTTTTGCAGTTGTCCAAGCCAACTTAACAAAACTCCCATCATCAGCGTATTCACTGACTAATTTTTCGGTCAAAGACGTTTTACCGATTCCGCCGGCACCAGTCAAACTCATCAACCAATAATCATCAGGACTTTGTAGATTTTCTCCAAGCTTATCGAGTATTTTCTCAATGCCAAATAGCCTTTTTTGTCCCCAATTTGTTTTTTCTCTTAAGGTTTTTTCAATTTGACTAATTTGGATCTTCTTTTCCAAATAATCTTTTTCTTTTGCATTTTGATATTGAGAATAAATAGAACGATCAATATCATCTTCATCTAGAGATGTTTGATTGTATATTTCTTCTGTTATAATTTTATTATAGTTGATTTTTATAATAGATGTAAAATTACTTTTTTTAACCTCTACTGAAAAAACTTCTGATAGACGCTTCCATAACTCAGAAGCTTTGTTCTTAATAGTTCCCTCTGCAAAGGACGTGTTTTCTGCAATTTCAGTATAGTTTAAGCTTTTATCCTGCCACAGTTCCTCAATAATAGCAGTTTCAATATCACGGAGTCCTTGAAGATTTTTAGCCTTCAGTTGCGAGTTTATAAATTCTATTACCTCAGAAATATCAATATTCATTAGATTCAAATAGTATATTTAGGCGGATAATTATAATTATAACTTACTTTGAGTGACTTTGAGTGACTTGTAAAAAATTTGTCTTTATTAGTCAGTAAAAGTAATTTAAAACTACTAACTTTTACTGACTGACAATTCAGGTAATTAACTTTAATCTAGTTATTACAAAGGTAGATCACTAATACTTAAAGGAGACAAAACGATGTCCAACAACAACGATACTCCCCGCTATGACGTTAAAAGTAAGAGCTATTACGAGTATGGCGGACTCGGGGGCAAAAAACATGAGACTACTGTTCGGGATAATAGCACGGGTAAAGAGTACAAGGGTACTAGCTCTCAAAGTGCTGAAAAGTCCCGTGACAACGCTTTCGATAAAGCTAACAAGGATCGATCCTAGAAGTAAACCGGGGTAGGTTTGGCTAGAAAATCGCATCAATTATCTCATCGCTGAGAGATTGAGTTAATTATAATCCAACCTACATTTCCTCGACTACATTTTCGGCTTGGGGGCGGGTTTCGCAACAATTTTGCTCGGTCATAGAGATTGACTAGAACCCGCCCCTACTTGCAGAGGTTTATCACCGATTAACTTGGTTATTTTTCTCGATTGGCTGCTCGCTTTTAGCCCGAAATTCATTTCGAGGCATCAGTTCTCTTTAGTTCGGAGGTTGCATCAATGTCTGCATCTAATTTATTCAACACTGGCGAAGAGTTCTTTGAACTGTTACCGCTCGGAAATTCAAATCAACTCAACTGGGGTTCGAGTTCAATTGAATCACAATTTAACGGGTATTCTGCCCCGCCTAATCCCCCAGAAGAACCCGATCAAATCCATAATATCGCCGTTCCAAATCCTGCTGATTTTTTGATCGGAAATCATACAGCCGACAATTTCGAGAATATCTCGGATTTACCAACTCTTGGAGACACCGCTCTGAATGGGGTAGAGGGTGATATTCTCAGAGTTCAAGAGGCTTTGATTGATAATCCATCCTACGACAGTTTGATTAGCTCTTCTCCTGGATTTACCCAACAGCGAGGCGGCTGGACAGACAACAACACCTATCCTCGTGTGTCGGGCGATGTTAACGGCGATGGTAACGATGATATTGTTGGTTTTGGTAGCAGCAAAGTTTATGTTTCTTTCGGTAAGGAGGATGGAACTTTTGACCCGCCAGTTGACTTAAGTCCTGGTCCTGGCTATACGACAAATGTGGGCGGATGGACCGATAACAATACCTATCCACGTCTGTTAGGTGATGTCAATGGTGATGGTAAGGATGATATTGTTGGTTTTGGTAGCAGCAAAGTTTATGTCTCTTTCAGCAACGACAATGGAATCTTTAGCGAGTCAGTTAGCTCAATTCCCAGTTCAACTAACGGTTTTACTGTCAACGTCGGTGGCTGGACAGATAACAACACTTATCCCCGAGTTTTAGGTGATGTTAACGGCGATGGCTTAGATGATATTGTTGGCTTTGGTTCTACAAACGTCTTCGTTTCTCTGAGCAAAGGTGATGGTAATTTTGACCCCCCCGTTGCCCATCAACCGGGGTTAACTCCAAATCTTGGTGGCTGGACAGATAACAACACTTATCCCCGTATGTTAGGTGATGTTAACGGCGATGGCTTAGATGATATTATCGGTTTTGGTTCCACAAATGTCTTCGTTTCTCTCAGCAAAGGAGATGGTACTTTTGACCCCCCCGTTGCCCATCAACCGGGGTTAACTCCAAATCTTGGTGGCTGGACAGATAACAACACTTATCCCCGTATGTTAGGTGATGTTAACGGCGATGGCTTAGATGATATTATCGGTTTTGGTTCCACAAATGTCTTCGTTTCTCTCAGCAAAGGAGATGGTACTTTTGACCCCCCCGTTGCCCATCAACCGGGGTTAACTCCAAATCTTGGTGGCTGGACAGATAACAACACTTATCCCCGTATGTTAGGTGATGTCGATGGCAATGGTACGGATGATTTGATTGGCTTTGGTTCTAGTGATGTTTTTGTCTCCCTATCAGAAAATAGTGTGACTCTTCCGCCCCCGCCTCCTGTTTGGGAAAATCCTCTAGTTTCAGGATCTTACACAGTCAGCCAAGAATTTTATCCAGATCATGGCGGTATTGATTTAGCGGCGCCTATAGGGACTCCTATCGAAGCCGCAAAAAATGGAAATGTTCTGTTTGTTGGTACTGATCAGTTCGGTGGTAAGTATATAGACATCGATCATGGTAATGGTCTCAAAACCCGTTACTTACACCTGTCAACTTTTGCAGTGAGTGTTGGAACTCAGGTTAATGACGATACAAAGATTGGTGAAGTTGGTAACACAGGGTTATCAACCGGACCCCACTTGCATTTTGAAGTTTGGGAAAATGGAGTGCGTCAAAACCCCAGAAATTATATCAATTTTTAGTGGCTGATATCGCCAAATCAACGGTTAGCAAGAACTCCCAACCTATCTATCAATAATAGCGCGATTCGCTATTCTTCGTCGAATTGGATCTTCCGATCTGATTGGAAACAGGTGGGTGAGGGTGTTCATTGAAAAAGCCCCGGTTAAAATTACCGGTCAATATTTCTGAGATACAATTCAATTAAAAACCCGGCTTCTCTTGAATAACCGGGTTTTTAGGATGTACCTCATGCGATCGCCAAACCCACCCCACAAAAAAGGAAAAAATAGGTTTATTTTTCCGCAGGTTTAATAAACTTACTCCCCCTCGGCCAGCCTAATAGTTGTAAACGATAAAACTGATTGGGAAACAACGCAAATAGGTACTTAAAGATCTTGAAACTAAACGGTTCCTCATAAGTTCCCACCCATTGTTTGCTGTTTTCAATCCAATTAACAATCTTACCCGCAACGTGATCAGCCGAAGGTGCAGAATTAACCCGATTTTCGCGAATTTTGTAGGCTTTTTCATTCAAACGATTGACCGGCGCCCAGGCTAACGGCCCAGCAATTACACCCGGACGATAAAACCGCAGACGAATCATCTTGTCACTGGCATAATAAACAATCGGCCCGACACCTGACCAATAATAATGTAAGGCAATTTTCCCCGAATGATAAACCGGCCCAAAACAAGAAGGGCTACCATCAGCAATCGAACCAATAGCAATCACATCCAAAAGTTGATCACGCTTTTGTTTGGCAGCTTCTACCGCCACAATCGCCGGCCAAGTATAGTTAACGCGGTTCATCGACTCGACTAATTCTACCAAAGGAACCCCACCTTCTCCTACTTCTGTCTCGATTTGACCCGCATTTAAAATCACCACATCGGGATTATAACTAAACAGTTTTTGGGCATCTTCGAGGGTTTCTTGAGGGGAAACACATAACTCGTTATAGCCTTCTCCCTGTAAATCTGGCTGACGAGTCACTCCAACCACATGACAACCCTGCTGCATATACGCCTTTCCTAACGCACTCCCCAAAGTCCCCGAAATTCCAGTAATTACGACTGTTTTCTTCATGTTTTAACAAACCTCCTTGATCACTTCTGATACACGCAAAGCATTCGCCATAATTGTTAAAGCAGGACTTACCCCCAAAGAATTGGGCATAAATCCCCCATCAACCACAAACACGTTATCATGGTCGTGCAAACGACAATCCGGGTCAAGTACGCTTGTGTGCGGATCGGTACCAAAACGAGTCGTTCCGGCTTGGTGGGAAGTATGAACCTCGTCTTTATCCCCCGTGACACCATAGGTAAAAACAGCCCTCGCCTGACGAAAGACAGTTCTTAGTTGACGCATATAATATTTGGAACGATAGACGTCGTAGGGATGGAAGCGGTGAGTTAGACGAATTTCTCCATTTTTACCCAATTCCACTCGATTTTCGCTTTGGGGTAAATCTTCAACTAACCCAGTAATTACTAACATTCGTTTGAGGAGAAAACGGGCTACAGCAGTGGGAAGGGGAAAGGGAAGTTCTGCTTGGATCGAAAGTGGCCCGGGAACGGGGACGGTTTGGGCGAGTCCGAGTTTATGGGGAAAATCTGGGTTCCCGAGATAGAGATCGGTGAAGCCGAGTTGTTTAATTAAGCTATCGGCACCGCCTGTTTCCCCGGCAAAAAAGCCTGCTGCGAGGGCGCCACAGTGAAACATATAGTTTCGCCCTACTTGGTCGCTGCGTCCGGTTAAGCCCGATTTTAGCAGGATAACGGGACTCCCTATCGCCCCAGCAGAGAGGATGTAAACTTTAGCGGTGAGTTTTTCAATGTTACCTGTTTGGCGATCGCGTAGTTCAACTCCCGTGACTTTCCCTTGGGCGTTAGTGAGTAATTGATCGGCTTCTGTCAGAGTTTTTAGCTGTAAATTGCCGTTTTCAAGCAGTGTATCAACAAGTCTAACCGTTGTAGACGCCCTCGCATCGTTAGGACAATAAAAACCCGGACAGCTTGGACAGCGTAAACAGCGATTAAAATCAATCCCAAAGGGTAAGTGAAAGGGAGTAAACCCTGCGGAGTCGATGGCTTGTTCGAGGTGTTGGTTGATCGGGGCTAAAGCCGGAACATCGCAAGGATAACCGTGAGTTGGGGTTTCAACGTTAGGAATTTGAGTAGTATTGTCGCCACTGACTTGAAATAATTGTTCGGCTTTGTCATAGTAGGGAGCGAGATCATCGTAGGTAATCGGCCAATCCCAGAGATGACGCGGTAGCCATTTGTCATAATATTTACCGGGATGAAAGTCATAACGACTGGGACGAATGAGAACACCGCCATAGAGGGAAGTTCCACCTCCGAGAATTCCGGAAATGTGTAAGCGAGTTTGCTGTCCGTTGACGTTAAAATTGCGATCGTCGAAAGCTTCTTTATTAATCAGCATTCGGCGTTCATCCTGGTAGGCTGTTCTGTCAGAAAATCGAGATCCACGTTCGACTAATAGAACCCGTTTTCCAGCACTGGCTAACGCAAACGCTACCGTACCGCCTCCTGCACCACTACCGATAATTATTGCATCAAAATCGTAACCCACGCTGTTCTCCGAATGTATGATGATTCGTTTGTTCTTCTCAGTTTACTGTTTGCTACAAATGATTGAGAGGGAGTGAACAGACAATTGATCAATTGTCCCTGCTGTGACTTGCCGATGATTGGATGTTGAGGGTTTTTTAATCTTGTTAGAAAGAAGTCTTGAAAACTCAAGAGGTTCAATAATATCTATTAAAAAAAATTATTTGATCCAAAAACAACCTCTAAGTTAATTAATCAGAACTTATTTTCACTGAAGTCACTTCTGCGAAACCGTCTTAGATTCAGTTAATTCCATAATCTGATCGTAACGGAAATTCTCAACTAACTCTTTTAAAGTTTCTGATAACTTGTTATGTTCTGGAGGAATGTGATCGATGAGTTCCCAAATCAATAAGTCACTACAAGCTTGAGCCGCTTTATGAAGTTTTTTAACCCAATCTAGTGGCATTGTTTCCAGCATCTCCGATCTCGAAATCATTTGCATTTGTTCGGAGTCAGAAGATTGAGCCGATGAATTTATAGTTTCAGACTCATCTTGAGCATAAATATATTCAACTCCCAAATATTTTCTAATCATTTCTAAGAGTTCTTCTCGTTTGAATGGTTTGCCAATAAAATCGTCACATCCAGCATTGAAAATCGCTTTTTTTTCAGCTTCAAATGTACTCGCTGTCAAGGCAATAATAATCGGTTTTTTAGTAAAAGACATCGCTTGAATCTGTTGAGTTGCCTCAAAACCGTTCATAACAGGCATTCGCATATCCATCAAGATCAAGTCAGGTTGCCAAGTTGAACAAATTTCAATTGCTTCTTGACCACTACTGGCTTCTCGAACTTCAAAGCCAATTTCTGAGAGTAACTTGACGATGAGTAAACGACTATTCGATTGATCTTCTACAATTAAAACACTTCTTTTGAGATCTTCAGGAACTAAACTAATAACTGGATGAGGATTATAGTTTCTATATTTGTTGTGAGCTTTAGTGCTACTCATCGGAATTTCAAAGGCAAAGGTACTCCCAACATTAACCTGAGATTCAACCGTGATTTCTCCACCCATCAGTTGTACAAATTGTTGACTAATGGATAATCCTAAACCGGTACCTTCACCTGATTTTAACCCGGTTGTCGTTTGAGAAAAGGCTTGGAATAAGCGCTTTAATTCATTTTCAGCAATACCTAAGCCTGTATCGGCAACTTCAAAGCGAATTCTGAGATCATTATTCTTGATTAAACTATTTTCTGTTTCTTGAACTTTGGCTTGATTCACTCTAAAGCTTCGTAACGTTACACAACCTGATTCTGTGAATTTTGTCGCATTTCCTAAAAGATTAATTAAAACCTGACGTAATTTCTTTTCATCTCCTCTTACCCATTGAGGCAATGCCTCGTCTAGTTCAAAGGTTAGTAATAATCCTTTTGATTGTGCTTTCAAAGACAACATTTTTTCTAGATTTTCTAGTAAATGATGTAAATCAAAATCATTTTCGGACAGTGTAACTCGACCTGCCTCTATTTTTGACATTTCTAAAATATCATTAATTAAGTTTAGTAAATGTTCACCTGAGCGACTAATAATCTCAAGATATTGGTGATGTTCGGTTTTGATACTAGAGTCGTAATTCATTAATTGTGCAAAACCCAAAATCGCATTAAGAGGAGTTCGCAATTCGTGACTCATAGAGGCGAGAAATTCACTTTTCGCTAGGTTTGCAGCATCAGCAACTTCTTTGGCTTCTTGAAGTTCTTTGGCTTGTTGCTGAGTTTTAGCCAAGAGTTCAGCTTGTTGAACCGCAACCCCTAACTGACTCCCAATTTGGGTCAGAATTTTAATTTCTGCTTTCGTCCATTCTCGCGGAGTTCCATTTTGATAGGCGCAGAGTAATCCCCACAGCTTCGTTCCACAAAAAATCGGTGCAATTATATAGGAACGAGCTTGTAACTGCTCTAAGAAATTGAGATAACATTCATCAAACCCCGCTGTATAAATATCTTGTACAGAGCGATAGTAACTTTTTCCTTGGCGATAAAATCCGCCTTGATTTTCTCTTAGATAAGTATCTTCTATCAAAGCTTCGCTACTATCGAGTGATTTGACCACACAATCATCTTGATTGACAGTGATTTGTTTGAGAGAGGATTGATCTTCTGAGTCGGGGATTAACATTTTCCATCCTGACATCACCGACTCTGCAATGATTTCTCCACTCCAGTCAGGATTAAAACGGTAAACGAGAACCCTCGAACAGCACAACGCTTGTCGGAGTTCTTCTGTCGTTGCATTAAATATGGTTTTAAGTTCGAGGGTTTCGCGCATTCTTTGCATAACTCGAACAATTGATCTTTCTCGTTTTGCACTTTCTTTTAAGGCTTGCTCAACTTGTTTGCGTTCGCTAATATCAGTATTAGAACCCACCATTCTATAGGCTTTATTATTACTATCCCAGAGTGCTACACCCCGAGAAAGTATCCAACGAATACTGCCTTGTTTAGTCACCGCTCTAAACTCAACTTCGTAGTAAGGAATTTCTTGGTTTAGATACTGTTCTAAAGTCTCAAAAAATCGCTCTGAGTCTTCTGAATGAAGGATTTTTTTGAAGGATTCGTGATGATTGGGTAATTCTTCTTCTCCATAACCAAACATCATTTTCCAGCGAGAAGAAAAGTAAGTTTTTCCAGTTACAATATCCCAGTCCCAAATTCCATCATTTGCACCTTCTACAGCTAAAGAAAATCGTTCTTCTGAGTCTCTTAGATCGGCTTCAGTTTGCTTTTGTTGGCTAATATCACTAACGGTACAAATCACTCGTTCAACGCTGCCATTTTCTGTGAGTTGCGGAGTCGCATTCACCAGTAACCACCGACATTGAGCGTTCGGATCTGAGTTTTGAATTCCGATGATTATATTCCGAACAGATTGACGTTGAGTAATGGCGAATTGTACGGGAAGTTTTTGAGGAGTATAATCACTGCCATCTTCTTGCACAAGATACCAATCTTGACCAAAAATTTGAGGGGTTTCGCTATTAGATTTCAGCTTTAATAATTTTTGTGCAGATGGATTGCTAATTAGGATTTCAGCACGGTTGTTTAGGAGTAATACACCCACTTGCATTTCGTGGATAAGGGTTTGAAAGCGGTGTTCACTTTCTGCTAAAGCTTTTTCTCGCAGTTGATGAGCATTTAAACGTCGATCAAAAAAGAGGCTAATCAGGGTAAAAATTAAAATCATTAAGGTGATTGCACCAACCCCTAAAGCTAACCCAAATTGATTAAATATTGGGAAGGAATCAGCCGTTAAAACTGATTTTGGAAAAAAGTGAGTTGCCCACATTCCTGTATAGTGCATTCCACTAATTCCAGTTCCCATAATTGCTGCACTTCCTATTTTTTGCCAAAGTTGCTGATTTGAATCTGGACTTTGTGCGCGAAATGCCAACCATAAAGCCGCCCCTGATACTAGGATCGCGATTATTACAGATAAGGCTACGATCAAAGAGTTATATTGTATTTGAGCTTCTTCTAGTTTGAGAGCTGCCATCCCTGTGTAGTGCATCAGAGCGATCGCAATTCCCATGGAAATCGTACCGCCAACAAGCGATAATCGATTGGTACTGGGTTGATATAATAGCCATAATGCTAAACTGGAGGCGGCGATCGCTAAACCCAGAGATAGTAATGTTATCTTGAGATCATAATGAACAGCTATTGGTAAGTGAAATGAGAGCATGGCGATGAAGTGCATTGACCAAATTCCTGATCCCATAGCAACCGCTCCCCCAAGTAACCAGATTATGCTTTTACGTTTGCTGATTCCGAGTTTTACTTGTTTTGCCAAATCCAAAGCTGTATAGGAAGCAATTACAGCGATGATCAAGGAAAGAACGATTAATAGTGTGTTATATTGACCTACAATTTCTGTTGTGTTTTCCATCGATTTTGATCCTGATAATTTTTAAATTTACGAATTTATTTCGCCGTTTTAAGATTCTGTGTGTTTTGTGATTATATCAATGTTTTTTATTATTTTTAATGTTTCAATTTTTTCGATCTATTTTTGAATTAGATTGAGAATCAAGATTACCTAAAAAATGTTTTAATTAACTTACCGTTTAAATAATTCAGTGATCTCCTTTATTTTCTTTCTAGATTAGAAAGGAAAATCTAGATATTTAGATAAAGTAGTGCGGGATAAACTGACTGGTATTTTGTGTAATGGGAGTTTGATCTTCTCGAATACCAATTCCGGCTGCTTGTTCACCAATAATCCATGATCCAATAACTGGATAGTGACTATCAAATTGGGGTAACGGCCAGTAGGATTGATAGATGAGAGGAACATCTTGATAGATTCCTTCGGTTTGATAGATGCGATCGCCATAATAGATCGTAACATTACCGCCTTCACGGGAAAAAATCGGTTTACTGAGGTAAGGATGAGAAAGTTGAGTTGAGTCAAAAAAGGCGGGTAATAGGTTGGGATGATCGGGAAAAAATTCCCATAAAATCGGTAAAATGGCTTTGTTGCTGAGAATCATTTTCCAAGCGGGTTCTAACAGCAGCATCGGTTCTCTTAAAAGCTGTTTTCCAAACTCATCGTCGATCATCCATTCCCAAGGGTAAAGTTTAAACAGGGCTTGAATGGGATAGTTTTCGAGGTCACAAAAGATTTCTTCTGTGAAGTTCCAGCCGATTTCATCTATATCTAGATTTTGGGTTTGAAACCCGGCTTGAATGGCGACATCTCTGAGGTATTCAACGGTTCCGAGGTCTTCTGTGCTGTCCCGTTCGCAGGTAAAGTGTAGATATCTTTGGCGACGGTCGAGGCGAGAATAGATGTATTGAAATTGTTCGATTAGTTTTTCGTGAATGGAGTTGAACTGATCGGCGTCGGGGAAGACTTCTTCTAACCAGGTCCACTGTACGATGCTGGCTTCGAGTAAGGCGGTGGGTGTGTCGGCGTTGTATTCGAGGAGTTTGGGGGAACCGATGCCATCATAGACAAAATCAAAGCGACCGTATAGGGTGGGGTCATCCCGTTCCCAAGACTGCTGACAGATTTGAAAAAATTCGAGCGGGATGGAAAGTTGAGTATAGCGTTTTTCTGCAATAATGCGATCGACGGCTTCTAGACAAAGCTGATGGAGTTCTTCGGTTACGGCTTCGAGTGAGTCTATTTCTTGAGATGTAAACTGATAACAGACGCTTTCGTTCCAGTAGAGTCCACCGTAGTTGTAAAAGTGAAATCCAACCTCATCGCATTTTTGCTCCCAGTGGGGACGCGGTTTGAGGGGGATGCGTTTCATGGCTAAACCTGCTCTTTATATAAGATGTTGGTGATTTGGTTTTAGAGTTCCCATTCTCAAGAGTTTTGACGACTTCAATTTCAATCAACCGCCTCGGCTTCCGGCTCGTCCCCCGACTCGGCTCCCCGAACCAAATCCGCCCCGTTTGACGGTACCGACGGAGGAACTGGGACGACGACTCGGAGAGGTGGTGACAAATCCCGCATTGCTGGGAACGGCTCTCGGAGGACTGTTGTAGGTGCGGTAATAATAATATCTCCCACTGCGGCGTCGGTAGTAGGGGCCATAATGATAGCCTGCGGGATAGGAACCATCGGTGATCGGTTCGCACAGTTCGGGTTTACCCCATTCTTGCTGACAGTCTTGTAGATTGCGGTAAACTTCTCGTCTTTTCGAGGATTCACAGGCTTTGAGTCCGACGGATGCGATTAAGACGAGGGTGACAACTGCGGTTCTTTTGAGTTGGCGGGGAGGGGTTTTAGTCATAATTGGACTTTCCAAACCTTCTTCTTTCAGGATAGCTGATGGCCTCAAATCAGAAGAAGTGCCTCAAATGCCGATTTTGTGCGGGTTTTTGGCTTTAGATCGCCTCTGATTGTAACGAAATGTAAAAAAAACACCGTCATAGCAGCATACCGTCTTGACATCTTGGAAAAAAGCCTTTATCTTTAAATACATACCCGGGTACACAAGTTCACTGTCCTATGCAAAGCAAGCAAAAGGTAACGTTATATATTCCGCCCCAACTGCACCGCAAATTAAAAATTAAAGCGGCAGTTGAATCAGAACCGATGTCTTCTCTGGCTGAACGGGCGATTATCTTCTACCTCAATAATCCAGAGGTTGTAGATGAAATAGAAGCATCACATGGGCAAACTCATCGGGTATACTCATGCCCCGAATGTGCCAACTCAGTTGTTATCAGGGAAGGTGAACTCGTTTCACTGAAAAATCAACCCAGTGTACTGACAGAAGAAGAACTTAAGCTTCAACAAGTACAGCAAGTTGATGCTCCCCCAGCCCAACAAGGAGAAGAAAAGCTGGTTCCCTGTTAATTCAATCAACTCTCGAACGCAGTTTGGGCGCACCTGTCGTGTTCAGATTTGAGTGAAAGAGTTAGAATAAATCCTTCACACCAAATTGTTGTACCGTCTCTAATGGATCGAGGACTATGCAAGAAGAATTAGGAATCTTAATTGAAGCTCGATATCCTCTGATCTACCTCGTCACATCCGAGGAGGAGCGGTCTGAGCAGACAATTGCCAGAATCGCACAAGCCAAGCGTCAACGAGAGGTTTATGTCTGGACTGTCACTCGTGGCCTAGTCAAGCATGATCAACCGCGTACTACTGTTCAGTCAAATACAGTCTCTCCGCAGGCGGCAGTTGAGTGGGTAATTCGACATCGAGAACCCAATGTTACTGGTAGTATTTATGTCTTCAAAGATTTGCATCCCTTCAAGGATTCTCCAGAAGTGACCCGGTGTTTGCGGGATGCGATCGCGAGTTTCAAAGATACTAACAAGACTATCATTTTGATGTCTCCGGTGCAAGAAATCCCGATCGAGCTTGAGAAGGAAGTTGTCGTTCTCGACTTTGCTCTCCCTGATATGAAAGAGCTAAATCAAGTTCTGTCAGCTCAGTTAGAACAAACCCGTTCTCGTCGAATCAGTACAGAAACGCGAGAGAAGCTCTTAAAAGCAACTCTGGGATTGACAAAAGACGAAGCCGAGAAGGTTTACCGTAAGGCTTATGTAACCGCAGGTCGCCTAACTGAAGCAGAAGTTGAGATTGTTCTATCTGAAAAGAAACAGCTCATTCGACGCAACGGGATATTAGAATATATCGATGTTGACGAAACAATTGATGCTGTTGGAGGCTTGGAGGAGCTGAAACGCTGGTTAAAACAACGTTCTAATGCTTTTACAGAACGAGCTAGAGAATACGGTTTACCGCAGCCAAAAGGGATGTTGATCCTGGGAATACCCGGTTGTGGAAAGTCTTTGATTGCGAAAACCACCTCTCGGTTATGGGGCTTACCCTTACTGAGGTTGGATATGGGCCGAGTCTATGATGGCTCAATGGTGGGTCGCTCTGAGGCAAACTTACGAAACGCCCTGAAGACTGCCGAATCGATTTCACCCGCGATTCTGTTTATCGATGAGTTAGACAAGTCTTTCGCTGGTAATTCAGGTTCAGCCGATTCTGATGGCGGAACATCTAGCCGGATATTTGGTTCTTTCCTGACTTGGATGCAAGAAAAGTCCTCACCTGTTTTTGTGATGGCGACGGCAAACCGTGTGGAACGGCTACCGGGAGAGTTCTTGCGGAAAGGACGATTTGATGAGATTTTCTTTGTTGACCTTCCCACAAAAGAGGAACGGCAAGATATTTTCAAAATTCACCTGTCCAAACGACGTTCAGAAATTGATCGCTTCGACTTAGATCAGTTGTCTACGGTTTCTGAAGGTTTCTCTGGGGCAGAAATTGAGCAAGCACTCGTCGCTGCAATGTACGAAGCTTTTGCTCAAGATCGAGAGTTTACGCAGCTTGATATCATCGCCGCCATTAAAGCGACACTACCGCTGTCGAAAACGATGAACGAACAAGTGACAGCCCTGCGCGATTGGGCTCGTCAGCGGGCGCGGCCAGCTGCATCTTCCGTCGCTGAGTATCAGCGTATGGAATTTTAAAAGCTTTCTCCTGGTCCAAACAGGAGGATAGGCTAGCACAGAAAAAGCTAGCAGTTTCTGAAAAAAACACCGCTCTTGTGATCAGCGTCTACGCTACAAATTCAAGGCGGTATCCGTTAAAACCCAAAACCGTTGTTGTTTCGTTTTCAGTTCTATTAGGAGGATATTACAATGTCTCATTTCAGCACTCTGCGTACTAAAATCACTGATTCCGAAATCCTGAAGACTTCTTTACGCGATTTAGGTATCTCTGTAAAGAGCAACGCAGATGTTCGTGGCTACAACGGCCAACGTGTTCGCGCTGACTTAGTTGCAGTTCTCGAAGGTGAGTATGATTTAGGTTGGTCTCGCAATAGCGATGGTACTTTCGACCTGATCGCTGACCTGTGGGGCGTTGCTAAAAAGCACAACCAAACTGAATTAATCAACGCTATTAACCAGAAGTACGCTGTTAACAAAACTCTTTCTGAAGTTAAGCAGCGTGGTCTGCAAAACGCCAACGTTAAGTTGATCGTTCAAAAATAATTGCTCAGAGCGTTCCCAAGCTTGCGGGTTAGCCATACGGGGTTAGCCCGTTTTTTTATCTATACAAGAGTCTAAGAAATTGCTCAAGCAGGTTTTGCAGTTAATAGAACCCAAAAGATAGCAAGAAAGATCAAGAGTATCGCATTTAAACCATATCGTAAAATATCTTTATTCCAATTTTTAATAATCATAATCTCTTTGTATTGTTAAGGTTAAAAATTATTCACCCAATCTGATCCAACTCTTAAAGTTAAATCTGAACCAATTTCCCCGGTCGAAGAAGCCTCGACTTCACCCCAACCTAACTTATTTTTTAAGGCTTTGGCGCTTGATAAATTCCCTCGTTGAACGATAATCTGAGTTTGACGTTGTTCATCAGGCCAGTCAGGAACAATATAAACATTATAATAACCTTGATTGACTAAAGAATTCGCTATTTTTTCACCGACTTGTGAATTTCCCGACGCATTTTGAATGGCAATTTTGAGATCAAGCGGTAAAGTTTCTGAAGTGGAGTCTGAGTTGGCGACAACATCAGTGTCTGAATTGTGGTGAAAATATTCGGCTATTATGCGATCGCGTTGAACTTCATCAATTATCCAATAACTACTATAAGTTTCTTCGGCGCTGCTACTCCGTCCCGGTAATGTTACCATTTTAAACTGTTCAGATTCTAGATTCAAGCCCAAGTTAACTAAACTCAGGATCTCATTAAAACTTAAATCTGTATCAATGTACTTTTGCATCACCCGAATAATTTGGGGTAAACGGGGTAATATATTCGGATTTTGTAATCGGGTTTGAATCGCCTGCATTAAAGCTTGTTGTCGTTGAATCCGCCCAATATCCCCATAAGCATCACTCCGATAACGGGCGAATTGATCGGCTTGTTCACCATCAATTGTTTGCCATCCAGGGGATAAATCGATTTTTAACTGTTGGGTATTATCAATATAAGACATCGAATTCGGAACAAATACATCAACCCCTCCTAACAAATTCACTAACTCTTTAAACGCCCCACTACTGACACGCGCATAGCGATGAATCGAAATTTGATTGAGGGTTTGACGAATCATTTTTGTTGCTAATTCAGTTCCCCCCCAATAGTTCGCTTCATTAATCTTCCCCATCCCCACACCAGGAATTTCAACTTCAGTATCCCGAGGAATCGATAATAAACTGACTGATTTTTCTGTCGGATCAAATTGTACTAATAATATCGTGTCACTGCGTCCTTGAAAACTTTCGGGTGAGTTGGGTTCGGTGTTTTCTGTGCGATCAATTCCCATCACCAATATATTCACTGGACGAGTTAGTTTATAACCAAAGCGATCGCGCCAAAATTGGTTAAGAACGTTGGAAGCGGGATCGGGTGTATTTTCATCTGTGGGTAAAAACGCCGCCGTAACTGCGCCTAATATCGCCGATAGCAAAGCCGCAAGGACGATCACAATACCCCAGGACATTCGACGCGCTGAGGGAGGCGATGACGCAGAGGAGAGGGGAGGAGTCATAACAGGCGAACCCAAAAACAAGGTGATTTATCCAACTGAAGGAAAAGTTACCGCATTTGTCGCCAAAAGGCAACTGGATTGTCACCTGTTTGATTCGTTATGCTTTTAAACTTAACATTTAAAGTTAACAGCTTGTTACAGATTAAATAAATTTAGAATTAGCCCGAACAAAAAACGCCCCACCTTGATAACTGATTACCAACTGGGGATGATCCTAGTCAGGATGGGGATAAAAAGTAGTTTCTGGTGCTAAACTCAGGTCGATTTTATACTCACAACCAGGGCCACTTCGAGCGTTTAATTTTGTCGGGGTAATCACTTGCCATTCTAACCAATTTCCTTGGATAAAATCTCCTGAATCATTAATCTGAGGCGGTTGAGGAATTGGGGATTTTTGAGAATTTGTCAGGAATTATAATTCAGCGATCGCTTGTTGTAATTTTAATTGAGTTATTTGTCCTACAATACCATCAACGGGAAGTCTTTGTTTAGCTTGAAATGCTTTAAATACATTTTAATTCCTTAAAACAATAATTAAATTTAGACCAGATTATTAACCGATTATAAAATCTTTGGAGAGTCTAGCAAAACCTCCTTCTAGATCTTGTCGTTAATGAACGCTCAAACCTATAATAAAGAAAGCCAGCGGAGCCAATTGTTGAGAACTGGTATTTCTAACTGGGGTGAAGACTATCAGGATATTTTCCCAAATTCATTGAGACATATAGGATTAACAAGTTTAGGATTAAAAAAATAATGGATAGACGCCAATTTTTAAAAGTTTTAGGGATTGTTGGAACCAGTGCGATCGCCACAGTGGGAAGTCACAGTTGGATCGCGAAAAGTCTCGCCGCCACTCCCCACCCCAAACGTTTAGTTGTGATTTTTCTGCGAGGGGGAATTGATGGCTTAAATGTCGTCATTCCCTATACTGAAACTGATTATTATGAAGCTAGACCGACTTTAGCTATTCCACAACCCGGAAAGGAAAAGGGGGCGTTAGATCTGGATGGAAATTTTGGCTTACATCCGGCTTTATCTCCGCTTATTCCCTTTTGGAAAGACGGAACTTTAGCCTTTGTTCATGCTTGCGGTTCACCCGACGAAACTCGCTCACATTTTGATGCTCAAAAATACATGGAGTCCGGCACACCCGGAAACAAAAAAACGGTAGAAGGTTGGATGAATCGAATGTTAGGGATTTTACCGGGAAAAACACCCGTAGAAGCGGTCAGCGTGGGTTCGACTTTACCTCTTATTTTAGCAGGTCACGAGTCAGCTAGCAATATCTCTTTACGGGGAAATTCTGCTCGAAAACTCCCGATTGATCAAGATAAAATTCAGTCTGCTTTCGATCAACTCTATGCCAGTAACGATCCGCTGAGTTTGGCTTACCAAGAAGGTCGCGCCGCCCGCGATACTTTATTAAAACAACTCGAAGCGGAAATGGAAGAGGCGAATAATGGCGCCCCGCTTCCGAAAGGTTTCGCCGGAGAAACTCGACAACTGGCGAGTTTAATGGTGCGCGATCCGAGTATTCAATTAGCGTTTATGGATGTTGGCGGTTGGGATACTCATGCAAGCCAAGGTTCGAGTCGGGGAAAACTGGCTAACCGCCTAAAAAATTTGGGGGAAGGGTTAGTAACGTTGGTGGATAGATTGGGCGAAATTTACGCAGATACGACGATTTTAGTGGTCTCAGAATTTGGTCGAACCGTTGCAGAAAATGGCAATCAAGGCACCGATCACGGACGAGGAAATGCGATGTGGATTTTAAACGGTTCGGTGCGGGGAGGTCAAGTTTATGGTCAATGGCCGGGTTTATCAGAATCTGAACGTTATGAAGGTCGAGATTTGGCGATTACAACCGATTTTCGAGAGGTGGTTTCGACGGTTTTGTTGAATCAATTTCAGGTTAAACCCAACCAAATTGATCGAATTTTCCCCGGCTACAAACCCGCCGAAACCCTATCTTTATTTGCTTGATTCTTTAGGCGGTTAATGCTAAACTGGGTTTAACAATTGCCGGAACAATTCGCCCGGAAGCCATCCTGGCCCCAGCTAAATTGCGAGCAACAGGCCCCAGTTGCAAAGCCGCCAATCCTCCCATTAGGAATAACTCGCAACCCGGAAGGCGCAAATGCCGATCTAAAACGGGAAAACCGTCTACAATTTCGGTGGGATAAACGGGCAAAATCTTCTGAAGTAACGGGTGCTGACTGGCATCAAGTTGAGTTCCCGTTGCTAACACAATCCGGTCAAACTGAACCTCACCGCGATCGCATTTTACCCGCCAATTATCCTCCCAAATAGCCGCTTTCACCTGACAATTTTCCCGGAGAATTAATTTGCCTTGACGGATTGCCCGTCTAAGCTGTATCATCAGACTGGGAGTGATAGAACCGCCATTTCTTGCCTGTTGAATCATCTGCGATCGCACCCGCCAACAGGACTCCGCTTCAAACCCTTTGAGATACTTCGGCCCTAACCAGCCCGGTTCGGCATCAAACAGCTTCTCCCGCAACTGTCGGCGCACCATCAGTGTTACCGTTGCCCCCCGCGCTATCATTCCCAGTGCCAAGTGAGCGCTCGTTAACCCGCCCCCAACGATGAGAACCCGTTCCCCGGCTGGAGAAAGCAATTGCAAATCAACCTGTTGGCTGTGAACCAACCGTTCCGGGGGAAAAGGCGAAGGAATCTTGCTCACCCAGTCGGGAAGCTGAACCTCACCTCCTCCCGTCGCCAAAACCACCCGTCTCGCCCGAACCGTCCGCCCGTCTGCCAAAAGCAACTCAAACCGACTTCCCCTCAACCCCCGCAACGGCAGAAGATCGACCACCTGCGCCGCACAAACCCGCTCCGCCAGTTGCCAGCGTCGGACCACATCCCCACAAAAATCCTCAAATAGCTTAGTTCCGGGGAGGTCGTAGGGGGGGAATAGTTCGTGAGAACGATTATCAGCGAATTTTCGCAGGGCGAAGGGGTTGGGGTCGGGGTGATGAACCGCAGGCGAACGCAAATGGGGAATGTCCTGGGCTGCAAACTGATGGTGCCACCGACTCAACCACACCCCGCTGGGGTCAAAAACCCTAATTTTACGGTGTATTGGCTTTTTTTGCAGCAGATGAGTAGCTAAGGTCAAAGCTTGGGGGCCAGCCCCGATAATCGCAACGGAAACAAAGTCAGACATAAATCCAGTGAAATAATTTGATAATGGTTCTCATTTTTTGCTATATCTATAATAATGATTATTGTTCCTAAAAGGAAGCGGCGATGATTACTGCGGTTACTGGCCCGCCGGGTGCGGGTAAAACCCATTGGATACGAGAACAAATTAGCAAAACCACAGACCCGGTTGGCTATTTCAACCCCGGAGAGGATTCTGTTGTCATTGATGGGACTTGTCTGGCTTGCGAATTTCCCCAGGTGCAAATTTTCACCTCGGGCGAGGAATTACAACGATTTAATCCCGAGTTCGTATCAACCACTTATATCGAGATTCCCTGGCATTTCGACCTATCTTCCGTAGAACCTTTACTAACCCGATTAAACTTAAAACGCATCGCCATTATCCCCTCATCCTCTCAAAATCCAGAATGGGAAAACTGGGCAGATTCGGCGATTTTAGGGAATAAAAACATTGCCGAACCTTTGAGTAAAAATCATAATTATTCCGTACAAATTCATCGCAACCTACTTACTGGAGAAATTCTCGACTGGACGAGTTTAGCCCTGTTTTGGTTTGAACTCATTCAAGGGGCTTACGGGGAAGTCATTCGGGCGAAAGGAATTTTTGATCTTGTCAGCGGAGAATCCATTTATGGGGATTATGTAGCCGGAACAATCAATCAAGAATTTGTAGCTTTAAATGTTCCCCTGTGGTTAACCGGAAGACCCGAACGGTTTAGCGGTTTGGAAATTGTCGGATTTAATTTGCAACTCAAAGAAATCTCCCAAACCCTGAAAGATTGCTTCATCCCCGAATCCCAAATTGATTATTATCAACAACAAATTCAAACTTCATTACAAACTGAGGAGGAAGTCACCCCATGAAAATAGCAGTCATGTCTTGCATTCACGGAAACTATGAAGCGTTAAATGCCGTTTTATTAGATATCGACGAACAAAAGGCGGAAAAAATATATTGTTTGGGAGATTTGGTCGGTTACGGTCCCTTTCCTCACGCCGTCGTCGAACAAATTCGTTCCCTCGATATTCCCACCGTTCAAGGCTGTTGGGATGAAGATATTGTAGAAGGATTAAATGCTTGCGAATGCAGTTATCCGTCGCTGTTAGCCGAACGTCGGGGACGAAACGCCCACGAGTGGACGCACAACAATATTTATCCCGAAACTCGCGAATTTTTAGCCCAACTTCCCCTAACTTTAAAAACAGAAAATCTCTGTTTTGTTCACGGTTCGCCCCACAGCAACCACGAATACTTAATGCCGAGTATGGACGCATTTACCGCTCTAGAACGAGTCTTATCAGCCGAGGCGGATGTGCTATTTTGTGGTCACACTCATATTCCTTATCTTCGCCAGTTAGAGGGGGGTCAACTTCAAGTCAAAATTAATCAACCCCATTTAAACGATGAACAAAACCTCAGTTTTACCACCCCTTTAAAACACATTATTAACGTCGGTTCCGTCGGAGAACCCCGTCACGGTCGCCCCAACGCCACCTATGTGATTTATGATACCGAGACTCAGGGGGCAACGCTGCGAGAGGTTGAATATGATTATCAAAAAACCTGTGCCGCCATCATCGAGAAAGGTTTACCGCCTATTTTTGCTTGGCGTTTAGCCCGAGGTTTGGAATACGCGGAAAAAGCGGATGACCCCACTCACGTCTGTCAGCGCTAATATGAAATCCTTAAATATTTGCTACAAATGTATCGATAGGGAGGTGGGGAGGTGGGGAGGTGGGGAGAAAGATGTGTAGCATCGGTGATCCGCGTATTTCATATAAAAGCTTGCTTTAAATTTTGATAACTGTTATCATTCTTGCAGATCTTCCGGCCGAACAATGTCTATGGAAACTCTCCCCTCCTCCACTCTGGATATTCCCAAACGGGGAATGCCCGTGACCATTATTACGGGTTTTTTAGGAAGCGGAAAAACCACCCTGTTGAATGAAATTCTCGCCAACAAACAGGACTTAAAAGTAGCGGTTTTGGTGAATGAATTTGGCGATATTAACATTGATGCTCAACTGTTAATCTCCACAGAAGAAGACATGGTAGAGTTGAGTAACGGTTGTATTTGCTGCACAATTAATGAAGGTTTGGTCGATGCGGTTTATCGGGTTCTCGAACGAGAAGAACAAGTGGATTATATGGTCATTGAAACCACAGGAGTTGCCGACCCGTTACCGATTATTTTAACCTTTTTGGGGACGGAACTCCGGGACTTAACTCGCCTGGATTCTATTGTTACCCTCGTCGATGCAGAAACCTTTACGCCCGAACATTTTGAAAGCGAAGCCGCCCTCAAACAAATTACTTATGGGGATGTGGTAATTTTAAATAAAACCGACTTGGCTTCCTCAGAAAAAGTAGAAGAATTAGAACGTTATATCAAAACAGTTAAACCGAGTGCGAGAATTCTACAAACCCAACAGGCTAAAGTTCCGCTTCCTTTGATTTTAGATGTTAATCTCACCCCAGTTCAACAGTATCAAACCACAGAAGAACATCGCTATTCCCCTCACTTACAAACCGATGGTTTTGTCTCCGTTCCCTTCAAAAGCTATTCCCCCTTTGATCTTGACAAATTTGAGAAATTTTTAACCGAAGAAATCCCCGCAGAAGTATTTCGGGCGAAAGGAATTCTCTGGTTCAATAATAGCGAAATGCGCCACATTTTCCAACTCAGCGGGCCTCGGTACGATATCCAACTCGAAGAATGGCCCAGTTCCCCCCTGAACCAGATTGTGTTTATTGGTCGTCATCTTGACCCCAATAAAATCCGCCAACAGTTGAATAACTGTTTGGTCTTACAACCGAGTAAATTAGCACAAGCGATGGGTTTAAAATCATTTTAACTCTGGGTTTGTGTCTGATTTCACTGTAAAAACTTGTCGTTTACTTTAGGAACAAAACTCCAAATTTATGACCTTAGCAAACTCCTCGCCGAAGGGAAATCAAAACGGAAACTTGCCGAATTTAAAAACTCAATCCGAACTCCCGGTTTCCGAAGAAGAAATGCGTCAAGCGGTGCGGACGTTGCTACTGGGACTCGGAGAAAATCCGGATCGCGAAGGCTTAAAAGATACCCCCAAACGGGTTGTTAAAGCCTTAAAATTTCTGACCTCGGGTTATCATCAATCCCTGGATGAATTGCTCAACGGGGCGGTTTTTCACGAACAAACCGATGAAATGGTGTTGGTGCGAGATATCGATATTTTTAGCTCTTGCGAACATCATATTTTGCCGATTTTAGGTCGCGCTCATGTGGCTTACATTCCGGATGGAAAAGTGATAGGATTATCTAAAGTCGCCCGCATCTGTGAAATGTACGCCAGACGGTTGCAAGTTCAAGAACGATTAACCGCTCAAATTGCCGATGCTTTACAGGGTTTATTAAACCCCAAAGGCGTGGCTGTTGTTGTCGAAGCAAGCCATATGTGTATGGTAATGCGGGGCGTTCAGAAAGTCGGTTCTTGGACTTCTACGAGTGCGGTTCGGGGCGTATTTGCTGAGGATGCAAAAACTCGCCAAGAATTTATGAGTTTAATCCGTCATACTCCCAGTTGGAGTTAGTTTTAATTCTCCAATTTTAATTCTCGAACTTTTCGCGTGCTATTAATAGGGGTGGGATGTATTCCCATCTCTATTTTATCAAATTTATCAGGAAACAGCAAGTTAAATGTGGGCAATTTTAAGTGGAATTGAGGGAAATCTCAAGGCTTACGAAGCGGTGATGAATGATTTGAAACAACAGAATTTTCCTATCGAAGAATTGTATATTTTAGGAGATTTAGTCGGACTGAATCCCCAAAGTGAAGCGGTTGTCGAACGGGTGAGAGAACCCCAGACTGGAGAATTAACTCCACAAGTTTGTATCGGGTGGTGGGAAGAACAATGTTTTAATTTGTACGGTTTGGGCGGCAATGTAGAGGCGACAGAATTAAGAGAAAAATATGGAGCGGATGGGGTAAAATTATTGTGGGATTGTGTTTCGAGAGAAACGGTTCAATGGCTGAGACAACAACATTTTGGGTTTTTTGAATTGGATTGTTTGTTGATTCACGGAAGCAGTGTTAGTGTGGGCGATGAATTAACCCCACAAACGCCCCCTTGGACGTTGTTAGATCGCCTTCAACGGGTCGAAGCCAACCGTTTATTTTGTGGTCGTTCTGGTTTAACTTTTCAGTACGAGTTACAAACGGGTTCAATTTCTAGTTCCGTTTTAACTCTCAATGAACAACAACCCACTCAAACTTTTACCCCTTCTAAAAAACAGGTGATTGGGGTGGGAAATGTAGGCCGAGAATCGGGAAAAGCAACTTATACTTTATATCATCCCGATACCTATTTTATAAAATTTCAGACGGTTTATTATTCTCCCTAAAAATACGGATAATTAATCGAGGATTATAACTCTTATTGTTTCCATTGTTTGAACTTTTGAAGAATAGATCGGGGACTGTTTGCTTCCGGACGGGTTAAAATCCCCTGAGAAGGACTGAACAGCAAAGCCAGAATAAATAACCCCGAAACCGTCAACACAATCGCCGCCCCCGAAGGAACATTCAGATAGTAGCTAATATACATCCCCGCCACGCTGCTAAAAATGCCAAAAATTGCCCCCAATCCCATCATTTGATGCAATTCTTTCACCAACAAATAAGCCGTAATTGCCGGACCAATTAACAGCGAAACCACCAACACAACCCCCACCGCCTGCATACTGGCAATAATCGTTAAGGTAATCGCAGAAACCAAGCCAATATTAATTAAATTTACAGGTAATCCCATCGCCTGCGCTCCCAAAGGATTGAACGTATAAAACAAAAGTTCCTTGTAAAATAGTCGAACACAGAGTAAAATAAAGAGGGTAATCATTAACGTTCTGACAACATCCCGAGTGGTGACGCTCAAAATATCCCCAAACAGAAAACTGTGCAAATCCAGCTTGCTTTCGAGAACCGTAATCAGCAAAATTCCCAAGGCTAAAAACCCCGAAAATACCAAAGCCATAGCCGCATCTATTTTAACCCGAGATTGGGATTGAATCCAAGCAATAATTAACGTGCTGAGTGTTCCCGAAATAAACGCTCCCAGAAAAATATCAATCCCCAAATAAAACGCAATTGCCAGCCCGGGTAAAACCGCATGGGCGATCACATCTCCCAACAATCCCATGCGCTGCACAATTAAATAACTCCCCACAACCGGACACAAAATCCCCATTAAAACCGCCACCAATACGGCGTGGCGCATAAATTCAAAACTGAGCGGATCGGTAAACCAATTCATTAATAATCACCCAATTTAACCCCGCAATAAAATCACATTATCACCGTAGGCTTTTTGTATATTTTCTGCGGTCATTACTTGCGAACGGGTTCCCTCGGCGATGATGTGTTTGTTGATCAGCAAAAACCTATCGTACTGGCGGGAAACTTCCCCCAATTCGTGACCCACCACTAACAAAGTTTTTCCCTGGTGTTTCAACTCATCAAACACCTTAAAAATTACCGCTTCTGTCTTTTTATCCACTCCCACAAACGGTTCATCAAAAAAGAATAATTCCGCCTCCTGTGCCAAGGCTTGAGCCAAAAAAACTCGCTGCTGTTGACCGCCAGAAAGTTCGCCAATTTGTCGGTCTTTAAACTCCCACATTCCCACTCTCATTAACGCCGATTTTACCACTTCTTGAGAGTAACGAGAAGGCGACCGAAACCATCCCGTGTGGCGGGTACGCGCCATCATTACCACATTTTTAACCGCGATCGGATAATCCCAATCAATTTGCGATCGCTGCGGAATATAAGCAACCCGGGCGAGTTGATCTTTTAAAGACCGTTGATGATAGCGGATCACCCCTTCCGACGCCGGAATTAACCCCAACATCGCCTTCAGCATCGTACTTTTACCCGCACCATTCGGCCCGATAATCCCCACCAGTTGACCCGCTTCCAGACGAAAGCTGACATCCTCGACCGCACAAACCCCCCGGTAGTTGACCGCCAGATGCAGAACTTCTAACATCGTTCATCTTGGTGTAACATAATGATAATCATTATCGTAACAGAGGTCAGCCATGTTAGAAAATGTCAACCTCAAGCCCCTGGTGGGGTTAACCTTGCTTTGGGCGTCGGTCGGGTGTAATTCGTCACCTCAAAACGCTGCCAACCCGAACGGCGAAACTGCCCCCGCAGCAGTAGAAACGGGCGTTACCCTTCCCTCGGTTGTCGCCACTACGAGTATTATTTGTGACTTAACTCAGCAGGTTGCCCAAGAAACGGTTAACCTCAACTGTTTGATGGAAGCGGGCGAAGACCCCCACGTTTATCAGCCCCAACCCGAGGACCGCAAGGCGATCGATACCGCCAATTTAATTTTATACGCGGGTTACGATTTCGATCCGAGTTTAGTTCGATTGGTGGAAGCCACAAGCAACCCCGCCCCCAAAATTGCCGTCCACCAGGTCGCCGTCCCCCAACCGTTGATGGGAGAAGCCCACGATCACGATCACGGGAATGATAATCACAACCACGACCACGACCATGACCACAGCCACGGCGAAGAATTGGCCCCCGATCCTCACGTTTGGCACGATCCCGAAAATGGGATTCAAATGGTCGAAGTTATTGCCGAATCTTTGGCAAATTTACAGCCAGAAAAGGCGGAACTTTATCAACAAAATGCCGAACAAATCGCGGCTGAACTTGCAGAAATTGACGGTTGGATTCAGTCTAAAATTTCTACCATTCCCCCCAATCAACAAAAGCTTGTCACCACCCACGATGCGCTGGGTTACTATGTGAATGCTTACGGTCTTTCCTACGAAGGGGCGTTGCAGGGATTCAGTACAGATGAAGCCCCAACTGCGTCGCGAGTCGGGGAACTGGTGCGGGAGATTCAAGCCGCAAATGTACCGATGATTTTTGCAGAATCAACGAGCAATCCTCAACTCCTCGAAACGGTTGCCAAAGAAGCAAATATTCAAGTTGCCGAGCGAGAATTATATGCAGATAGTTTGGGAGAAACCGGAAGCGGCGCCGAAACCTACCAACAAATGCTCAAATCAAATACGCGCACAATTGTTGAAGGGTTGGGCGGAAATTATACGCCGTTTACCGCTCAAAAATAAACCCTATTAGCCGGAATGATTCACGCATTTTTTAGTCCGAAAATACTTTTTTACAGGTAATTATGGTGATTTCCTCGATGCAATCTCAATCAAATCTTGTTCTCAAACCGAAGGATCTCAAACAACTCGAACGCATTCGTCACACCTGCGCCCATATTTTGGCAATGGCAGTACAAAAGCTATTTTCTGAAACTAAAGTAACCATTGGCCCGGTGACAGAAACAGGATTTTATTATGATTTTGATCGCAAAGAACCGTTTACCCCAGAGGATTTGAACACCATCCAAACAGAAATGCGGCGAATTATTCAAGCCAATTTACCCGTTATTTGTGAAGGGGTTGAACGGGAAGAAATCAAAGCCGAAATTGAACAATTGGGCGAACCCTATAAATTGGAAATTTTGGCGAAAATTCCCCCCGAAGAAACCATTACTCGTTATTTTATTGGAACGCCCGACGGGGGCAAATGGACAGATAAAAAGACTCAACCTGAACCCTCTTTAATTAATCCCGTTACGACTCCGCCGGGAGAATATTGGTGGGATTTGTGTGCGGGACCTCATCTGAATTTTACCGGAGAAATTCACCCCGATGCTTTTGCTTTAGAAAGCGTTGCGGGGGCTTATTGGCGAGGGGATGAAACTCAACCCATGCTGCAACGAATTTATGGGACAGCTTGGGAAACGCCCGAACAACTGCAAGTTTATTTTCAACAAAAAGAAGAAGCCCAACGTCGAGATCATCGTAAAATTGGACGGGAATTGCAGCTTTTTAGTATTGAAGAAGATGCGGGGGGCGGGTTGGTTTTTTGGCATCCCAAAGGGTCAATGATGCGTTATGTGATCGAAGATTATTGGCGAAATTCTCATTTAGAAGCGGGTTATCAACTGCTGTATACGCCCCATGTGGCAAACTTGGAACTGTGGAAAACATCGGGGCATTTTGATTTTTATCGGGAAAATATGTTCGATTCGATGACGGTTGAAAATCAAGCGTATCAACTGAAACCGATGAACTGTCCGTTTCATGTTTTGACCTATAAATATGACCTTCATTCTTATCGAGAATTTCCCCTGCGGTGGGCGGAGTTAGGAACAGTTTATCGCTACGAACGTTCGGGGGTATTACACGGGTTAATGCGGGTACGGGGCTTTACTCAAGATGATGCTCATATTTTTTGTTTGCCCGAACAAATTGCCGAGGAAATTTTAGGGGTTTTGAATTTAACTGAAAAAATATTATCAGATTTTGGCTTCACAAGCTATGAGGTGAATTTGTCTACCCGTCCGCCCAAGTCTGTCGGAACAGATGCGGGATGGCAATTGGCAACAGAGGCGTTAATTAAGGCGTTGAATACTAAAAATTGGGAGTTTGTGGAAGATGTAGGGGGCGGGGCTTTTTACGGGCCGAAAATTGATATTAAAATCCGAGATGCGATTGGTCGGTTGTGGCAATGTTCGACGATTCAAGTTGATTTTAATTTGCCCGAACGGTTTAATCTCGAATATATTGCCCCCGATGGTAGCCGACAACAACCGATTATGATTCACCGGGCAATTTTTGGGTCTTTGGAGCGTTTTTTTGGGATTTTAATTGAAAACTATGCGGGGGATTTTCCCTTGTGGTTGGCTCCGGTACAATTGCGTTTATTACCTGTGAGCGATCAACAACGAGACTCAACCGAAGTTATTGCTCATTCTCTGAAAAAAGCGGGTTTTCGAGTAGAAATTGATCGCAGTGGCGATCGCTTAGGAAAACAAATTCGTCAAGCCGAACTCGATAAAATTCCGGTGGTTGCAGTGGTGGGAAAACGAGAAGTTGAACAACAAACGTTGAGTGTGAGAAGCCGAAAAGCCGGGGAAATGGGTTCTCTAACTTTACCGGAACTGCAACAGCATTTACAAACTGCGATCGCCCAAAAAATCCACCTCTAGAATGATTCTCAAAGCCCAAAAAGTAGTAGAATAACTTCATCGGGGCGGCAGGAGTTTCTCAACTGGTTTCAACCCTTACCTGCCCCGATAATAGTTATCGTTAGCGACTAGACACCGCCGGGGTCGAAAGCTGGGCTTGTCGGCGATCGCTAAAACTAAGAGGGCTGATGTTGAGTGATTTATAATTTTTAATTCACCCAACATCAAATCTAACCCGATTTAATTAACAGTTTTTTTTCGGGTAAAATACCAAATCAAGCTCACAATTCCCAATCCAAATATTGAGTCGGCTTCGGGAACTTTAGTGGCAATCATTCGCTGTCCAAACTCATCTCCTGCCGTCGGATCGTTTAGCAATTGAGCGGTGGTTCGAGTGAAAAAAGCAACATCCAAATGCCGACCAAATCCAATGGGTAAATCTGGAAAATCATTCCCGAAATCTGTGAGGTGAACGTGAGGAATTGCTGTTCCCTCTGGAGCCGGAGCCGCAGACCAAAAATTGAGACCGTTGGCGGAAACCAGATTTCCTTCCTCATCAAATCTGGCAGCAACCCGATTTTCTTCCTCTTCAAATATGGGATTGTATTCTCCGATATCAATACCATTTGGCTCATCGGAAAAGCCCTCTTGAAGAATCTTTCCAGTTTGAGTATCAAAGTTGAAATTGAACCCCGAATAGGTAAGATGATTATCAATAAATTCTTGAATTAGATTTTCCTCCGGATCGTAAAATGCGATATTAAAGGACTCCAGATCATCTCGGCGAACAATTCCACTTTCATCGACTTGAGTCTCGTTGTAGCTGAAAAGACCTTCAGCCTGGTAGCCTAAAACCTGACCTGTCCAGGAAAGGCGAAATGTTGCGGCTTGAGCGGGAGCGATGTTGAGAACTCCCAAGCCACTGAGAGTGATGCCTGTAACAGTTGCGGCAAGAGTTTGGTAGAAGCAAGTCTGAGTCATCGAATTATGTAAAAATGATTATCATTATTGTAACGAGTGTTCTCAGAACTTGATCACTTACTCTGTAAAGAGTTGTTAAAGAAATTTTAGGTTGATATTTATTATATGTAAAGTAAAGTTCTAGATCTAAGAGACTGACTTTTGATGATTATCATTCTCAAATTTAATTCCCAACTTCAAGGCGGGGTTATTTTCCCAGCGATCGCCAACGTGGGCGTAAATACAGGTGGTTCGCGGATCGGCGTGTCCCAACAAATCTTGAACCTGACGCAACTCCGCCCCCGATCGCAATGCCAAAGTTCCGGCGGTGTGTCTCAGGCTGTGAGTGGATAAAGTTCGCCCGGGCGTTTGCTTGAGTGAGGCTTTGGCGAGATAATTATCAACAATCAACCGAATTCCCCGCCGGGAAATGCGCTTTCCTCCGGATCGATTTCCCACCGCTACAAATAAAGGACTAGAAGGCTTCAGTTGTCCTTCTGCCGCCTCTCTGCGTTCGAGATAAACCCTCAACAATCGAGCGATTTCGGGAGTCAGGGGTACGATGCGAATACTGCGCTTTCCCTCTACGCGAATCCCCCAGTTTTTACCCTGCCTGACGATATCAGAAATATTCGCCCGGTGCAACTCGACGGTTCGCGGCCCTTCCAGGGTTAAAATTGCCAAAAGAGCTTTATCCCTCGCAGATTTGAGGCTACCATCATCGGCTATTTTTGTCAAGAGTTGTTCCACCTCATCGGCTTCCAAATAGGTAATTTTTTCGGCGGGATCGCGTTTTTCTTTGGGCGGTTTCACGCCCGTTGCGGGGTTAACACTCAGCAGCCCCTTTTCCACCGCCGCCTGATAAAATCTTCGCACCACCGAGAGTTTTAAGGCAATCGTTGCGGGTTTAAACCCTTTTTTATCGATCATCCAGCGACGGTATTTTTTGATGTCATCCTTGGTAATTTCAGCCGGATGAAGCTGTCTGTGATCGCACCAGTCGAGAAACTGAATGAGTTGACGTTTGTAGGTAACGAGGGTATCCGCCGCCGCATCTCCGGCGCCGACGTCAATTTCAAGAAAATCAGCAAAGACTTCCAGAAGGCGCGCGACGCCAACGGGAGAATTAGAGGAGGGAGTAATTAGGGAAGACGGGACAGACATGGGGTGTAGTTGGGGTGTTTATAGAGATTATATCTGATCTAATTCCGATAACTACCCTTACGGGAATTAGCGCCCGCCCCCTCACCCTCGGACTTCCCAGACTTTTTTTCGGAAAATTACCCCGTTTTAGCGCGCGCCTCCATTAACCCCAGACTAAAATAAGTTTAGAGTTGAAGATTAAATACTCTCGGGTTGTGATAGTCATCACCAATTAACTCGATCAAAATCACTAAATTAACTAACTTGAACCCATATTCTGCATTGATAGATCTCACATTGGATAAAGATCAAAGTCAATTCCTTTCAGCACCTCTATCACTGAAACTAGAGGAAATATGGACTATAGATAAGGTGGGGAGAGGAATAAAACTTATGCAAAAATGTACAACTTGTCCAAAAATACACTGTCCTTTTAAAAAGGCAGGAATTAAAATCTCAGGGTTCTCATTGTTTATCGTTGGGTGTAAAATTAGCTATCGAGGAGAACAGATATTTGATTTAAGCTGGTTAACGGGAGGTAAACCCTTTATGCGTTTGCGAAAATCTCAAGTCCAAAAAGCCCTCATCAAACCAGATAACAATCAAATGGCTAGTTAAGCAAACACACTCGAACTCACACTCACTCACGCCAAAATTCTTTAACACATTGTTTTTAAAACACTCGGTTCATTATTTTGAGTCGGTTGACACTAGCTTAGTCGAGAGCTACGATAGCTAAAGGCAAAAAGGCGACTAAGCTTAGTATGAACAATTTTCAGTATAAAGCAGTTCGTATTCGTCAAACTGATACGGGAGATTGGCTAGTGTTATTTGCTGCTCCAGCAGTTGATGTTGAAATGTGGGCAGGAATACCTCAAAAGAAAGAACTTGGAGATCAAGAAACTACTGGTTTTCAGCGAGAAGAAAATAAAAAGCGTATTAAGGAAATAGCAAGCTTTTATCATAATGAAAAAAATATTATTCAAAATCCATTGCTATGCGCCATTCAAAACAAGGATTTAGAAAGTGTTGAATTTGAACTCAAAGATGATGATTTTAATAGTCATACTCAACTTGGTATTTTAAGCATTTTCTCTGAAGACCTAGAACAGCTTAGTCTACTAGAACTACTAAATAAAGTTAAAGAAAAGTTGGAGTATAGAGTGCCATTGCTAGGAGAAAGAACAGTTCCCGATCAATTAGTATGTAACTTAAAACAGCAAGCCGAAATACTACCCGCTTCAGGAAATTTTGAAGATTCATCGAATGGAGAAGATGATCTTGTAGAAACAAGCGAAGGGTTGTCGGAACAGGAAAATACAGAGCTATCATTTAGTGACGAATCTCATATTTTAGATTTTTGGGACGAAGTAACAGCTAGAGTTCGTGTATTGGAAGAAATTTCTGAAAGTTTTGATGGGAATGAGTTTTTGGGTTATACGAAGGAGGCAATGATTGCTTTCCTTCGTCCGATTGTGATAGTGGATGGACAGCATAGACTTCGTGCAGCGATTGCATCAGCTAAACAATCAGTGGGAGAAGAACCTTATCGATCAGAATTAGAAGATGCAATTCTTAATGACGGGGATTGTAAGGAAGTTCAACGTAACATGGAGGCTAAAGCAGCACGAAAATTACCAATATCACTACTAATGAACACAGATCCAGCAGAACACGTTTTCCAGTTTGTTGTAGTTAATCAGAAAGCGACTCCTATTGGTCGAGCGCTTTTAGGCACTATTGTATCTACTAGCCTTTCTAATGAAGAGCTTGAGCGGGTCTCAGATCGTTTAGAGAATGCTGGTATTAAACTGGAAGAATCAAGAGCAGTTACCTTTCTCAGTAGACATCCTAAAAGTCCTTTCCGTGGTTTGGTAGAACGTGGACTGGCTTCAGATAGAAAAGATCGTTTGCAATGGAATGTACTCGCTTCTATTGTCAAGATATTTCGGGATTTAAAAGGTGGGAAACTTTTTCACGAAAATGTTGACTATGCTGATAAGTGGAAAAGAGATTATTTACCATCATCAGGTATTATAACATCTTGGGAAGATGAAGGCTACGAAAGTGCCTTTGAAAAATGGCATCAACTTGATGGTACCTGGCGAGATGTATTTATTACATTCTGGAGTGAAGTTAGTGATAAACTTGCAGATAAAAGGAATGAGGAAGCATGGCACTATTGGGGATCTCCAAAGCAGTCAAATATTTTTAATAAGACTTCCTTAACCATACTTGCATCTGATTTTTTTCAAAATTTGTGTGATCGTCGTTTAGGTATTGATAGTATAGAGGATATTCCCTTGCGAGTAAGTGAATGGTTAGAAGGTGTTGATTCTAACTACTTTAATCGAGACTGGAACTTGCACGGAGTTAAAAAAGACGTACCTGGTATACGCAAAAGATGGTCAAAAGAATGGGTTCAATACAGAAAAGATCCCCAAAGGCTACCCAAATCAAATTTATATAGGCAACCACTGAGTTAAGATTAATAAAAATGGAGTTTGAAGAAATTTGTTCTTTTCTAGAAATCACATCAAATCAATTAGATGTGTATTGGGATATAGAAACTCTTAGTCGAATCTCAAATCAAAGAGTGCCAGATTTTATTTTGAGTGGTCGTAGTTCTTTGCTGAGAGCTGATATACATATTCTATGGACACAATGGTTTATTGAATCCATCTGTAATCCAGAACTATTTATATATTCTTCTTCAGAGTACGCATACATAGTGAAAGCTGTACAACAACGTATGCCTTATGTATTCTCTGGTATTTCTGAGAATGAGCAAAACCAACTTGCCAGATACATTGCACGTTTAGTAAATGAGGAAGTTCAACGTAGAAAAACTAGAAAAAGGGCTTCTGCCAGTTTAGATATAAGAAAAGAATTATGGGATATATACGGGCCACAACCACGCTGTTGGATTTGTGGATACAAATTTACAAAATGGGCGGAAGATAAGTTTCTGGGGTATAGTACAAATATGGAACCACCATTGCCTCAATTCATTGACTATATGACATTGCACGGCTTAACAAAGCGTGATATTTCTATTGAAATTGACCATGCCGTACCTTTGTCAAGGGGTGGATCAGAGGAAGATAACCTTCGTTTAGCTTGCGGATGGTGTAATAAATACAAGAGTAATCGAATTTCTCTGTATGATGTGATAGGACAGCAGTCTATGATAGACCATCCAAAACTAGGAAGGCAAAGCATACCTCATCCCTTCTGGGTAATTCGATTATTATCTGTGCGTAGAAGCTGTGAATACGAGAAAGGATGTGATAAAATAGTTGAAAATTCAAAACTAACTGTAGTTTATAAACATCCTAAAGGTGCTATGAATCCAACAAATTTGCGAGTAATCTGTTTAGATCATGATCCTATAGGCTCAGATCGTTTTGTCAGTAGACAAGTTGTCCATAAAATCAAAGAGGTTAAGCCATAATTAAGTGACATGGAACATATCTAAACGTCACAAGACTTCCGGTAATTTAATCTCTCTAGGCTTCACAAACCGCCCCTCAAAACTAACGGCCCTATTCTCAAATGTCCTCGCCTCAGACAACCCCCGTCGCAACTCCGCCCGATCCATTGGTTCATCTATTCCCCCCAATATATAAACAAGCAACTTCGCCGCCAGATCTCGCCCAGCAACCCGAATACGCCGTTTATTGGGATCAAACAATACTCCATACCACAAAGACTCGGGGTATTCTATGCCATTAAACCCACCCACCGCATCAAAAGAACGCAACTTTTCCAACAAACTCATCAACGGTTTTTGCTGCTGAAACACCAACACTCCTAACCCCAGGGCGATCGCAACTTGACCCACTGGACGAAACAAAATATTACTTTCACCCCCCGGTTTCTCGAAGCTAAACCGTCTCAATACAGGTGTTTCTTCTCCTCTTTCGAGGCGTTGATAACTCGGTAAACTGGCTAACGCATCCAACAACCGTCGCAACTCCTGCATCCCCTCCTCAAGTTCGTCATCATCGGGACGCATAGGAACCAACCCCGGTTTGGGCGAAAGCCAATGGGGAAAGCGATCGCCTAAATAGCGCTGTGTCATTTCTTTGAGGGCTTGTAAGGTGGTTAAAACCGTAGACTTAGAGGCTACTGTCGCACTATCCCAGTTTATTCTAGGGTTGCGATCGCGTTTTTCCATGAGTAAAGGATGAGTGACTGCCACCTGGCGCGTTACAATAGAGAACCCGTCATCTTCATCGAGTAGGGCTAACTGACCCTTACTCAGTTTCACCGCCATCAGGTTAACGTGAACAAAGATAGATCGGACTCGTTGACGGGCGATCGCGCGAGTTTCTCCAGCCACAACTGCGGGAATAAACTCTATCCCAACGGTTTCAGAGACTAAGTTTTCTATCTCCTCGGGAGTTAACGCCGAAACCTCCTCTATATCATTGAGGGTTATGGCTTCCCCAACTGCTTTTTTGATTTTGGTGTAGGGTTGCAGTTTTCCTGTTCTTAGAAGTCGCATTAAGCCCTGTATCCCCATCAGGCGATGTTGTCCGTCTAAAGCAAACACAGCCACATCAGAGGTCAAATGCAACAGTCCGAGTTGTCCCTGACTATCTAACCCCTCAAATGCGATC
>NZ_AUZM01000029.1 GCF_000478195.2 Lyngbya aestuarii BL J | reverse complement strand
GATGGGGTAGAAGTGAAGACCGATTGCGTTGGAAGAAGGAACAACAGCACCAGAGATGATGTTGTTTCCATACATTAATGAACCAGCTACGGGTTCACGGATTCCATCGATGTCCACCGGAGGTGCTGCTACGAAGGCTACGATGTAGCAGATTGTTGCTGTCAACAGGGTTGGGATCATCAGAACCCCGAACCAACCGATGTAAATCCGGTTGTTGGTGGATGTTACCCAGTTGCAGAACTGCTGCCATAAGCTGGCGCTTTCGCGCTGCTGTAAGGTAGTTGTCATAGTATGTATGATTGCTATTTGTTTTTCAAGGTTCGTCGGTAGGTGTTTGTTCCTGCCGTTGATACTATTATTAATCTAATTTGGAGATTTGTAAAGGAGTTTAACGAAAGTTTTTTAAATACAAACTATAAGAGAAACTAATATAAACCCCAAAAAAGCGTTAGAGTGTCTTTAGGCTAAGGATCTGAGGTGATCGTCCAAACAACAGATGATCCGTTCTGGCCCTGATCAAGATATCTTTAGCCTGAACCCGAATCCGAGAACAGAGACTGAATCGTTACTTTTATCCAAAATCATCATCGTTAGTCATGAACGAAACAACACTGTCACTATTTTGGCAACTCGTGGGCTGGGTATTCGCCCTCAATGCCGAGGCTTTCCGAGTCGTCAGCAGAGTTCCCCAAGGCTTAATCATCTCTATATTAATTGTCCTATTCGCTGGACTCTCCCAAGCGATCGCCCAAAGCATTATCCTATTTATCAACAAAGTTCAGCCCCTGCGGTTCGTTTTCAGCCTGCTGATCAACGCCCTGTTATTCGTAGCGGGTTTTTTATTCCTGGTATTCAGCACTTGGTTAATTACCCTGTTACCCGGAACCGTCAATGTCAGTCTGATTACCCTGATTAAAGTTTTGGGAATTAGCTACGCCACCTTAGTCTTTAGCTTTTTAGGGGCTTTACCTTATTTGGGTCTTCCCCTGCTGTCATTACTCTCGGTTTGGCATTTATTGGCACTTGTCGTTGGGTTTAGTGCTGTTACCGAAATCGCGGTTGAGAAAGGCTTAGGTTATGTTGTCTTTGGGTGGATTGTGCTACAGATCTTACAACAAACGGTCGGACGCCCCCTAGCCAACTTTGGTCGTTGGTTAAGCGATACGGTAGCTGGAGTAGACTTATCGACTCGTCGTCGAGATGTAAATAATCTCGTTCAAACTCGCGCCCAACAGTCCTCATCGGTTTGGCAAGAACAACTACGAGAACGAATTACAGAAATTCGGCAAACCCCTTATTCATCGGAATACAACTCACAAACAACAGTAACAGAAACTAAACCTCAACCCGCTTCGACTTCGACAGCAACATTTTCTCAACTGCCAAATCGAATAGAAAATCGGCCAACCCAAACCAACAAAACCGTAAAAACGATTCTCGGTTTATTCGGAATTGCCATTTTAACCTATATTATTATCATCTTTTTGCGACCGATTCGAGAATGGTGGTTTGGGTGGTACACCAGCCTACCGACCTTATTTCGGCTAACCTTTAAACTGGTTTGGATTGGTGTAATTGCCCTTGTTGTCGCCGGATTACTTGCCCCGTTAGAAACACTGGGTTGGTGGGCAGGGTGGTATGATGATCAAGTCGATACAACCGTTAATGCGGTCGAACTCGCCGAACCCGTTGCCGATCCTCAAACCATTTCTCGCTACATTGTGTATTTAGATGGTATTGGGAAATCGACCTTTGAATATTTACCCGATATCGAAGAATTTTTAAACACTTTAGCCCCGGCTTTACCCGATGATATGGCTTTAATTCGGGGAATCATGCCCTATTCTGTGTTAAATAATCCCCTAGATCAAGATCGACCTTTAGCTTTCTTGTGGAAACTCGTTGAAAAATCCCGATTAGCAAATCCTGCCAGTGTCTTAGGATTATTAATTAATATCCGTAATGTTTTAATTGTGGGAGTTTCAGCCGATAAACGCTACGGCCCTCTCTACAATCAAGGCATTGCTCAAGTTGTTTACAATGGCTTAGTTAAAAACGGCTATCGGCTTAACAGTAGCATCCCCATTACTTTAATTGGTTATAGCGGTGGCGGTCAAATGTCCTGTGCTTGTGCGCCGTTTCTTAAACGGGCTATCAGCGCCCCCATTGATGTCATTTCCTTAGGCGGCGTTATTAGCGGAAACTGTAATATTCTCAAACTTGAACATCTTTATCATCTTGTCGGAGACGAAGATGGAGTCGAACAAATTGGGCCGATTATGTTTCCCGGACGCTGGAAAATCTTTCCTTTATCTTACTGGAACCGAGCCAAACGACGAGGTAAAACTTCAATTTTTTCAATGGGGCCAGTCGGACATCAAGTTCCCGGTGGTATTCTTGACCCAGATTTAACGTTATCCGATGGTCACAGTTCTCTCGAACAAACCATTAACTACATTAAAAAGATAGTACAAGGCAATTTACTGCCGAAAATTGATTTAACTGCGGTTCAAGCCAGCAATTACGAACTCTATCGTCAAGCCGAATTTACTCGCCCCGATTATTATCCCATTGATCAGACTGTTAATTCCCATCTCTACAAACCCATTGGTACTTGGATGGGAAGATTAATCTTACCGAAATTGGAAGAACGTTCCCAAATTCGAGGGGTTTTATTTGAAGTTCATCACGCCGATACTGACTCTCAACACCTGGTCGGACAAGTGGTAAAGTTACGTTGGGCCGATCATCCCCAAGTTCAAAAACTGGTTAAAGCAGTTACTCAGGATGTTCATTTTAGTGCAGACGCTGAATATACCAGCAAATACGGGGGGCTAGTTCATCCGGTACGCCTGAACCATTGGCAATCTGTCGATCCGTTAGAATCTTTAGCCGGTTCTCATCCGGTGGATGATCTGATCATCATGCTTGAGGGTGGAGTTACAGTCGAAGAAGAACCCACAGCAACCTCTAACTATCCGGTCACGCTGCGAATTTATCACACTCCAATTCAAATTACCGGACGCTACTACGGCTTAATTCAGTTTGTCAGACCGATTAGCGGCACTGATCAATTCCGAGTGGTTCATTTTAACCCAATTTCCCGTCAGTTTGACGGTTTCCCAGAACAGGTGCGTTTACCTGAAGTCATACAAGCGCCAGCCTACGGAAGTTATCCTTCTACAACCCATAAAATCGAACAGTCGCCTTTAAACGAGACAGGTTGGTACATTTATGGCGCAAAAGATGCTAACGGACAGTTTGTGGTACAATCTCTCGCGCCTCGTTCTCTGTTGCGTCTCCAAGCAAATCAAGTTCGGTTTGAAAAATCCGCCGATCGCTACATTCGCAAAGAAGCTTGGGATAATATTGTCGCTCAAAAAGGACAAATTTCTTCTGTACTCTGTTTAAATCACAAAGATGAGTCTTCATCTGCCATTCAAAATGCGATCGCAGATTGGCAAGAAGGAGATCGCGCTTTGTTGCTTCACAGTTATGGCGGAATTGGCGGAAAAAACAAAGAACCTGCCGCATCCACTCCAATTTTCTTTGGACATTTTGCCTATGGGGTGGCCGAGGTTATTCGTGATCCCCTCGCGTCGGAATTGCGCTTTGAGATTAGTTATCATCAAGTTTACACCCACAATACCGACGGATTAATTGCCGGAACGCTACACTGGTCGAGGTACGTTGGCGATCGTCAATTCGGTTGGTTGGGAACTCGTCCGATCTGCGATATTTTAGTCAAACTGGATGCTTTTACCGGAGATTATAATTTTGATGGGGTACGGCGATCGCCACTGACGGAGATGTTATCGCAGTTGGAAGTAATGACCGCCCGCTATCGCATCGGAGACGGCACCGGAGGCACCTATGTAGGCCCGGCGAATAATTGTTCTCAAGACTCCAACCGGGCGTTATTTGCCAGTATTCAAAACATCAAAGCCGGTATAGAATCAAATCAAGATTGGTTAAAAAATTGGGCCAGTCGTCATCCCCAACAGGCCGAAGATTTTAACCAGTTGATCGAGTTGGGTATCGATCTCAAACGGCAACTCCAACCGTTTGGTCAACCCCGTTCAGACTGGGAAAATCAGGAATATAATCTCGGTACAACTCTAGAAGATGAACCCTTGAGAAATTTGGCGATGGGACTCAGCAGTTGGCGAACATTGCTTCCTCGCAAAGCCAGCGATACGGTTGTTCAAACGTTTCTCAAGTACAATGCTTGCGTGTGGGTGTTGCGAACTAATCAAATTGGCGGATATAACCCCAATATTGAACCCATTGCCCCCATTACACTTTAAAAAAGGGAACGGGGAATGATCAATTATCAATGATCAATCTTACCTCTTGCCGATTTTATTATTAATTGCAAAATAGGGAATTGTTAACAATGTCCAATTTAACCGTCAAAGATTTAGAAAAACTGCAAGCCGAACATCCGGATTATCGGATGGAATTAGTCAGCGGAGAAATTATATTTATGAGTCCTTCGGGGTTAGAATCAGAAGAAGTCGGGATTGAAATTGCAGCCCAACTGCGGAATTGGGTAAGACCCCGCAAATTAGGAAGGGTTTTGGGTTCGAGTGCGGGTTTTCGTTTACCGAACAAAGATGAAGATATTCGCGCCCCTGATGTTTCTTTGATCCTCGCTGAACGTTTACCTCGCACAACAGAAGACTACGCAGAGTTAGTTCCGGATTTGATGTTTGAAGTGAAATCTAAAACAGATAAAGTGTCAAAATTACGTCAGAAGATCCAGCAATTTCTAGAATTTGGAACTAAGGTTGGGGTGCTGGTCGATCCGAGAACTCGGACTCTAGAAGTTTATCGCCTCAATGTAGATAAGATTATACTGCGGGATGGAGATGTGCTAGAAGTGCCGGAATTACTTCCGGGTTGGGAATTACCGATTGAGGAAATTTGGGCGCCCGAGTTTAATTAAAAACCGCGATCGCGCTTTTGCTCTCAATGCACAACTCAGGTGGATTAGATTACCCTATAGATTAAATCGATAAAGATGCGTCCCCACAGATTTCTAAAAAACATGGTGAAACAGCTTACCTCGCCCTATTCTGCGACTTGGATTAGCAACCTATCCGAAATTCCCAAATCTGAATGGGATGCTTTGGCTTACCCCTTGAAAACGCCTTTTTTTGAGTGGGACTGGCTGCACAATTTAGAATCTTCTGGAAGTGCAACCGGACGTGCGGGTTGGCTTCCTCATCATCTCACCGTTTGGCGTGATGGTCAATTGGTGGCGGCCGCACCGTTGTATATTAAAAGTCACAGTCGCGGTGAATTTGTCTTTGATCATCAATGGGCAGATTTGGCTTATCAGCTTGGGGTGGAATATTATCCCAAAATGTTAGGAATGTCGCCGTTTACTCCCGTTGAAGGTTATCGGTTTTTAATAGCACCAACGGAAGATGAAGAAGAACTGACGGCTTTTATGGTGCATGAAATTGATCAGTTTTGTATTAACAATAAGATCTCGGGTTGTAATTTTCTCTATGTTGATCCCCAATGGAAAGTATTAATGGAACGGCAAGGGTTTATGGCTTGGTTACATCATAGTTATATCTGGACGAACCAAGGCTTTAATTCTTTTGATGATTATTTAAAGGTTTTTAATGCTAATCAGCGCCGGAATATTAAACGAGAACGCAAAGCGATTGCGAAAGCGGGATTGCAGCTTAAAACCTTAACTGGAGATGAGATTCCCAAGTCTTTATTTAGTTTAATGTATCATTTTTATGCCGATACTTGTGATAAGTTTGGCTGGTGGGGTAGTAAATATTTAACCCGAAAGTTTTTTGAACAACTCCATCACGACTATCGCCATCGAGTATTATTTGTAGGGGCATATAGTGAACAAGATGAACGAGAACCTGTGGGAATGTCGTTTTGTTTAACCAAAGGTGATCGCTTGTATGGTCGCTATTGGGGGAGTTATCAAGATATCGATTGTTTACATTTTAATGCCTGTTATTATTCACCGATAGAATGGGCAATTAATAACGGGATTCAAAGCTTTGATCCGGGCGCAGGTGGACGTCATAAAAAACGTCGGGGTTTTCCGGCAATGGATAATCACAGTTTACATCGATTTTATGATAACCGCTTGAGTAAGATTTTACAGTCTTATATCGGCAAAATTAATACAATGGAACAGCAAGAAATTGATTACACTAATCAAGATTTACCGTTCCGTCAAGAGGAGGAAAATAATCAGTAATTCAGGAAAAAAAGTAGCGATTAAAGAGTAGAAACGGCTTTATTCAAAACTATCTAAAGGGGCTGCATCTCCCGAACTCGGGGCGACTGGATTAGCCCCTGGTGAGTCTGTAGGTGGAGGAGATAATAAAAACGGGTTGGGGGGTGTATCTGAACCTTCTCCTGGAAAACTGGGAATCAGAGGATTTTCCGCATCGGATGAACCGGGAGTCAGCAAATTCGCTGGATCAGCTTCTGTTGGGACTTCTGCCGAACTGGGTAATGTAGCGAGGGCGACTCGTTCACCACCAACCGCCCGTAATTTATCTAAGACTTGAACGACATCATTATATCGGGCATCTTGTGGGGCATATAATACCATTAATCCACTTGGATTCCAACGCTTGAATCGTTTTAACGCCCGTTCTAATTGTTGATCGCTAACGGCTTGCTGATCAATGTAAGTTCTTCCCTGCTCGTCTATTCCGACAATCAGCATTTTTTGCATCTGAGTTTCACCCGTTGTCGCCTTGGGTAAATCAACATTAATGGCTTGCTGACGGGTAAGTTGAAGGGCTGCCAAAATAAAAAAGGTCAGAATACAAAAAACCACATCAATCAAGGGAAGGAGTTCTATCCGAGTGTCATCGGGAGAAGAATCAAAATTCAATTTCATGGGTTGTGAGTGGCTGGGTTTGTAGAGAAGTTGGGTAAAAGTTATTAAAATTTTTAGCAGAAAACGGAGTCTGACTGTCAATCAAACGGCTTAATTTTAGTTTTCGTTTCGTTTGTCGTCCTCCTCAATATATTCAGAAGGTTCAGATGATTGAATTTCAGTTTCTTTGTGATTCAAAGAATGTTCGATGTCTTGTTCTGATTTATCGAGATCTAGGGTCTGAGAATTATTGGTGTGATTGAAAGCATGATCCGTTTCGGCAGTCAACTCCTGTTGGGCTTCTTGTTCTCGAATCACTTGTAACTGAGATTGTACCTGGGGCCAGTCTTGACGATAGAGTAATTCTAACTCATTACCCACCTTACGAAACACCTTAATCTGACTGAAAGAAAGTGCCTGAAATAAACGATAAAACGTTAAGCTGATAATCGCCACAATCAAGCCTGTTGCGGTACTAATTAACGCTTCCCCAATTCCCAAAGTTACATCCGACGCCGAAGACGTTCCAATGTCACCCAAGCGAATTGAACCGAGAGAATTAATCAAACCCAAAACCGTACCCAACAACCCTAACATGGGAGAGAGGGCAATTACCGCTTCTAAAATTTTGTCACCCCGTCGCATAGAAGCTAGTTCATCATCGGCTGCGGCTTCTAACGCCAGTCGAAATAACTCCGGATCGGGATTATTTAATCGTAACGGTGCATACAGAAATCGGCCAACAGGTCGGCTACTCGCCTGACGGGTGGCTTGATAAGCAACTCCCCACTGTCCTCGACGCGCCGCATCTACAACTCGGTTGACAATTTGTTGTTCGCGAGTCAGAGTCGTTCCCCAAAACCACAACCGTTCAATAATCGTACTAACAGACAGAATTGATAATACTGCCAGAGGCCACATCGCTGGGCCACCTTTGGCAAAGATTTCTACAATATCCATAGATTAACACTCCTCTACAACAGGCTGAACCCCAGATTTAAACGTTGCAACTGTAAACCATATCCAACCAAAGCACCCTCAATTTTAATCCCTGACCCGCGATTGACAAGTCTAAAGAGAGAAACATCTTTTCTCGAACCTTTAGAAAGGCTAGCATAACTAGAATCAGGCAAAATGAGAAATCTTACGCTAAACTTTAACAGCATATCAGTTCTTTATTTCTAACTACACTTACTATCTTGACGGGTATAAATCCCGACGGGTTCTTTGATCTCACCTCGAACCCCGACATTTTTCAGATACAGGCAGATTTACTCTCGAACCTTCCGGGGGGGTTACGGGGTAAGAGAGGTGATGACCAGATTTTGGGGTCGGATGTTGCAGAAATCATTAATGGCAATCAAAATAACGACACGATAGCAGGTAATCAAGGCAATGATACCTTATTTGGCGGAAAGGATTCTGATGTTTTAACCGGAGATCAGGGTAATGATCTTCTCAGTGGAAATTTAGGCGAGGATCAACTATTTGGGAATTTGGGAAATGATACTCTCTGGGGTGGAAAACAAAATGATATTTTGAGGGGAGATGAAGGAAATGACTGGTTAAGCGGTGACTTAGATCAAGATACTTTGATTGGGGGTGAGGGAGAGGATATTTTTGTTTTGCATCAAGTGTTCAGCGAAACTAATATTACGACTCCTGATTTTATTACAGATTTTGAGATCGATTTGGATCAAATTGCACTCACCGATAATTTAACGGTTAATAATTTAAGGCTAGAAAGCGCCATGATTGGAGAAATTGTCGCAACATTAATTGCAGTTGAAAGTACAGGCGAAGTTTTAGCCACTGTCTCTGGTGTTTCGCCTACAGAGTTGAATAACGAACAGTTTATTGTATTAGCAGATAACAGCCCTATAACAACCGAAACTCTCAACCCCACCCCCATTCAAATTAATCTCGAAGAATTACCTCCACCCTACGCCACCCGAAGCGCGAGTAATTCTCCGCAAGTGATTCCAATTCCTGAAAATCCTGTTTTACAAGTTCCCCCTGGCTTCACGGTTAACGTGTTTGCAGAAAATTTAAACAACCCCCGATGGTTGGCGTTAACTCCGAGTGGGGATGTACTTGTCACAGAAACGCCCGATAATCGTATTCGTCTGTTGCGGGATGAAGATGGCGACGGCGATGCAGATGTTTCTAAAACCTTTGCCGGATCTGAAAATGGGTTAAACTTACCTTTTGGCATGGCTTTTAGTCAGGATGCTTTTTTTGTGGGAAATACCGGGGAAGTGCTGAAGTTTCCCTACAGCGTCGGTCAAGACCAACTCCAAGGTACTGGAGAAAAAATCGCGGACTTACCGGGTCAAGGCTACAATCAACACTGGACGCGCAACGTGGTGATTTCTCCCGACGGACAACAGCTTTATGTTTCTGTGGGTTCTGCCTCTAATGCTAGCCCAGAACCGCTTCCTCGCGCATCAGTACAAACGATCAATTTAGATGGTTCTAATCAACAAACTTTTGCTTGGGGTTTACGAAACCCGGTTGGATTAGATTTTCACCCGGTTACGGGTCAGCTTTTCACCACCGTTAATGAGCGGGATGGACTAGGTGATAATTTGGTTCCTGATTATTTAGCCGGGTTGAACTTTGGGGAATTTTATGGTTGGCCTTATGCTTATTTAGCGCCGAATAATATTGATCCTCGTCGTCAGGGAGAAAATCCCGATTTAGCCGCAAAAACAACAACGCCAGAGGTGTTATTTCAGTCTCATTCTGCGGCGTTAGGACTGCAATTTTATGATGGGGAAACGTTCCCCCAAAAGTATCAAAATGGTGCATTTGTGGCGTTTAGAGGGAGTTGGAACCGCGATCAAGGAACAGGGTATAAGTTGGTGTTTGTTCCTTTTGATCAACAGGGTCAACCCACGGGAGAATACGAAGATTTTCTGACGGGTTTTTTGATTGATCCTTCTATTCCGACCACTTGGGGGCGTCCGGTTGGTTTGTTAACAATGCCGGATGGTAGTTTACTGTTTACTGAAGAAGCGGGCGATCGCATTTATCGGATTCAATATCAAAATTAGAACGGGATAAAACCTGACTCTAACCCCATCTTTTCAGGAGAGGAATTTGGTAGGATATATGTCTACAGAAACTCAAAACTTAAAGCAAAAAGCCGTTATTGTAGGTGGCGGGCCTGCGGGTTTTGCGACGGCGTTAATGTTGGCAAAGCGGGGTTGGTCTGAAATTACCGTATTAGAAAAACGTCCCTCGGCTGATTTCTACGAACCGGATAAATCTTTCAACTATTTAATTGATGGTCGGGGGCAAAAATTTACGGATTTATTGGGTTTTACTGATAAATTATCAAAAATTGGGGTTCCCAATACCGAATTTTACTTAACAGAAATCAAAGCGGATGGAACTTGTAAAACTTCAAAAGTACCCGTAGTAGACCCCAACCGAAAAACGGCTTATTGGTTGCCCCGCCGAGCCTTTTTGCAGTTGCTTTATCAAGAAATTGAGGAAAATTGGCAGGATTCTATTCGGGTTGTATTCAATACAAAATGCGTAAAAATTGACCCGAGGGTTGAAGAAAACTTGGGAGAATCTAAACTAACCATTCTTACCCAAGAAATTAATACCGAAAACGTTTTCAAATTGGAAACCAATCTTTTAGTGGGTTGTGATGGAATTAACTCTGTTGTTCGGGAAACTTTAGATCACTGGGACAACTCGGGAACAAATCAATTTAAAATGCAGTTGTTTCCCTCTGCTAGTTCGGGTTTGAAATACAAAGTTTTGACCCTGCCGCCAAACTTTCCCCTCGATAATAATAAGTCTGAACGGGCAGTTTGTACAATGGCTTATGCGATTCGTTCAGCCTTTACGGACTCTCAGGGTGGTTTATCTCTGGGTATTTTACCGTTTGCTGACCCCAACGAACCCAGAACCGCAAATATTATCAGACAACCGGATGATCAAATTTGGAAAATACAAGACGGTGAACAGTTGTATAAATTCCTAGAATCCGCTTTCCCCCAGTTGCCAATACCTGAAATTGTATCGCCCGAAGAAAGCGAACGTTTTGCTAAAAGTGAAGGCGGATTTTTTCCCCCACCTCAATATTGTTCTGGGTTGCATTGGTTAGTATCGGCTAAAAATTATTCAAGTGGGGTGGTGTTATTAGGCGATGCCGTTCACTGTTTTCCCCCAGATATTGGACAGGGAGTTAACTCAGCATTAGAGGATGTTTCTATTCTCAATCAAGCCCTATCTCAAACGAATGATATCATCTCCGATGCTTTGCCACTCTATCAGTCTTGGCGTTCTCCCGATTTAAAACCTTTAACCCGTCTGGCTCAAACCGCTTTCCCCTGGCAATATAATCAAGATATTCTTCGCAAACGACTGTGGATGATTAACTTTTTGATCCGGTTTTTGTTGAGCCGAGGTTTACCTTTTATTTTCAGTCCTCCTGCTTTTATTTTAATACAAAATCATCAACTCAGTTATCGTGAAATCTGGAATAAGGCGGAAAAAACCAGCAAAGTTCTTTATTTATTGCTTGGGTTGATACTGGTGGGGAGTTTATTGACTTTATCTTTCGGCTATACTATAAGTTAGGCTAATCTGTAGCTGGGTTTAACTTCTAAAGTTTCTATCAATACCCCCAATTTTACAAAAATTAACTCAAGAATAATTCTCAATAAGCAACGAGCTTGCGTTCTTTCAGCCCTTATGGTATTCTAGACTGTGAAAATAATGCAGGATTGGTGTGACCAATAAGGGATTTTTCTCGGTTCTAACGCCTCAAACCCCGATTTTTCCGTGACTTTATCCCGTCGCACCCCCAAATTAACACCCTCATCTCAACCAACGACGCACCAATTTTTACCCCTCTTTTTTTAGCCGACTTGACAAAAATCTAGAAATGTGAATCGCTAATCATTATATAGAATCAAGTATAATTAAACATCGCAGTCTGATTTATAGGAAGTTTCAGGAATTCTCGATTCTGAAGATGTAGAGCTTTTTAACCTATCTGGGTATTTCTCTATTCATTCTAACCTTTAGGGGTGCAAAAAGCCAGCACCCGAAATCAATAGATTTCATGGAATTGAAATCTGCTGTAAATTTACCCGTTTACAACATTAATCGAGGGGAACCAATGAACTCTTTTGCGACAGTCATGACTTTGCTGCGAGAAAGACAGCAATTTTTAGAAGATATTCGTCACGGTGTTAAACTCAAGCCAAAACTTGTAAATTTATTCATCTCAAGCTCTGTTTTTTTTGGAATTTATGGTTTAATTATTGGTTCGTCAAGTAGCTTTTTACAGGCTATTTTTTCGGCGATTAAACTTCCCGCCCTTTACTTTTTAACGCTAATTATCTGTTTTCCCACATTATATTTTTTAAATGTGATGTTTGGTTCTAAACACAGCTTTGAACAGTATTTAACACTATTAATGACAGCGATGGCTGAAATTAGTGTTTTACTTTTGGGGTTTGCACCTGTCACTTTCTTTTTTATGTTGAGTACCCAAGACTATCAGTTTTTTAAACTTCTCAATGTTGGGAATTTTGCACTGACGGGATTTTTAGGAACAAAATTATTTTATGATGGAATGCAATTTATGTCAGAAAAAGATGCAGATGGTCAAAAGCTGCGTTTAAATATTTTGCGGTTTTGGTTAATCTTGTATGCTTTTGTTGGAAGTCAACTCGGGTGGACGTTAAGACCTTTTTTTGGTGCGCCCGGTGAACCGTTTCAACTGTTTCGGGAACAAGACAGTAACTTTTACATGAATGTTATAGAATCCCTGAGTCAACTTTTTCAATAAGCATGAACTCTGACTTGAATTCTTTGAAATTTTCTGAAGATGAACTAGATAATTTAATGGGTTTCTCTCCGGAGAGTTTAACTGTGAGTCTGTGTAGAAACGAGGTGATTAGACAGACGATTTTAGGGAAAATTTGGGGCGATTACAAAAAACTCTTTTCCTTGATTTCCACAGAGTTAATCAGTCTATTTCTAAGCCTGGTTTTAGCTGGTCCTCTGATGTTACTGTTACTTGACAGAACAATAACTCCTGATGTTCAAGCCACTCTCCCGTTTTTACTCAAAGCCATTGCTTTATCTATAGTGATCACATTAGGAGTTAATTTAGGAGTTGGGTTCAAACTAAAACCACTACGAAATGTTTTGTATTTAATGGAGGAAGTCAAGAAATATAACGATACCGTCAAAGCTGTTGAAATTTTAGATCAGTTCAGTAAAACCGAAAGCTTAGAAGACAAACTGGTAAACCGAGCAGAAGTCATTCAAGCCTTGCAGATTACCAGAAATAGTTTAGTCAGTGCCTTTCAAACTGAACGAATAATTCGAGAACATCAAGACTTTATTGATCGTCGTTATGAATTATTCGCTCACTTGGAAAACAACTTAACCACTTTAATGACCTTTAACGTTAACAACCAAGCCAACGAATACGGACAGTTACTTAATGAAGCCTTACAAATTGGGATGAGCGTTCATCGAGAAATTGAAAAATTAAAGCAAAATTAATGTAAAATCTATCCTCATCTCAATCTCTCAGAGGTGAGGATTTTTCTTTTCTTTAGGAATCAGACAAATTCCATGTACACCCATTGCTAAAATTGACAATCCAAATAAAACACCCACTCCCTCCGCAAAACAGTTAATCCGGTGACGGTTTTCTGCGGCTTGAGCGATATAAACTTCCGTTAGAGTGGATGCAGGATTTTCCGCAACTCGTTGAAAGTTCTGATGACTGACTTCTAACGCTATCCATTCTGGGAATAAATAATAAAGACTCACAGAAGTAACCGTTAAACCAGGGAGAATCACCAACAAGAGCAGAGATAATTGACGCATGAGTGAGTTTTCTCTTGAATTCAGTCAAGCCTAATTCAAATCCACAAAATTAAAAGGTCTCAACTCTCCACTATAGCTGAAACCTTTGTAGTTATTTTAGAAGATTGTTTGGCTAACTGTTGGTGTTGAATTAGCTGTTGCGACTCATCGCCTTCTTTCCAAAGACCATTCCACCGAGAGTTAATAATCCAAACAAAGTTCCGGGTTCAGGAACTTCTTGAGAGTCGGGAGTATCGGTGAATTGATTAGAAGCAACGAATACAGAGATATGAGAGATGGCTTGAGCTTTACCTTTTTTGTTAGTAGAAGTACCTATTGTATTCCACATACCCTCTAAAGCAGATCCAGCATCAAAGAAGTAAGCACTGTAACTATTGCTTGCTTTCAGGCTGATTACGAAGGGAGAAGAATTATCTAATCCGGTGATAGACCAACTTCCAGAAGTCTCTCCTTGACCGGTCATGTTGAGTGTAACGTCTGGGATAGAAGATGCTTCATCTGACTTGTCAGCTAATTCCCAAGTATAGTTACCAAACAAACCTCCATTGAGTCGGTCAATAAAATCACTATTTCCAGTATCGTTACCTGCATTAGCTCCATCAACGGCTGTTGCGTTAATACCATCACCTGCGGTTACATCGGATGTCTGAGCCATTGTTGCAGCGTTGGCATCTAATGCGGATAAGGACAAGACACTAGCAGCTACAACGGAAGAAGTTATTACGCCTGCAAATAAATTTTTCATTTAGACTGTTTTCCTTTAATAAAATTGAATTTACTCGCTTTGGGAACTCAACCTTGCGTTTAACTGTAGTTGCTTGTGTTCCCTCGCTTGTTATCTATACTACTCAATTTTAAGGGTGATTGTCTAGTTTTTTTTGATGTTTTTACTCTATCTTTACACAAAGTTTATAGGAGCTTAAAATTTAAAAATAATTACGTGAAACTACTATTTAGAAAGATTTTTATGATTTTTAATTGCTTGTTGAAAATACTGAAAATATAAAATTGTCAATCATAAAAGCCCGTAAAAAGCAGTAATTATTCGGAGATGCAAAAGTATATTTTTTTACACACACACCTAAGTACACCCGTACAAACCAAAGTTAGAGATGAACAAAATAATTGATCCATCCCCAAAATCTTCGGAGTTCAGTTTCAAAAAATAAGTATATTTGCTTATTGTCTAAGGCTTCGACTCAGGTTGACTCATCTTTTCTAATGCAGCTTGTAACGTTTGAGTCAAATTTTCCACGGCTTGACGCCGACTTGCTTTATAATCAGACCATCGTTGAGAAATTGAAATCGGTTCTCCGACCGTCATTTGTACTCGTCGCTTTCCTAAATATGGAGTTTGACTGGGGTTTCCGCCTTTGAGTCGAGTGATCATCGTCCAAGCAATAATCGTAATTTCTGCAAAACGGTCAAACGTGGGATTTTCCTGAACATATTTCCCACTCACAGCAACAAAACTTTCCACTAATCTCATATGCCACATTCGCAGACTGGCTTCTTCTGCCACTCGCCGGGCTAATCCTCGTTCGACGGGTGACAAAGCTTCCAGATCTTTAATATCTTCTCGATAAATACAATCCCACCCGGTTTGCTCAATGCGACGACAACGTTCAGTTAAACTTCCTTTGGGTTTAATCGCAAAATAACTTTCTGCAACTTGTAAAGCAATATCTAACAGTCGTTGTAATCGAATGGGTAATTCTTCTGTTTGATCTGTGGGGATATGTTGATGATAATATTGACGATAAAAATTCTCCATCAAATCCAGCAAGTAATTCCCCAAGCTAATCAGACGGGGATAGAGTGAACTGGGAATGGGTTGAGAATTATTAGTCGTTAAACCACAATCAGCCTCCATCTGAGTGAGAACTTGGGCGAGTGCTTGCCAATTATCTCGTATATAATGATATTGAATTCCCAATGGTACAATCAAGACTTCCTCACTCCGTTGGGCTTTTTGTAAGTCTTCGACACACCAAAAACCGAGTTGAGCAATGCCAGGTTCTAACGGACTAACTTGGTGATTTAGACCATTTGTTGCGCCTTCGGGTGCCGCTGCGATTGGAAAGCGACCATTTACAAATAAATTTCGGGCTGATCTTAATCCTTGACGATCTAGTTTTCCTCGTAATATTGAGGTGCCGCCCAATTTTGGAAATAACCAAGTCACATAGTTTCCCGCCCATAATGGAATACCGCGATCATACATGAAATGGGCATGAACAGGAGATTTTAAAGCAATTCCTTGTTTTTTTGCCTGTTGAGGAATTTTTCGCCAAAATAACTGAGAAATCGATAAGGGATCATCGGGGTTGGGATGACGAAAGGCTAACATAAACCGAACTTTTTCCTGTTGGAATTGTTGATAGAGTTCAACTAATTGTTCGACGTTTTCCGCTTGGATTTCTGTGATGGGAGTTTTGAAGCGAATCCACCACGGGAAAATCCATTGACTGAGTTTTAAAACTCCAGATTGAAAGTCAGGAGGGATAAATTCTAAGGGCGGTTGTACGTTGGTCATTGAATTGGGCATTTTTTATTTCCCTGATTATTTTAGATTAATTTCACCATACTCCTGAGTTGTACCTTTGTATAGAAAGTTGATTTCTAAAAGACTGGGGTTACTTGCCAATACAAAATCGACTGAATATTCGATCTAAAACCGATTCGGTGACTTCTTCTCCGGTGACTTCTCCTAACGCTTGAACGGCATCTCGCAGATCAATGGTCCAAAAATCTAAAGGAAGTTGATTGTCAATGGTGGTTTTCATTTGGTCTAAGGCTATTTTTGCTCGAGTAATCACAGATGCTTGACGTTGGTTGATGGCAATATCTAGGTTTTCGGCTTGAAGATTTCCGGCGTTAATGGCGGTTAAAATTGTAGTTTCAAGTTCTGAAATTCCTTGATTTAAAGCGGCTGCGGTTTGAACTGTTAATAAATTTTCTCGGTTCAGTTTTGCGAGGATTTCCTGAACTTTTGAGTCTAACTCGTTGACAGATACTCGGTCAATTTTGTTGAGGATTAAAATCAAAGGGCGGTGTTTGACTTGTTGATAAATTTCTTGATCGCTTTCTGTCCAACCTGCTTCGGCATCTATGGTTAATAACACTAAATCTGCTAACTTTGCGGCACTACGCGATCGCTCTATGCCGATTTTTTCAACTTGATCTTCGGAGTTACGAATTCCAGCTGTATCTAATACTTGTACGGGAATTCCACCCACGACTAATTGCGATTCTACCACATCCCGAGTTGTCCCCGGAAGGTCTGTTACAATTGCCCGATCGCTCTGACTCCACGCATTTAATAAACTTGATTTTCCCACATTTGGACGCCCGACAATTGCCACTTTCAATCCACTTCTTAACCGCTCACCTTTTTCGGCTGTTTCTATTAGTATTGACAATTCCGCAGAAATCTGGTTTACTTGTGATATGATATCGGGAACGTTTAGTGGCGGTAGGTCTTCCTCGAAGTCGATCCGAGCTTCAATTTCCGCTAATACATCTAAACAGGTAGCCCTGAGTTGGCGGATGGGAGTGGCGAGTTTTCCTTGTAATCCAGCTAAGGCAGCAAGAGCCGCCGCTTGAGACTGAGAACCGACTAACTCGGCAATACTTTCAGCTTGGGTCAGATCAATTCGGCCATTGAGAAAAGCCCGCAGGGTAAATTCACCGGGTTGAGCCAGTCTCGCTCCGGCTTCTAAACAGAGTTGTAGTACCTGCTGAACAGCGATAATTCCGCCATGACAGTGCAACTCAACGACATCTTCACGAGTGTAAGAACGAGGAGCAAGCATCAGCAACAGCAAGGCTTCATCGACAACCTGTTGAGTCTGAGGATGACGAATATAGCCGTACAGGATGCGATGACTTTCCCAAGCTTGACGTCCGGGGGCATTAAACAGCAATTTAGCGATCGCTTGGGCTTGAGATCCAGATAGACGCACAATTCCGATGCTCCCCTGCTGAGGAACAATCGCGGTGGCGATCGCTGCAATTGTTTCACCGCCTGATCCGGTTTCAGCCATGATTCGTCATTGAACAAACTAAGTTCTTTGATCTTATCTGAAATCGAAACAATAATGCGATCCTAGCCAAGAGGAATAAATCAAGGTCTGCCTTTGTCTCCATCAATCATAGTCACGCAAACATTTCAGGATTTCAGATCATCTACCTATGTCAAATGAAGGATCAAACAATCACAATAGTTTCTCTCTAAAGATCGATGGAGTTATCCAAGTTTGACTGATATATTAGTAAATGTGAATAACAAGCGTACCGGATGAGGGTTTTGCTGTTGTGACTCATTGCTTTTCACCGAAGGAGAGCGAATTGACAGGTGAAAAGACGGTACAAATAATAGAAGGCTAGTCCGTTGAGAAGTTTTTATCGCTTCCTTCTCTTAACCACTCCAAGGCGAGGCGCAATCCTCGATCAGAACGGCCCGAGGTAGTGGACGGCGTTAATCCTTCCCTTTCACGTTACTTAAGTGTAACTGATTATAGCACCGGATGAGGGTTTTGCTGTTGTGACTCATTGCTTTTCACCGAAGGAGAGCGAATTGACAGGTGAAAAGACGGTACAAATAATAAGAAGCTAATTTCGTTGAGAAGTTTTTATCGCTTCCTTCTCTTAACCACTCCAAGGCGAGGCGCAATCCTCGATCAGAACAGTCTGAGGTAGTGAACGATATTAGTTGATTATATCCCCTTTATTGCCTATTTCTTGTGAGAGTTCTCGCTCTTTGATTTAGGCAATATTTATCTATAGGCTAGCATAAAATATTGAGGTTTGCAACTTTTTTTAAATTTACAAAACAGAAAATTGGGCTGAGTTGGCTTGAATCGCTTGCCATTCGTGATCAGATAGAGGTTCAGTATTTAACTGTATTTGAAAACATTGACAAGCTGCTTGAACTAAAGCAGTGATTATCCGATTTTGAACCTCAGAGCATAGAGTTTCTGATTCACCACTGGAGTTCTGATTAAACCGTTGTAGAATAGAAGGCAAAGCTATCATCCCAAACACCTGTTGATGCAGTTCAATATCAGGATATAACCGCATAGAACCGTGTTGTAAAATTGTTTTATCCCGTCGGAGTTGAGCGCTACCAATTAACTTAGAACCATCGGATAAAATTAAATCTGCACCTGTTGCTGTTCCAAAACAATTAGGATTGTGAATGTAGCCTCGTCCTGCTGAACCGTAATCAAGTTTAAACCCCAGTTGACCCCACCCCTCAATCAAAAACTGACAAACCGTTTGATAGGCTTCCAGACGGCTCTCAGAGAGTCCTGAAGTCACCACCGCATAAGTTAAATCCCCTTGATGTAGCACTGCCCTTCCCCCGCTAGGACGGCGCACCAAATCTACAGATTGTCCTCGCCACATTAAGTTTTGCCAAGATTCTGGCCAACGGCGTTGATGATAGCCGAGAGAGATTGCCACAGGTTCCCAGGTATAAAACCGCAAGGTGGGGGGATGTTTTCCCAGGCGGTGTTGTTCGAGTAACCAAGCATCAATCGCCATTTGAAGATGTCCTGAAGCCTTAATAAATGGGATAAAACGCCAGACTGAACCTTGATTAGACATAGAAACTTTCGCTTCGGGAAATTGAGGAAGTTGGGGAGATTTATTGAACGGCGAGATGTTCTAGACTCAGGACTCCGCAAAAACAGAATATTTAATCTTTACTGTCCAAATTCCGCCTGTAAATCGTCGTCGTTATCATCGGCAATTGTAGCAACAACGGTAATAATCCGAGAAATTTCAGCCGGAGTAATTCCAGCCAGAGTGCGGTTAGAAAGAACAATTACCTGATTATTATTGATGGCAAAATGAGATTCATAGGTTGATAACCAATTGATCTCCAATAGTTTTCGCATCAATGTTTCTTCATTTTTAGCGGGAAGTTGCAAGACAGGCGACCAAACCGTAAGTGTATCGTCTTCGGTGTCTCCCGTTAATTGTACAAAAACTTCAGCACTTCCATATTGAAACTTCCACAAATGACCTGCATCACTTTGACCAACCATCACTTTCTGGTCTTTTGCCAAACCTGCAATCACCGTTTCAATTTCTTCAGTATAGGTGATCGTTGTCTCCGGTTCTAAATCTTCGGAGATGGCCTCTGTATTTTGGGGGGTTGTACTGCTCATCGCAAGTTCCTCTGATGATAAAATTGAGTGTCTGCACCCATATTATCTCGTTCGAGACATTCCCCGAGAACATCTCTAGGGAACATCTCCACCGTCAGTTTTGATTATCCCTCAACAGGTTTATGAGCAATCCAGTATTTGCTAACAAAATGATTTTGAGTGCTAATGTTCTCAAACCCTGCCTTTTCTAAACGTTCGATTAGATTATCCGTCGTATAGTGCCGATAATAGGGTTCATGGAACATAATCGGGAAATTGTCCATCATCGTTTTCATCTGCGGACAATCATTGACTTGCATGGAGTCACAAATCACGAAAACTCCGCCCGGTTGAAGGACTCGGAAACATTCCTCAATCACCCCTTGACGGGCTTCTGGGGGCAGTTCATGGAACATAAACACCGAGGTAATCCCGTGGAAGTATTGGTCTACATAGGGCATTTCTTCAGCATTTCCCTGAACCAGTTGGGGTAACTCGCCCGGAATTTCAGACAGCAATTGATTGGCTTTGCGTAAATAGGCAGGTGAGAGATCAATGCCGTATAGAGAAGCTTTAGGAAGACTAGCACGAGTATATTTTAAAGTTCGACCTGTTCCACAAGCAACATCTAAAATCCGAATGTGTTTAGGAATAACAGTATTAAACGTGCTTTGTACACCTTGTTTGAGAGGTGCTAATACCCGTCGCCGCATGGCATCAGCAGCACCACTAAACAGAATGTCTACCTGAATATCGTATAAGTTAGCAGACATATCGCTGAGATAACCATCGGTTTGATGATGGAAATTTTGCAGGTAATATTTGGGATAGCCCTCAGTATCAATATTCGGTGCAAATTCTTGATAACGTTTTTGGTTAGCCCGTTCTTGAATCGTCAACAAGTCAAACCACAGAGTCGGATAGTAGCTAAAAAAGTCTTCCCATTCGTTCTCAAACAGGAGAGATTCGGGATAAACGCCCCGCCTAGCATCCTGCAAGTCTGTTTCGATGATTTTATCCAGCCAACCTTGCAGGGTAGCCAGATTTTCAGGACTGAGGGATTGGGGTTTGCGTTCGGGTGTGGAAGGATGAACCCAGTTTAACAGTTGAGTGCTGAGGGTTTTATGTGCAACACCAAAATAAATCTTGCCTTTCTGCAAAGCTTCGTAAGTGAGTTTTGTTAAGGTATCAGTCATAGAGAATCAGTAAATCAATCAAATGAATTGCTTAATCATCTTGTAAATTATTGTAAACTTTTTCTGAAAATGACAACGCTCTTTGGAGAGAATTGTCCAGAAAAGAGCCACCCATAGTAGGTGGCGTGTAAAATCTCAATATTCAATCTGCCTAAACGTTAGACATCATAGTAGAGAGCAAACTCATAGGGGTGAGGACGTAACCGCATGGGGTTAACCTCGTTATCGAGTTTGTAGGAAATCCAGTTAGCGATGAAGTCTTCGGTGAAAACGCCGGATTCGGTTAAGAAAGCGTGATCATTTTCTAAGGCTTCTAGAGCAAGTTCCAACGAACCGGGAGTAGAAGGAATCTTACTTAACTCCTCTGGAGACAAGTCATAGATGTCTACATCGAGGGGTTCACCGGGGTCAATTTTGTTTTTGATCCCATCTATCCCTGCACACAGCATCGCCGCAAACGCTAAGTAGGGGTTGGCTGTCGCATCCGGACAACGGAATTCAAGCCGCTTGGCTTTGGGACTATCACCAGAGAGCGGAATCCGAACTGAAGCCGAACGATTACCCTGAGAATAAGCCAAGTTTACCGGGGCTTCAAAACCCGGAACCAAGCGCTTGTAAGAGTTGGTTGTCGGGTTTGTTAAAGCCAGTAACGCCGGAGCATGACGTAAAATACCGCCGATATAATGCAAGCCCATTTCGCTGAAACCTGCGTATTTGTCCCCTCCAAATAGAGGCTGACCGTCTTTCCAGATGGACTGGTGACAGTGCATCCCTGAACCGTTGTCATTAAAGACAGGCTTGGGCATAAACGTTACGGTTTTGCCATATTTTTTAGCAACATTCTTAATGACATATTTATAAATCATCAAGTTATCAGCCGCTTCAATTAGAGTTCCGAAGCGGAAACCCAACTCATTCTGACCCCCAGTTGCAACTTCATGGTGATGCTTTTCAATGGGAACGCCACACTCTGCCATCGTCAGCAGCATTTCAGTCCGCATATCCTGCATTGTATCCGTCGGAGAAACGGGGAAATAGCCTTCTTTGTAACGGGGTTTGTTTCCTAAGTTTCCACCGGGTTCTTCCCGTCCCGAATTCCAACGACCCTCAATAGAATCTACATAGTAGTAGCCACAGCTTTGGGTTTGATCAAAGCGAACATCATCAAATACAAAGAATTCTGCTTCAGGCCCGAAGAAAGCAGTACTTCCTATACCGGTTGATTCGAGATAGTCAATCGCTTTTTGAGCAATCACCCGAGGACAACGACTATACCATTCGCCTGTGCGGGGTTCTTTGATGCTACAAATGAGACTCAGTGTGGGTTCTGCCATGAAGGGATCGATCCAAGCCGTTTTGGGATCGAGTGTCATCATCATGTCCGATTCGTTGATCGCTTTCCATCCCCGAATACTGGAACCATCAAAGGGAACGCCATCTGTAAATGAACTTTCGTCAATTTGATCGTGGTAAACCGTTAAGTGCTGCCAGATTCCTGGCATATCAATAAACTTAAGGTCGATCATCTTGATCTTTTGGTCTTGAATCATGCTCAAGACTTCTTGCGCTGTTTCTGGCATAGGGATCTCCATATGATTTACGATCTGAGGATATCAGCAGATCTTCTCAACCAAGCATCTGGCTGATCATAGTGACTCAGATTGATTAAGTTTTGTATCAAGCATTACACTATAACACGACATGGCTGAGAATAATTGAAAGAATATGATAAGGAGATTATTTTCATGCGGGACGCAGTTACAAGCCTAATTAAAAATTACGACTTGACAGGACGATATTTAGACCGAGATGCCATTGATCAATTAAAATCCTACTTTCAGACGGGTACTGCACGGGTTCAAGCTGCTGCCGTGATTAATGGTAACGCAGCCGGACTGGTCAAACAAGCAGGTTCTCAATTGTTTGAAGAACTCCCGGAACTGATTCGTCCGGGTGGTAATGCCTACACGACTCGCCGTTATGCGGCTTGCTTGCGTGATATGGATTATTATCTACGCTATGCAACCTATGCGATGGTCGCAGGGGATACCGATGTTCTCGATGAACGGGTTTTACAAGGATTACGGGAAACTTATAACTCTCTGAGTGTCCCTATTGGCCCGACGGTTGTGGGAATTGGTATTCTCAATAATCTGGTTCGTGAACAAGTTGCAGCAGCAGGAGTTCCCACAGGTGAATATCTTGATCGACCTTTTGATCACCTGATTCGTGAATTATCAGAAACAGATATCTAGAGATTTTTTCTAGAATTGACTCGATTTCACTGGTTTGTAGAAAACTTGATACCCAATCACTGGGGGGTGGCTTTTTTCACCCCTCTTTATGATCGAGATAATCATCTAAAACAGTTGTGGTAAAATTAGTCTGGTTAAGATGCGTAGAACCCGCTCTGAGAAAATCTCTTGGCAAAACAAAGGCTCGATACTCTATTAATTGATCGCAACTTGTGTTCTTCCCGACACATCGCCCAACGCTTGATCCGGGCGGGAGAGGTGATGGTGAATCAACAGGTAATTGATAAACCGGGTACGGAAATTGACTTAGAAGCCCAAATCAAAGTTAAACAGCGATCGCCTTTCGTTTCTCGGGGCGGAGAAAAATTAATCAAAGCTTTAGATTATTTTAAGATTAATGTGAGCCAACGGATCTGTATTGATGGCGGAATCTCCACCGGAGGGTTTACAGACTGTTTGCTCCAAGCCGGCGCCCAACGGGTTTACGGGATTGATGTCGGTTACGGACAAGTAGACTGGCGACTCCGCACAGATCCGCGAGTGATTTTGCTCGAACGCACCAACCTCAGACATTTGACACCCGAACAACTCTATAGCCAGTCTGAACACTCTATTTCTCCCCTTGCGAAAAATGATATCGAATCGGATACTAAGGAAAGTGATCTCGAAAGTTACGCAGATTTAGCAGTTATTGATGTGTCATTTATTTCCCTAACGAAAGTTCTCCCGGCTCTGTGGAATCTTCTCCAACCGCCTCGCGAGGTGGTACTCTTGGTAAAGCCGCAATTTGAAGTCGGTAAGGGGCGCGTCGGGAAAAAGGGCGTTGTGCGATCGCCATTTGATCAAGCTGATGCCATATTTCAAGTCGCTTGTGCAGCGCAAACCCTTGGATGGAAGTATCGGGGTTTAACGGGATCACCCCTACAAGGCCCAGCCGGTAACATTGAGTATTTGTTGTGGTTAAGTGTCGAAGGTGAGCCTTTTCCCGACCTTGATTTCATCCAACAAACGGCACAATCAACTCAAGAAGACTTATCTCGTTCGTCGTCTAAATCCTCAATTCGCTCGTAGTTCCATGCAGTTGATCAACCAACTAGGGCGTGTCGGTCTATACATTATTAGTGCCTTTGGCTATGTGGCTTGTGGAGCGATTTTGTTTGGGGTCGCCGTTGCCATTAAAGTTGTGGCACTGATGCTAGCTCATCGATATTTATATCCTATCTTTATTTTTGGTGATTTGCTTCGGGGACTGGAGCTAATCGATTTACTCAATCTATTGGTTTTTGCTGTAGTCGGAATGGGATTTGGGTTAGCAACTGCTTTGCTTCCTTCTCAACTGGGTCGCAAAATTAGTGCTGGATTTTTGGTGATTTTGGTTCCGATCATTTTAGCGATTCCTCAATCTGTGAAATACGATTTGTGGATTCAAGATATTGTCAGCGATGATCAGATTTCTAAGCCCGAAGCGATTGATCTGGCGAATTCTTTTTTAGAAAGTCGGGTCAACCATTCGGGAGTGTTTGGATTTTATCTTTACACGGGTCAGTTTCCCATGATTCCCACAAAAGCATCTCAGATGGAAGATTTAGCCAAACTCGAAAAACAAGTCAATTCTAGATTTGTTAAAGTGAGTGGTATTCCTCCGACAGTGGTGACGTGGTTAATGGGAATTTGTTTTTGGGGAATTCGTATTTTTTATTTTTGTGTTGCTGTTGTGACCACGGTTGCTCATTTCAAAGATGGTTTAAAAATTGTTGGACGTTATTAAAAAATTGGGGTGCTTTAGCGCAGCAAGAAACACGGAATTAAGTAACGTGCTACTGTAGCATCTACCGACTGTTCTCCTCTCACTGTGATTGTTATGTCTATGATCCCGGATTATTTAGTTATCCTGATTGTTGCTTTAGTGATTATTCCTGCTGTGGTGGCGGTGTTGTTACGCATGGCACTTCATTATTATCTCACGAGTCAAGGTAATCAAGTTTGGCGATTAATCTACGGGAAAGTTTCAGGAAATAAACCGAGATTGATACAAGAACTAGAAGTTCGTTTAGCACAAGCCAGACGGGAGTTAGAACAAGTGAATACAGGTGCATTAATCGATCACGTTTACAGTCAGGAAAGAGTTTTCTTCATCTCTTGCGAACAAGTTGATTATTTTACTCGGATTTTACCGAATTTATTATTATCTTTTGGCTTATTAGGAACTTTTGTCGGAATTACAATTAATTTAGCCGCTTTGAGTCAAGCGGTGAGTGCAACGAGTGGAACTGATATTACCAGTTTATTACAAGAAATTCAACAACCGCTCCAAGGTATGGGAATCGCCTTTATTACCAGTTTAACAGCCATTTTATTTAGTGCATTTCTAACCATTGTTAATTTTTTGTTTAATACAACCTTTGCCAAAAATAAACTCTTGAGTGGATTAGAAGATTATCTGGATAATATCTACCAACCTACTCTAAAAGGAGAAACGCATTTAGATAAAGTGGTTCAGGGAATGGTGAATACTTTTGAACGGTTTTTACATCAATTTAGCCAAACGATTCAAAGTTCTATTGAAGTTGCACTCCAAGAAAAAATTCAAGAAGTTTCAGAAGCCCAAATTAAAACCAGTCAACTCACCGAACAAGTTTATCATCGACTCGTTGAAGCTTCATTGCAAATCACCCAAAGTTCCGAGAGTTTCCAACAAACCACAAATCAGTTTATGGAAGCAGCACAAGCTTTTGAACGCAGTCAGTTCCCGCAAACACTCTCTAGCGCAACCACAAATCTAGCCAATACTCAGCGTAATTTTTCTCAGTCTGCTACGAGTTTATCATCTTCTGTTCAATCCGTCGATTTGGCAATGATCGAACTGCAAAATTATAGCAAACGGTTGATAAAATTTGGCGAACAAATGAATCAAACTAATCAAACTTCCCAGGAGATTATCGAAGCCCATCGCATCAACCAACAGTCTCTCGGAGAGATGACGCAACAGCTTCAAAATGCGACTCAAGGCTTCCAACTGGCGATGAATACTTTAGATATTTTACAACGACGAATGGTAACACGCACCGAAAGTTTAGAAGAAATTCAAAGTGAGTTAACTAAGCTAGTTATTGCGATTGAACGATATACAGAAACCGTGCGTACAGGGCTGGATAAACTTGGCGATCGCCTGACTCAAAATACTCTATATTCTACCCAAAAAAATCCTTAGCCTTAAATACAAAACCAAAAATTAATGAATATTAGTCTGGAGAAGTTAAAATGCGTCATTCTCGCTACAAAAGTTCTGAGGAAGAATTAAATGTTTGGCCAGCGTTTACCGATTTAATGTCAAACGCTTTTATGATTTTGAGTTTATTTCTCATTTTAGCAATTATAAAATCAGTTTTTGTGCAGTCTGTTTCTGAAGCAAACGCCTCTCGTTCTGAACAACTCGAACGACAATTACAACAACGTTCTAATCGGGTTAGTAACTTAGAAGGAGAAATCGCCAGAATGAGAGGAGATTTAAAACAACGCAGTAGCCGCATTACTGAACTCAATCAAGAAATTGAACGGTTAAAATCTCCTCCGGTGATTGTTTTAAGAGATTCTGCTGAACGTAAATTTGAATCAGGAAGTGCAGAACTTTCTCCCCAACTGAGTCAATTTGTGGAAGAAGATTTAATCAACCAAATTAAAACTCAGGCGCAAGATTATCAAGGCTATATTGTCGAAGTGATCGGACATACAGATGGTCAAGTTAATACGGGAAATTATAGTAATTTAGATTCTAACTTAGAACAAGTTCTTCAGGGGAATGAATCACTCAATCAGTTAATCCCCGGATCTAATGCTGATTTAGGGTTAATGCGAGCATTGGCAGTAGTTGAAAAGCTACAAGAAAATCAAGAATTACAAGAGTTGGGGTTAAAATTCAAAGCCTATTCTGCGGCACAACTTTATAATCCATCGGGAGATTATGCACCCCAAAATAGAGCCGCTAATCCTAACCGACGCCGGATTGAAATTCGCTTTACTCCTCCGGCTGAAGAAAGATAAAATAGCTTAATAGTATTGTTATAAACCCTTGATTTGACCTCTCCCCCAACCCCTCTCCTACGAGGAGAAGGGAGTAATAATTGGTACAATATTAAGTTTGACAAAACGATAAAAAAGTGCATTCCCAAACTAAGCGAGGTTGTACAAACCGCAGTAAAGATTGTCGCGCTTTTTCTAACTGTTGGAGAAACAAAGGGTTAATTAAGTCCGTTTTTTGTTGCTGTTGCCAATAACAATGTTGTAAATAATCAATTAACCAAATTTGGGCTTCAGTATCGAGTGTTTTGCTAATTTCTTTAGCTAAATTTAAAGCATCATAAACCGTTTGAGGAGGCTGTTTAACACTTGCTAAAAATTCTGGTGACATTGCTTGTAATTGTTGCCAACACACCATCGCTTCACCCGGACTTCCTTGAGACATAGCAATAATTTCGGGATGTGATAATATTTCTTGCTGTCCCTGTTCTTTTAACACTTGGGCGACGGCTTGTTCATCTAAACGATAAAAGGGAATTTTGGCACAACGGGAGACTAAAGTTGATAACAACGAATCTACTCCGGGGGCAATTAAAATAAGAGTCGCTTTTCCTGGTTCTTCTAGTGTTTTAAGTAATCCATTTGCAGCGGCTTCTGCCATTGTTTCGGCTTGTTCTAAGACCACAATTAAACGACTTGCTTCTAAGGGAGGACGACTCAAAAATTGACCGATTTCTCTAATTTGTTCTAAGCGAATTTGAGGCCGGGAACGACGTTTAATTCCGGCTTCTTCGGCTTCAGAGACAGAAAACCGTTTTCCTTGATGTAAATAAGTCGGTTCAACCCAAAGTAAATCGGGATGATTTCTCGCTTGAATTCGATGTCTAACCTGTTGAGGATTGAGAGATTTTTGACTCCCATGACAAAATAAAAACTCGATAAAACACCGGGCGGCTAAACTGCGTCCAATTCCTGAACTTCCGACAAATAAGTAGGCAGGTGCAATTCTATTTTGAATCACGGTTTGTGTCAGTAATTCAATCGCTTGGGGTTGTCCAATCAAGGGAGAAAAGGAATCGTTTAAAGTCATTGTCAAAAGTTGTAAAAAATTAGGACTAAAGAGTGAATCCCCATTTCAATAAATATTGAGTTAAAATAGTTTGGATTTGGAGGCTAACTTGTTGTAAACTTAGATTAGCATCAATGCGAATTATGCGATCGCCTGCTTGATCGGCTAATTCACAAAACCCTTGATTGACTCGTTGATGAAAGGCTAAATCAGCTTTTTCCATCCGATCCATTTTGCCTCGGCTTTGAGTGCGGGCTAACCCTTTTTCAATCTCAATATCAAACCATAACGTTAAGTCGCTTTCTAAACCCACCGTGGCGATCTGGTTGAGTTGTTTGATCAAATTTTTGTCTAAACCGCGACCAAAACCTTGATAAGCAATGGTAGAATCGGTGAAGCGATCGCATAAAATAATTGCACCCTGTTTTAAATGGGGTTTGAGGAAGGTTTCAACGTGTTGAGCGCGATCGCAGGCGAACAAAAGCAATTCTGCTGTCGGTGCGATGGGTTCTTCCAAACGACTGTCTAGTAGGATGTTCCGCAGCGATCGCCCTAAAGCCGTTCCACCGGGTTCTTTGGTGGTGAGAATTGCAGGTACAGATGATCCGAGTTGATCGCGCAACCATTGCTCAGTTTGCTGGATCTGCGTTGTTTTCCCTCCTCCTTCGCACCCTTCAAACACGATTAATTTTCCGTTCATTGACTATTCTGGTTAAACCTGATGTTATTTTCGAGCAAAACCCGATTAGAAATTGCTTTGGTATCCTCTAGTATAACTCGCTGACTGCGTTCAAATTCTGAGTTACCCGTTTAAGTTGATACTGAAGAAAACGGCTAAACTTTGGTATAATTTTAACGATGGATTTTGCTAACGGTTTAATAGAATAGTCAAGATTTTTGTGACTTACGGGAGGCATCTGTCTGATTGGTGTGAGGATAAAATGATACATCTTTACAGATTTTAAGAAATACTCTGATCTTACGAGAAATGATTTGAAGAACAGTTCTAGTAGTCTTGCTGTCAAGTTGTCTAGTGAAAACTCTCATTCGCCGACACGCAGCTAGAGTTTACTCTCTACTCTACTCTGTTTAAATCTCAATATCTTGAGTTTGAGTTTTGTTGATCAACCCTTTTTCGCTAGAATCTTATTCGTTTGTGTTGCTGGAAGTGATTAGATACAATGGCAAAATTGTCAATCGAGGCTTTACCCCTTTGTAGTGACTCACATCATTTGAGATTGCATGATTTAACTTGATTTATTCATGTCGCCCTTAAAATTAAAGTTGATTAAAATGTTTATGACTTTCTAGTTATATTCAGTCTTTGGACAACGTTAATTTACATTAATTTCACTGAATACATTAGTTTATTCTTAATAACTTTGGAGTTTGATATGGCTCGCTACACTGGTTTTTTTGTGATTGCTACTCGGATTGATGAGTTACGACTGATGTTAATTGAAATGTTAGAGCCTTGTAATTTAGAGTTGATGTATGAAACTCCAAGTTCAATTATTTGTCGTGAATTTATTGGTCAAGTTCCTGTTCCTAAATTAGTGACTGTAGAGGTGGTGTTTGATACTGCAACATCTACAGAGTCGGAAACAAAAATGACATTAGTGATTAAAAACGAAGAACTTCCTTTACAAGTTAATAATCACTGTCGTCAAATGTTTGAACTGATTAGTCAGTTAATTATCGATAACCGTCACTGGGAACTGTTAGAAAGTATTGCGTTGTAAGGTCATTTGCAGTTATCAATCAAAACTCGGCATTGAATGTTACATAACTTATAAAATTGACAGAAACATCAAAATTATCAGCAGAGGGGTGATAGCTTTACATTCGCCCCTCTTTTGTAAAGGAATGCTGTTTTATTCGATTTAATTGCGGTGTTTGGCTTTGGGGTTTTATTCCCACAAAAACAGCGTTAATCGTGAGAAATGATTACCCCTTCCCGACTCCAATTTCAACAGGAAGGGGTTAAAAATCAGGAAAATTTACGCCGTAATAATAGCGAATTTGTGACCACACTCACCGAACTAAATGCCATAAATGCAGCCGCTGTTGCTGGACTGAGAATAATCCCAAAACCGGGTAAGAGTAAACCCGCAGCGACTGGAATTCCTAACGTATTATAACCAAACGCCCAGAATAAATTTTGGCGAATTTTGTTAAAGGTGGAACGACTTAAACTGATGGACTCAACCACATCCATTAATGAGTCTCGCATCAACACAATATCAGCCGTTTCCATCGCCACATCGGTTCCGGTATGTAATCCAATTCCCACATTAGCTTGGGCTAACGCAGGCGCGTCATTAATCCCATCACCTACCATCGCCACTTGCTGACCTTGCTGTTGTAGATCGGTAATGGCTTTTACTTTACCATCAGGTCGCACTTCTGCCAATACATTTTCTGGGGATAAATCCAATTGTTCGGCGATACTTTTAGCAACATCGGCGCGATCACCCGTTAATATTATCACCTTTAATCCGATTTTTTGCAACTGTTTAACCGTCGATTTTGCATCTTTTTTCAAAGGATCGCTAACTGCAATTAAACCGACTAACTGTTTCTCAAGCGCCACATAAACCGCCGTTTTTCCAGCAACATCGGGGGTATTTTCTGGAAATTCAATTCCTTGCTGAATTAACCAGTTTTGATTTCCTACCCAAACTCGTTTACCGTTGACATTGGCGGAAACCCCTAAACCCGCTTCGGTTTGAAAATCGTCTGCGGAAAGTAGGGATAATTCCTGTTTTTGGGCTTGATTAATAATCGCTTTTGCAATCGGATGATCTGAACCTTGTTCAACCGTTGCCACGAGTTGTAAGAGGTTTTCAGAGTTATAATGATCACTGATAGACAAACAATCAGTTACCGTCGGATGACCTGTGGTTAACGTTCCTGTTTTATCAAAAACAACAGTATCTAATTGATGAACTCGTTCAAGAATATCGCCGCCTTTGATTAATAAACCTCGTTCAGCGCCGATCCCTGAACCGACTAAAATCGCAGTCGGTGTCGCTAAACCCAACGCACAAGGACAAGCAATAACTAACACCGCAATGGCTAACTTCATACTCAATAATAATGAAGCGTGAGTCGCCATTTCTGACGCCCCAAAATCAATCACATCCGGCCAGATTTTTGTGCCAATTCCATACCAAAACAGGAAGGTAAACGTTGCTAAACTGATCACCCCATAAGTAAAATATCCCGCAACTTGATCGGCTAAATTTTGAATAGGGGCTTTACGAGTTTGGGCATTTTCAACTAAACTGACAATGTGAGCCAAAGTGGTATTTTCAGCAGTACGAGTGGCTTGAATAATAATCACACCAGACTGATTAATGGTTCCGGCTGCAACCTTCTCTCCCGACTCTTTAACCACAGGCATTGACTCGCCCGTTAACATCGATTCATTAACCGTTGTTTTCCCGGAAAAAATTTCACCATCCACCGGGATTTTTTCCCCAGGTAAGACTTTTAACCATTCCCCAACTCGGACTTGTTCGGCGGGAATTTCAACCGCTTGTTCAATCTTTTGATTCTCTTGGTCCGCTTGGGGTTGCGGAACTAAACGCGCCATTGTCGGTTGCAAGGCGATTAAAGATTGAAGGGCGTTTGTTGCCCGATGTCTGGCTTGTTGTTCGAGAGTTTTTCCGAGTAAAATAAACCCTAACAACATCACAGGTTCATCAAAGAAACATTCCCAACCCAATTGCGGAAATAACAGCGCCACAAAACTGGTTGTATAAGCCGTTATGGTTCCTAAGCCCACCAAAGTATTCATATTGGGGGCGTTTCTCAGCAGGCTACGAATCCCATCAATAATAATAGCTCTACCGGGAAATAATAACGCAATTGTTGCTAATCCCCAGTGAAACCACATATTATTTAAAATCGGCAGATGACCGATCCCAAAATGATGTAAATGACCAATCCCTGAGAGTAAAATTAATAACCCACAAGTAATGACTCGACCAATTTGTTGGCGAATTTCTTGACGGTGACGTTGGGCTAAATTTTCACTGGCTTCGGCTGTTTGACGACTTCCACTTCGAGGTTGAGAAGGAAAGCCAGTATCGGTTAATTTTTGGGCTAATTCTTCCGCTTCAACGGTGTTTGCTTCACACTCAACTGTTGCAACTTCTGTTGCCAAATTCACACGGGCGGAAATCACCCCAGTTTGTTGAGTAAGCTGACGTTCAACTGCACTGACACAGCCCGCACATTTCATTCCACCAACATCTAGAATAATCGTTTCTTTCGACTGCTGAGGCGAAGTAGATTCAACCTGAACATCGGTTTTGGAAGCAAGTTGCATAGATAAAAATTATGGCTTAATCTAAGTGGTTATAATTTTAGCAAGTGAGTCGATTAACGATCTACCCCCGTAATGAATAGATTGAAAGGTTTAGAGGTGTTTTTAGGCAATTTTCAACTCTATTAATTTTTTAGCTTTCCCGTTCTAAAATCAGAGTGACTGGGCCGTCATTTTGGATCGAGACTTCCATCATTGCCCCAAATTCCCCTGTTTCGACCTTTAAGCCACTTAAACGCAACTTTTCGACAAATTTTTCATACAGTTTTTTGGCGGCTTCTGGCGCGGCTGAACGGTCAAAGGAAGGACGACGACCTTTGCGACAATCTCCATACAAGGTAAACTGACTGATCACCAAAAGTTCACCCCCAATGTCTTGAACGGATTTTTCCCAGCGCCCAGTCTGATTATTTTGATCGGGAAAAAGTCTTAATTCCAAACATTTGCGAGTCATCCAGTCAAGTTCGGCTTCTGTATCCGTTTCTGCAATTCCCACCAGTAAATTTAACCCCTGGCTAATTTTACCGATAATTTGACCTTGAACTTCTACTTGAGAAGCTGTAACTCGCTGGATAATGACTCGCATTTGTTCAATCTAGTCTCAGTAAATACATCAAGAAATCAGTGATAAATTAAGCTTTTCCAAAGCCTTTTCCTTTGTTTTCTTTGGGTGTACCTAAACAGTTTTCAAGTTGCGATCGCAAAGTTTCGTGATCAAGATTTTGACCAATTAATACTAACTGATTTTTCTTCTCACCTTTCCATTCTGAATCATCAATCGAAAATCGCTTTCCACTTAAGTGAAAAATATGACGTTTCGGACTTTCATCAAACCACATAATTCCCTTAGCCCGAAATACATTACTGGGGAGTTGGTTATCGAGGAAATATTGAAATTTTCGCAGAGAAAACGGACGATCACTCTCAATGGAAAGAGAAGTAAAGCCATCATTTTCTAAGTGATCGGAATGGTGATGATGGTGTTCGTGATCGTGATGTTCATGGTGTTCATGTTCATGGTGTTCGTGATCGTGGTGTTCATGTTCATGGTGTTCATGTTCATGGTGTTTATGTTCATGTTCATGTTCATGTTCTTCAGCTTCAAAATAACGATCTGACTCAAACAAACCCACACTCAAAACTAACGCTAAAGGAACTTGAGATTGAGTGGTTCTTAAAATTCGCGCATCTCCTTTGAGATCTCGAATTCTGACTTCTAAACTATCAACATCCGCCTCATCAACCAAGTCCGTTTTATTGAGAACAATAATATCACCGTAAGCAACTTGACTCTGAGCCGCTTGACTATTGAATAGATCTAAACTAAAGTTAGCACAATCTACCATTGTCACAATTGAATCAAGGCGAGTCATATCGCGCAATTCTGTTCCCAAAAACGTTAACGCCACCGGAAGCGGATCAGCGAGTCCAGTGGTTTCTACAACCATATAATCCACTTGTTCTGGACGTTCCAAAACCTTGTAAACTGCGTTCACCAAATCTTCATTAATGGTACAGCAAACACAGCCGTTACTCAACTCGACCATTGTGTTATCTTCATCGGTGGTAACGATTAATTCATTATCAATCCCAATCTCTCCAAACTCATTCACCAAGACGGCAGTTTTTACCCCTTCTTGATTGGAAAGAATATGATTGAGTAAAGTCGTTTTCCCACTTCCCAAAAAACCTGTAATAATCGTAACAGGTAAACCCCGTTTGGGATCATTCATGGTAGATTCTGTATTGGCAGCAGCGATTGAGGTCATAACAAACTTACCTGAACGAAAATATTATATCTTGTAGTTTATAGTTTATCGTATGGTTTTGCTGAACGTGAGGAAATCTCAGCGTTTTTTTAAGTTTTCCGTCTGTCCTCCCCTCCCCACGGGTATTCACGGTGTCAGCTTCGACTCATCTCAACGTCAAATCCTCCATAACTAATGATTACTCTAGTTGGCTTCTGATCCATTGACGAAATTCTCGCACCTTTGTTTACTAATATCTTTGAGTAAATATTCGTAGGTTTCCCATCGAATATCGGACAGTTTAATCGAGTCTCAAGCTAACGTTAAATCCTGAGTGTTTATTGTAAGATTAACTTCCTATCTAGATCAACTTTTCTCAAACTAACCTTGTAGTCTGGATGACAACCGATCATTTAATTTTTCATCGAATCAACTTTTTTCTGTCATCCACCCTACTTTTAAAAAATGACGGTCAGCAATTGATCGACAACGTGTTTCCAAGTAAAATTGTTGGCGACAAATTGGGGTAAATTCTGATAAGCTTGATTTCGGAAACTAGAATTTTCAATCATCGCCTCCATCAACTCAATTAAATGTTGGGTATTGGGTTCGAGGAAAAACTTAATATCTCCATTTTTTTCAGTATTAACTTTAAGTTTACTGTCAATTTTCCAAACAAACTCCGGTTGAACAAAATCATCCGTTGAACCTCCCTCTGTACAAATAACAGGTAAACCACAAGCCATTGACTCTAATACGGGAAGATTAAAACCCTCCGCAGAATAAGGCGAAACATAAGCATCAGATCCTTGGTAAAGTTCCGCCATTTCTAACGCCGATAAACTCTCTCCAATATAATACATTCGAGATTTAATTCGTTCAAGTTCGGCTTCTGTTAAAATATTTTTACTAGCTTTTTGAATTGATTCTTTAGAGGGAAAAATTGCATCTCTGCCTTTAAGAACTAAGCGAATATCGGGATACTTTTCAGCTAAAATAGCAAAGGCTTTTAATAACCGTTCAATTCCTTGACGTTCATTCCACATCACCCCAATATTGAGAAACACAAAAGCATTATTCCATCCAAATCGTTGACGTAAAGCTTGACGTTGATCCGGTTTTAAGGGATAATAAATATTAGGTTTAACTCCTAAAGGCACAACAACAACTCGTTCTGGATCAGCACCACTATTGAGAAATCCTTGTTTTGACCAATGGGAAGAAGTAACAATAACTGTATCAGAACTTAGATGGGCTTCTCGGAAGGAAGATACTCTCATTCCTCTTAAAATAGATTGGGGAACAACACCCCATTCTGTACAAGCAAACATAAACGTTTTTTGACTGCGAGAATTTGCTAAATTAAACGGACAATGGACTCGTAATGTCACATCTGAAGCTTGATTTTCGGTTGCTAAAGGAATCTTTTTCAAAGCGTGTTCATCTTCGGGAGAGAGTAACCCTTCGACGGCTTTCCAACTCTCGCTAACATAAGGCATATCTTGATAGAAAAGTTGAATATCATCTCGTTGATTAAGTTCCAAAAGTTGATAACTATTAATTAAAGCATAAGAATGAGGAATGAAACGCCAACCTTCTACAAGCAAACTTGGCTTTTGGGTTGAAACAGAAGAAAAGTGATGATCTACTTTTTTGGGTAAATTTCTAGACGTTTTACAGACTTCTAAGAGTTGATCAACTGTATGTTTCCATGTATAATTTTCTTGAACAAATTGAGGTAAAATTTGACGGGCTTGCTGACAAATTTCCGGTTTTTCAATCACTTTTTCCATTAACTCAACTAAATGTTCCCAGTCGGGATGTAGGAAGAAATGAAGGCGTTGGTTAATAATATGACTCCTAAATTTACTCTTAATTTTAAAGCTAAAATTAGGGTGAATAAAATCATCTGTCGCACTACCATCCGTAGAAATTATCGGTAAACCACAAGCCATTGCTTCTAAAGCAGATAAATGAAAACTTGAAGCCACAGTTGGACAAACATAAGCATCAGCCGCTTGATAAAGTTGTGCCATTTCTTGAAAAGAAAAAGTCTCGCCAATATAGGCAATATTCGGTTTTATTTTGGCGACTTCCGCTTCACTGAGAATACTTCTACTCGCGGTTAAAAGAGATTGTTTAGACGGATATAGTGCGTCACAGCCTTTTAAAACTAATCGAACCTGGGGATAAAGTTCGACAAGGGAAACAAACGCTTTTAATAGAGGACGAATACCATTTCTATCTTCCATTGGACTAACGTTTAAAAAGATAAAATAGTCATCCCATCCTAATTTTTGACGTAGGGTTTTTCGTTCTTCTGGCGTTAAGGGTTTATAAATATTGGGGTCAACCCCCCAAGGAACAACAGCAATTTTATCGGCTGCAATTCCACTGCGAATTAATCCAGATTTTGACCAAGAAGAAGGTGTAATTAACGTTGTATCTGAGTCGAGATAAATCGAACTTCCTAAATATTTTGGGGTGAAACTTTCATCGAGTAGAGTTCCCCATTCTGCCATTGCTAAAATAACAGTTTGCGAAGCATTAGAAGATTTTAAGTTTAAAGGTTCAGCCATTCTCAGCGTCACATCTGCGAAGGGAGAAACCGTTTGATGGAGTTGATCAAAATATTGTTGATTGGTTGAGTTCAATAAACTCTGAACTCCTTGCCAATTTGAGTTAGAATAAGGGAGATCTTGAAAAGAGAGTTGAAGTTTCGGTCGCCGCAACATTTCCAAGAGTTGAAATTGATTTGCGATCGCAATATAATGAGGAATAAAACGCCAACCTTCAATATGAATTTGCATAAGTCAAAATAGATTATTAAGGCAGTTTAGAAGTCATCAGCGAGATTGAGCTTAAAATTTTACAATGATTTGTATAACTCTCAACCTCTGATTTGAATTAAACATTATAAACTTAAAAATACAGGAGTAACCGTAATTAAACTCAATTAATCTCCCCTTGAAATTTAACCTTGAAAGATCAATATTTTTTCGCTAAAATTAAAATTTTGATGGAAATCATTTGAATACTTAGATTTGAAAAAAACAATCCATATTTTATTTAAAATACTCAAAATATATGATAAAATAGCACAAAATTTAACTCCTCTTGATTGTACCGTTAACCCCATTAAAAAATCCCTGAATCTATCCTGCTGTTCATTCCCATTCTTCCCCGTCCCAATCGCAATCGCCAACCCCTTCAATCCCCCTGACATGAAAAACACTGTAATCAATCCTTGAGACTCGACCCATGACTGATGATGAACGTCCATTAACTTCAGATCGTCGCATTACCCTATCACTGTCTAATGTCGTGCTAGTGTTGTTAGCGGTATTCGCTTTAGTGCTGCTTTGGCAACTTCAAAGCTTAATTGTACTGCTAATGATCTCGGTCGTTCTCGCCGCTTCAATTGTACCTCTTGTCGATTGGGCAGAAGCCCAAAGAGTTCCCCGTTGGTTAGCCGTCATTTTAGTTTATTTAACCCTAATTGCGGGATTAACCGGATTTGGTCTAGTCGTTGGCCCGCGTGTATTTGACCAAATCAACTTATTAGTGCGTCAACTGCCCCTATTTTCCGAACGAATTGTTGATCTTGCCAGTGCTTTAGCCAGTCGCCTGGGCGAAGACACCCCCGCCTTAATCGAAGATCTGATTGATACCCAATCTGTCACCAACTGGATCATTGGTTCTAGTCAACAACTGCTGCTGCGATCCTATAGCATCACACGGGGTATTGTCGGAGGCGTATTCAGCCTGATTATTGCCCTGTTCGTCTCGGGGTACATGGTCGCCGATAGCAACACCCTGATCAAAAGTTTAGTCCAACTCTTTCCCTACCCGTGGAACGAACGACTCAACGCCCAAGTCAGCCAAGTCAGCCGTCGCATGGGGGGATATATTCGCGGGCGCTTACTCGTTTCAGGAATTTTAGGCGTTGCCACCACAATGGGGTTAGGATTTTTAGGGCTGCGAGAATTTGCACTCGGTTTAGGTGCGATCGCAGGCGTAACCAACCTCATCCCCTTTCTCGGGCCAATTCTCGGGGCAATTCCCGCCCTGATCGTTGCCCTCGCCAAAGGAGGATTTCTATTTTTCTGGGTGCTACTTCTGTACGTGATCGTTCAAAACGTTGAAACCTACGTTCTTGATCCCTTATTAGTCGGAACCTCCGTGGGAGTTCATCCCCTGTTTCAACTGTTGTCTGTCTTAGGGGGTGTACAAGTGTTAGGAATACTGGGCGCTTTAATCGTTCCACCTTGGTTTGCAGGTGTCGCCGCCCTCGTCGAAAACCTCTATTTAAAACCCAAACAAGAACAAGAAAAGCTCAAAAAAACTCAAGAAGCCCAGGCATTAACCCTCACCCCCGAAAGACGGGGATAATTGACCTCGTACCCGTGCCTAAAAACTGCAATCTTGAAACCCATGAAATTGGAAACCTTTTTCTGGCATCCTCAAAACGGATGGTCATCTCATACCCTTCCCCCACTCGACTCAAAACACACCTTAGTTCTAGTCTTTGGTGCAGTCGAGTTGATCGATCATCCTCATCCCATTGAACACCTCAAACAAACCTATCCCCAGTCTCACCTAATTGGGTGTTCAACTGCTGGAGAAATTTTTGATACCCTATTATTCGATCACACCCTCTCAGTAGCGGTTGTGCAGTTTGAACAGACTCAACTCCGCAGTGCCAGTTGTCTCCTTGATTTCAGTCAAGGAATTGGCAGTCTGGACTCCTATCGTGCAGGTCGAACCCTCGCGGCTAAACTCAATTCAAACGACTTACAAGGCGTATTCATTCTCGGGGATGGACTATTGGTCAATGGTAGTGAACTGATTCGGGGATTCAATTCTACCATTAACCCCGGTTCTAAACCCTCTCGAACCCTACCGATTACGGGGGGATTAGCCGCAGATTATCACCAGTTTCAGCACACCTGGGTACTCGCTAACGGGGTTCCGACCAGTGGTGCAGTCGCAGCCGTTGGGTTCTATGGAGAACAGATACAAATCGGCTTTGGTTGTCAAAGTGGATGGACAATATTCGGCCCTGAACGTCGGGTAACTCGCTCTAAACACAATATTCTCTACGAACTTGATGGTAAACCCGTCCTAGAATTGTACAAAGAATATTTAGGCGTACAAGCCCGAGATTTACCCAAGAGCGCTTTATTTTTTCCGCTTGCTGTTCATACCGCATCCACCCGCAAAGCCAGTGTCAGAACGGTTGTGAGTCTCGATGAGGATACTCAGTCAATGCGTTTTAGTGGCAATATTCCCCAAGGCGCACTCACCCAACTCATGCGCGGAAACTATGAACGACTCGTCGATGGGGCAATAGTGGCGGCATTAGTCAGTCGTAATAGTCTGCAACGCCAGATCAGACAAGGGAATCAAAAACAAGAAAATGACTCTAACCGTTCCCAAAACGAACCCACACTTGCAATTTCAATCAGTGGTTCAGGACGTAGACTGGTTTTAGGGGAGCGAACAGAGGAAGAACTAGAAGTTACACTGGAAGAGTTACCCGCCCACACTCAACAAATTGGCTTTTATTCCTACGGCGAATTTGCTCCCTACGGTGTGGAAACAATCTGTCAACTCCATAATCAAACGATGACCTTAACCCTGATTCGAGAAAGTCCCAATACTCGCCCAAAAACAGTTCTTAACGGTTAATAACAGCTTACTGCTTAGTGATCTATTAATCGGCAGTGTTACAGCTTTTCCTCGTAAGATTTAATGTGACCTACCCCGTCTCAAAATGCCTTTGCGCTTTGACATTGTATCGATTTGCAAATACTGCCTTCTGGGTCATCCTTGATTTTTTGTCTCAAATTAGACTAGCACTTTAGCGAATCATTACCAGGAATTATGCATCCTTTGCTTCAGCGTCAACTCAAACGGCTTGCTCTTAGCGAAAACACGCCTCCAAGCAATGCTGTCGCCTGGCAGGAATTCCTCAATCATATCAGTCGTAGCTATACCGAAGCCGATCAAGAGCGATATCTGATGGAGCGATCGCTGACCCTCTCCTCTCGGGAAATGCTAAAACTGTATGAGCAGCAACGACAGGAAACTGAAACTCGTTTGGCGACAGAACGAGATCGACTGCTTGCAGTGATTAGTTCTTTGGGAGCGGGATTGTGTATTCTAGACCCAAATGGCTGTCTCCTGTCGATGAACCCAGAAGCTGAACGCTTACTCGGATGGAAACAGCCGGAACTTTTGGGTCAACCTTTATTACAGCATATTGCCTCCCATTCTCAACTGTCTACGGTAGATTTTCCTTGTACGTTTCAAGACTGCTTAGATTGTTTGCCTTCAGAGTCTCCTGAGCTACAAATTCTCAAATCCAGTGACGATCAATTTCGCTGTAAAAATGATGCCATTTTAGCGGTTTCCTACGTTCTCAATCCGATTCTCGATCATGAAACTTTGATCGGTGCGGTGTTGGTTTTTTTCGATATTACCGATCGCAAACGCGCCCAACTCGAAGCCGAACGATCACTGTCTTTATTACAAGCCACTTTTAATGCGACTGATGCCGGAATTGTTGCTTTGGATCGAGGGGGAAAAGTTTGTAACTTCAATCAAAAATTTGTCGAAACGTGGCAAATTCCAGAGGAAACTTTAAAGCCTCCTCACGAACAATCAGCGCTAACCTTTGTACTCCGAAAACTGAAATATCCACCTCGGTTTCTTAATACCGTGATGCAACTGTCGGCTGCACCTAAAACGCCAACCTATGATATTGTTGAGTTTAAAGACGGTCGAATTTTTGAAGTGTATTCTCATCCCTCGAAGGTAGGAGAAAAAATAGTCGGTCGGGTTTGGAGTTTTCGTGATATTACTGAGCGTAAACGGGTAGAAAAATCTCTCAAAAATCGTGTTGAGTTTGAACAGTTAATTACTAATTTATCGACCTATTTTATTAGTTTAAGTATTGATGAAATAGATGCCGGAATTGAACAGGCTCTTCAAAAAATTAGTACATTTATTGGGGTAGATCGCGGTTATATTTATCTATTTCCGAATCCAGATACACCGATGAAATTCCTCTATGAGTGGACAACCTTAAAAGCCCATGAAATCCAGGAAGAATCAATAGAAACATCCAATAAAACCAGTCAACTAATTGATATTTTAGAAAATCGTCTCCAACCCAATCATCCCGAAGCCGAACTGAATTCTGCAAGCATTCCTTGGATTATGGAACAATTAAATCAGTTTAAGAGCATTCATTGTTTGGCTGGTGATTTATCAGAAAAGGCTCAAGCTGATTTACAATATTTGCAACAGTTTCACACCACTCATAGTCCTTTTGACGATCAAAAAACATCTCCAGAAAACTTACAATATTTAACCATTATTCCGTTGGTTTGTAGTAAAACCGTTGTCGGCTTTTTACGTTTTGATGCGGTTAATTCTGCTTTTGCTTGGTCATCCGATAGCATCGCCTTATTAAAAATGGTCGCGGAAATGTTTTCTAACGCCATTGAACGGAAACGAACAGAAGCCGTGATCCGACAAACAGAAGCTAAATATCGAAGTATCTTTGAAAATGCAGCCGAAGGCATTTGTCAAACCACGCCTCAAGGTCGTTATCTCAGTGCTAATCCCGCTTTAGCTCGGATTTTAGGCTATGCAACACCAGCCGACTTAATTGAGGGAATTACTGATATCAGCAAACAAGTTTATGTCAAACCCCATCGACGGGCAGAATTTATTGCGGAAATGCAAGCGAATCCAGTGGTTTCTGGCTTTGAATCTCAAGTTTATCGTCAAGATGGTAGCATAATCTGGATCTCAGAAAATGCTCGGGCTGTACGAGATGCCACAGGCCGAATGATCTGCTATGAAGGCACTGTCGAAGATATTACCGAGAGCAAAGAAGCCTCTGTTGCGCTCAAACAAGCCAAAGAAGCTGCCGTCGCCGCGAGTCGAGCGAAAAGCACCTTTCTCGCCAATATGAGCCATGAATTGCGAACCCCTCTAAATGCGATTATCGGCTACAGCGAAATTTTAACCGAAGAAGCTGAAGATTCTGGGTATCGAGATCTTGTACCGGATTTAGAACGAATTTGTAAAGCCGGACGTAATTTGCTCACCCTGATTAATGATATTCTCGATATCTCCAAAATTGAAGCGGGTCGGATGGATTTGTATCTGGAAGATTTTAGTATTTCCGCTTTGATTGAGAGTGTTATTTCAACGGCTCAACCTCTCGTCGATTGCAACAGTAATACCTTAGAAGTTGAGTGTAGTGATCAGATTGATATTCTGTACGCCGATATCACCAAAGTTCGACAAATTTTATTAAATTTACTGAGTAATGCGGCAAAGTTTACCACAGGAGGTCAGATTAAATTAACAGTCTCTCCCCAGCCCACAGAATCTCAAAATCTGGAAAATTCCGACTCTCCCACTACAGCACCTGCGTTGATTCGGTTTCAAGTCAGCGATACGGGAATTGGGATGAGTCCTGAACAACTTGATCTGCTATTTCAACCTTTTACTCAAGGTGATGCGTCTACAACCCGTCGATATGGAGGAACGGGATTAGGCTTAACCATTAGTCAACGCTTTTGTCAGATGATGGGAGGAACCATTACGGTAGAAAGTCAACTTGATTGCGGTTCGACCTTCACGATTATTCTACCCAGGGAGGTCAAACAGATAAAGCAGCAAAGTACAGAATCACTCGATGAGTCTGATCCGCAACCGAAGCAGGAGACTTCTCCGACTCGCGATCACCATTCGGGATCTTCCCCGGTTACAGCTGATCGCTCCAATACCATTTTAGTAATTGATGATGATTTGATGGCGCGAGATTTAATTGTGCGATCGCTCACCCGAGAAGGGATGAAAATTGAAACCGCATCTTCAGGACAAGAAGGACTCCGCAAAGCAAGAGAACTTCATCCGGATGCGATTACCCTCGATATTATCATGCCGAATATGAATGGTTGGGCTGTATTGTCTGCCCTGAAAGCCGATCCAGAGTTAGCCGATATCCCGGTAATTGTGTTATCCTTCATCAGCAATAAAACTCGGGGCTTTGCATTAGGTGCATCGGACTATGTGATTAAACCGGTTGATAGCAAACGTCTAGCTAATCTGGTGAAAAAATATCAGCCTCTACTTCAGGATAATGATCACAATGCAGTCAATCACATTTTAATTGTGGAGGACGATCCGCTCACCCGTCAAAAGCTCGGAAAATTTTTAGAACAAGAGGGTTGGCAGGTTGATCAAGCCGAAGACGGCTCGGCGGCTTTGAAACAACTGACCCAAAAGACACCCAGTTTAATTTTATTGGATTTGGTCTTACCTCAAATCAATGGTTTTGAGCTGATTGATATTTTACGCAATACTCCAGAGTGGGCTAATATACCGATTATTGTCACCACAGCTATGGACTTAACGACTCGAGAAAGCTCCCAACTTCAAGGTTGTGTAGAGCAAATTTTGCAAAAAGGAAGTTATAACTGTGATGATCTGTTGCGTGATATTCAGGGGCTAGTCAATGCTAGTCTAAAAATATCATCCTTAATTACACCCAGTTTCAATACTGAACTATCAACGCAAGAATCAGATCATGGCTAAGATTTTGTTGGTTGAAGATAACGAAATGAACCTAGATATGCTAAAACGCCGTCTCAGTCGTAAGGGATATGAACTCCTGATCGCGGTTGATGGGGCTGAAGGAGTAGAACTGAGTCGCTCTCATCAGCCTGATATCATCCTGATGGATATGAGTTTACCTGTGATGGATGGATGGCAAGCCACACGTGAGATTAGAAACTATCCGAAAACGAAACATATACCTGTGATTGCCCTAACAGCTCATGCGATGGCTGGCGATCGCGAAAAGTGTATGGCTGCTGGGTGTGATGACTACGACACAAAGCCCATTGAATTTCCCCGACTCTTAGAGAAAATTGAATCCCTATTAAAAAAAGCAACGAATCCCTAACTCAGCAGTTCTATTAATGATTGATCGAGCCGGGAATTGAATCTTTAATGGCATTACTAGACGACACAGGAGAGAATAAAGACTCTACTCACTGTTTAAAGCGGTGTAATTGCTCCCATCCTATCAAAAGTCTCTTGAGTTTTGCTCAAACCCAAAGAAGCTGTGAGAAGGACATTTATCCTAAAGCCAGATGAACGCTGACCTAGAATCATCTCTTGTTCTCATCGTTGATGATAATGAGGTTAATCGTGACTTACTAGCCCGACGCATTACACGAGAAGGTTATCGAGTTATGCTGGCTTCTAATGGCTTTGAGGCGTTAGAAATGATGCGTTCTCAACCGCTTGATTTGGTGTTGCTTGATATCATGATGCCTCAAATGAACGGTTATCAAGTCCTAGAAGCGGTGAAAGCCGATCAGACTTTGCGCTACATTCCGATGATTATGATCTCAGCCGTTAACGATATTGAGAGTGTGGTGCGCTGTATTGAACTCGGGGCGGAAGATTATCTGTCTAAACCCTTTAACCCCGTATTATTACGCGCTCGTATCAACGCCTGTCTGGAAAAAAAACGACTCCGAGATCAAGAACGGGCTTATCTCAAAAAATTGGCTGAAGAACAGGAAAAGTCTGAACAGCTTCTGTTGAATATTCTCCCTAAAGCCATTGCAGAACGCCTCAAGCGCGGAGAAAGTACCATCGCTGATAGTTTTGACGATGTGACGGTTTTGTTCGGTGATATTGCCAATTTTACGAAGCTGTCGGCGGATCTCTCCCCGGCGCAATTGGTGGAGATTCTCAATCGCATTTTTTCTCTGTTTGATGAGTTGGCTGATAAGTACAACCTTGAAAAAATTAAAACTTTGGGAGATGCTTATATGGTTGTGGGTGGACTCCCTATTCCTCAAGCTAATCATGCCTCCGCGATCGCTGAAATGGCTCTGGAAATGCAATCGATTATTGGTCAGTTTAGCCTGAAAGTCGGAGAACCGCTACAAATGCGGATTGGGATTAATACAGGCCCGGTGGAAGCGGGTGTGATTGGGATGAAAAAGTTTACCTATGATTTGTGGGGTGATACGGTTAATACTGCTAACCGCATGGAGTCTCATGGCATCTCGGGGAAAATTCAAGTCACAGCTATAACCTATGAACGCTTGAAGGAAAAGTATCTGTTGGAAGAACGGGGTAAAATCACGGTTAAGGGGAAGGGAGAAATGATCACCTATTTTCTTACGGGACGAAAAGGGGAATAATAGGGAACTGTTACCCATTCGGATTGAACAACAAATTTATGTTATCTACGGCAGCACTGCTCAATTATTCTAAATGGATTGGCTTTTTTACTTTATTTTGTGCGTTTTTAATGGTACTTGGATTTATTTTTAAATGGGGGATTCGCTTTCGCTTGGTTGGGATCACGGCTTTTATGGGGGTTTTAACCGGTGGGGTCTTTGCTTTGGGTTTGGGACTGTTTAATCGGGTTGAGGTTCCGGGTGCGGTTCAATATTCTCGGGTTTATGATGATGGCGATCGCCAAATTGTTATTGTAGTTAAGCCTCAGACGACTCCCACGGAGTTAGAAGCGACGTTACAACAAGCCGGGGCGGATTTGTTTTCTCCGGGACGGGCAGGACGACCTGATGAACGTTTAACGATTCGGGCGCGGACTTTAATTCATCCTGAACCGGGGGTTTCTGAACCTGTTTATTTGGGTCAAGTTAGACGTTCATATTCTCCAGAAAAGGGTCAAGATTTAGAGGTTGATCTTTATCTGGAACGGTTTGCTCATCTCCAAGAAGTGATGGAGAATTCTCCGGCTTAGTTCGTCATTTCGATGCGCTATCTTTTATACAAAAATTATGAGTCAGGGTTGAACAATGATTTAATGTCTTTAGAGTTAGCCGTCGGATTAGCTTATTTGACTCAACGACGGCTTGTTTATTATGGTTCAGCCGGAGAACAAAGACAGTTAAAGTCGGTTTCAGGAGGACATTATCATCGGGTTCCAAAACATCGCCGAGGAATCGTTAATAACCAGAAAATTCCGACTATTCTTGATTTGTTAGATCCGTTGCCCGTTGACTGGATTAGTTATTCAGATTTTGTTCAAGAAAAGCAAACTCAAACTTTAAGTTTATCTCGCTTTGAACAGCGGTTAATTGACTCTGTTTTTGTGCCAAATCCTGGGGTTGTTATTCCTGATGTTTTAGAAGAATTTGCAGAAAATCGGTTTATTTTAAGAGATGTTGAACAGGATATTTGGCATTTAGAAAATTGTAATTTTGGGTTTTATTCTCGCTTTTTTTATTTGCCTCATCCTTCTCTTTATACTTTAATGGAATCGATTCGTCCTCATGCTATTTATCGGAGTTTAGCGGATAAAATTAGTGATAAACTCGGAAAATTTAACGGTATTCACGTTAGACTCACTGATTATCGTAAACATATTCCAGGCATTGACCAATATTATTCTCAAAAAATACTCAGCAATATTCAAGCTAATTTTAGCCCAGACGAATTATTAGTCATTTGTACAGATGAATCAGATAATAAAGCGTTTTTTGCTGAAATTATTAATAACTATAAAAACTATCTCTTTATTGATGAATTAATTATGACTGAATTTCTCGATGATTTCCAAGACTTACCCTTTACTGACGAACAAACTTTAGGGCTAATTTGTAACTTAGTCATGGCAAAAGCTGAAAAATTTGCCGGAACACTTCGTAGCACTTATACAGGCATTATTCATCGCAATTGGCTAAGAAATCGACTGCGGTTAAATCCTATCCTGTCCTCACTTTCCTTTCAATATATTGACAGTGGCTTTGATTCCCTAAGTATTGATTTTAAAGATGGGTTTTTTTTAGAAAAAGATCAGGGTTTATTTAGCTGGAACCGAATTCAATTACCCATTTCCTCAGCAGGTAAATCTTGGTATAGAGAATGGCCAGAATCAGTCGTGATCACGATCTAAAATTATTCTGAACACCGTCATTGTGAATGTCGTGAAGAATCTAGGATGTACGAGGAGATGATCTCAAACTCTCACGGCTGTTATCGGTTTCTCGCCCGAAAGAATAGTGAATTTCTCATTTGTAGCTATTTTAACGATCGCCAATGCGTTACAATTATTAAGATACGTCAACAAATGCCAATAATCTTAATATATTCTGCTATTAGGCACTAACCTATGTCTCTCCCCATTCGCAACGTTGCTATTATTGCCCACGTCGATCACGGCAAAACGACCTTAGTCGATGCTTTATTGAAACAATCCGGTATTTTCCGCGAAGGGGAAGATGTGCCGGACTGTGTAATGGACTCCAACGATATTGAACGAGAACGCGGCATTACGATTTTATCGAAAAATACAGCCGTTCGATACAAAGACACCCTAATTAATATTGTCGATACTCCGGGTCACGCCGATTTTGGCGGAGAAGTTGAACGAGTTTTAGGCATGGTAGACGGGTGTATCCTGATTGTGGATGCGAATGAAGGCCCGATGCCTCAAACCCGCTTTGTCTTGAAAAAAGCCCTAGAAAAAGGCTTACGTCCTATTGTCGTTATTAATAAAATTGACCGTCCTCGGGCTGAACCCTTTGGGGCGATTGATAAGGTTTTAGATCTGTTCCTCGAACTCGGTGCCGATGATGATCAATGTGAATTTCCCTATTTGTTTGCTTCCGGTTTAGAAGGCTACACCAAACGGGCCTTAGAGGATGAAGGGGTCGATATGCAGCCCTTGTTTGAAGACATCCTCGAACACGTTCCGCCGCCTGTCGGAGATCTCAATAAACCTCTGCAACTGCAAGTCACGACCCTAGACTATTCTGAATATTTGGGTCGAATTGTGATTGGTAAAATTCACAACGGCACTATCAAAGCTGGACAACAAGCGGCTTTAGTGGTCGAGAGTGGCGCAATTGTCAAAGGTAAAATTACGAAGTTAATGGGCTTTGAAGGCTTAAGCCGGATTGATCTCGAAGAAGCCACCGCAGGAAATCTAGTCGCTGTTGCCGGGTTCAGTGATGCCAATATTGGGGAAACGATTACCTGTCCGAACGATCCCCAAGCCCTGCCTCTGATTAAGGTCGATGAACCGACTTTACAGATGATGTTCTCGGTGAATGACTCACCGTTTGCCGGGCAAGAAGGATCTTACGTCACCTCTCGTCAGTTGCGGGATCGGTTGATGCGGGAGTTGGAAACCAACGTCGCCCTGCGAGTTGAAGAAACAGACTCTCCCGATCAGTTCATGGTGTCGGGACGGGGTGAACTTCACCTGGGCATTTTAATTGAAAATATGCGCCGGGAAAGCTACGAGTTCCAAGTCTCTCAGCCTCAGGTGATTTATCGTGAAGTTAGTGGTCAACCCTACGAACCGTTTGAATATCTGGTGTTAGATGTTCCTGAAGAGGCGGTGGGAAGTTGTATGGAACGTCTGGGCCAACGACGGGCGGAAATGCAAGATATGCGCGTTGGGGGGAATGGTCGCGCCCAGTTAGAGTTTGTAGTTCCGGCGCGAGGGTTGATTGGTTTCCGGGGTGATTTTATGCGAATTACTCGCGGGGCTGGGATTATGAACCACAGTTTCCTTGAATATCGGCTTCTCTGTGGGGATATTGAGACTCGCCGCAACGGGGTTTTAATTGCTTTTGAAGAAGGGGTGACAACCTTCTACGCGATGAAAAATGCTGAAGATCGCGGTTCATTTTTTATTACACCCGGAACTAAGGTGTATAAAGGGATGATCGTGGGTGAACACAACCGTTCTCAAGATTTAGATTTGAATGTTTGCAAGGCGAAACAGTTGACTAACCATCGTTCTGCAACCGGGGATGAACTGGTACAACTCCAAGCCCCTGTTGATATGAGTTTGGAACGGGCTTTAGAATATATTGGTTCGGATGAATTGGTGGAAGTTACACCTGAGTCTATTCGTTTGCGGAAAGTCAGTAAAAAGTTAGTCAGACGTTAAATATTCCTTAAAAGGCACGGCATCTTTCCTCAAAGATTGAAAGTCGTGCCTAACTAACTTTTGCTCAAAAGTTAAGATTTTCTGGAGAGAAAAATAGGCAGTGTGTCTCTCATTTGTAAGAGATTTGAGGAAATCATTTCTATTTTAGAGAAAAACTAAAAAGGGATCGTCGATTAACTAGAAACGCTTTGATTTGAATGAGTTCACCAGGGTGATAGTATCCTATTCTCCTATCAGCAAGTTAGCTTTTATTGACAACGAATTGATCAAGATGAGCATATACTTTTTGTAAAGAGATGCTATGATCTGATGAATTGGATCATTCTATTCATCTCCCCCAACCGCTGAACTTAAACGTAGAGCCACAGCGATCGAGGAAGACTTCGCTCGGGATTTATCCCGTATGCGTTAATCCACAAGCTAGGGACGCGCTTGATTTTAAACCTTTGAGAGGGGGCTGCCTTAAATGTTAATACCTGATTTAATCTATCTGTCAATTTCGCTTTTGGCAGTTGGTATCAGTGTGATTACCACCGATGAGATTGCTAAAATAATGGCTCGAGGAATTGCTTTGGTGTTTTTGTTCCTCAGCATTGCCTCGGCACCTTGGTTAGTTTTACTGATCATACTCGTTCCTTTACTGAGTTACAAGCTCACAGAACGATTTCAATAGAAACGTTTAAGACTAACCAGAAAAAGTTAATTTTGGCTTAAATCTTGTGACGGGGAAGGATATTTAATCTCTCCCCCGCCTCCGGCTTAACCCAAAAATTGAGTTTTAACTTAGACTTGAGGCTTTTATTTGTATTTGATCATTCTGGTAACTCATACTGCCCAACAATTCGTTTTGCAAACTCGGGAACGTGTGCTTCTAACTTTTCAGGATGGTTGCGCTTGACATAGAGATAGTTGCGCGTAAAGTGAGAATCTATCGAAAACCGAGCATATTCTAACCCTTTGGGGCCGATTTTTTCAATCACCACACCCATCAATTTCGCCGCCCACATCGGTAACGTTACGCCTTTGTCGTAAGCGGGAATACTTTGTTGAACGGCTGGTTGACGCTTGCCTTCGGTATGAACGGGTTGAGTGTCGAGTTGATCTGAAACTAAGTCTAACATCTCTTTGCCCGTGTCGTTACGAACAACAATCCATTGCCAACCAAAAGGCGCTCCCATATATCCTACCACGAGATCGGCTAAAGAGTTGACATAATCAAAACAACTCAAACAAGAGGGGGCGAAAATATCTTTGAGTTCTTTGGTATTTAACCCAAAAAAGGGAACTTTTTCAATCGTTCCATCTTCGTGTTTGAAGTGAACCCGAAAGTCTTGCATAAATTCATAATGTACGACAGTTTCGGGAGATTTACTGGTGGTTTCTAGAAACTTTTGTAAACCTGCGCGAGTCACATTATCAACACAAGGCGTTCCCAACACATAGAGTTTTTCTAATCCTAATTCTTTCTCAACTGCCCGCAGCGCTTGAATTTGACAACCTACACCAATCACTAATAACCGCTTCATTCCCGACTTTTCGATTTCTTCGAGAACGGAAAGATTTGGCGAAAGTGTTGGTTTGTTGACTCTGGCTGCTAGAATTTCTTCAGGAGTTCTCGCAATTACAGGCATCGGTTGAAAGCGATCTTCTTGAGTATTTTGAACACAAACAACGCCTTCTACAATTCCCTGAGTCAACATTTCACAGGCAATACTACTAACAATTCCCGTCCATTGGGCGCCTTCGATGGGCTGTTTTTTTCGCGCCGCCATCATCGTTTGATGAACCCCAAAATAGAGATCATCATCGTTTTCTAAATTGCGACTTTTCCCGTGTGTTTGGGTTTCGAGTTGGGTAATTTGTTGGTTGATGAAAGCGCAGGCTTCTCTAACGTAATGAACGTAATAGGTGTCACATAGTCCACACTCGCTACACAGTTCTTTAGCGGGACGGCGACTCCCTGGTTTCAATGCTTTGGCTTTCTGATGTTTGGGTGTTTCCTGTATTGCGGTCATTGAAACTTTGTTTATTATACCAAGTCTTAGGTTTATCACATTTTGTCACCCAGTTTCCCTTTTGTCATATTTTTTAAGGTTGAATATCAACGGCGTTGAGTTTGTATTAGAAAATAAGTCTATAAACGCATCAAATTAAATCGGTACGTTAGCCTAAGTAAATTCACGGACAAAAGATGTAAAAAATAAACGATAAAGTTCAGTGAAACCTCGAATAGTATAAAAGTAAATTTTGAGATACCTTATTAATAGAGATTTCTAAACTCTAAATTGCACAAACTAAGATTAGGTCATTATTCGGGTCTATCTAAATTATGAATGAAAACTTTGGTCTTATATTTCAATTCCTCCCAAAGCACTATAAACTCTTAATCGTATTCTCTCTTTGGTTTGCTTTGACTTGTGTTCTGTCTGGATGTGGTAATAGTTCTTGTGTGGGTTATTGTCCGTGCAACGGAATATTCTGCTAATTTTCAAAAATAAAAAATAGCCGAATCAAGTCTTTAGGATGCGTCAAACTTCTGTATTTGTTGATTCTAGAATTAACTAAACCGTTTGGCGCCTTCTTAGGAAATCAAGATTAACACTCAGAAATTTATCAACCTTCGAGGTTTATCTGATGGTGTACAACTTTATTCTCTTGGAAAGAGTCTTGAGATGGAACTTACAGGATATAGCAAAAATTGCTGAAAATCCTGATAAGCTTTTAGATTTGATGATTCTTAATATGCAAGAAGATCTCATCGAATTTCGTCAAGTCGTAGATCAAGCAACGGCTTCTCAAAAAAAGAACCAGCAACAATACAATCAATATAAATCTCAAGCGGATAAGTGGTTTTCTCGCGTTCAACTCGCACTAGAGAAAGGAAAAGATAACCTCGCTAAAGAAGCATTACAGCGTTACAAACAATATCAAGAACAAGCAGACGAAATGAAATTTACTCTCGATCAAGAAACCATTCAAGTTAATAATTTTCAGAATCACCTAATCACCTTTGAGAATCAAATATCGGAACTGAAAATCAAGCAAAAAAGCTTAAGGTATCATAAAAACAGCGAAAGCACAGAAAAAATGTTCGAGAAAACTATCACAATGTAGGGGCGGGTTCCGCGTTAATTGATGTTTCTCCAAAATAATATTACTAAACTCACCCTAATCATGTGACAAAATCAGAAGTGGATAGTAAGCCGATCAATTGCGACAACAATTAGATAAGATATAAATCAAGGCTCTTAAACTAGAGCGATGAAAAAATAATTGATTGAATGAGGAGAAAGAGTGTGTCTGATTTCAAAGAATACAGAAGTGTCAGTGAATTTCCTGCAAAAGCAGAGAATTTAACTCATGAAGAATTAATAGCAAACTATTATGATTTGCGTAATACTTACAGAAGTTTAACTGGTAGTCGGGGACAGCTTGTTCGTCGTCAAAGAGAGGCAAAAGAAAAAATTGTTATCCTTAATCAAGATATTCGAGAAAAAATCCAGCAGTTAGAAACTCTAGAACGAGAAAAACAAGAAATTGAGAGAATACTAGAAAGACGTAGCTTTGAACTCCAACAAAAAGATATCCAAAAGCAAGAACTTCAACAAGAACTCAATACAATAACTACAGAAATTATTTCTTTGAAAGAAGAAAGACAAGTAATTACAAATATGATTCTGAATTTAAAAAACACTTATGATGATGTTCAAGGAACAAATGGTATCTTGGGTACATTAGAACGTTTACAAGCAATAATGCGATCTGTTAAGTTTTTCTTGACTACAGATATTGGTGAACTGATTAAGCAGCAAAAATCAGAGATTAATTCTAATCCTGACAGCAAAGAAAATTCTCGTACCCTCGGGAAAAACTTATTAGATAATAAATAGGAATTAAAAAAATGCCGAATATTTTAGAAACACTGCAAGATGAAAGCCGCTTTGACAAAATAAATAAAAGTATTAACAAGGTTAATCAAGGCGTAGAAAATCTGAGCGATATTGCTGAAAATTTAGCCGATCAAACCGTTGATGCGGTTGAGTCTGGAATGCGGTTGGGATATGCTTATGCACAGGTTGAAGCGGTAGAAAAGCAATCTGATAGTTCTGATCAATATATCGATGTTGAGGTTGAATCTTTATTACCCAATACCTTTGAAGTTCTCGATCAAGAATATCTCAAAAATGCAGATTCTTGGACAAAAGACGCTTTAAAAGATCGTTTTGGGACTTGTCAGAAAGCTTATCGATATTTACAAGAGAATTATAATTTCAAGTTTAAACCCAGTTGGGATAAAGTTCTAGAAGCTTTTAATACGGGTGGAAAAAAGGAAAGTATTACTCTTGAACAGGAAGTAGAAACTTTAAAACAGACTGTAAGTTTACAACAACAGCAAATCAATAAGTTAGAATCTCAACTTAATGAAGTTTTGAAATTCCTGAATTCTACTAATTTTTCAAAAATGAAATAGTAGCTGAATTAAGCCTGTACATCTAATTAATTCGTTATCTGTGTAGGGATGGGTTCTGTCAAAATATATGTTTCTCACAAATAACATGATTAAACCCGTTCCTATTTTAGTATTTTTTATTGATAAAAATAATGAACAATCCTAACAATTTTGACATGATAAAACCCCTAACAGAATCAACAACATTTGCACTCGCAGGAGTGACAACAGGCGCCGGTTTAGCCACAACAATAGGAGGGATGGGGTTAGTTGGTGGGTTTGGTGGAGTTGCGGTGGGAAGCGTACCGATGACACTAACAGGTGGCGTTTTGGGTGTGGCGGTTTACGGTGCAAAACAAGCCATTCAACAATCAGATTCTTCTGTTATTTTACCTCTGGTTGGAGGTGCGATCGCAGGCGTAGGAGTCGCGAGTTTTGTGGGAGGAATGGGGTTAACGGTTGGGGGAACTGCGGTTAGTATTGGAGTGGTATCCGTCGCCACCGCAGGCGCTATTTTGGGGTTAGCTGGATATGGCTTTCAACAGATAATTGAACATCATTTAACCGTTCAAAATTCCCAAGCAAAACAATGGGAATATGCAATTTCTCGAAAACTTAATGAAGATTTAGCCGCAGCAAAAAAAGCAAAGTTAGAAGTAGATCAAGCCCAACGAGATAAATTTTGGAAACAACGAGATGCAGGATTATAGCCGAAAAAATCCTAATAGTTTCAAGATTGTAAACTCAAAACTCAGTTAATTTTGATCCGTCAGTATTTTTATTGGCTTTAAATTTTACTCATATCGTGTATAATAAGGGGTTAACCTGATAAATCTATCGAAAGAGAGTTGAAAAATTTTCTTTTTTAAGAGTTTTAAAAATACAAAATAAATTCCGGTATCATTCAAACACTTAAAAAGCAATTTAGTAAAAATTCGTAATATTATTCAATATTGGTAAAACAATGCGTTAACCTAAAAAATAAGTCTTAAATCGATTAATGATGATCTCAGAATTGATCGATTAATCTATTGTCGTCAATAATTACGTTTGTGGAGTCACTTTAAAAATGGTTGAATTGTTGATTTGGATTCTTGTCTTTGTTGTGAGTTTAATTGTTTTAATTAAATTTTCAGATATTTTTACAGAAACAGCGGGAAAAATAGGAGTATCTTTAGGATTTAGTCCGTTTATTGTGGGTGTAACTATTGTTGCAATTGGTACATCACTTCCTGAATTAATGTCCTCACTTTTTGCGGTTTATCAAGGGGCTACCGAAATTGTTGCCAGTAATGTAATCGGTTCTAATGTCGCCAATATTTTCTTAGTTATCGGTGTAGCGACGCTGTTGAGTAGTCCCCTAAAAATAACTTACAATCTCCTGGATGTTGATTTACCCTTATTTGTAGGTTCAGCATTTCTTCTCTATTTTACCCTATCAGACGGTGATTTTTCCTTTGGAGAAGCGATTCTTTGTATCTTAGCCTATATTATTCATCTGACTTATACAATTCGTTGTGGACAAGTTGAAACACCAGAAATGCCGAGTGATGGAAGCACTCGTTCTAGCTACTTATTCAAACAAGTTATTGTTCTGTTAATCTGCACCGCTTGTATGTTTTTGGGTGCAAATTTTACAATTCAGTCTATTATTAAAATAGCAGATATTTTAGGAATAGGCAAAGAATTAATTGCAATTAGTGCAGTTGCACTTGGAACTTCCTTACCCGAACTTGCGGTTACATTTTCCGCTTCTCGTCGAGGAGATGCAGAAGTTGCGATTGGAAATGTGTTAGGTTCTAATATTTTTAACTCCTTAATTGTGATGGGAGTTCCTGGATTATTTGAAGATTTAATTATTCCAGATACGATTATTAGAGATGGTTTACCGATGTTACTTGCATCAACATTATTATTCTTTTTTGTGACTCAAGATAAGAAAGTTACAAAATGGGAAGGATGGCTCTTTTTTGTTTTGTATGCTTGGTTTATTGGTCATCTGTTTGACTTAATTTAATCACCCAACGAATTGATCAAAAACTAAAAACACCGACCATTTAAACAACTTAAAAAGATCGGTGTCCTGAAAAGTTTTAAATTAAAGTGTTGTGATCAAACTCCAATAATTTGATAAATCACTGAGTTAATAATAACCAACGCCACTGAACCAATTAAAGCACTTAAGATTCCCCACTGTAAACGAAATCCAGGAACCAACCAAGCGGCGAGTCCAAAAATAGTCATATTCAGAATCAAACCTACAATAAAGGCTGAGAAAATGACATCCAGAGGTAAAGCAAAAGTTTCTAATACAGGTCGAACCAATACATTTAAAACCCCGAAAATTGCAGCCGACCACAACGCTTTTTGAAAGTTATCAATTTCGACTCCAGTAATCGGACTAAGTTGAGCAATTAAAAACAAACTAATCGCATTAACAACCCAAGCCATTAGCAAAGTAGCGGGATCATTGATGATATTTTCCATCTGAGTTGACCTCCTCAGTTATGTTTTTGGATTACGCCCTACACATTAAACCGAAATAGCAACACATCTCCCTCTTGTACAGTATACTCTTTCCCTTCTGAACGCACCAACCCTTTTTCTTTCGCCCCATTCATCGAACCTGTACTCACTAAATCCTGATAAGCAACGGTTTCAGCGCGAATAAAACCCCGTTCAAAATCGGTATGAATAACCCCTGCGGCTTGGGGAGCTAACATTCCCGACTGAATTGTCCAAGCGCGAGTTTCTTTTGGCCCAGTTGTTAGAAATGTTCGTAAACCCAAGAGTTGATAAGTCGCCTTAATTAAAGATTTTAAACCCCCTTCTTTCCCCCCCAAAGACTCTAGAAAATCCGCTCGTTCTTCCGGGGGTAATTCAACCAATTCTGATTCAACTTGAGCCGAAATAATCACAACTTGAGCATTTTCTTGAGCCGCCACTTCCCGAACTTTTTCCACCCAATCATTCCCGGTTGCCAAATCATCTTCTGAAACATTTGTAGCGTAAATAATCGGTTTTTGAGTTAACAATTCTAAGACTTTAACGGCTTCTAATTCTTCTTCTGTTAAATCTGCTTGTCTGGCGGATTTTCCTTCATTCAAAACAGCCGTTAACTTCTCTAAAGCACCCAACTCCAACTGAGCCTCTTTACTGGTACGAGCGAGCTTACGAACTCGTTCCATCCGACGTTCAATTTGAGCTAAATCTGCGAGTCCTAATTCTAGATTAATGATCTCAATATCTCGCACCGGATCAATCGAACCCGAAACATGAATAATATCATCATTTTCAAAGCAGCGAACCACATGAATAATGGCGTCAACTTGACGAATATTAGCCAAAAATTTATTTCCCAATCCTTCGCCCTGACTCGCACCTTTGACTAATCCTGCAATATCAACAAATTCAATCCGAGTCGGGATAATTTGTTCAGAATTAGAAATTTTGGCTAATACCTCTAAGCGTTCATCCGGTACGGCGACAACACCCACATTCGGTTCAATGGTACAAAACGGAAAATTCGCGGCTGTGGCTTTAGCATTGGCAACCACAGCATTAAATAAGGTTGATTTACCAACATTCGGAAGTCCAACAATTCCAGCTCTGAGCATATCGCAAATTAAAAGGTGTTACCTTTGTAACAATAGCAGACCGATGGCTTGTTTTGTAAACCCTTTTTGTGAATTCGGGATGTTTAGCTCGCTCAAGACTTCAAAGGTTTGAGAATAAAACGATTTTTTCCTTCCATTTTAGCTTGATAGAGAGCTTGATCTGAAATGTCTATCAAAGAGAGAGGAGACTCTTCACAACAGGGAATTCCCCCCGCAATTCCCATACTGAGCGTTACGGATGAACTCACGAGAGAAGCAGAGTGAGGAATGGCTAATTCTTGTATCGCCTCTTGAATTCGTTCAGCAATATAAATTGCTCCTTCAGCAGACGTATTGGGTAAAATAATTGCAAATTCTTCACCCCCATAACGAGCAACCAAATCAGCAGGACGCCGTACTACTTCGTAAAGGGTTTGAGCAACTTTAATCAAGCATTCATCTCCTGCAAGATGTCCGAAAGTATCATTATAATTTTTAAAACAGTCAATATCGCATAAAATCAAAAATAAGGATTTTTGTTCACGACATAATCGCAACCATTCTTGATTTAATGTCTCATCAAAACAACGACGATTAGGAATTTGAGTTAAACCATCTAGAGTTGCTAGGATTAATAATTGTTTATTTTTTGCTTCGAGTTCTTGTTGGAGTAAATGTTCTTCGTTGATCTGCTTTTTGAGTTGGAGAGACATTCTTCGCACTCGGAGTAAAGCTTCTATTCTTAAAAAAAGTTCTGGTTTTTCTATCGGACTAAAAATAACTTCATCCACACTTTGCCAAACTTGAGCTGTTAATCGTCCAGCATATTCTCGAGGGGTAATGAATAAAAAGGGTAAAAAAATAGGTTCAGAAGCTTTATTTTTTATTTGAATTGATGGGTAATGTTTTTTGAGCATGACTCCATCTAGCAAACATAAATCAAAGTCTTGATGCCAAATCTGCTCATTCTCATCCAGAAGAACTTGATAGTGTTTTTCCAGGAGTTTAACTAAAAGATTACAGTTTTCTTTATGAGCAACCAACAGTAAAATACAATTCATAATATTTGACCAATAAAGCTGCAAAGTTCATCCAGCTTACAGCGATGAAACAGAGAAAAAATGACAGATTAAATTAGATTTTAATCATTGATAATAACTCCCAAAAAATAGTTAAACTGAGATCAATGTCTAACTTGATAAGCGATAAATCATCTGATGCTTTCTATATTGGTTCATCGAGATCATCAAAGCGAATAATCTCGGGATTTCCACTGAGAATTCCTCGCAAATTTGTGAGAGGTTTTCCGACTTTAATTCCATAACGAGTAATCGAAATTTCTCGGAGTGTTTTTTCAAAGTCACTCAGTCGTTTTTTGAGTACACCAATCGCTTTGCGAAGTTCACCTCGAATTTCTAGATACCGCATGAAAATAATATTATCCGCTAAATAGGATATCCCCAATTCTGTCACCCGAAAATCCCCTGTTATCCATTCCATCTCATTAATTAATAAGGTTGCAACTCCCATATTTTTGAGATAGCGACATAGACTATGAAGATGATTGGTTAAGTTTTCTTGCTGAAAAGACAGCCGATAACCTGACATACTATCAATCATAACAATTTGAGCAGACTGTTTCTCAACTTCTTGTCGGACAATATTCGCAAACTCATCGGGTGTGTAGAGTAGAGGTTCAATCGACAAAATACACAAAGTTCCCCGTTCAACCATCGCTTTGACTGGGATATTTACGGACTCACAACGACGAGTCAGTGTATCGATTGATTCCTCAAACGTACAAACCAATGAGCGCTCACCTCGACCCGCAGCTTCTTTCATAAATTGCATTCCTAAAGTCGTTTTTCCGACTCCAGAAGGGCCACTAATAATAGTAATTGTACTGCGTTCTAAACCTCCTTGCAACAGTTCATCTAAATCGGGAATTCCAGAGGAAATAGTTTCAGTCGGAAAACTTTGTTTAAATTCATCAGGAAGTAATCGTGGAAAAATCAGCACACCAGAATCGGTGAGTCGCATTGCATGATTTCCTGGACGAAAGTTAGAACTGCGAAACTTAGAAATACTTAAGTTACGTCCGTAGGAATTAAACTCTAAATTAATGATACCATCACTGATAAATTGTAGTTCTTCATCAGGAGCTTCTGAACTGCTTTCTGTTGTAAGTAATACTGTGATTTTACGTTCTTTCAGAAATTTCAGAAAAGCACTAATTTGTTTATGAAAAATAAACTTATCATTAGCCAAATAGCGAAATTGAGTTATTGAGTCAATAAAAACTCGTTGAGGTTTGAGGGTTTCGATTTGTGCAACAATTTTTTGTGTAAGTGGATCTCGTTCAACATCAGCAGGTGAAAAAATATCATAACTTTGAGCTTGAGTAAAAAACTCTGAACTGGGACTCAAATCGAGAAAATGAAACTTATTTTGATCAAAATTTAATGCTGAAGCAATACTGCGTAGCTGAACTTCTGCTTCTCCCAAAGTAATAAATAGGCTGATCTCTCCCTCTAAAATTCCTGCTTGCAAAAAGTGTAACCCAATCGTCGTTTTGCCACATCCTGGCCCACCTCGAACGATATAAGCACGTTCAGAAATTAATCCTCCATAAAGAACTTCATCTAAGCCAGAAATACCTGTTGAAAGACGATTTTGATTCATGTTTTAAGTTGCAACCAATAATTAAAAAGTAGCGATGAAAGAATTGACAGAGAACTGATTAAATCATCATATCCTGATTAATAAGTATTTTAAATTCCGATTTTAAGTTATTAACTTTTTTTCATATTTTTGTATTATTTCTTATTAAAAATTAAGATTAATTTTAATGTTTTTGGAGAGAATTAGATTGATTAATCTTAATAAATTATTCCTTTTTAACTCTCATTCCACCCAATTCGCTGCGGCTTCCCATCCTTTCCCCTCTCGGACTAAAATCGGTTCATCCCCTGTTAGATCCAAAATAGTAGAAACTTGATAACCCGGATCAGAACTATCATCAACAATAATATCCACCAACTTTTCTAAACAATCAAACAACTCAGCTTTTCCCATATTTCCATCAATAGGAAGGGCTATAGGAGCCTGTCCTTCTTCCTCATTAGTGATGTGTGCAGAAGTAGAAATGATCGGATTTCCTAACTTTTCAATTAAAGCCAAACAAAAATGATTATCGGGGACTCGAATTCCAGTTGTTTTTCGTTTAGGAGACATCACCAGACGCGGTACTAACTTTGTTGCCGGGAGTAAAAACGTATAGCTTCCGGGAATTAACCGCTTAATAATTCGATAAGCCGGATCGCTAACGTTTGCATAATCAGAAATATTAGACAATGAGGAACACAGAAACGTCAAGGGTTTATCATTAGAAAGTTGCTTGATTTGTCGTACCCGTTCAACCGCCGATTTGACAGTCAGATCACAACCAATTGCATAAACCGTATCCGTTGGATAAAGCATCACCGCCCCTGATCGCAGATCCGCAATCACTTTTGCGATCGTCCGTTCTTGCGGGTTTTGGGGATGAACTTCGTAATAAGTCGCCATAGATTTAATCTTAGAAATTCGGTTGAGACTTAAGGGTTTTGATTTTAGATTAAAGTGTGAGAAGGCTAATTTTCCCTCGAACACTCACCACAGACACCAAACCATGACCAAAATCGCCTATTTTCAATGTCCAACAGGTATCGCAGGCGATATGTGCCTTGGAGCCTTAGTTCATGCGGGAGTACCCCTAGAGTACATCACCGAAAAACTAGAACATTTAGGGCTTTCCTCAGAATATCGGCTTTGGGCGGAATCCATTCACCGCAATGGTCAGTTAGCTACAAAAGTTCATGTTGATCTTACCCATTCTCCCACTGAACATCACCACCATCATCACCCAGATCATCCTACCGTTATTCGCCATCTACCCGACATTGAGAATATTATTCTATCAGCTCGATTACCCAAACGCGCAGAAACTTGGAGTTTAGCTATTTTCCGTGAACTGGCTGAAGCCGAAGGAGCCGTTCACGGGATTTTACCTCAAAAAGTTCATTTTCACGAAGTCGGCGCGACAGATGCCATTGTTGATATTGTCGGGACTTGCTTGGGTTTAGACTGGTTAGAGATTGAACAATTGTATTGTTCGGCCTTACCAACGGGTGGAGGGTTGATTCGTGCAGCACATGGTCAGCTTCCTGTTCCTGCACCTGCCGTTTTAAAGTTATTTGAAAGTGGTCAAGTTCCAGTTTACAGTAATAACATTGAAAAAGAATTAGTAACACCAACCGGAGCCGCGATCGTTGTGACTCTCGCCAAAACCTTCGGACAACCTCCAGCGATGTCCATTCAAAAAGTCGGTTTAGGTGCAGGTTCACGAGATTTACCGTTACCGAATATTTTACGACTTTGGATCGGAGAATCTTCACAAACAACTGCTTCTCCACTTTCCTCAACTTCTAAACATTCAACTCCAGAACCTTCGACTGTAGAAACGATTTCTGTTTTAGAAACCCAAATAGACGATCTCAGTCCCCAAGCGATCGCTTTTACTTTAGAAGAATTATTTGCTGTCGGAGCGTTGGATGTCTTTACCCAACCTATAACCATGAAAAAATCTCGCTTAGGCGTTTTATTAACTGTGATTTGTCATCCCGAAAAACAAACCGTTTGTGAGGATATTTTATTTAAGAATACCACAACATTAGGGATTCGTTCGACTCAACAAAAACGGCGAATTTTAAAGAGAAAAATGCAAACTATAGATACACCTTATGGTTCTATTGAAATTAAAGTTGCCTATTCAGGAGACAAGTTAGTTAATGTTCAACCCGAATATGAAGACTGTGCTAAACTCGCCCGACATCATCAAGTGAGTTGGTTAGATGTTCATCGAACCGCATTAGAAAATTGGTACAGTTCTCAAAGTAAATAAGTGCAGCATTGATAAACTAAGTTTTAACCACCGATCAACTAGAAATTAAACTGAAGTCAATCAAGACACACAATGGCTAAGTCTACAAATTAACAAAACCTGCTTGTCAGATGATTATTTTTATGATAGTCTGCTAAACAAAGCTCAGGGAAAGATATTAACCTAAATATTGCTCCTATTCACTTTGTCAAGCTGAGAATCATTAACAAATCTGAGCTAGGCTAATGTTTTCTACTAAATATTGAGGATAAGGTATAAAAATTAAGATGACTTTTGTGGCGTTTTTTTGGGTTTTTAGTATTCTTTTTGCTGGCGTAGGTTTCATTCTACCTGTGCAAGCTAATTCCATCGGCAATACATTCCTAGAAATTGCTCAATCCCCGAGTCCAGTTACTTACATGACTCCGCAAAATGATGACGAAATAGCGGTTCAACTTGAAGAAGGCGAATTCTTTTTCTCAGGAATACTCAAACGAACTGTAGACAACAATTTTATTGGTGAAGATGAACAAGTTCGCGTTATCTATGATCGGGATACAAGTCGAGTTGTGGTGATTAATAAGGTAAAAGGTGATGAATTCTACAACTACTTTTTCTCAGAAGTAGATGAAGGTTATCTATAATTTCAGAAGTCAAAGCTGGTGTCGAGTTATAATTGTTAATGAGGTTCAAAAACAAGTTTTGAATATTCAATCAAATATCGGAGGTCAAACTTGTGGATAAATGCCCACAATGTAATTCTGAAAAATTAATTCCCCATGTCAGAGTTATAGATAGAGCCAATTCAGGCGAGATGAATCTGACAGCTGTAGTCTACGAGAGACCTGGTAATTTACCCCTTCCCCTTCTTAGAGGCGGACAAAAATCTGAACTTAGGGCAACAATCTGCGGGGAATGCGGTTATACCATACTAAAAGCTGAGAATCCAGATAAACTCTTGCTTTGCTTATCAAAAAGCAAAGCAATACGGTTAATTTAAAAAGGGAGGATTTCAACATTCTTCCCTCCAAATACAATTAAAATAAACCTTCGTAAAATTACAAATTAAATCACAAACTTTCTGTTGCAAACGTATTGCATTCATCTATATTTCCTGTTTGTAAACCTTGCTTGAACCAACGCACTCGTTGAGCCGAAGTTCCATGAGTAAACGAATCCGGTACTACATAACCTTGTGCTTGGCGTTGTAAACGATCATCCCCAATACTACTCGCCGCATTAATCCCTTCTTCTATGTCGCCTTGTTCGAGAATTTGTTCGGCTTTTTGAGTACGATTTGCCCAAACTCCAGCAAAACAATCAGCCTGCAATTCTTGTCGAACCGAAAGTTCATTAGCCTCAACTCGATTAACTTGACGTTGTAAATTATTCACCTGTTGAGAAATCCCCAATAACGTCTGAACATGGTGTCCGACTTCATGAGCAATCACATAAGCTTGAGCAAAATCCCCCGGTGCATTAAGATTATATTTTAGTTGTTTATAGAAGCCTAAATCAATATAAACGTTTTGATCACGCGGACAATAAAAAGGGCCTGTCGCAGCTTGAGCATATCCACAAGCCGACTCAACAGCATCAGTAAATAAGACTAACTTGGGTTCAACATAAGTTTCGCCTCTTTCACGGAATATTTCATCCCAAGTATCCTCGGTATAACCCAGAACAACAGAGACAAAATCAACTAATTCTTCCTCCTCTGGAGAACCGGAAGTTACGCTAGAATCTGGAGAGGAACTTTGTTCAGAGGGTACTGATTGTTCAAAAATAATACTCGGATCAACCCCTAAAAACAGAGCCGCAATCACCAGAAGGACAGTACCAATACCTCCACCGACAGCTACACGTCCCCCAGCCGAACTTCCCCGTCTATCCTCTACATTGTCACTCCGCCGCCCCAATTGCCAACGCATAAATGATCACCCTCTTGAGAGTTTATTGCTGAATAATCCAATAAAGCTTAAGTTAATATTACGTTGAACAAAGGTATTTCTTCTCTGCCCAATGGAATAATTCCAATCAGTCTTAATCTCAAAACATTAGAGAGACTCGTCATTAGTTGATGATCGGTTTCATCAAAAAACAGTTAAGGGGATTTCACGGCGATCGCTTGCGAATCTGTGAGGAGAGTGTCAAAATATAGTGAACAAATTGTAAATCTTCTGTTCAGCTTTAGATTACTGTGAAGGGTCAGAACGTTCACTCAGCTTATACGAACAGATCATCAGCCTCAAGACATCGTTCTTGGGTAGGAACCTACTATGGTTTACTCGGGCTTCATCCTTCCGCTTCCTCCATAGAAATTCGTCGCGCCTACAGAAAACTCAGCAAGCAGTATCATCCCGACACCACAGAATTATCAAAAACCGTCGCGACAGCCAAATTTCAACATCTTAATGAAGCCTACGCTACCCTCAGTAATCCTGAACGTCGTCAGGCTTATGATCTCAAAATTCGCTATTCTCGTTACAATGTCATTCAAGCTTCTCATCCATTCGAGAATTCCAGGAGTTCTGGCTCTAACCGTTCTTCTTCTTCGGCCTATCTCGATCCAACAGATCGGCCTTTATCACCCGGAGAATTATTCGCCGTATTAATGATGGCATTAAGTTTAATCGCTTGTCTAATTCTAGCGATCGCCATCGGTTTAGCCCGTTCAGAGTTTAGCTTAGAACCAATTCAGCCGCCCGGAGTTTTGATTCGGAGTCTGCGACTTCTCATAATTCCCAATGGATAAACAAGTTAGAATAAATTTCTGAAACTTTCAACTTTTTAACTCTCAACCGTAACTGTTATGGCTCTTGACAATCTTGATCTCCCGAGTCCAGAAACCCCCTTATACAATCATACCCTTCCCAAAATCGAAGCCTGGTTGCGATCGCAAGGTTGTCAACAAGACTCCAAAGAACTAAATGCTTGGTTTGTACAAACACCAACCTGGAAAGCGCAACTCTGGCTGGATGTCGAGCAAATCTCAGTTCGCTACATCGAAGCGGGAGTTGAAAACCAAGATATCCAACGCTCCTTTAAATATTCCCTGAGTCGCCAGGACATAGAAGAAGCTGTTTTTACAGGGCCATGAGAGCGTTGGATCTTTTTACCGTTATTGACGATTAGTTTAGATCAAGTTTAGACCTTACCAAACCGTCGATCACGTTTTTGATAGGAACACAAGGCTAGATGAAATTCTGAGCTGTCAAAATCTGGCCATAAGGTATCAGTGACATAAATTTCAGCATAAGCCATTTGCCAAAGTAAGAAATTACTAATCCGCATTTCTCCACTGGTGCGAATCAGCAAATCGGGGTGAGACAATCCGGCGGTATAAAGATGTTTTTCAAATAAAACTTCATCTATATCATCAGGATTTAATTGTCCTTGCTGAACTTGACTCGCAATTTCCTGACAAGCCCGGATAATTTCTTGACGTCCCCCGTAATTCGTTGCCACGTTAAATAAAATGCCGTGATTGTTGCGCGTAGACTCCCTAGATTCTTCAATCTTGGCTTGCAAAGAAGTTGGTAAAGCATTCAAATTCCCCACGAACTGAATTCGCACCTCCTCCTCCATCATCTCGCGCAGTTCCCGCATCAGTACACGCTCAAACAAAGCCATTAAAAAATCCACTTCTTCGAGCGGACGGCCCCAGTTTTCCGTAGAAAACGCATAAGCGGTTAAGGCTTCAATCCCCCAATCCCGACAGCAGCGCAGCAGTTCTTTGAGCGTTTCTACCCCCTGACGATGACCCATTGTACGCGGCCATCCCCGACGTTTAGCCCAACGACCATTACCATCCATAATGACGGCAATATGTTTAGGCAGTCGGTTGGGATCGAGGTCGGCAGGTAACTCGTATACAACCCTTTGCTTTGCAGTCATTGTTTCTCCCGAGAAGCTGATGAACGAAGACGAAACACCCGCGATATTAATGCCCATCCCTTTGATCCAATCTGGCGTTTAAGACTTCCAATTGAGATGGGAGCTGTTTTTCTGTCATCACCAGACGGAAACGAGCGAGCCTCTAGTAGTTCCTTTAGTTTACTGCTCGTTAGGGGTCGATTCAGAACACCTTTTTCTGCAAGTGAAATTGATCCGGTTTCTTCCGATACAACAATACATAAACATTTAGCGACTCGCTCTGTAATCCCCATCGCCGCTCGGTGACGAGTTCCGAGTTGTCGAGAAGCCATCCGTTCCGATAGGGGTAAAATAACACCTGCTGCCGAAACGCGAGACGCTCGAATCAATACCGCACCATCATGCAGTAAGGTTTTGGGTTGAAAGAGAGTTTGTAGTAGTTCTTTAGACACTTCAGCATTAAGCTTGACACCCGGTACGGAAAAATCCCGTTCATCAATAGGACTTCCCGTTTCGATGATAATTAAAGCACCTGTACGGTTTTGGGATAACTCTTTAACGGCTTCCACGATCTGATCAATAACGCTATCGGGTTCGGGAATCGCTTTACGCCCTCGTCCAAACAGTTGTAAAACTTCCCCTCGACCCAATTGTTCTAGAAACTGGCGAAATTCCGACTGCAACATTACAGCCATTGCTACCGCAGAACCCGTCACTAGACTATTGAGGGCGATTGATAACAGTCTCAAATTTGCCCAGTTGCTGATCGCTGTAGCCAGCATCAGGATGATAAACCCCCTGACCATCCACAGCGTTCGACGCTCTCCAATGATGACTAGCACCATGTACGCGACAGCAAAGACCAGTCCAATATCAATACTATGAACTAACCAGGACTGCATCCAGCCAGGGTCATTACTAGGACCCGATTTCATTGAACTTGATGAGATTGAGCTAAGTGGTCTTATCTATGGTACAAAGTGAACTGTTGGAAGGTCGAGTGCATTCGGAAACCGTTACCTCAGATTGAGAAGGGTTTGAGCCAATTGCTTTCGGCTTTCCTCAAAGAGAATAACAATAACTCCAAAATCGTCACCGCAGAGAGTAACGCTTGACCTCCAATTCAATCCCTTTTTGAGTGAATCGCACTCAGCACCGTTCCTTATTGTCCCTTACAATGCAGCGAGTCGTTCTGGTAAACGATCTTGCCGAATTAGGTCTTCATAGGTTTCTCGTTCTAAAATCAGGTTACACTCTCCTCCGGAGACTAAAACTGCCGCAGGTCGAGATAAGCGATTGTAGTTAGAAGCCATGCTGTAATTGTAAGCTCCCGTTGCCAGAACCGCCAAAATATCACCCGGTTCACAGGGTGGTAATTGAGCATCTTTGATGACAATATCCCCTGACTCACAATGTTTTCCGGCGACTGTTACGGTTTCGCTTAAAGGAGCAGACATCCGGTTGACTAGCACGACTCGATAAACAGATTGATAGGTAATCGGTCGGGGATTATCCGACATTCCCCCATCTACAGCAACATAGGTGCGAATTCCTGGAATTTGTTTTTGAGAACCAACCGTATAAGCTGTGATACAAGCAGGCCCAACAATTGATCGTCCGGGTTCACACAACAGCTTGGGAAGTTCAATATTCTGCTGTTGACAGGCTTTAACCATCGCTTGACAAACTGTTTTCGCCCAAGTCTCAATACTGGGAGGATCATCAGCTTCCGTATAGCGAATTCCCAATCCCCCGCCCACATTCACTTCAGTAATATTTAAGCCATATTGACTGGCTTTGGTGATCGCATCAACAATCACACTGGCTAGATCTCCATGAGGTTGAAGTTCAAAGATCTGAGAACCAATGTGAGCGTGTAAACCCACACAACTCAGCCCAGGTTGTTGAGCGATAGCGCTAAAAACCGCATCAAATTGATTGGGATCAAAGCCAAATTTGCTGTCAAGATGCCCAGTGCGGATATACTCATGGGTGTGACATTCAATTCCCGGTGTCAAACGAACCATCACTCGAATTGGAGTTTGAGTTGATCTCTGTTCCGACAACTGAGCCAGCATTTGTAAGTCTAGCCAATTGTCGATCACAATCGTGCAACCCGTCTCTATAGCCAAGAGGATCTCATCTCTAGATTTATTATTTCCGTGTAAATAGAGCGTCTTGGGATCAACATTAGCGGTGATCGCGGTGTAGAGTTCACCCCCCGAAACCACATCTAAACCCAAGCCTTCTGATGCGACTAAAGCACAAATCGCCAAACAACTCCAGGCTTTCGAGGCATAGAGAACAAGAGATTCACCTGGATAATAACGCGCTAAAGCTTCTCGATACTGGCAACAAGCCGCACGTAGGGTTTGTTCGTCTACAATGTAGAGAGGTGAGCCAAATCGCTCCACCAGAAGCTTGACATCACAGCCACCAATTTCCAGGTGATCGTGATCGTTGACCCGAGCGCTCAAAGGTAAAAGTTCCTGATTCGGTGAGCGAGTTTCGGGGATCTGTGTTGATTGAGGTAGATATTGGAGTCCTGAGTTTTCCACGCTTGTGTATATTGAGTTAATCTCGGTCACGCCACTACCCGCCCAACGGCATGGTCACTTCCGGTTTTACAGGGTCATTGCCACGGCTAACCGAGGTCAGCTTTGCTCCCCGGTTGTTAGAATCTTTTTTGGGCATCCACCCCATACACGAACTTAGTGTACAGTGGGTTTCAGCTTATGTGAACTGGGCGGTACGCGCTCAGGCGGGTCAATGACCAATTTGATTGTACATCAAAATCTGGACTAAACAATCATCGAGCTTCGCTTTCCAACTGAACATTTTCTCAAAACGGAAAGCGGAAAATTTGACCGACTGATCGTTAAAATTGAGCCGACACCCGACATAGCAAGAGTGATTTCAACGTGGTTTGGTTAGAACTTCAATCTTTAACTTCTGAACAGCTTCCTGCTGCTGTTGAACTGGATCAGCAGTGTTTAGGGGGACTATGGACACAGTCCGGTTATCAACGGGAGCTAGACAGTCCCAATAGTGATTTGCTGGCCTGGGTGGTGGTTGAGGACGGTGCGACTCCTACTGTCAGGGGGCAAAATTTAAGATTTGAGGTGCAAGATTCCCCTTTAAGACCCGAGCAGACTCTGGTGGGCGTTGGCTGTCTGTGGGCGATTTTAGAGGAAGCTCATATTACTTTACTATTGATTCATCCCGATTATCAGGGACAAGGCTTAGGACAAGGGTTGTTGTATGCGTTACTGAAGTCAGCTTGGCATCGTCAACTTGAACGAGCAACCTTAGAAGTCCGAGTGTCTAACGACAAAGCCCTGGCTCTTTACCGTAAATTTGGGTTTAAAGAAGCCGGACGCCGACACCATTATTATTCTGATACCGGAGAAGATGCTCTCATTCTCTGGAGAAGCGGCTTACAGCATCGTGAGTTTAGCCGCACTTTGGGGAGTTGGTATCAACAGATTTGTGATCGTTCACGCCAACCTTACTCTAAAAAACATTAAGATTAAAAGGAAGTTTAAGAAAATTTGCATTCAGCATCAGTTTACTCCATGGATTCCGGTTGATTCCGGTGGGTTCGACAATCGCTGATTCATTGACTTTGGGTAAGCTTGTGGGACATCTCTAATCCGTTAGGTTAGCAATCCGTTCAACAAAGAAACCCGAACCATCCCCAAAGTGATTGTGCTAGAATCCATCATTAAATCTAAAACAAACTGTGTTTTAAGAAGTGACAGAGAGACAACCTCTATACAGAATGAAAATTCAGTTCAAAGTAGGTTGGCTCTATAAACTTAGACACTCGGTGTTGACTTCAACAGAGGTTGAAATTCATCCGAGAGTATCAGTTGAACAGGCGTGGTCTGTGTTCTCCGTTACAGTAATTCTTTGGATACCTTAGACAGAGAATTGATTCTTAAAATTCGGCAAACTTGTTCCTGAGAAATCAGCACAACTGCCCAGTGAGGATCAACGGATAAACAGACAAGAATCAGATCCAACGAAGAGAAATCTTCACAGGCTAAAAGGGAAAGGTTGTCAGTCTACTCCTCAATTGGATTTTTCCAGTTGCATCAGACGATTCAGCCCCGAACTAGAGGCTACCCCAGAAAAATTAAACATTATTTAAGATCATTTAATTTTTCGGGAGTTGAAAGTGTCACGCTAAAATTAGCGTAACGGGTATGCAGCAGGTGGTGGAAATTTGCCATGTTTGAACGCTTCACAGAAAAAGCAATTAAAGTAATCATGTTAGCCCAGGAGGAAGCACGTCGCCTGGGTCATAACTTCGTCGGAACCGAGCAGATTCTTCTAGGTCTGATCGGGGAAGGAACAGGCGTTGCGGCCAAGGTGCTGAAGTCGATGGGGGTTAACCTCAAAGACGCTCGCATTGAGGTCGAAAAGATCATCGGTCGGGGTTCGGGATTTGTCGCCGTCGAAATTCCCTTTACCCCCCGTGCCAAGCGTGTTCTTGAACTCTCCCTAGAAGAAGCTCGCCAACTGGGGCATAACTATATTGGTACTGAACATCTCCTTCTTGGCCTGATCCGTGAAGGAGAAGGGGTAGCCGCTAGAGTCCTGGAAAATCTAGGAGTTGACCTCTCGAAAGTCAGAACTCAGGTGATTCGGATGCTCGGAGAAACTGCCGAAGTGACAGCCGGAGGCAGTGGTAGCCGCACGAAGACACCGACCTTAGACGAGTTCGGCTCGAATTTAACCCAAATGGCAGCCGAAGGGAAGCTTGATCCCGTTGTCGGTCGTCAGAAAGAAATCGAACGGGTGATCCAAATTCTGGGTCGCCGGACGAAAAATAACCCAGTTTTAATCGGAGAACCGGGAGTCGGTAAAACGGCGATCGCCGAAGGATTAGCCCAACGGATTGCCCAAAACGACATTCCCGACATTTTAGAAGAAAAGCGGGTCGTTACTCTCGATATTGGTTTATTGGTCGCCGGAACCAAGTATAGAGGGGAATTTGAAGAACGACTGAAGAAAATTATGGATGAGATCCGCTCGGCGGGTAATGTCATCCTGGTGATTGACGAAGTTCACACCCTGATCGGTGCGGGAGCAGCAGAAGGGGCAATTGATGCGGCAAATATCCTCAAACCCGCTTTGGCGCGAGGAGAATTGCAATGTATCGGTGCAACGACCCTTGATGAGTACCGCAAGCACATCGAACGGGATGCCGCCTTAGAACGCCGTTTCCAACCCGTGATGGTCGGTGAACCGAGCGTCAGTGAAACCGTTGAGATTCTCTATGGTCTGCGCGAACGCTATGAACAGCACCACAAGCTGAAAATTCTCGACGAGGCCCTAGAAGCTGCCGCGAAACTCTCAGATCGATATATCAGCGATCGCTATTTACCCGATAAAGCGATTGACTTGATCGATGAAGCCGGATCTCGCGTCCGTTTGATTAACTCCCAACTGCCTCCCGCGGCCAAAGAACTCGATAAAGAACTGCGTCAGGTTCTCAAAGAAAAAGACGATTCAGTTCGTTCCCAAGACTTTGACCGGGCCGGAGAACTTCGCGATCGCGAAATGGAAATCAAGTCTCAAATTCGAGCGATCGCCCAAACCAAGAAATCTGAAACCAATACCACAGAGGATGATTCCCCGATGGTAACGGAAGAAGATATCGCCCACATCGTCGCCAGTTGGACAGGAATTCCGGTGAATAAACTCACCGAGTCTGAGTCTGAAAAGCTGCTGCACATGGAAGATACCCTGCATCAGCGTTTAATTGGTCAAGAAGAAGCGGTTAAAGCGGTTTCTCGCGCCATTCGTCGCGCTCGGGTGGGCTTAAAGAACCCCAATCGACCGATTGCCAGCTTTATCTTCTCTGGCCCAACTGGAGTGGGTAAAACAGAACTCACCAAAGCCTTAGCGACTTACTTCTTCGGATCAGAAGAAGCAATGATTCGCTTAGATATGTCTGAGTTCATGGAACGTCATACCGTTTCTAAGCTGATCGGTTCGCCTCCCGGTTATGTCGGGTACAACGAAGGCGGTCAACTGACTGAAGCCGTGCGTCGGCGTCCTTACACGGGGGTTCTATTCGACGAAATCGAAAAAGCCCACCCCGATGTCTTCAATATGTTGCTACAAATTTTAGAAGACGGACGCTTGACTGATGCGAAAGGTCGCACGGTAGACTTCAAAAATACCTTGATCATTATGACCTCCAACATTGGATCGAAGGTGATCGAAAAAGGTGGCGGTGGTTTAGGATTTGAGTTCTCCGAAAATGAATCTGATGCTCAGTATCATCGGATTCGTAACTTGGTTAACGAAGAACTGAAGCAATACTTCCGTCCAGAATTCCTCAACCGTCTCGATGAGATTATTGTCTTCCGTCAATTGACGAAGGATGAGGTTAAGGAAATTGCGGTGATTATGCTCAACGAAGTCTTTCGTCGTCTGACGGAAAAAGGCATTAAGTTGGAAATCACTGATCGGTTCAATGAACGCTTAGTTGAGGAAGGTTACAACCCCAGCTACGGCGCTCGTCCCTTACGTCGGGCGATCATGCGCTTACTCGAAGATAGCTTGGCTGAAGAAATTCTCTCAGGTCGCATCGGTGAGGGCGATACCGCCGTTGTTGATGTCGATGGAGAGGGTCAAGTCACAGTTGCCCAAGGAGAAAAAGAAAAGCGGGAATTGTTACCGCAAACGGCTGAATAATCAGTTACTGTTGAGCTATCTCTAGCTCAACTTGAGTAACATCTCATAAATTTAATCAGGGGTATAACAACTGTTGTACCCCTTTCTATTCGGTTTTGTTTGTTTGGAGAACTCCTGTTAAGGAACAAACTCAGTCACAACCTGACCCCCGCTTTGATCCCCAGTCACCACAATGGTATCACTGGTAAACTCACCCACTGCTCGATTTCCCCTTAAAGTCAAAGGTGGATCAATTTGACGGTAAACAACATTACCTTGAGCCTGAAACTGTTGTTGGGATGTAGACCAAGTTAACTGATTCGTATTCAACTGAGCTTGACGCTTTTGACCGATCGCCACAACATTTCCGACTAAATCAAATTGTTCAGCTTTGATATCACCCCATCCCT
>NZ_AUZM01000028.1 GCF_000478195.2 Lyngbya aestuarii BL J | reverse complement strand
CTTAGTTCAGTTGGTAGAACGCAGGTCTCCAAAACCTGATGTCGAGGGTTCGAGTCCTTCAGGGCGCGCTGAACAATCTTAAGACCCAGGCGGAGTAAAGTTCGTCTGGGTAACTTGTTCGGAAATCGCACAGAGCAAAGAAGAAGCCGCAGCCCCATCCGGCGAGACTCAATCTGGTCGGTGAAATCCACTCCCCTGAAAAACTTGAGATTCGTTGGAGATTGAGAGTTGGCTGTAGCACTGTTGAAGTGCTATCATAAACTATTTGAGTTTGTTCAGCCAAACTGAGAAGCGGTCACAGTCGAGTATTGCAAGGGGAAGTTACCGTGGCAAAAAAAGATGAAGCAGGGACTAATCAATCCCCAGCAGGGTTTAACGTCGTTGACTTTTTCAAAGAAACAAAAGAGGAACTCGATAAAGTCGTCTGGCCTAGTCGTCAGCAGCTTTTTAGTGAATCAGCGGGCGTATTGCTGATGATCATGCTATCAGCAACCCTAATATACCTGGTGGATAACATCTTTCGTTGGGCATCGGGGCAAGTGTTTGGATGACGTTTGCATTCCTTCCAATCAGAGTAGTCGAGACCCATGACAGATCTAGAAGACACACAAGAATATGCAGCAGGCGAACTGCGCTGGTATGCTGTTCAGGTGGCGTCTGGCTGTGAAAAACGAGTTAAAGTCAACTTAGAACAGCGAATCAAAACGTTGGATGTTGGCGATCGCATTCTAAAAGTTCAGATTCCCCATACTCCAACCATTAAGCTCCGTAAAGATGGATCTCGCCAACAGAGTGAGGAGAAAGTCTTTCCGGGCTATGTATTGGTGCAAATGAAGTTGAAGTGGAACAGTGATTTCAGCCACTGGGATATCGACGACGAAGCCTGGCAGGTCGTCAAAAACACCCCTCATGTGATCAACTTTGTCGGAGCAGAACAGAAGCGCAGTAGCAGCCGAGGACGCGGCCACGTTAAGCCTTTGCCCTTAAGTTCGGCAGAGGTAGAACGTATATTCAGACAGACTCAGCAAGCTGAACCTGTTGTGCAAGTGGCAATGGTAGCAGGAGATCACATTGTCGTTCTCTCTGGTCCCTTCAAAGACTTTGAAGGAGATGTGATTGAAGTGAGTCCAGAGCGTAATAAACTCAAAGCATTACTCTCGATTTTCGGACGGGATACCCCCGTCGAACTTGAGTTTAATCAGGTTGAAAAACAAGGCTAAGGAATGGCAAAGAAGATAGTAGCAGTCATTAAGTTGGCAATCACTGCGGGGAAAGCCAACCCAGCCCCACCGATCGGCCCAGCATTGGGTCAACATGGGGTCAACATCATGGCGTTTTGCAAAGAATACAACGCCAAAACAGCCGATAAAGCGGGCCTAGTGATTCCGGTAGAAATTTCGGTTTATGAAGACCGCAGTTTCACCTTTATTCTCAAAACCCCACCCGCTTCGGTACTGATCAAAAAAGCACTCGGCATTGAAAAAGGTTCAGGCGAACCTCATACTCGCAAAGTGGGTAAGCTTTCCCAAGCCCAACTGCGAGAAATTGCAGAAACCAAAATGCCTGACCTGAATGCGAACGATATCGAAGCGGCGATGAAAATCGTAGCAGGAACCGCTCGCAATATGGGTGTCGAAGTGAGTGCTGATTAACAGCCCTATGGGTGAAGCAGATTCTACAACTCGTTATTAACCTCGTTATTAACGAACTGTCAGTGCAAACTATCGGGGGAGAAGTCCAACTTCGCTCGTGACCCCAAGGAGAAAATCATGGCAAAAATCTCGCGTCGATTACAGGAAGTGCTGAAAAAGGTTGAAGATCGAGCCTATGAACCTTTAGAAGCGATTCAACTGCTAAAGGAAACAGCCACAGCAAAATTCCCTGAGTCGGCAGAAGCGCATATTCGTTTAGGAATTGATCCGAAATACACCGACCAACAACTGCGAACCACTGTTACCTTACCGAAAGGAACAGGTCAAACCATTCGGGTCGCCGTTTTAGCTAAGGGTGAAAAGGTGAATGAAGCCCTAACTTCAGGTGCCGATATTGCGGGTTCTGAAGATCTGATCAACGACATCCAGAAAGGAATGCTGGATTTTGATTGCCTGATTGCGACACCTGATATGATGCCCCAAGTTGCCAAACTGGGTCGTTTATTAGGGCCAAAAGGATTGATGCCTTCTCCCAAGGGAGGAACAGTCACAACAGATGTCGCTCAGGCGATTCAGGAATTCAAAGCCGGAAAACTAGAATTTCGGGCAGATCGGACTGGAATCGTTCATGTAATGTTCGGGAAAACCGCCTTCTCTGCCGAAGACTTGCTGTTGAATTTGTGTGCGTTGCAAGAATGTATTGATCGCAACCGTCCTTCCGGCGCAAAAGGTCGTTACTGGCGGAGTGTGTACATTTCAGCAACGATGGGGCCATCTATTCCAGTCGATATTTATACCCTACGGGAAACCAAAATCACCGAAGCAGCCTAATTCTAGTGCTGTCAACTCCGACTGTAAAACCCCCGTTGGGGTTGACAAAAATAGACAATTATCTGATAATAGTCAATTGTCAAAAGTTTAAGCGAAATCCATAAACTTAAAATCTGGATTAACCAAAGACAGCAGGTGCAGAAGTCGCTTAATATCCTGCCGAGGTTAGAAGAGATAAATTTAAGATTAAAGATCAAGCAGAACACTGCTTACATTTTGATCGATTAGATTTTCAATCTTCAACCTCGGCTAATCGAGCCGGGGATTTTTTATGGCGAATCAAGATTTCTGGCTAGAGATCGACATCAAAAGCTGTCATTGATTCGACCCGATGTAAGTGGATTGTTATCCACAATGGAGATCAAAGACCAATGGGGAGAACCGTAACCGAAAAACAAGAGATTGTCGCGGATCTCAAACAGATATTGAGCGAAGCTCAACTGGCCTTAGTCATTGACTACAAAGGTCTGTCTGTTGCTCAAATCACCGATTTACGAAATCGTCTGCGGGAAACAGGGAGTAGCTGCAAAATCACCAAGAACACCTTCATGCGTAAAGCAGTCGAGGGTAATGAGACTTGGGAAGCAATGCAAGAGTTTCTGAGTGGAAGCTCTGCATTTATCTTTGCTCAAGACGATTTCGGTGCCGCGATTAAAGCCTACCAAGCTTTCCAAAAAGACTCCAAAAAAACCGAACTGCGCGGTGGAGTCATGGAAGGTCGGGCTTTAAGTATCGATGAGGTCAAGGCGATCACCGAATTGCCGACGAAGGAAGAACTGATGGCTAAAATTGCCGGAGTCATCAATTCCATCCCCACAAAACTGGCTGTGGGAACAAAAGCAGTCCCCACAAAACTGGCAGTTGGTATCAAAGAAGTACCCGCTTCCTTGGTTCGTGTCGTCAAAGCAGTTTCCGAAAAAGAAGATTCTGCCGATGCAGCTTAACCCTTTTAGCGGTTTAGTTGTCGATCGTTTATTGTTTATCAATTGTTTCTCAGGAGTTAATCCATGTCTGCTAAAACCGACGAAATTTTAGAACAGTTAAAATCCTTATCTCTGCTTGAAGCTTCTGAGTTAGTCAAGCAAATTGAAGAAGCCTTTGGAGTCGATGCTTCGGCTGTGGGTGGCGGCGGAATGATGATGATGGCTGGGGGTGCTGCTGCTCCGGGTGCTGCTGCGGCTGAACCGGAAGAGGAAAAAACAGAATTTGACGTTATCCTCGATGAGTTTCCCTCAGATAAGAAGATTGCAATTCTTAAGGTGGTTCGTACCATTACAGGCTTAGGCTTGAAAGAAGCAAAAGACCTGGTTGAAAGCGCACCCAAGCCGATCAAAGAAGCGACTAGCAAAGAAGATGCAGAGAGCGTCAAAAAGCAGCTTGAAGAAGCGGGTGCAAAAGTAACGGTTAAGTAGGATAAGACCGTTAAGTAAGTTTCTGATTCTATCAGTTATTTTAGGGTAGGCGTTGCCTACCCTAACTTGTAACAGGATATAGGAATACCGAGACCGAATGTTATATGTAGTCGAAGAAAACTAAAATTGACTACTAAGATTGGGCAACAGGGGACGAGAAGAAAAAGTGGCAAGCTCCCAGATCCTTGACATAGAATGGACGAGTATCTTCCCATCTCCCACAAATAATGACAACTGTAGATGTTAAGGCCTTTTTTCAAGCGACCAACCCCGGCAAAGCCTTATTTACAGATAACCAAAACATTGACCAAAAATACTACATCGATTTCTCGTCCGTGCGGGGGGGACAAATAATTGAAGAACTCAAAGATCAGATCGCGTTTTGGTCTTCCGATCAGCCCACCTGCCAGCTTTTTACCGGACACATTGGCTGCGGAAAATCTACCGAACTGTGGCGGCTGAAGGAACAGTTAGAAACGAAAGGCTTTCACGTCGTTTATTTTGATTCCGACAAATACTTAGAAATGGGAGACATCGACGTTACCGATATTCTCCTCACCATTGCGCGACAGGTCAGCGAAAGTTTAGAAAAGTTAGAAAAGCTGAAATTGCAAGAACCCAAAGGGTTGAAAGGTTTGCTTCAGGGGGCGGCTAAATTATTACAAACCGATCTCGAACTTTCCGCAGAAGCGAACGTTTTTGGCATCGGTAAAGTCTCGGCAAACACCGAAGGAACATTCTCGGCAGAAATGGGTTTACCGGGAATTGGCGAGGTAAAAGCCGACGAAAAAGGATTGGAATTTGTGGCTTTGGGAATTGGCAAAATCACCGCAAAAGCCAAAGATAGCCCCCAACTCCGCAGCAAACTCCGAGAATATTTAGGCCCCCGCACCAGCAGTATTATAGAAACCATCAATCACGAATTGCTTGAACCCGCAAACCAACAGTTAAAACAGTACGGAAAAAATGGATTAGTTGTCATCGTTGACAACCTGGAAAAAGTCGATAGTTCTCCGAAACCCTGGGGACGACCTCAGCCAGAATATTTATTTGTTGATCGCGGCGAACAGCTAATTAGTCTTCGCTGTCACGTTATCTATACTTTGCCTTTGGCGCTGCGGTTTTCCAACGACTACGGCACCCTAACGCAGCGTTTTAAAACGACTCCCCTCGTGTTGCCAATGGTTTCTATATATTTGCGGGATAGTCAAGAATGTGCGGAAGGAATGGCGCTTCTCAGACAGTTGGTGTTGGCGAGGGCGTTTCCCGATCTCGGCGAACAGGAACGTTTGGAGAAAATTACCGAAATTTTTGACAGCGAAGAAACCCTGGATCATTTGTGTCGAATGAGCGGGGGTCACGTGCGGAACGTGCTGCGAATGCTGAACGATGCAATTAAAAAACAGAAAGGATTGCCCATCGCCCGCGAAAATCTCGACAAGGTAATTCAAAATCTTCGCAACGAGCGAATTTTGGCCGTAGAAGATGAGGAGTGGGAATTGTTAAAAAAAGTCGTTCAAACTCAAAAAGTGACGGGCGACGACGGATATCAAAAGTTAATTCGCAGTATGTTTGTTTACGAGTACCGAGATGATCGGGGGTCTTGGTTCGATGTCAATCCCATCCTGAAAGATGCGCCCGAATTACAGTAGTTTTTTCCCCGGAAATTCCTGCCCCCTAAATCCCCCAATTCTGGGGGACGAGCGAAAAACTGAGTTCCCCCAATTTTGGGGGGCTAGGGGGGCGGAGAGGGGCAAAATAAATTAACTCTATGAAGCGTTAAAAGGGCTGTAAATTATGGCGGGTCTGAATGATGAAACCGAATTATTACAAGAGCTAATCTTTGCTCTGGAAATGTCTCAGGGGGAATTTAGGCTATTTTTGGCGAGTTGTGATTATCTCAGCCAACGCGATCGCCTAATTGAAAAACTGCGGGAATCTTTTTCGGGAAACCTGGCAGAATTGCAGCTTGATGAGTCGGTTGAGGAACTGTATTCAACGATTCACAAAAACTTGGGAGATCGACAGCCCGACGCGCTCACGGTTTGGGGTTTTGAGCGGATAAAAGGTATTGATCAACTGCTGGTTTCAATGGGGTTCGTGCGGGATGAATTTAGAAAAAATTTCCAATTTCCGATTATTTTTTGGATTGACGGGAAAATTTACCGCAAATTTGTTCGCTTAATTCCCGACTTTGAAAGTTGGACAAGTTTGACCGTTTTTGAAACTTCAACTCAAGAGTTTATCGATTTTATCCGAGAGAAAGCTGACTCCGTTTATCGGGTCGTTTTAGAGAGCGGGGCGGGCATATTTTTGAATCATATTGCTCTCGGTGTGGGAAAATCGAGTTATCAAGAGTTGATGGCAGCACGGCAAAAATTGGAAAATCGGGGGGTAAAATTAGAGCCGGAGTTGGAAGCAAGTTTAGAATTTGTATTGGGTCGAGTTGGGGATAATTCAACAGAAACCGCGTTAAGCCATTATCAGCGCAGCCTCGAACTTTGGGAAGGGCTTAATAATACAGTGCGAATAGCTCATAGCAATTATTATTTGGGGCTGTGGTGGCGCAGTTACGCCGTTAGAAATCGGGTAGAAAAAGAGAATGCTTTTGATCGCGCTTGCCCTTATTTTCAGCAGTCAATCAACACTTTTGAAACGGCAAAACGCCCGGATTTAGCTGCGAAATTTATCAACGCTTGGGGAGAAGTTTTGCAGATTTTGGGGCGTTGGAATGAGTTGGAAACCGTTGCTAATAAAGCAATAGAACTTTTAGATCCCCCCCAGCCCCCCTTGGTAAGAGGGGAGTCTAATTCTTCTTCCTCCCCCCTTTTTAAGGGCAGGAGGGGGGATCTTTTCCAGGAGGATTATAACCGAACATTTAGACTCGCCCGTGCTTATGGTTTTTTGGCTGAAGTTGAACTTGCAAAAAACAACAATAAACGAGCTAGAGAACTCGCCAGTAAATCCCTAAAAATTGTTCATAAAAATCTCTACAAACTCTCAAATAACGTTTCAGAAAATGAGCAATATATTTTAGATTGGGAACGTTTTTATCATCGGGGCTGGTATTTATTTACCCGGGCAAAAGCCGAACAAAGTTTGGGTGAAATAAAAGTCGCGGTCGCTACCCTAGAACGTGCAAAAGCAGAAACAAAGCCCGAGTATGACCCGAAATTATATATTTCTATCCTGCAAAAACTACAATCAATTTATTGCCAACAAAAAGAATACTTAAAAGCCTTTGAACTGAAGCAAGAACGACAAAGAATTGAGCAGGAGTTCGGGCTACAAGCCTTTATCGGTGCGAATCGTTTGCAAGATATAAAATTTAATATTAACCCCGCTTTTCCCGAATTTGAACGCCGCAGGCTTAACGAGGAAATTGCCGCATCTGGACGACAATTGGATGTGGAAACCTTGGTCGAAAGAATTAGTCGCCCGGACTACAAACTCATCGTTATTCACGGACAGTCAGGAGTTGGAAAAAGTTCAATTTTGCAGGCGGGATTAATACCGACTTTGGAAAAAAAATCAATCGATACCCGCGATGTGGTCGTAGTTTTGCAGCGAGTTTATGTGAATTGGATTTCGGTTTTGGGCGAAGGTTTGGCTGAACAACTGAAAAGTTTTCAAAAACTTGATCTTAATTCGGAACCGTTGAACTCGAAAGAGGCTATTTTTGGTCAGTTAAAAAAGAACGATGAACTCAATCTCGTTACGGTAATTATTTTGGATCAATTTGAGGAATTTTTCTTTGCAAATCCCGAACCCAAGAACAGGCGCGAATTTGCCGAGTTTTTGCAAGAGTGTTTGAACATTCAATTTCTCAATATTATTTTGTCGCTGCGAGAGGATTATATTCATTACCTGCTAGAATTTAACCGCCTGGGAAATTTGGAAGCCATCAACAATCATATTTTAGATAAAAAAATTCTTTACTATTTGGGGAACTTTTCTCGGGAACAAGCCGACTCGGTTATTCAAGAACTGACTCAAAACTCCCAATTTAAGATCGATGCTAACCTGAGAGAAAAATTGGTTGAAGACTTGGCGGAAGAATTGGAAGAAGTGCGCCCCGTTGAGTTGCAAATTGTGGGGTCGCAACTTCAGACCGAAAAGATTACCACCGTCGAACAGTATCAAGAACTCGGAGACAACCCTAAAGCAGAATTGGTCAACCGATATTTGGCGGAAGTCGTGAGAGACTGCGGGGTAGAAAATCAAAAATTGGCGTGGTTGGTGTTGCTGCTTTTAACCGACGAAAATAACACGCGCCCCCTGAAAACTCGGGCGGAGTTGACCAAAGAATTACGGTTGAATCTAGAAAATTTGGAGTTGGTGTTAAAGATTTTTGTCGATTCGGGGCTGGTGTTTTTGTTGCCGGAAAAGCCCGAAGACCGCTATCAGTTGGTACACGATTATTTGGTTGCGTTTATTCGACAGCGAAAAGGATTAGAAATCCTCGAAGAACTCAAACAAGAACGGAAAAAACGCCAGCAGTTGCAGAAATGGTTGGTTAGGGGTTCGGTTGCGGCTTCGTTGGTAATGACCCTATTAACAGTGGGGATGACAATCTTTGGTTTGCAAGCAGAAGCCGAAAAAAAACGGGCAGAAAAACAAACAATTATTGCCCAGGCAAACGAAGCCAGAGCGCTATCAATTTCGGGCGAACGGTGGGATGGACTGATGACTGCGATGAAGGCCTGGCAACAACAGGTCGATAATAAAGTTGAACCCACAGGAGACGCTAGCCAGATGGCAAATGTTCTGCGAGTTGCAGTTTACAAACGCAACCCAGAGGAGTTTAGAGAGTCTAACCGTCTCGAAGGACACGAAGGCCCGGTTTGGGGCGTGGCATTTAGTCCCGACGGAGAAACGATTGCTTCTGCCAGTGATGACAAAACGGTGAAGTTGTGGAACCGCAAAGGAGAACTGTTGGCGACCCTCGAAGGACACGAAAGCGGGGTCAGGGGCGTGGCATTTAGTCCCGACGGAGAAACGATTGCAACTGCCAGTTGGGACAAAACGGTGAAGTTGTGGACAGATTTACGGGTCGAAGATTTGACAGAGCGGGGTTGCGAGTGGTTGAATGATTACCTGATTACTCATCCCCAGGAGTTGGAGGAACTCGAAGTTTGCCAAATTAACTCTTCTCGCCGAAAAGACGCTGGGAGGAGTTGGGTAATAGAAGGAGAGAAATTAGCCAGGGAAGGGAAAATTGAGGAGGCTATTGCAACATTTGAGAAAGCGATTGAATGGAACCCCGACCTCAACATTGATCGCAATTTTCAAGCTTGGGCAGAATCGTTATACAAAGCAGAAAAGTTGATGGAGGAAGGCACAAAAGCCGCAAGGGAAGGAGACATAGAAACCGCCATACAAAAGTATCAACAAGCTATAGAACCCGACAAAGTGGCATTCATCCCAACTTTGCAAAATATTGACCCGGAAGCCCAAGCTAGATATCAGGCAACAGAGGCAGCTAACGCATTATTGTATAAAGGGGAGGAACTTCTTCGATCTGGTAAAGGTAAAGTTTCAGAAGCAATTGACACCTACAAACAGGCCGAAAAAATCCACCCCGCTCAAATTTCTGTTAGTAATTGGAATAAACTGTGTTGGTATGGCAGTTTAAACAAACAACCGACAGAGGTAATGTTTGCCTGCGAAAAAGCGATCGCTCTCGATCCCAAAAATGTTTGGGCTGTTAGAACTCGCGGACTTGCCAAAGCGTTAACGGGGGATATTCAAGGGGCGATCGCCGATTTTCAGGTATTTGTAAATGGAACCGACAGTCAGGAATATAAAACTCAAGCCCAAGACTGGATCGATGCGCTTCGGGCGGGTAAAAATCCATTTACCGATGAGGTTTTGGAAGAATTAAAATAATTAACTCTATTACAGATTAGGAGAGGGATTATTTCTATTTTTAGTTTAACATTAATCGCGATCGGAAGTCGAGGGCGGAGGGGAACCGTTGAGGCGATCAAAAATATAACGGGACATCTCCGGGAAAATTTCTTCATCATCTGCATAAGCAGAATTATTCGCAAAAATCGCTAGAATGTAAATAGCTTTGTCATCCATTGTTCTGATAAATGCCACTTCTTGGCGGGAATGACTGGTATAACCGACTTTTGAACCAAAATAAATATTAGTGGGTAAAGACTCCCCTAAAAATCCTTCAATAGAATTCGGTTGTTCATCTTTCCAAGCTTCGGGGTTTAAGTCTCTCGTTAGCAAATAGGCGATTTTTGTTGAGGCGGTTTCCGAGATGGCTTGTTTGGTGTAAACTTCATACATGAGACGGGCCGCCTGATCGGTCGTTATGCGATTTCCACCCGCCAAAAATGAATTTTTCCAAAGTTGAAAATCTCGTCCGGCTGGTTTTTCGTCTCCATTAACAAGGGGATAATTTTTGACCGTAAGTTTGATCCCGGTATAACCGGCTTCTCTAAAAAAAATATTAATTTGATGACGTTTATTAATCCAAGTCTCTAACGCTTTTCCTTCTAACTCTTCTCCCGATTTTGTCCGGGTAATACTATCTAAAATGCGGCTGGCTGAATCATTATCTGAAATCCGCATCATATTTGATAAATCGACATGATAGGCAGATTCGTCTTTAACAAGACCTGCTTCGGAATAACCCAAGAAACCAACCAACCAGAATAACTTAGCGACACTCGCTGGAAATCTCAAAACTGCATTATTGTAACCTGCATAGGTATGAATTTTTGAACCGCTAACGTCGATTAAAGTAATGGATAAAGAATCGGTGGGGAGTTGTTTATCTGCTGCGAGTTTAACGGTTTCATCGACAATCTTCTGAAGGGTTTCGCTCTCAATCAGTTGAGGGAGTTGTCGAATATTATAGACCAAGCTACCATGAGCATTGGATAATACAGTTGGAGTCGAACGAATCGATTTTGTTGGAGACGATGACAGCACTGTTTTCGCAAGCATGATCGCCGTTGAACCGATAAATGTGATGGCGATCGTTAGTAAGAAAATTCGAGCATAGTGAATTCGAGATCGGTGAATTCGAGATTGAGAGGTACGGCGTTTGGGGTGAATCATAAAGTGGTGTTGTCACACCGAAACAGGAATAGGGAAATGGACTCGATGCAAAACGCAAAACAATACTACAATATAGTACCTCTTATTGGAAAAATTGGAGTTCAGTTTCAGGCGTATTTGCTTGGGGTTTTTTGTAGATCTACAAGTTGATCGCAAACTCTAATTTAATATTGTCAATAAACAATCCTATCCTAAAATTGTCTATAAGTCATAAAAAAGCCGAGAGCAAGGCTCTGGCTTTTGAGTTGATCACGAGAAATATCTGTTCGGCTTAGGGATGATTAAGCAGCGATCACATCGCTTAAGTCACCTTGGAGATAACGTAAGATAGAGTCAACGGTTTCGTTCTTCAGCCATCCCTTCTCAACGGCGATTTCTCCAAAACGCATCTGAGTTGTGCTTTGTTCGCTCAAAATCGCTTCGATTTGCCGCTCGTCGAGCAACCGAGCCTGTTTCAAGTAGTAACCAATCGGCTGCTTTCGGGATTCCATCGCCACCTGCGGTAACTGTTCAGCAAAGAAGTTGATCGTTTCTTGATGAACCCATCCCTGATTGGCGACAATCTCTCCAAATCGAAGATGAGGTTGTTTCGCCTGAGCCTCTAAAACCCGATTGACTTGAGCGGGAGTGAGTAAACCTGCTTCTTGCAAGACTTGACCTAATAACGGCATCTGCAAACCTTGGGCTACAGAGGAGAACAGGGAAAACTGAGGTGAACTATACAGGTTGAGCCATTGCTTAATCACTAACCATACGAAGGGAAGATCATCAACTAGATAGCGTTTCCAGAGTCGTTTGGGTTCGCAGGAGAGACGATAGAGCCATTCAATTCCCAGTTCGCTCATCCATTCCGGCGAACGAGGTTTTTCACCCGCCTCGAAGTCAATAGAAGCTCCAATTGCCAGGAAGATGCGAATATTTTTAAGCTTGTGTTTGTGCTTAACGATCCATTTTTCCTGCTTGGGTGCCCCTAAACCAACCGCTAATACAGTGGCTCCGGACTGGTTGATTCGATCAATAATTCTTTGGCATTCAACTTCATCTTTCTCAAAACCATAGGGCGGAGAATAAGTATCAATCACCATCTCTCGCCCGACTATGCTATTAATTTTTTCTTGAGCGCGAACACCTACCCCGACCCCTGCACCGAGCAAAAAGATAGTCGTATTTTCGCAATTTTTATAATATCTGTAAAAAGCGGGGAATAAATCAGAGCCTGATATTTTTTCACGTAAAGGTTGACCGAGAAGGCGAGAGGCATAATATAAGACTTGACTATCGCAGACTTTGTAATCTGAGTTTTGATAGATTTTGTAGAACTCTTCATCCCGTTGAAGATTAATCAAGTGATCGACATTCGGTGTAAAAACAACACCACCCTGTTGACCTAACTTCTCAAGCAGCTCATCGGTAGACAGGTTATCAATATTTACATTAAGAATTTTAACGGTATTCATAGGTAAAAGTTATGACTAAATGGCTAGATTGATTAGATCCCCCGATTAACTCTCTGTGATCAGTGTAGGATTTTGCACTGGGGCAGGGAGTGAACTTTTGTATGGGAAGCTTCACTTGAAGTTTAGTTGCTGATATCGAGACACCAACAGCTTCAATTTCCGTCTGAATGCGTTCCTGAATTGATTCACTAATCGCTCTTTAACCAAGATTTTAGATGTCAAATCTTTTCTAAAGTTCAATTAATGCTTCGCTTCTCTTAACTGCAATTATAGGAGTATTTATTGTAAAGATACTAGATGTTTTTGTAAAGTTTAAAGGCTTTCTGTGTAAAGCTTCGGTAAAGATTGGGACATGAGTTGGACATGATTGAGAAGTAAAAATTAGTGAATTTGGGGAAGTGATGAGATTTTCCTTGTACACTAACATCCGTATATTCGTCTAAATCAACTGAAATCTCGAAGTTGAGGATCAAGCGGATGAAGCTCTCAGAAGCCTTGAATACTTGGCTTTATGGGTTTTGAGATTTAGCCGAAAATCACATTGAGCAAACTGTTCATAAATTTGACTGACCTCACTGATATTGCAGTATATCCTAATCAGTCTATCAATTTTATGACACGAACCCGACTAAGAGAGCCATACTACTCTTTGTCTCCTCCTTGTCCGTTACACTCAAAGCATCTTCGGGTTTATCACCCACAACAAAACCATATAGAGATGCAGCTACAGAGGAGAGCGCGCGCTGTGGATCAACAAATTCAAGACTTAATCGAGCAACTCCAGCAATTTGAACACACCAGTTCCAAAGGACGCAAAGCCTTAACTCGACTCCTGATTATCATCCAAGGACATCCAGATTTATACCGATCCTCCCATCGGGACTATTCTGAGGCGCTCAATCGTACCCTAGAATGGGTGTGTAAAAACATTCAATCTTTTGAACCCCGTCCTCCTTCTATTGAGCAGAGCCTTATTCGTTGGATTAATGGTTATTTAAAATGGAGGGTTAGAGATTTGTTTACGACTAATCATACTCCAAGTTTAGATCGTCCAATCAGCAACAAAGAGGGAGAATCAACCACTCTAATGGATCGCTTAGAAGATCCAAATGCCATCACCAATCTTGAGGGATGGATCGAACAAACTCAAAAGGAAAGACGTTTAAGTATTGGGGATACAGTGTGGGAGTATATTGAAAAAGATCCCGAAAATCTGCTCAAAAATTGTTATCCCAAAAAACAACCAGAATGTCATTGCCAAATTTTAGCAATACGCCTACTTTTACAACAACCTCCTCATAAAATTTCTGAGATCGCCCGAGAATATAATATCAGCAACCAAACGCTTTACTCTCACTGGAAGCGGAAATGTCTTCCTTTATTACAAACGATTGGTGATCAAATTAGCAAACGCTTTGGACTAGAAAAATGAACCAAACTTTCTCTTTAACTTTACCTGTTCCGATTAGCCAAGATGCTCACCGTTTTGCCCAACAATTTGCTAGAGAACAAGCTACTCCGCAGAAAGGAAAACAGGTTTATCTCAATACATTAGCGGTTGTTGCGGTGCGAGATTATCTGGGATGGTTATCCATTTCTACTGCAATTGATCAAGGAGACTGTTGGCATCCTACTAAAAGGGCAATGTTGAATGTAGCTGACTTAGTTTTACCTCATTTAGGTAAACTAGAATGTATTCCGATTTTACCCAATCAAGATCATTTAGAAATTTCTCCAGAAGTTGCTGATAACCGTTTAGGTTATGTTACGGTTCAGTTGAGTGAAGACCTCCAACAAGTCAAGTTATTAGGGTTTGTTTCCGCTCAAGAAATTGCTTGTCCTCCTGAATCTATCCCTCTCAATCAGCTTCATTCCCTTGATCATTTAATTGATACAATTGAATGGCATCGCAAATGGAAAAATTTGTGGAAAAACCTAACTCAATCTGAATGGCAACCGATACAATTATTACCTATTCCGAATGCAGTCAGAAGTTCAAATTCAGTACCAGCAAGAGAGGCTAATTTCCGAACTGCGAAGTCCTTAGAACAAAGCTTTATTCGAGGTAAAGTGATTCAATGGGAAAATGATCCCACCAAGCCAGCTATTTTATTGACTGTAAGAGTCAGCGAAAATTCTACAGAAGAAGTTGATGTTAAAATGAGACTTTATTCCTTTGAAGACAACATTTATTTACCTGCGGGTTTGGAGGTGAGTGTACTCGATGAATCTGGAGTCGCTTGTATGAAGACTCAAGCCAGAGAAGAAGATCAGTGGATTGAGTTGGAAGTCGGTTGTAAACCGCAGGAACAATTTAGTTTACAAATCACCTTAAATCAAGATAAGATTATCGAAAATTTTAAGATTTAAGTTAATTAAGGTTAGAAGAATGACAGTTATCAAAGTGCTTGTATTCTGGGATCAGGGAGTTAATAAATTTAGAGTTCGGCTGGCGATGAGCGATGCTCAAATTAATTCCCTCGATGGTTATTTGCCCGCTTTACCCGGTGATTTAGAAGCCTCAAAAGTACAATTTGAATCTTCCGATTATCGTCATCAGGCTTACAGTCAGTGGCAATATTCCTACAGTCAATTTGAAGCGGTTCGTCAGGTTGTTAGTCATCGAATTAACCCGAAAAAAATTATCACCGATTCTGAAGCCAGAGCGAGAAGTTCCGAGCAAAAAGAATCGGTTGTTAATAGTTTAAACGAATGGCTAAATTGTCAAGATTCGGCTTGGCAACCCCTGAGAGATGAATTAATTGCCGTTCTCAGTCACTTACAAAAAACCGGAAAAGAAGCCCGTCTTTTTCTCGATACAGACCACTCTCAACTGCGCCGTCTTCCCTGGCAAGAATGGGACTTATTCAAATATCGTTTTCCTCAGGCGGAAGTGGCGGTTCGTCTCCAAAGCAGCCGGACACGAATTCAGCCCATTCGTCAATATTCTCAAGTTAAAGTGTTAGCTTTAATTGGGAATAGTGAAGGAATTAATACTCAGTTTGATGAAGAAGTCATTCAAGCTTTAGAGAAAAAAAATGCACAAGTTACTTTTTTAAAACAACCGACTCGCGAAGAACTTTCACAAGCATTGCGAGACGAAAACGGTTATCACTTATTTATTTTTTCGGGTCATAGTTGTTCCAATCCTGATGGAACAATTGGCAAGATTGAATTAAATAATACTCAGGATGCAATTTCCATTGAAGAATTTAAAAGTTCTTTTGGAATAGCAATTAAACAGGGGTTACAACTGGCAATTTTCAATTCTTGCGATGGTTTAGGACTCGCCCACCAACTGGCGGAGTTGGGTTTACCTCGAAGTATTGTGATGCGAGAACCGATTCCTGATGAAGTGGCGGTCAAGTTTTTGAAGTATTTTTTTGAAGAATTTAGCAACAACAAATCGCTGTTTCATTCGATTCATTTTTCGAGAGAAAGACTGATTGAATCTGGTTTTGAAAAGTCTTATCCGGGTGTTTCCTGGCTGCCTACCCTTTGCGTACAGGAAGTCACGCTTTCTAGCAACTCGCTGATTTGGCAAGATTTTATTAAGCCTAAAGCCCTCCTACAAGCTTGGATCAAACCGTTGGGGATAACAGCGAGTTTGGCATTAGTTACAATATTTGCGTCTATTTTCTATCAGATTCTAGTAGACAAACCTCAATATCTTACTCCCCAAAAAATAGAAAATCAAATTAGCCAGGGTGAAAAGCTTCTAATTTCATCTAATGTAAACCCTGCAAAGAAAGCCGGAATTCTTGACTACAATAATCGAGATTATAGAGGGGCGATCAATAATTTTATTCGGGCGCTGAATGAAAATCCTAACGATCCGGAAACTCTCATTTATTTGAATAATGCAATTATTCAAGAAAAAGTCAAGACGAACACGGGGAAAAAAGTTGAAATTGGTGTGAGTGTACCGATTGGCAGTGAACCCAATGTTTCCCAAGAAATTTTACGAGGTGTCGCTCAAGCTCAAACTGAGATTAATTGTGGTTTGGAAGAAGTTTATCAAGCAATTTCCGAACTTCAAACTCAATTTAACTGTACCAAAGGTTTCATCAATGAAACTTTTTTACTGGTGACAATTGCTGATGATGAATATGACCCGAAAGTTGCCGAAAAAGTCGCTGAAGCTTTTGTCAACAATCAAAATATATTAGGGGTGATTGGTCACTATTCGAGCGATATGACACTGAAAGCCGGAGAAATTTATGATAAACATCGATTGGTTGCGATTTCTCCCACCAGCACTTCGGTGAGTTTATCTAATTTTAGTCGTTATGTTTTTCGGACAGTTCCGAGCGATCGCATGGCGGCTCAACAGTTATTTGAATATATGCGTCAGCAACTCGGACAAGATGCAAAAGTAGCAGTTGCTTATGTTTCGGGAAATGCCTACAGTGAATCTCTAAGCAATGAATTTGAGGAGTTACTCTATCCTAATTCTTTTGTTCAAAAATGCGATTTATCGAGCCGTGTTTTTAGTGCAGCGGACTGTGTAGAAAAGGCAAAAGATCAGGGTGCTGAAGTCTTGTTATTAGTGCCAGCTACAGATGAAAGCCTCACTAAAGCGATTGGAATTATTAACAATACGAATGGAGATTTACAACTTTTAGGCGGAGATTCTGTTTACAGCTTCCGAACTTTAAAAGATGCGGGTGAAGAAGCTTTTAACGGAAATCTTACCATTGCCATTCCCTGGCATCGAAGACCGGATTCTGAATTTTCCCAACAAGCTCAACGCTTTTGGAAAGGCTCTGTAAACTGGCGAACTGCTACTTCATATGATGCCACTAAAGCGATAATTAAAGCCTTGATTGAAAGTCGCGGAAATTTAAGTCGTATTCAGCTTTATCAAAAGCTTTCGAGTCCGAATTTTTTCGCCCAAGGAGCAGAAGGAGAGATTTATTTTGAATCCTCAAATGATGTTAAATCAACGAAGAGTGTGTTAGTCGTGGTTAAAAATAACGGGGAGGATAATATGTTTGAAATTATTAAATTAAACGGTTTTTAAACTCTGGTTATTTATTTATAACTGAGGCAAAACTCAAGGATTTTAGATTTTTGCATAAATTCTCTGAGAGGGGTTGAGAGTGTAGTAGAAGATTAAATTCTACACCAAACGATGAAAACTCATCACTTAATTACAGGTCTGATGGTCGCATCAGGACTGCTGTTGCTTAATGCTTGTAATTCTGCTTCTAGTGGAGAAGAAATCGAGGTTAAATTTTTAGTTGGAAGTGCTTTAGAAAAGTTCTGTAGCCAAGCGGCTCATCAGTTTAACCGACAAAAACATAAGCTAGAAAATGGTCAAGCCTTTTACCTAAGTTGTGAAGCCAAAGGGAGCGGAGATGTTGTGAGTAAGGTTGTCTCTCTCGCCGAACAATTCAAAGCCGGAACTTTACCCCCAGAAGCACCCGAATTTCCGACATTAATCTCTGTAGATGGAGACATTTATCTGACTCAACTCCGCTATCAAATTAATCAGATTTTCCCCGGACAAAATTACATTCCCCAAGTCACCGATGCGCCGCTTTTAGCAAATAGTCCAATGGTGTTTATGGTGCCTTCAGAAGTCGCGGTCGGATTACGCAAACAAGAGAATTTATACCAAGCATTACTGAATGCAAAAACTCATCAAGATCTCGATCCCAACAGTCCTTTATTGCCCATTCATTTTGTACAAACGGCGCCGACTCGTTCTAATTCCGGTTTACAAACTTTAGTGACTCAATTTGCTTCGGTTGCGAACAAACCCCCCGAACAATTAACTGTAGAAAATATCCAGCAGTATCAATCCCAAGTTCAACAAATTCAAAGTAAAGTTACTCGCTACGGAATTTCAACGAATTCTTTGGCTTCTGATATGGTGAAAAATGGTTCATTTTGGGCGTCAATTGCATCGGTTTATGAGTCTTCTGTGATTGCGGCTAATACAAATAAAAAAAGTAATTTAGTTCAGTATGAAGCGATTTATCCCCGATCTACTTTTACTTCAAATATGCGAGCAATTTTGCCAAATGCGCCTTGGGTGAGTGCGGATGAACAAGCCGCAGCAGAACAAATAATTGAGTATTTGCGATCGCCTGAAGCTCAAAAAATAGCAACTGAATTTGGATTGAGGCCCGGTGTGCCGGGAGTGGCTTTGGGGGCTAAATTTTCGCCTCAATTTGGAGTCGATCCCAATGCTCGATATGATTCTTTGCGATCGCCGGAACCGGAGGTGGTAGAGGCGATGTTAAAGTCTTGGCAAGAATTTGCAAAAAAACCTTCAAAAGTTGTGATTGTTGTCGATTCTTCGGGTTCAATGGTGGGGAGAAAGTTATCGGGAGTTCAGAATACTTTGCGATATTATATCGAAAGTTTGGGGGTGAAAGAAAGAATTGCGCTGATTGATTTTGACTCGGAAATTCGCCCGCCTGTTGTGGTAGATGGAACGTCAGAAGGACGCAATCAAGGAATGCTATTTATTAATAATTTGAAAGCGGAAGGCGGTACAAAATTGTATGATGCAACTTTATCTGCTCAAACTTGGCTGCAACAAAACCAACAACCGGATGCGATTAATGCGGTGATTATTTTGACGGATGGAGAAGATTCTGCATCTCAAATTTCTTTAGATAAACTTCAACAAGAACTCAAAAAAACAGGCTTTAATACGGATCAACGAATTGCCTTTTTTACGATTGGCTATGGAAAAAAAGGCGAGTTTAATTCAACAGTTTTACAGGAAATTGCTGACTTGAATAGCGGTTATTATCGCCAGGGAGATCCGGAAACGATTTCTACTTTGATGGCAGATTTACAAGTTGAGTTTTAAAGGATTGAAAATATATAAAGGAGGGGAACATGATTAAATTAGCGAATCCAATCTATTATCCTATTGCTGTTTTGATGGGAGGAATTACTCTGGTTGCGGGTGTTCGTTTGGCGGGGTTATCTAATAAGATTATCCTTCCTACAGTCGCAGTGGTTACGGTGGCGACTGCATCGGTTTTAAAATCCCGAGAACCGGAGGCGAAAACAATTGCTCAACAGCAACTACAACAAGAAGTAGAACTGTTGAAAGTCTCCAGTCAAAATCTAGCTATCAAAGCCGAAGAATTGCGTCAGGAAGCCAATAAGTTAATGAATAAAACCTCTTTTAATATCGAGGTTTTGGTGGCGGTTCAGGACATTTGCGATCGCACTATTGAATTACCCCAAAAAATTGATAAAATTGCCGAACGTTTACCGGAACAGGAGTCTTTACTCTCGGTTAATGAACTGGAAAAACAGCTTTTAGAGGTGAAAAGTAAAATTCGTTCGAGTTCGGGTATTACCCGTCAAAATTTGGAGCAGTTAGCAGCAAGTTTAGAACGCAATATGGCGTTAGTTCAAGCGGGTCAAGATACTCGCGAAGCTAAAATTATTAGCCTTTCTACGAGCATTCAAAACTCGGCAGGTGTGTTACAAAAGCTTCAGAATAAGTTGAGAACGGCTGACTTGAGTAATTCAAAAGATTTGCAAGAATTGAGAAGTTTGAGTAATGAACTGAATGATTATCAAGCCAATCTGGATATTTTTATTAATTGAGGAATGATCGGCAATTTTACAAGAGATTAGGTTAGAAGTTTAGCAATCTTTGAGTATGACTAGAACCAGGACAAAACCAACCGACAAAAATACTCTATTGATAACAGTTATTGGTTTGCCAATATTAATACTGTTCTTCGGTAGTTCAACTCAGTTAACTTGTGAACGATTAGAACGAAATTATGTCACTTGTCAATTTGATAATCAATATCTATTCGGTTTCTTATCAGATTCATCGCCTCCTTTTCGACTATCAACTTTTCAAGTAAAAACAAAGGAGATCATTCGTAGAGATTCCGAAGGTACATCTTATAAAGAAATCAACTATGAAGCCTACATTACCCCTAAAGAGGGCGAGGAGATTTTTTTTAAAGATTATGGCTCTAATGATTATAAAGCGCGTGAAGATGAGGGGAAAATTATTGAATTGGGTATCAATACGGGAGCATCGGTAGTCACTTTACATGGTTCTTCTTTCTGGATAAAAATACAATATTTAGGAAGGATTATTTATGTTTTTATTTGGTTTGTTCCGGGAGTATTAACTCTATTTTATCGTTTATTCCAAGGAGTAAAAAACTAATGAACTTCATTAAAACAACAGCATTACTGGGTTTCTTGACTGGATTAATTATCCTCATGGGTTATTTACTCATTGGAGGTGTAATGGGTGCGGGGATTGGTTTAGTTATTGCTATTGGAATCAACTTTTATCTCTGGTTTCATTCCGATAAAATTGTCTTGTCGGTTTATCAGGCTCGTTCTCCCAATTCCCCAGAAAAAAAATTACTCGATCCGATTGTTAAATTACTCTGTTATCGTGCTGATTTACCCGTTCCCAAAGTCTATATTATTCCGTCATCTATGGCGAATGCTTTTGCTTCTGGACGCAATCCAGAAAACTCTGTTATCGGGATAACGGAGGGATTATTAAGAATGCTTCACGAAGATGAATTAGAAGCAGTTATCGCCCATGAAATCAGCCATATTAAACACAGAGATCCGTTAATTGTAACCATTGCAGCCACATTAGCCGGAGCCATTTCGCTGTTAACACAGTTGGGAACTACGGTCTTTTTAGGCAGTATTTTTAATTTAAGAAGTGCAAATCCTTTGCGTCAATTTTCCTTGCTGTTAATGGTTCTTTTAGCGCCCATTACTGCAACATTAATCCGATTATCGATTTCTCGAACTCGCGAATATGCAGCCGATGCGGGAGCCGCTTCATTAACCGGAAATCCCCGGGCTTTAGCGAAAGCATTGGAACGAATAGAAAAGAGTCAAAAAATCCCTTTTTCCAGCCAAGCGACCTATGCTTCTCTTTTGATTATTAATCCCTTTCAGGGGAAAATGTTTAATCAGTTATTCTCAACTCATCCTCCTACGGAGTCACGAATTCAACAGTTACTCGGAATGCAAACGAGACAAAAAACGGTTTCAAAAATGAACAATAATTCTCCCCTTAAACGACATAAACGACTGATAACTTCTACGATTTTGGCGAGTCTGGTTGTGGGTTTAGCTTATGCACCCATTCCCGGACTTGAACAGAAAATTGTTGTGGTGAGTGGTAGCGAACTCGCCGAACCTTTACAACAACTAGAAACGAAGTTTGAACAAAAATATCCTAATATTAACCTCGAACTTAAGTTTCAAGGTTCATCGGATATGGTGAATAATTACATTCATCAAAATAATGATTTTAAGCCTACAGTTTTAATTCCAGCTAGTCAAGAATTTTTAGAGGAATTAAGTCAACGTTGGCAAGTCTCAAATGATGGTGAACTCTTTTACAAACCTCCCCAAGCGATCGCCAAAACCTTTTTAGTCGGAATTGCTTGGCCGGAAAGAGGTAAAATATTGTTTCCCAATAATCAATTTTCTTGGCAACGAATTGAACAAGCAATGCAAGCGAAAACCTGGGATAAAATGGGCGGACAAGAGAATTGGGGAAGTTTTGATTTTGTAATGACCGATCCGACTCGTTCTAATAGTGGTCAAGTGACGCTGAGTTTGTGGCTGAATTCCAAGCAGGGAAATTCGCTAAACTTGAATACTTCCAGCGCCGAATCTTTGTTTAAAATGATCGAACAATCTGTTTATCAACCGCCCCGTTCAACTGATATTTTATTGCAAGAATTTATCACACGCGGCCCCAACGATGCTGATGTGACGACTGTTTACGAAAGTATTGCTTTATCTCGTTGGCAACAGGCGGGAATCAATCAAAGCAGACCTTATCAAATCTATTATCTCAATCCCACTATCGAAAGCGTTGCAACGGCTGCAATTTTGCGTCATCATGTTAATTTAAGGACTGCTCATGCTGCCAGTAAATTTGTGGATTTTCTGAGTGAACCTGAGCAACAAAAGGTATTTGTTCAGTATGGTTTTCGACCGATTTATTCTAATGTTAATCTAGAATCGGTTGCTAACAGTCCCTGGAATCAACATATTCCTGGCGCTCAAGTCAATCCTCAAATCTCTGTTTTAGATGCTCCTCAGCCGAATGAACTGCGAGAAATTCAACGATTATGGCAGCGTGTGAGTCCTTAATTCTAACTGAATTTCAACCCATTAACAGTACAATGTATCCTCATGAAAATCTTCACACGATATCGGAGTTACATTTCTAAACCCTAAACTTTCCAGATAGGATTTCCAACTGGTGGGATGATCTTCAATATTTAGATTTCCGAGCAAACGGGCAACATTAGCAATCCAAGGGAGAGTGGAAATCCGATATCCTTGCCAATTAATTGCGACAGATAACCAATCGGGTAAGTTATTGATATCTAAGTCAATTGAGGCTTCGTAACTTGCCCGAAAACAGTAAATTTTGCTGAGATTAGACATTTTGAATTGATGTGACTCCCCATAAAGATTAATCAAGCCAACATTATAAATGATCAGCTCTAAATGACAAGCTTTTAAGACAAATTAACGAACGTAGGAAGCGCCGTTAATATCAATTGTCGTTCCAGTCGTATGGGGAGATAAACCTGACGCCAAAAACGCCACAACATAACCAACATCTTCGGGCGATGCCATTTCACCCATTGGAATATCTTTGGTGAGGTTTGCTTCTCCGTAGGCTTGAATCGCAGTATCAATAATTCGATCAGTGCGAACAAAACCGGGAGCAATTGCATAGGCTAAAATATTATCCTGGGCAAACCCTCTAGCGATACTTCGAGTCAGAGAAATAACTCCTCCTTTAGAAGCGGCGTAATGAATATAGTCGGGTGTATCGCCCCGAAAGGCTGCACGACTAGCAATATTAATGATGATTCCGCCGTTTTGTTGTTTAAAATGATGAATGGCTTCTCGACACAAGTCAGCCACCGCAATGACATTGACTTGCAGTGTTTGTTGCCAAGTTTGGTTCCAAGTTTCTAATTCATCATTAATACTCGCGGGAACAATTATTCCGGCATTATTGACAATGACATCTATTTTTCCTTTCCATGAAATCGCTTGTTTCCATAAGTCAATTGCTGCATTTTTTTCGGCTAAATTTTCCTGAACTAAATAACAAGATTCTTCCCCTAAATTTTGTACAATTTCTTCAGCTTTTTCTTGACTATTTCCATAGTGGAGAATGACATTTGCTCCGGCTTGGTTTAAGATTTTTACTGTTGCTGCCCCAATGCCCTGACTTCCTCCTGTTACCAAAATAACTTTTCCGGTTAAATCAATCATGGTTAAAATTCATTCATCCAATAAATTAACTTTGACTTACTGTTAATCGACGAGCAAAAAATCGACTAATCTCACCTATCCACAGAACAATTGAAGTGCCACCAATAATGATTAGCCAGTCGGTTAAACAGAGTGGAACTGTTCTAAAGACTTCTCCGCCAAACTGAACCATCAAAATTTGACCGATTAAAATAACAACTGCAATGCCAACAAAACTCAAATTTGAAAAGAGATTGCTAAAAGCTGACTGCTTCAAACCAAAACATCTTGCATTAAATAAATTCCAGAATTGCAACATCACAAAGGTTGTAAAAAACAGTGACAATTCATAGGGAGTAATAACTTGATCTCGCTGAATGTAAACTAAAAATCCAATCAGAAACACCAGAAAAATTAGCCCAACACTAAAGATACTGGTTGCCATCGGTTTAGAAATAATAAATGCTTGCGAATCCCGAGGCGGCATTTCCATCACCTTTTGACTCGGGGGTTCTGTGGCTAATGCTAAGGCGGCGAAGGTATCCATAATTAAGTTTACCCAGAGTAATTGAGTGACGGTTAAGGGTAAATCAATCCCAATAAATGGCCCTAACAATGCAATCCCACAAGCGGCGACATTAATAGTGAGTTGAAACAGAATAAATTTCTGAATATTTTGATACAGTGAACGCCCCCATAATACGGCTCGTTCGACACTACCAAAAGAATTATCCAGTAATATAATATCACTCGCTTCTTTACAGACAAACGTGCCACTTCCCATTGCTAAACCGACTTGAGCTTGTGATAACGCCGACGCATCATTGGTTCCATCTCCGGTGACAGCTACTACTTCACCTCTTGCTTGTAAAAGTTGTACAATTCGCTGTTTATCTTGAGGACGAACCCGAGCAATGACTTTCGCATTTTGCAAAACAGATTGAGCGGTTTCATCATCCATCAAACGCAATTGTGAACCCATAATATAAACATCGGGACTATCATCTTGAGTTGCAATGCCAATTTGTTGAGCAATTTGTTGAGCCGTTAATAAACTATCCCCTGTAATCATTTTCACACTAATTCCCGCCTTCAAACATTCTCGTACTGCTTCTGGAACTTCTGGCCTAACGGGGTCAGCAATCGCAACAAATCCCAACCAAATCATGTCTTCATGTTCTTCTAATTTGACATCTTGTTGTTGGATTGTGGGTTCAGGAATATAGGCAAATGCTAGGGTTCGTTTTCCCATCGACTCATAAAGTCTTAACTCCTCTAAGAGTTCATTTCTTTCTTGGAGTTGAATAGAAGTTACACCTTCGGGGGTTAGAATTTGGTTGCAATGGGAGAGCAAGATATCCGGTGCGCCTTTAATATGAAGAACCGAACGACCTGTCGAGGGAGAAATTCCTAAAGTTGTCATGTACTTGCGTTCGGAGGTAAATGCAAGTTGATGGGTGACAACAAACTGTTCACGAGAGGTGACATAATCAACAGAAAAATCTGCTAACCACAGTAATAAAGCGCCTTCTGTGGGATTTCCTAAAGGGTGAGAAGCTTCTCCGGGATGACGTTCGAGGTTAGCGGTACTATTCGCTGTAATGGCTTCAACGAGGAGAGGATTTTCTTTGGCTGAACTATTCCATAAACAAGGAAAATCATAATTACTCACTCGCATTTGATTGAGTGTTAATGTTCCTGTTTTATCTGAACAAATAACGGTTGTCGCTCCAATCGTTTCACAGGCGTGCATTCGACGAACAAGATTATTTTGTTTCGCCATTTTTTCCATGCTATAACCCAAACTTAGGGTAACGCTAAGAGCTAATCCTTCTGGAACTGCAACCACAATCACGGCAACAGCAATCATAAAATAGGTGAGAAATTCAGCCGCGACTGAAGTCGGTATCCATTGCGTCGGAGAACCTGAAATCCAGTTTAATCCATAGCCAATTCCGGTCGTTGTGGCGAATAGAAGACATCCTAAACTTAAGGTTTTTAAAGTCTCGCTCCAGTTATTTTCTTCAGAGTCTTCGGAAGATTTTTGATCAATTCCTGCGAGTTCTAAACCATCAGAAACGATTGGCATCCAAACGGGAATCAGAGCAATTGTTAGACTCCCAAACAAAGAAGTGATGATGTACCATTGGGAGAACGTGAGATTGAGTTCACCTGTGATTATTCCGCGTACAATCAGAGCAATATCAATCAAAATGGCGATCGCTAATCCTAAGACTCCAATTAAGCGGCTAAGACGATCAAGTTGTAAATTTAACGGGGTTTCTACATCACTTTGTGTCGCTACAGAACGTGCTGTTTTACCAATTTCGGTGTGATCTCCAACTGCAATAACTTCAAGAACTCCATGTCCATCGGTGACATAGGTTCCTCGAAGAACTTGATCCGGAGGATAAGCTAAATCTTCGTGCCAATCATCGGAAGTTGCCACGGTGACTTTATTGACAGAAGCCGATTCCCCCGTTAAGTTCGCTTCATTAACCTTTAGAGAAACAGCATCTAAAATTCGAGCATCAGCCGGAATTTCTTCGCCTAATTCCACTAAAACAATGTCTCCGATCACAATATCTTTTTTGGGGACGGTTGTAAAGCTATCATCTCGAATGACTTTAATTGGAACTTCGTCATTCATTTGATTGAGGATATTAAATTCTTGATTGGCTTTATATTCGTTGAGAAAAGCAACGGTTGTTGCCAGTAAAATAGCGACAATAATACCGAATCCTTCTAGAGCATTTCCTTCAAAAATACCGACTACAATGGCGATAATTGCAGCAGTAATTAAAATTCTAATGATCGGATCATCAAATTTTTCTAAAAACTGTTTCCAAATCGGATCACGTTCAGGCGGTGTGAGAATATTGGAGCCGTGAGCTTGGCGACTCGCCTCAACTTCTACGGATGTTAGTCCTTTGAGGTGGTTCATGTCAGGTGTTGGATGAGTAGGTCGGTGTCTGTGCGTGTGAAACAAGCTGAATACCGCTTCAGGATCAATAGAGAATGTACCTTTGGTTCTCTAGTAACAAAACGACTAAACCCAGATGGGGGGAGTTTTTTGATACACAAGCTGAAGGCTCAGTTCGTTGTGAGGAAGTCAAGCGCGGTATACGAGCATATTTCTTCAGCCTAGCAGAATTGCCAAAAAATTGTAACAGAGTGAACTTTTTTGCTCTAAAGTCATAGGTATAAATTCCTGATATCTGCCATGAGTTAACTTAAAGGATGAGATGCGCTATTCTAACAGGTTTACTGACTCTAGATTTTTATTGAAACTCAATCATAACATTTGAAACTTTGATATTTTTGAGAGCGGTAAATTTTAGAGATTTTTTAGATTTTAACTCACTTGAACACCATAGACTCACTCTTTAAATTGTTAATTTTTTAAGTCAAATAAAATGTATCAAAATGATCAGAAGTAAAAACTAAATTATGCTTTAAGGTTAATTTCTTTTCCATTAGAGTTAGGTTGTAGTTCCAAGCGAGGAACACCAATTGAAATTCCGACTTGATCAAATCTTCGCTTCAAACGACGACGAAATTCTCGACCAACATTCCACTGTTCTATCGGTTTTGTTTTAACCCAAGATGGAAAATTAATCACCACAGGTTATGCAGGAAAAAGTGATGATGCTTGATTGTGGTGGTTCAACTCAATTAATTGTGACTGGAACAGAGTTGGTTTCTTAAAGTTATACCGTACCTCGAACTATTCCGCAAGCCATTGGAGTTTTAACAGGAAGAAAAAAGGGAGAATGATCTGGGCTTCTCCCTGAATAATCTCTAATAAGTTTAAGCTTTTAATTCTTACGACTTCTGAGCCAGCTATCAATAGAAATTTGGTTAAAAGTGTAACCCGCTAACAAGATAAACAACACAACACAATAAATTAATTGTGAGGAGGCTGTATCCCATTTCTGAAGCAAGCAAACTCCAAACATTAAAGGAAGCATTAACACAAAACTGGCAATAATTGCATTACGAGTCTGAAAGCCAATAATCATTAAAACACCCGCAATTAATTCAACGATGGGAATAAAAAAAGCAGGAATTGAAATCATAAACTCAGGGATAGGTAATCCTTCATACAAAGCCACTTGGGAGGCTACAAAGCCAGGAATATTACCAATTCGGACTAACCCATGTACCATAAAGTTAATCCCAAATACCAGACGTAACAGGGTGTAAGCTAAGATGATATCCTGACGACGAAGTAAAATCGGAGTCTCGTTAAATTTCATGGTTTTACTGGGAGTAGATGTTATCTTCTATAACTATTGACTTGCTTTCCCGAGATTGGTTCAAAATATCAGTTTATTGGATTATTCACACTCACTCATAATAACATTATATAGAGAGTCTGGATATTCTGAGTGATTAATTTGCAACCGATTTTAAATGCTGATTTAGGAAGGTAATTGTCTTTTTCCAAGCATCTTCAGCAGCTTCGGCATTATAACGAGTACCCGAAGGATTTGCAAAAGCATGATCTGCATTTTCATAGATGTAGATTTCGGGTGACTTTCCTAAATCTTTTAACGCCGTTTCAAACTGACGAACTGTTTCTACAGAAGGATTATCATCAAGTTCTCCAAAAATTCCTAAAATGGGCATTTCTAAAGCTTTAAGTTGATTCGGATTGGTTTCAATTCCACCTCCATAATAAATGACGGTAGCATCGAGTTCTTTAGGAAAAAGCAATGCTGTGTTTAGTGACCAACTTCCCCCAAAACACCAACCTATACTCCCAATTTTGGGTACATTTTGTTCTTGTTCTAAATATTGATAAGCTTGACGAATATTATTTTTTAACTGTTGTTCATTATTTCTCGCTGCGGTCACTAATTCTCTGGCTTGTTCGGGAGTATCCCCAACTTTTCCTTCATACAAATCAACAGCTAAAGCTACATAACCTTCTCCGGCGAGTCGTTCAGTCATCATTTTAATATTATCATTGAGTCCCCACCATTCATGGATAATAATTAAACCCGGTAAAGACTCCTCAGCTTGTGCTGGACGAGCAAGATATCCCACTAAATCTTGATTATTTAAACTTCCATAGGTGACTGAATTTGTCTCAACAGGTTGACTCGGTTCAACCGCAACCAGAGGAGAAGAAATCGGAAGATCTTGCTGATGAGATCTCCACATCTGGATAACTGGATCTGGAGTTGGGTTCTCACTCGCGTTACCTGAGTATTGATTTCCCCACAATAGGATTCCTAAAAAGATAACTAAAGCAAGTCCTAAGAACCGACGCATAGTTTTTTGTTGTCATAGTTTTACTGTTCAGAGTTTAGCGCATCTCATCGACTTTTTCACGGAATATTAATTGAATTCGTTCTCTTTACCTGAGAGAAGTCTTGAAACAAAAACATTGAGTCATCTAAAAATAAAATTTTGGTAAAAATTGCAACATTTTAAGATGGGCTTTTATGTTAGAAAGAGATTGAACTCACTCACAAAAAATATCTTTAAAAATAAGCTTTAAATAAACTTAAAACAAACCAAAATTTTAGATTAAACCGATTTTAAATGATATAATCAACCTAGACCAACGCTTAGGAGAACTGTTATGATTAAACCTCATATCCTCTGGGGAACCTTAGCCTTAGTATTCAGTTTCAGTGTACCTGTTAACGCTCAAAATTGTACACCTTTAGCGGTTGTTAAAGGAGAAGGAACATCGGTGACAAAACGAGTTTCTGCCCCCAATGCAGGTATTCTTCCGTTTGTTCCGGTAGGTTTTCGAGGAAATTGGGATACTGACTTTGCGATTTCAGGTAATGCGAGTTATCGATACTTTATTGGTACGATTCAATCCGCTTCTGAAGACCCTGCTCCATTTAAAATTCAAATGTTCCTTAAATATAGTGATGGAACAGCCGATAGAGTCTTTGATGAAACGGTAAGATTGGAACCGAATGAATCTCAACAAATGACAGGTCGCCCTCGTCCTGGTGATCTTCCTTTTCAAGTTAACTTAAATGTTGGTGGGAAGAATGCAATTGGACATAGTTATACAATTCAGGTTGAAGGTTGTCAATAAAATTGTTAAGTCAAATAGGAGTTCTCAGTCTATTCTTTCTGACCCGCTAGAGATGCAGAAAAGCGGGTCTATTCTCCTGAATCTGAACACCGTTTACCCAAATCTAACGCGGTTTTGGCCCAGAAAATAACCCCAATATCGGGCCTAAAATTGCTCCAAACACAAATCCACCTGCGTGCGCCCAGTATGCAACTCCTCCCGGTTCAGAACCCATCACGGCATCCACATTTAGGCTTGCTACCCCATTCATCAACTGCGTCACAAACCAAAATCCGAGAAAGAAAATTGCAGATAAACGAACGGGAATCGGAATCAATAAAAAGGGCAAAAGCGTAATTTTAGCGCGAGGAAAACGAATAATATAGGCTCCTAAAACCCCTGCAATTGCCCCACTTGCTCCCAATGTTGGTATGGCGGAATCGGGTGCAAAAAAGCCTTGAGTCAAAGCCGCCAACATCCCACAAACAATGTAAAAAATCAGAAACTTAAAATGACCTAAACAATCTTCAACATTATTCCCAAAAATAGCAAGATAGAGCATATTCCCGATAATATGTCCAAAACCCCCGTGCAGAAATTGAGACGTAATCAAAGTAATCCATTCGGGAAAAGGAGAACCCGGCAGCGCAACCGGACAAGAATTCGTCAGTTGACAAGGGACAAATGCCCAAGTATAGAAAAAATCTTCAAGTTGTTCTGGGTCTAACCCTAACTCAACAATAAAGAAGATAATATTGGCTAAAATCAACACCCTCGTTATCCAAGGCGTAATACTAACTGGATTTTCGTCATGTATAGGAACCAAGGAACACCTCACTTTAAAAATTTGTGCTTACATTAGCTTATTTATCATATTGCTGACAACTGCCACTTTGCCAAAATCAATCCATAAACAATCTATCAAAAATAATTTACTGCCCGATCTTCACAAAATTTTATTCGTTTTGAGGTTCAGAATCGATTAAAATTTTAACGAGGATAATTTTATCTTCTCAACTGACCGCATCGCTGACCGACTCACAACAATGGAAACAGCCTTTGATCAATTTTGGTCTTTAGTTTGGGGAACGCTCACCCTCAATCCTGAAGTCTACACCCAAATTAGCACGATTTCTGGAGGAAAAACCGTCGCCCTCACAATCGTCATTATTGCGGGATTATCCCAAGCGATTGGTCAATGCGTTGTTTTGTTTATTAACCGAGTCAAACCGCTACGTTTTTTCTTCAGTCTGGGTATCGCCGCTATCTTATTTGTTTTTGCCTACATTTTTTGGGCAATTAGTGTGTGGTTAGGGAGTCATTTATTATCTGGAACTCGACTGACTGAACTAGAACTAATTGCTGTTCTACGAACCTTGGGACTGAGCTATGCTCCATTATTATTTAGCTTTTTAACCGGATTACCTTACTTTGGTATACCCATTTTTATTTTACTTTCACTCTGGAGTTTGTTAGCAGAAATTGTTGGATTACAAACCCTAATTAATTTGGGAACTTGGGAAGCTTTTGTCTGTGCGGGAATGGGTTGGGTGGTGTTTCAAAGCCTTCAACGAACTGTTGGTCGTCCCATTGTTGCTTTAGGACGATGGATACAAAATAAAGTCGCTGGAACACAACTGGTTACAGATCGTCAAGGACTTGAACAAATCGTTTTAGCTGGAAACCCAACGACGCTCAAAGACGTCAGTAATGAAGTTTTAATCGAAGCCAGTACCACCGTAAAAAGTGGACGTTCACCGCGAAAATTATTGAGATGGCAACTGATTTTAATTGCATTTTTTGTGTTTGCAGTCGTCATCTTTTTATCAACAAACTCTCCTAGTAATATTTTTACCTGGTATCGAACATTAGGCGTTACCGTTAAACTTATTTTAAACCTGATTGGGATTAGTTTAGTTGCTCTATTTATTTCCATTCTATTAACCCCTTTAGAAGCATTAGGATGGTGGGCTGGATGGTATGGAACAGAACCTTTAGAATACTTAGGAAGTCCTGTTGAGACGATTTCCTCCTCGACTCAAATTGATCGCTACATTATGTATTTAGACGGAATTAACCAGGGTTCCTCTGAATATCTTCCGAGCGTTCAACAGTTACTGAATGAATTAGCCAGCGGTCTTCCTAAAAATGTTTTAATTGTTCAGGGAATTATGCCCTATTCTGTTAACAACCAATCCCTCAGCGAAAATTATCAAGTGGGTTTTTTATGGCGAATTATTGAGTCGATCTCCCTGAAAAATCCCGCTAATCCTATTGGTTTGATCATCAATATTCGTAATATTGTCGCCGTTGCCATTTCCGCAGATCCTCGTTACGGCCCGATTCAAAATCAAGGTTTAGCACAGGTTTTATTTAATAGTTTGGTGAGTTTTGGTTATCCCGTCGGCAGTCAAACGCCTGTCACATTAATTGGCTACAGCGGTGGGGGTCAGATGTCGATGGGGGCAGTTTCATATTTAAAACAAACTCTCAACGCACCGATAGAAGTGATTTCCCTCGCCGGGGTAATGAGTGGAAATACCGGGGCGATGCAAGTTGAACAGCTTTATCACCTGGTTGGCGACAAAGATACCGTTGAACCGTTGGGGCCGATCATGTTTCCTGGACGTTGGCCGCTGTGGTTTCTCTCCTATTGGAATTGTGCCAAACGTCGAGGTAAAATTTCCCTGATTTCTCTTGGCCCTGTCGGTCATAACGGTTTTGAGGGACCGATGGCAGCAGAGACTTTTTTACCAGATGGTCGGACTCATCTTCAGCAAACTGTCGATATTATTACTGGAATTTTACTAAAAGATTGGGAAAAAACGGGCTTAGATCCGGAAAAATTCAAAAGAATTAGCAACTATGAACGCTATAAAAAGGCTTTATTTAATCAACCCAGTTATTATCCTCTCCATCAATCTATTAACCGAGAATATTATCAACCTGTTGGGACTTGGATCGGACGTTTAATTTTACCTCCTGTCGAAGAACGTCAAAAGATTAAAGGGGTTTGGTTAGAAATTTATCAGGCTAGTCATGCCAATCAACATCGTATCGGTCAAATTGTTAATTTACGTTGGCATCATGAGACTCGGGTACAAACTTACGTTAAATTAGTCACTCAAGATGTTAATTTTATCGATCAAGCTTATCTCAGTCAACGTCAAGGAAATATTCACCCAGAACGGATTAAGGGTTGGCAAAAAGTTGATCCGTTAGAGTCCTTAGCAGGGGCTTTACCGGAAGATGATATTATTGTAAAATTACCCGATCCTGTTCGAGTAGAAGATAACGGATCAGAACGTCCTAGCGTTTATATTAATCGCGATCCCATTCAAATTATTGGACGGTTTTATGGATTGGTTAAAATTGTGCAGTTTAAAGGCGGTGATTTATTTGCTGTTCGTCACTACAACCGTCAATCTAAACAGTTTGATCGCTTAGAAGAAATCGTTTATATTCCCACCGTGATCGCGAATAGAAATGGTGTTTTTCCATCCAGTAATTATGAACTTGAAAAATCTCCCCTCAACTCATCCGGTTGGTACATTTATGGGGCAAAAAATTCACAGGGAATGTTTGTTGTTGAAGCGATTGCACCCCGTTCACTATTTTCTGTCAAACCGGATCGTGTGATCAAAGGGAAAAAAGCAACACTCAACTTTATGAACTTTCATGCTTGGGATAATACAGTTGAAAATAAAGGTCACGCTTATACCACGTTTCTCAATCCAGAAATTGAAAATAATATTAACAAAAAATCACAAGATTGGCAAGAAGGAGAACAGGCGTTACTGATGCACGTTTTTGGTGGAATTGGGGGAAAAAATCCCGAGTTTTCACCCTTCGGAATTTATTTCGGTCATTTTGCTTTTGGATTTGCCAAAGTCATTCGAGATCCCCTCAGTGGTGAATTGCGATTTGATATTGAATATCGCCAAATTTATACCCATAATAGCAGTGGAATTACCTCTGGAACATTAGATTGGACACGATATATGGGGGCGCGTCAGTGGGGATGGTTAGGGTGTCGTCCAACTTGTGATATTTTGGTTAAATTTAGTCCTCTAACCGAAGACTATGATTTTGATGGGTTAACCTTTTCTCCTCTGAATTATGTGATGAATGAACTGGAAATTATGGCGGCGCGATATCGCATTGGGGACGGCACTGGAACAACATTTGTGAGTGCGATTAATTCTTGTGTACAAGATTCAAGTCAAGCGTTTTATACTGCTTTATCGCGGATGATGGCTGAGATTGAGTTAAATCCTCTAATTATGAAATGGTTGAAAGAACATCCTCAGCATGAACAAACTCAACGATTTATCTTATTAGTTGATTTGGTTAAAAATTTACAGCGATATCTCACACCGATCAAAAAAGTTAGACCCGATTGGCGGTATAATATATCTACATTAGGCAGTTTTCCTCTAGAAACTCCTGGAGAAACTCTCTTAAAAGTAATAGCGAGTTGGCGAACTTTACTTCCCCGTTGGACTTGCGATCAAGTGGCAATGATTTTCCTTCAGTTAGGCGCTTCACTTTTGCTCATTCGGACAAACCAAGTTGGGGGAAATGATCCGAGTCTTCAACCCATTGCACCTACCGATTTTTCGATTTCTGTTCCCAAAATTAAACAATCTAAACACATTCATAAAGCGATTGGGTAAAAGATTTTTCTCTAGAGTTTATATTCTCCAAAATTTACAAAAAATTAGCAAAAACTTCTTCTTTTTTTAAGAATAATTATTCTTTGGGATTAACTAAATTAATCATTGGATGAACAATTGTTTCGTTTTGCCTTTGACCCTCTTCGTTTTTACTCTTTCCACATGGTATAATACTCAATATAATCAAAAAAATCCCAGAAATTGATCACTCTCTTAACCCCCTAAATCTTGAACGAGTAAACATTTATATGACTGCTACCCTTGCCCTGATTGCTCACGATCGCAAAAAAGACGAACTTGTTGATTTTGTCCTTCAATATCAAGCCATTTTTTCTCGTTATCGCTTGATTGCCACTGAAACAACTGGACAACAAATTCAGCAAGGAACAAACCTACCCATCGAACAAATGCTTTCAGGACAACAAGGGGGAGATATACAAATTGCCGCCCAAGTTGCTGAGGGAGAAGTATTAGCCGTTATTTTCTTGATTGATCCGCTTTTTTCCAAACTCCACGAACCCGATATTCAAGTCTTACAACGCATTTGTGCGATTCATAATGTTCCTTTAGCGATTAATATTGCTACCGCAGAAGCTATTCTTGAAAAACTGCGTCATTCACGAGTCGCCCATCTAATTTTTAATCCGGTTGCCGGTTCTGGAAATGGCAATCAAGACTTATCTTTAATTCGCCAATTACTCAAACCCCATATGCACTTGCGAGTCTATCAAACGACAGCCGATGAAAGTGCAGAAGAACTGACAATCAAAGCAATAGAAACCCATCCTGATCTGATCATTGCGAGTGGAGGTGATGGTACAATTTCTGCGGTAGCGGGAACATTAATTGGAACTCAAATTCCATTGGGTATTATTCCGAGAGGAACTGCTAATGCTTTTGCAGTGGCTTTAGGAATTCCTCTGGCTTTAACGCCCATTAGAAGTGCGTGTCAGGTGATTATTAATGGGAATACTCGGGTTGTTGATGCTGCTTATTGTAACCAAAAGCCAATGATTTTACTCGCAGGCATTGGCTATGAAGCTGAAACAATTGATAAAGCAAGCAGAGACATGAAAGAACAATGGGGGGCTTTAGCGTATTTAATTGCCGGTTGGAAGCAACTCAATGAACAACAATTATTTGAAGCAGAAATTGAAATTGATCATGAAGTTTATCAACTCACTTGCGCTGCAATTACGATTGCTAACGCCGCCCCTCCAACCTCTATATTAGCTCAAGGAAAAGGTGAAGTTATTTTTGATGATCATCTCCTAGATGTAACGATTGGAACAATCAATACAAATCCTCAGCAACTCGTTAATAATCCGAAATTACAAGCGGTGACTACCATGATTAATATGCTCGGTGCAGCCTTAATTAAAACTAGCCCTGATCTTCCGAATGTTTATCACTTGAGAACCTCAAAAATAAAAGTGACTGCAAACCCTCCGCAAAAAATTGTGGTTGATGGGGAAATGATTGGTACAACTCCGGTGGAAATTGAATGTATTCCTGATGGGTTAACTGTATTTGTTCCTGGAAATAATGGTTCACCGAAGTAGAATTGCCAAAACTCAGCCCACAGAATTATGATCAATTCAAGACTTAATTTAAGACTCAAACTCTCTGGTGAAAACGATGCAACGATCTACCCCTTCCCAACCCCTGGCTCAAGCTTTACGTTCTCGTCGAGAACACCTGGCAAAATTAATCGATTTTCCGGCTATTCTGTGGTCAGGGGGTGATTATTCTCGCAATTTTCCCGCCAATACTTACCCCTTTCGCGCCAGTAGTCATTTTCTCTACTTTGCCGGACTCGCGCTCAAAAATACGGTGATTCGCCTAGAAGGTGGTAAACTTGAACTGTTTAAGGATGATCCACCCGCGAGTTATGCCCTCTGGCATGGAGAAATGCCCAACCGTGATACAATAGCTGCAACAATTGGCGCAGATGCAGCATTTCCTCTGGCTGAGTTAGAGTCTCGGGTCAAAAATGCGGCGACGATATTACCACAAAACCCGATCACCCAAACTCAACAGTTTCAGTTACTCAAACGTTCGGTTCCTCTGCCAAAAGCAGCGACAGGCATTGATTTAGAACTCATTAAAGCGATTATTACGTTACGCTCGTGTCACGATCAGGCTGCTTTAACAGAACTTCGCCAAGCCGCCAAAATTACCGTAGAAGCTCACAAAGCAGGTATGGCAGTCACGACACAGGCAAAAACCGAAGCGCAAGTGAGAGCAGAAATGGAAAAGGTTATACTTTCCCACAATACAACTTGCTCTTACAATAGCATTGTCACGGTTCACGGTCAAGTTCTGCACAACGAACAGTATTTTCACCCTCTACAAACGGGGGATTTACTATTAGCTGATGTGGGTGCTGAGACTCCAATGGGATGGGCAGGAGATGTTACCCGAACTTGGCCTGTTTCTGGTCAATTTTCCCCAACTCAACGGGATATTTATGAGATCATTTTAGCCGCCCATGATGCTTGTATTGATCAGATGAAACCTGGAGTAGAATATCGGGATATTCATCTGTTAGCGGCTTTAAAGATAGCAGAAGGATTGGTTGATATAGGAATATTAAAAGGTCAACCGAGTGATTTAGTCGAACAAGATGCTCATGCTTTATTTTTCCCCCATGGAATTGGTCATTTATTGGGGTTAGATGTGCATGATATGGAAGATTTAGGAGATTTAGCCGGATACGAAGCAGGAAGAACAAGAAGCGAACGGTTTGGGTTAGGATATTTGCGGTTAAATCGTCCGTTAAAAGCAGGAATGTTAGTGACAATTGAACCCGGTTTTTATCAAGTTCCGGCGATTTTAAATAATCCAGAAAATCGGAAAAAATATCAAAATGTAGTGAATTGGGAGAAGCTAGAACAATTTGCGGATGTCCGGGGAATTCGTATTGAAGATGATGTCTTAATCACAGAAACCGGAACCGAAGTCTTGACGGCAGACTTACCGAACTCAGCCAGTCAAGTTGAAGCCCTTGTTCAAAGTCATCGGTACTCCGGCGATGATCGCCGGAGCCGGCGATGACTCGATTCCCGAGTCAATATTAACCTCACTCAAGAAAACTTTACCTTTTCTGAAAACAGCAAATATTGCGAAACTTGTATTGAGTAGTTCTGAACCCCAAAGAGCAATTGCGATTAATCAACTGAGTTTTGTAACCGTTACCACAGATATTCCTGAACCCATTTATACAAAAAGTTTACTTAGTCTGGGTTTACTGGGTTTTGGGGTAAAATCAAAGAAAAAATGTCAAAGCTAACCCCTAATATTTACAAATCCTCAAAAAGATTGTAAGATCTAAAAAGATAAATTACCTCAGACAAAACGCCTTTTATTTTCGTGAAACGAGCGTCTACCTTTACCCCAAATTAGAAGTCTGTGGCTTATCGATTTTATAGCTTTCAATCCAACGGACAAAGTAACCCCGATGGTTCACTCTGTCAGGGAATCATTTATCAAAGTTTTACATTACAATCTTTCGCCGATCAAAAGTGGTTAGAAATCCATCAATATGTTGCAGGTTCTGCAAGATTACAAGGAACATCTAAATTCATACCCCTCAACTTTTTTGAACCCCAACCCATTCTCCCCAAAAAGCCGATCATCAAGGAATCTTTTCAACCGATTTACGCATCTGCTGGATTCAGATGAGCCATTTTCCAAGTCACAAACGTACCCACAGGACTCCAGAGAATATAGGGAAGTAAAAGAATCATCGCCCATTGAGAAATCGGTAAAACACTAATCGCTAACATCACACACAAAATCGCCCCTGTCCCACCAATAATCGTCCCAACTTGTAGACTTCTGGTTTTACACATAACAGGAGTATAAGCAATCGTCACCACCTCAACCAACAAATACAATCCCATCAATAACCAAGTTCGCAACGTTCCCGGTTCTTGTTCCCAAACAATCACCGCAGACCAAGCCAACCCAATAAAAACCACCGTCCAAATCAGAGGAATAAGCCGTTCAAATACCAACCAACGCGGGCGTTGTAATCGTCGAAACCATTTCTGATCATCAGATTGAAAAAAGAGATTTCCGCCAAAAGCAACCAGAAAAGCAACTCCTCCAATCACCATCCAAGACTTAATCATTAATACTGACTCCTAGCGGAATAGTGAAGCTGGAATGCGAGAAAATAGAACGAGGGAGTCGTTCTGTTCGTTGAAAGTCAACCTTTCATCCGACTGACTTATTTTAATCGGTTTAGACGACTCCCCAGTTCTTCCTTGAGACAGATTTACCTAACCCAAACGATGGGTATTTTCCATCTGTAAACCCGAATCTTCCGAAGGAGAACCCATCAACAATCTCTTATTTTTAGATTGAAATACGCCTTCAATAACTTTCATGAGACGATTCGACCTCACTTGACCATTCATAGTGAACCGTTGTTGTACCTTTCTACTGAGATGTCGCATCACAGAAGCATCCAACTCCTCAATAAATTGGTCAGCAATTTGTTCTCCCATGTAGTCAATTGCTTCTGAATATTGTTCCATCAGCATCTCAATCGCCCCGGAAGCTTGTTGAGTCAATTCTTCTGAGTTTTCAGATAAATTATTCTCAGCGGAATGATTAGCAGAATGATTAACAGAAGGCTGAGGGGGGAAAACAGGTTGTTCTATCGGTTGAGAGTGAGGCGCAGAATTCACCCCAGAAGACGGCGCAGTAGAAGAACGATTTAGACGACGACTAACGAGATGTTTGTACTCATCAATACTCATTCCCAAATTTTGTAAATGATGATGAACATGATCAATTAACTCCACTTCATTCGGCGCATACATCCCGTGATTTCCATTCAACCCATGCAATTGCGCCCAAGTTCTCAGCGTTGCTTCATCACCAATCCGATAACGTTCTAACAATTGAGTTGTTGTTAAATTTGTTTCAGGTGTCGGTTTAAAATCACTCATTGGAACATCCTCCTCTTAGTAGTAGATTACTCCCCAACACAGTTCTCAGTTTTCAGTAACCCGTTCTTGATTTAGGACTGTCCGTTTCTAGACATCACAACTTCGTGTTCAAGGCTTCGTTAACAAGCAACATATTGGCTTTGTGAATAGGTCACTGAAAAAGCGGTCATGTGAGAGGAAAGGTTCAGCTTTCGTATTATGCCCGATATTGCGATTAAATGAGCGTTAAATCTTGTTGATCAAATTGGGGCAACTGTCTGTTTTACCCAAGTCAAGCTAAAATTAGCAATAATAGAGCCTACACAATGCCTTACCCTAAACCTTACCATGCCGATCTACGACTATTTCTGTCCGAGCAATAACCGAAAAGTCGAAGTTATGCACAGCATTCACCAAGACGTTAAAACTTGGGGTGAAGTCTGTCAGCTAGCCGAATGCGAGTTAGGAGAGACACCCGAAGACGCCCCTGTACGTCGAGTTTTGAGTGCGCCGATGGTGTCTGTCCCTCTCACCAATAGTGATTATCGTAACGCTGGATTTACTAAATTGGTCAAACGAGATCAAGGCGTTTATGAAAATGTTACCGCTACTGATTAACACATTCAATTGATTCCAAAACATGACATGACAAAAACCACCCCCGTTGCCATTTCAGCCGACTCTCCTTTAACTACAAAAGCCGGAGTTCAAATTGCCCAACTGGGGGGAAATGCAATTGATATTGCAGTTGGGGCTGCACTCGCTGCCACCTTATCAGAAATTTTAATGTGTTCTCTGGGGGGTTCAGCATTTTTAATGATTCATAAACCCGGACAACCCCCGGAATTGATTGATGGTGCCGATGCTATGCCCAGTGGTCATCTCAAACTTGACCCCAATTCTGCCGGATGGCAAGAAGTTGATCTTCCCTATGGCGATGGTATCACAGTCAGAGCCGGACTTGCCTCGATCGCGGTGCCGGGAATGTTGGCCGCCTTAGAAACCGCTTGGCAACGTGGGGGTTCTCTCCCCTGGTTAGAAATCGTCGCCCCAGCGCTAGAATTAGCCCGGAATGGGTTTAATTTGAGTCCAACTACGGCGCGTTGGTTGTCTTTGGCAGGGAAACCGTTATTTTATCCCCAACAAGCCAGTCGAGACTGCTTTTTCCCCAACGGTTGTCAAGCGGTAGCTAACGAACCTTTTAATATTCCTGACATGGCGGAAACCCTAGAATTAATTGCCCAAGAAGGCGCAAAAGCTTTCTATCAAGGGGATATCGCCGCTGCTTTTGTTCAAGAAATGGCTGAACATGGCGGGTTTGTAACTCGTTCGGACTTAGCGAATTATCGCGCTATTGTTCGTCAACCGCTACAATTAACCTCTATGGGCTTTGAACTCGCTTTAAACCCTCCCCCAGCGGTTGGAGGCGCTGCGGTGGGAAGTTTGATGAAACTATTAGAACTCACCACCCAATCCGATTTTACCCCCGCCCAACGCACGTTACAACAGGTGAAAGCGATAATTGCGTTATGGGAACTGCGAACCCAAGAAAACCCCGAAGTCTTCCTCGCCGAAGAAACCCTACGCCGCTATTTACCTGCGATACAGTCTCCCAACACGATGCACTTATCTGTCGCCACAGGTTCAGGGGAAATGGTTTCTGTGACTATGAGTAATGGTTATGGTTCAGGTATTACCATTCCCGGAACCGGAATAACTTGCAATAACAGTTTAGGCGAACCGGAGTTGAACCCCCAAGGCTTCTTAGGCGCTGCGGTTGGCGAACGGATGATATCGAATATGGCGCCGAGTTTAGCATGGCATCCAGACGGGCGCTGTTTGGCGTTTGGAACTCCGGGGGCGAGTCGAATAACCACTGCTATGGCGCAGATGTGGACTCGCTACGCCCGAGAAGGGGTTTCCCTGGAAGAAGCGGTAAAGGCACCGAGGCTACACGTTGAACCGAAAGAGAATAAATGGCGGGTTTTGTATGAACCTGGAATTGATACAACGCTGTTAGAAACTGAAGGGAAAAATCTAGAACTTTATCCCTTTGAACAGCTTGATATGTTTTTTGGCGCGATTAAAATTGCTGGAATTAATGCAGAGGGAACATTAGAAGCGGTTGCTGACAATCGACGGGAAGGTTCTGTAGAAATAATACCATAAGCCGAAAATATTGTGAAGCTTTTTCAGCGGAAATCCGATAGAATAAGTCACAAAGTTGTTCAAGCGCAGCATCTATTCAATCAATGTATCCTCGTTTACTAGCCCTTCCCACCTTAGCAACGTTGACCACAATTTGCTGTGCAACTACAGTCACAGCCCAGATTATCCCAGATAACAGCTTAGGTTCAGAAAACTCTGTTGTTACACCTAATGTTAACATTCGCGGGATACCTAGCGATCGCATAGATGGGGGAGCGGTTCGGGGAGGAAATTTATTTCACAGTTTTGAAGAATTTAACGTAGAAGAAGGACGGGGCGCTTATTTTTCAAATCCCGATAATATTATTAATATTCTGACTCGGGTTACAGGTGGGAATATTTCAGAAATTTTAGGAACGTTAGGCGTTTTAGGGAATGCAAATTTATTTTTAATTAATCCTTCGGGGATTGTATTTGGGCCAAACGCACGGTTAGATGTAGGCGGTTCATTTTTTGCAACAACAGCCGATGGAGTATTATTTGAAAATGGTGTTGAATTTGCAGCAAGTAACCCCGAAGCCCCGCCATTATTAACGATAAATATTCCCATCGGATTAAATATTCGAGAAAATCCGGGAACAATTGTTAATCAAGCCACTCTAACAACCTTGGAAGATGGAAGTTCCTTAAGAAATGATGCAGGATTTCTAGTTCCTCAAGGGTTAAATGTTCCTCAAAATAAAACATTAGCTTTAGTTGGGGGCGATGTATTCTTTAATAACGGAGTTGCTATTTCTCCCGGTAGTAATATCGAACTCGGCGGATTATCAGAACCGGGAATAGTTGAATTAAATAATGTAGGGGCGAATGGCAATACGCCCATTCTTCAGTTTCCCACAAATATTCAACAAGCAGACATTATATTAACGAATCAATCTCAGATTAATGTTCGTGCCGATGGTGGTGGAGATGTTAACATTAATGCTGGTAATTTTGGGATGGCTAACGGGAGTATTATTAGAGGGGGATTTGATGAAGGGTTAGGTTCTCCAGAGGTGAAAGGCGGAGATGTTAATATTAATGCTCAAGAAAACGTTCTTCTAACAGATAATAGCTTTATTTCCAATATCATTGATATTGATTCTCTAGGCGAACCCGGTGATATTAACATCAAAACTAGCTCATTATTCATGGAAAATGGCGCAGACCTCAGCGCCAGCACTTTCGCCCCCGGAAATGCAGGTTCGGTTTCTATTTTAGCAACAAATTCGGTTGAATTATCAAATGCCAATATCTTTAGTTCTGCCGAAGTTGGTGCGGTGGGTAATGGAGGAGCGGTTGAAATTATTACAGAGAATTTATTGCTGTCTAACGGTTCTCAAGTGATAACCGACACATCCGGAGAAGGAAATGCGGGTAATATAACCGTACAAGCTAAATCTATCGAACTTACGGGAACTTCTGCCAATGATAGCGAGATTATCAGCGGTTTTTTTGCGGATGTAAATGAGACAGCCATCGGCAATGGTGGTAAAATTACAATTGAAACTGAACAATTACGATTGAGCGATGGAGCGCAAATCTCCAGCAGTACATTTGGACAAGGAAATGCGGGTTTAGTCTCTATTTTAGCAACAGATTCGGTTGAGTTGTTGGGTAGCAGTATTATCAGTAATGTGGTGGAAGGTGGAACTGGAAATGCTAACGCTGTCAATATCGAAACTCGAAATTTATTGGTGTCTGGGGGGTCACAAATTCAATCTTTAACTTTTGGAAACGGAGACGCAGGTAATATCAATATCAAAGCTGAATCTCTCGAACTCACCGGAACTTCAACAGAAGACAGTTTGCAGAGTAGTACAATCACTGCGAGTTCTAGAAGTGGAGAAGGAAATAGCGGAAATATTATCATAGAAGCCGAACGTCTTCGGATAACCGATGCTAGTGGAATCATAGCCAGTGCTACCGGAAGGGGAAACGCCGGAACCATTTTTATCAAAGCAACTGATATACAATTATTCGGGTTTGCTCCCAATTCAACAGCCCCTTCTGCTATTACTGCAAATATCGAAGACCAAGGAACAGGAAATAGCGGAAATATTATCATTGAAACCGCACGTTTACTTCTAGAAGATGGTGGATTGATTAGAGTTAATACCGCCGCAAATACACCCGAAAATTCCGGTCAGGTTTTAATTATTGCCTCTGAATCTGTTACACTAAACAATGCTGTTGGGATTAATACAGATACAGTTGGCCCCACAAATGCGGCTCCCATTACCATTTTTACTCGCTCTCTGTCAATTGAAGGAAGGTCAGGAATTGTTGCCAACTCGGGTACACTAGAGAACCCAACAGATGCAACAGGTCAAGGCGGAGAAATTTCAATATTCGCTTCTGAGCAAGTTCAGTTGAGAGGAAGAACTCAGACCGACGAAACCCCATTAATTTCTTCTGTTACTTTTGGAGGAGGGAGAGCAGGAAAGATTAGAATAGAAACCGGAGAGTTAATTGTTGACAAGGGATTAATTTCTGTTTTAAGTAACGATACGGCAAGTGGAAATGCAGGTAATATTGAAGTTTTAGCCTCAGATTTTGTAGAGTTATCTCGTCTTGAAAGTGGCTTATTGGCAGGGACAGACGGAGTAGGAAATGCTGGAAATATTTCGGTTAAAACTCCCGAGTTAGTGCTGAAAGATGAAGCATCTATTGGAGTGGGAAGTTTGTCTGGAAGTGGAAACGCAGGTAATATTACAATAGAGTCTAATCAGTTGTTTATTCAAGATGAAGCCAATGTATTAGCAGCAACAATAGATGGAGATGGAGATGCCGGAAATATTAATATTAATAGCTCCGAGTTAGTAGAAATCAGAAATCAAGGGAATATCCGAGCAGGCACTCAAGGGAGTGGAAATGCTGGAAATGTGAGAATTGAAACAGAACAATTTCAACTTCGTGATGGCGGTTCAGTAAATGTTAGTTCTACAGCATCAGGAATTCCGGGTAATATTGATATTTCTGCAAACGAAACCCTTTTAAACAATCAAGCTCAACTGAATGCAAATTCAGAAGCGGGTCAAGGCGGTAACATTAGACTTTTATCCGATGACATTCGTTTGTTTAATGAAAGTAGAATTTTAGCCTCGGGAAGTGACAGCGGTCAAACCTTTGAAGGGAATATTGAAATTGATGCTAATCTTTTACTTTTACTTCAACAAAGTCGTATTTTAACTGATGCTTTCAACCCAACCGGAGGAAGTAATATTACTATTCGTCCTTTAGGAAATTCAGAACTCGGACTTTTACAATCTACTGATAGTATTATTAATGCAGCCGGAGAACTTTCGATTGATGATACCCTCAATTTTGACCCGCCAGAAACACCCGAAGTAGAATTCATTGACCCGGCTGAATTAATCGCTCAAGACCCCTGCAAACAAGGTCAAGACAGCGAATTTATTATTACAGGACGTGGCGGTATTGCACCCAACCCAACCCAAGCTTTAACCTCAATTGAAGGGTTAGTCGAGTTAGAATCTCTCCTAATTGAACCCGTTACTCCTCAATCCAATTCTTCCTCAGAATCTCAACAAAAATCACAAAAACGAGAAAATAATCCAGTTGATTCTAGAACAATAATTCCGGCAAGAGGTTGGATAAAAGATGAAAATGGTGATATTATTTTAGTGGGTTATGACCCGACTAAAACCGGAGTCCAACGTCAGCAATATAACCCTTTCTCCTGTCAATCTTAGAAGATTAGCTTTTCATTGTTAAGACAATATACACCTGTAAATACTGTATTTTAGGAGAATTTTATCATGTCGGAAATTCTAGGAACGGCAGGCAATGATGAATTAGTTGGCGGACAAGGCGGTGATTCTCTATTTGGTTTAGAGGGTGATGACACTATTTTTGGACAAGAAGGAGACGACTTTATTTTTGGGAATCAAGGGTTAGACTTTATCGGTGGCAGCGAGGGAAATGATATTATTTTTGGAGGAAAAGGAGATGATTTTCTTGGTGATATTGGTGGAGGAGATGACCAATTTTTTGGCAACCTAGACAATGATTTGCTAAACGGAGGAGAGGGTAACGATCAACTATTTGGGGGTCAAGGCGATGATCGTGTATTTGGTAGTGGAGGAAATGATTTAGTCTCAGGAGATAAAGGAGATGACATTTTGATTGGAGTTGACTTGGAAAATATCACGAACCCAGGATTGGGTGAAATTGATACTTTAGTTGGCGGTGAAGGAAGCGATCTCTTTACTTTGGGGTTTGATTCTCCCTCTTATTATGTGGGTTCGGGAAATAGTGACTTTGGATTAATTACTGATTTCAACGTAGCAGAAGATTTAATTTTTGTAAGTATAACTGATAACTTAACGGTCAGTGATCTTGACCTCGCTGAGTTTGGGTCGGGAGCGGGTATTTTTAGCCAAAACGGAGATTTGATTGGGTTGGTTCAGGGTGTAGCGGCGAATCAACTGAGCTTTGATCTTAACATTATTCGCGCATAAATAAGAATGAAAATTGAATGACTTCGATACTTTATTATAGAAAAATGTCAACCCCAACAACAATTAAGTCCACCACCAAGGGCGGACTCTTAAAAATATTGCACTGCTGGTAATTAAAATAATACTCTAAGGTTCTACAATCACCGTTGTTCCCATTTCAATTTGAGAAAATAAGGCAACAACATCTTCATTTCGCATCCGTACACAACCATGAGAAGCAGCGCTCCCAATAGAATTAACCGTCGGCGTTCCATGAAAGCCAATGGTATCTTTACCATCAGTCCAAAAGCCAATCCAACGCAATCCTAACGCACTATTCGGCCCCGGTTGGGTGACTTCTCCCGTCCAGGGATTTTGCCAAGTGGGGTTTTCGACCATTTGAATCACTTGAAATTCACCTGTTGGGGTTTCCCAACCGGGTTTTCCCACCGCTACCGGATAACTCGCTACTTGTTGATCATTGCGATAAACAAAAACTCGCCGTTGAGCTAACCGCAATACTAACTGCATTTTGGGTTTTCCGAGCGGTAGAAACCGAGACGGATCATCTAACCCTGGTAAAGTTGGATTTAACAAATTTGAGGGAATCACCGCCGCTCGGGTCGATGTCCCTTGAGCAACATTTGAACTCGTTGGAGTCGAAGCCCCCACCTGAGATGAAGCCATGATCGAAAGCATGAAAGCACTCACACCCACCTGAATCAAACGTTGAAATCGATTTTGATTAACTTTAAAAATCATAGAATTGAACTCCTCACCAAATCAAAATGGAAAAACGACAACATCGTTAGTTTGAGGTTCCTCGCCACTGAGGTTTGTAATTAATGTAACTTACGCGCGCCCCCTGCTTAAAACTTGTAATCCGTTACTCCAGACTTCCATCACTTTAACCGGATTTTTTTTATTTTTTGAGTTCCTTTAATGCTTCTTGTGTCTTTTTCACCCCTTCGCTATCACCCTGTTGTTCATAAAGTTTAAGGGCTTTTTCCAAAGCGGCGATCGCTTGTTGATCTCGACCGCCTCGACCTTTGATCGCCATTCCCAAGTGATAATGAGCATTAGCATTTTCAGGAACTCGATTAATCACTCGCCGAAAACTAACAATTGCCCCGATATATTCCTCTTTTTGTAACTGGATTTCTCCAATTGCCACATCCGCTTCAACTAAATCTGGATTAAAAGCTAAAGCGCGTTGATAAGCTTCCATCGCCGCATCCAAGTCATCCTGAGATTTCAGCACTTCCGCAATTTGAAACTGAATCTCCCCATCGCGAGGACTCAAGGCTGCGGCTTGTTCAAAGGCTGTAATCGCCCCCACTTGATCCCCACTTCGCAATAACGCCACCCCAAGCTTAATTTGAATACTCGCTTCATTCGGTGCAAGTATCGCTGCTTGTTGCAGGGTTTCAATCGCTTTGGGGGTATTGTCCTGACGCAACAACGCCATCCCCATTGAAGCATAGGCTTGCCAATTATTGGGGTCTGATGCAATTACCATTTCATAGGTTGTGACTGCACTCCCATAGTCACCTTGACGGAATAAACTCACCGCCAACCCCAAATAGGCATTGAGATGATCCGGTTTGAGACTGATGGCTTTACGATAGGCATCAGCGGCGCCGCTATAATCTTCTGACTTGACCAAACTATAAGCTAAACCATATTGAAAATCAGGATTCTGGGGGTCAAGAACGAGTGCATCTCGATAAAATTTAGCTGCCGCTTGGTAGTTGCCCCGCAAGGCTTCTAAATAAGCAATCCCAGAGTAAATTTTGGGATCACTGGGATCAAGTCCTGCCGCTTGTACATAAACCAAAACAGCTTCATCAATCTTTCCGGCATCAACTAATTCGCGCCCTTGTTCGAGTAATTGGTTAAGCTGGTCAGTGGATTGAGTGTTAGATTGAGTGTTGGCTTGAGCAACAACTTCAACCGAATGAGCCATCTTCGGTGTTACAGTGGCGACAAATGCGACTAAAATACTACTGACAATCAATCGAATCGGTTTATACACGGCCTGTTTAGTGTGAGTGGTTCTAGAGTCCTGCACGGTTTCCATTGCGAACGATATCGGTCACAATATTGTGACTGATGTTGATGATAAAACAGTTCATGCCGATCAGGAATAAATCGGGGTGATGTTTTTAAGTTTAGGCTTGATATCGCCCGACGAACAATTCAAGCAACGGCTTCCGTACAGCGATGGATTAATTCTATAACCGTTGGTCAATAGAGCAGATTGATTAATCTGTAGAAGTGTTCCCTGGGATGGTTTGACATGAGTGACGAACAAGATGTTTTAGCGGCTAATACTGCCTTTTATCGGGCTTTTGAGAAAAAGGATATTGAAGCGATGAGTGCGATCTGGTCAAAAGGAACAGCGAGTCTGTGTATTCATCCGGGACGAGATGTGATTCGGGGGTGGGATGGAGTTCGGTCTTCTTGGGAACAAATTTTTCGAGGAACTCAGTATTTAGAGATTAATACAAAAGTGATCTCGACGGAAATCAGTGGGGATTTGGCTTATGTGGTTTTAGTTGAAGAAGTCATGCAAGTTTTGGGTCGGCGACAGATGAAAGCGGAATCAATGGCGACTAATATTTTTACTCGCATGGCAAATCAATGGTATCTGATTCATCATCATGGTAGCCCGATTATGAGTTAATCTAATTTTTTTAAACTCGCAGGTAATGGCGAACGTTGGTTGAGTTTATAGCCTCGTTTTTTAATCAGTTTTTCCAGTCGTTGAATTCGATTTTGGGACGGGGGATGAGTTCGTAAAAAGTCAATATTGTCTCCTCTATCTTCGGCTTTTATCCGTTCAAAAAAGTCGGTTGCACCTGCAACATGACCATAATTTTCTTGGAGTAAGGTTAAGCCAAATTCATCGGCTTGTCGTTCTTGGGATTGGGAAAATTGGGCGCTAGAAATGGCAGCCGCAAAAGACTCTAAACTGCCAACATTCGGAAAAAAAAGTGATAAAACCGTTTGGATAAATAGACTGCGACTAATTCCCCGTAAATGATCGCGATGGGCGAAATGACCGAGTTCATGTCCTAATATCATCATTAACTCGTTTTCTGACTCGACTTGATTTAATAACCCCTCAAAGATGACAATGTGATCGCCTGGAAGGGCGTATGCGTTAATGGTAGAATCGGGAATATATAAAACCCGATAATCTCGGTTTTCAAGTTCGGAGTCCAAATGGGTTTCTAAACGGTCTAAAAGTTGGTTTAATGTGGTTTGAGTCGCTGAAGGTTTAGCCTGACGTTCAAAAGCAGGAACCACCAACCGTCCGAGTTGTTGTTCAAATTGCGGGGGAATCAACCAAACCAACTGTTCAAACAAGAACCATAAAGCCACAATAGTTGCAATGATAAATCCCCCAAAAATTGCCAGTAAAATTAATAACTGTCGGTTGCTTGGGGGTGGATTTCTAGAACTAAATTCGGGTTCAGACATAGAGACTATCTTATTTAAAACGCTTTAAAAACTATTAATTAAAAACTCATTAATTTCCACTACTTTTGAGCGGTCGGAATGGATCTAAAAAGTTCAGAAGTGAGACTAATTGACGAGATTGAATCCAAAGTTTACCTTCACCTCGAAAGCGACAAACTAACCCTTCCCCGCCCAAAATTCCGGTTTTTAAGTTCTTAAATGATAAACCTCCAATCACTTCTACATTGTAATCTAGCGTATCTTCAAACGCCACAATATAACCCGTATCAACAACATAATCCCCCTCAACCGGAATCTCTAAAATTCCCCCATAAGAACTTAACCAAATATCCCCTTGTCCCGTCGCCCGAATTAAAAACAAAGATTCCCCACTAAAAAACCCTTTAAACCCTTGAAAATTGGTATCAATATTCACCTCATTTCCAGAAGCCACAAACCCAGAAGACTGAATCATCAATCCCTTTCCATTCAAATAATAATGCTGAATATCACCCGGAATACCCGGAGAAAGAAACAACTGTCCCGGTTTATTTTTAGCCGTAAATTCGCTCAGAAAAAGCGACTCACCACTCAACATTCTTCCCACCCCTTTCATCAGTCCGCCTTTCATTTTAGACTGCATTTTAATACAGCTATCCATCGCCGCCATCGCCCCGGATTCCACCACAACGGTTTGATTGGGTTGTAAGTCCAATCTCAACGAAGCATAAGAGGGAGAATGTTCAATTTGATAAGCAATTTTATTTTGCATTGTTTCAGTCCCGATTGATTTTATAATTGTCAATTTTGGATTTTAAAACCTAACTTTCTTTCGCGGGTAAACGCGGCCCAACCAACTGTCCAAACGCCGTCGAATTATGAGTTTGACAATAGAGTTTTCCCTGTCCTCGAAACCGACAAACCAAACCTTCTCCCCCTAAAAATGCACCAATCCAACTCGAACCGGATTTAGTAATTTCAAAGTTTAACGTTTTTTCAAAAGCAACAATATGACCCGTATCCACAATATATTCATCCTTGACATCTACTTCATAAATTCCCCCAAAAGAGTTAATCAAAACATCTCCCTGACCACTCAAATCTAACCAAAAGATATTTTCACCCGAAAACAAAGATTTAAACCCTTGAAATCCTAAATCAATATCAACATCTGAATGACTCGCTAAATAAGAAGTCGCCTGTACAACCAACCCCGAACCCGCAACTTGATAGTGCAAAATATCGCCCAACAGCTTCGGGGCTAAAAACACTTCTCCCCCCGAAATCGGAGAACGAAAAACACTCAAAAACAGCGATTCTCCCGCAACCATTCGTTTGAGTCCGCCTAAAATTCCGCCCCCTTTTCCTTGTCGTAAAGTTGTGCTAGTATTAATAGATTCGCTCATCGCCACCATAGCACCCGCTTCAGCAACTAATTCTTCGCGAGTTTCGAGTGTCACCCGAGCAATTGCACAGTCTGGCTGTTGTAAAATTTTGATTTTCATAAATTGCGTCCTGTAGTTTAAATTAACGACATTTGGGACTGAGAAACTTCACTAATCCATCAATACTGCGAGACTGTAAATATATCACCCCATTCCCTCGAAGTTTATTAATAAATCCTTCCCCAGAAGTCAGAGAGCCTAACAAACCTCCCGCTAACCCAACACCCATTTTAATTCCCGGTTCGTAGGCAACTAAATGACCATTATCAACAATAAATTCTTGGGTAATTTGTTTTGGAGTAATGCCGCCATAAGCCCCAAAAAAGACTAAACCCGGGCCTGTTACTTTCAGCTTAAATAACCCTTCTCGCGCAAACCAACTCGCCAATCCTGCCCATCCCACACCCAGTTTAACGGCTTTGCTACTGGCAATATAGGCTCCCGGTTCCGATCTCAAAGTTCTTGTCCACGTTGCAATTCTACTGCTACAATATCACCGATAGTTGCCTGAGACAGAACGACCTCTAAGGGTTGATTCGTTTTATTGGTAAATGTATTGACAAATAGCGATTCTCCACCCAATAAATTTTTAATGAAAGCAGAGAAAAATCCCCCCGAGAACGTAGTCTTGATCGAAACTTTACCCTCCATCCCGACCATTGCTCCCGCTTCGGCTATAATACTGTCACCCGGTTGTAGGGTCATAAAAAGGGTAGCAAAGGCAGGTTTGTAACGAATTTCATATTCCATCACAGGGACTTCCTTTTGTTAAAATTTTAGTCTAACTACAAGTTAGCGAATCTCGTTTCCTGAAAATACAAGACTTTACAAAAATTTGATAAAAAACACCATGTCTTATCCTCGTAAACAATTCGCTCAACACTGGCTTCGTAGCCCAACAGCTTTGAACCAAATTGTCAAAGCCGCCCAATTATCAACCGATGATCATCTTTTAGAAATTGGCCCTGGAACGGGAATTTTAACCGAACGTCTGTTAACACTGGCTCAAACTGTTTTGGCTGTAGAAATTGATCGAGATTTATGCAAAAAATTAGTCCAAAAATTTGGCAAACGTGACAACTTCCTACTTCTACAAGGCGATATCCTCACCCTTCGTCTAGAAGACTACCTACAAGATTTTTCCCAATTTCAAAACCCCAATAAAGTAGTCGCTAATATTCCCTACAATATTACCGGGCCAATTCTGGAAAAACTCTTAGGAAATATCGCCCAACCGAATCCTCAACCCTATGATTTAATGGTATTATTAGTTCAGAAAGAGGTTGCTCAACGTCTCTGTGCGGGGCCAGGTTCTAGAACCTTTGGGGCGTTATCGGTGCGAGTTCAATATTTAGCAAAATGCGAGTTTATTTGTGATGTTCCATCCAAAGCCTTTTATCCACCTCCCAAAGTTGATTCTGCGGTGGTACGGTTGCGTCCTCGTTCTATAGAACATCCGGCAGAAAGTCCTAAACATCTCGAAATGGCGGTAAAATTGGGATTCGCCAGTAAACGTAAAATGTTACGGAATAATTTACAAAGTGTGATTGATCGCGATCAATTGACCCAAATTCTGGAACAATTAAAAGTTAATCCCCAAGCTCGTGCAGAAGATTTAAGCGTTGAGCAATGGGTGAGTCTCAGTAACCAACTGGTTCATTTAACCTCTTAAAACCCCCATTTATTCTCATGCGTTCTTACTCCCTGATTGCTCCTGCCAAAATTAACTTATACTTAGAAATTATTGGTGATCGCCCTGATGGTTATCACGAACTGGCGATGGTTCTTCAAAGTATATCTCTGGCTGATAAAGTTGACATTCGGCCGATAGAAATTGATACAATATTTGTTCAATGTAATCACGCCGCAGTTCCCAACGATCAAACGAACTTAGCGTATCGGGCGGCAGCATTGATGGCGCAACAATTTCCCGAGGCGATGGCACAATATGGCGGGGTTGAGATTACAATTGATAAACAAATCCCTGTCGCAGCAGGTTTGGCGGGCGGTTCAACCGATGCGGCGGCGGTGTTGGTGGGGTTAGATTTACTCTGGAAATTGGGACTGACTCAGGGCGAATTAGAAGACCTTGCCGCCCAAATTGGTTCTGATATTCCCTTTTGTATCAAAGGCGGAACGGCTTTAGCAACGGGGCGAGGTGAAGTGCTTTCGCCGTTGGTTAATTTGGATAACTTGTCTGTGGTGTTAGCCAAATACCGCAGTTTGGCTATTTCGACCCCTTGGGCTTACAAAACTTACCGGACTCAGTTTGGCGATACCTACGTTAGAAAGGCGGAAGATTTACAAAGTCGGCGTCAACGAGTACACTCAGGAGGAATTGTTTCGGCTATTATGCAGCGAGATCGCGCGAAAATTGGTCAACTTCTACACAATGATTTAGAAAAAGTGGCATTACCCGAATATCCCGAAGTTTTGCAACTGCGAGAAGCGTTTGCATCTCAAAATGTATTGGGTACAATGATGTCTGGTTCCGGGCCTACCGTGTTTGCATTAACCGAATCCGAACGGCAGGCTTTAGAAGTAGCAGAAACCGTTCGCAACCAACTGGCAAATCCCGATTTAGACTTCTGGACGGCTCAACTGAGTTCAACTGGAATTACCCTAGCCTAGTATTCTTAGTTTACCTTATTTTTTATCAAAAATCAATGAGCGAATCCCCTTCTAAATCTAACCCTGAATCTTCTAAAAACAACCTCGACGGCGTGACTCCTTTTCGGTGTTTAAGTAATGCGGCTGTCTTGGGTAGTATTGCCACAGCGCTGTATTTTTTAACTCAATCTGTCGCCCAAACCTACGCCGCCAAACCCATTCATTCCGATAATATTGCAGTCGTTCAAATGTCCGTCACAGTGCGAACTTTAGTCACGGGTTTATGTATGATGGGAACGGGTGTATTTGCCTTTCTCACCTGCGGATTAATTTTTGTCGCTATTCAACTCTCAATTCAGCGTATTTTCAAACGAGATACCCCCTCATCTGATGCTTAAGCTGTATAAGTATCAAGTCTATTTTACAGCTTTTAAACAACTATGTTAATTCAATTTAGTGTAGAAAATTATCGTTCAATTCGAGAAAAAATAACGTTCAGTATGGTAGCGTCAGAGGATATAGAAACGCTACCCAAAAATACTTTTGCTGTTCCGGGAAATGAGGAAATTCGTTTACTCAAAAGTGCTGTAATCTACGGGCCAAATGCAGCCGGAAAGAGTAATTTAGTTAGAGCGATGTATACCCTGGAAAATATTGTCTTACAATCCGCGAAAGGAATGGGCGGGAGTCGAGATAAGCTACCCATAGAATCATTTAGATTAGATACAGAATCCAACCAAAAACCAACATTATTTGAGTTAATCTTTATCTGTGAAGAAGTTCGTTACGAGTTTGGAATTTCTCTAGATCAAGAAAGAATTTATGAAGAATGGTTAATCGCTTATTTTGACAATGAACAACAAAATTTGTATGAGCGAAATTTTATCCCCGATCATCGCGAATTAAAACCAGACTATAAACAGTATAACTGGAAATTTGGAGAATATCTAGATCTATCAGAAGAAAACAGACTCATTAAAAATTTAGTTCGTCGTAATTCTTTATTCTTATCTCATGCGGCTCAAAATAGTCATCCTCAGTTAGAGAAAATATATAATTGGTTTGGAGATAACTTTAATGAAGATCAGTTTAATATTTTCAGTCCAAGCTTTCCCGGTGGGGGATATACAGCAGCAAGAAGCTTAGAAGATCATGTTTTTCGCAAGGAAATTGTCAATTTTTTACAAAAAGCAGATCTTGGAATTTCAGACTTTAGAGTAAAAGAAAATTTGATATTACTAACAGAAAAAAGTTCTATTAAGATTATTCCACGAGCTAGTGTTAGTGAAACTGAAGGAGATGAATTATTATACAAACAGAATAGCCGTGTGCAATTAGACATTATCACAAGCCATAAGATGGTAGATTCTGATGAAGAAAGAGAATTCTACATGGTGGAACATGAATCAAAAGGAACACAACGCTTATTTGAGATAGGAGGACTATGGTTAACCGTTCTAGAAAGGGGAGAAATATTGGTTATTGATGAAATGGAGAGCAGTTTACATCCAATATTATCAAGATTTTTAGTAAAAATGTTTAACAATCCAGAGATCAATAAAAATAATGCTCAACTTATTTTTACAACTCACGATACAACATTTTTGTGCGATGACTTATTTAGACAAGATCAAGTTTGGTTTGTTGAAAAAGAAAAGATGAGCATCACTCGCTTATATTCTCTACTTGAATTTCAGCCCAAAGAAGATGAATCTCTACAAACTGGTTATTTATTAGGTCGATATGGAGCCATTCCATTTATTGGAGGGTTTAGTTTTTAATCATGTCACGACGGGGGAAATCTACAGATAAATTAAAGAGAAATCGTGGACAACGAAAACCCAGAAAGCTTATTTTGATTGTTGTAGAAGGAAAGGAGACAGAATATAATTATTTTAACGATCTTAAAGCAGAACTTAGACTACCAACGACTGAAATTAAATTACATTCGGGTTCGGGTGGTGATCCTTGTCAAATTGTAGAGAAAGCTAATTCTTATCAAAATCAAATGACATCAAAACCAGATGAAATTTTTTGTGTATTTGACCATGACAATAAACCAGAAAAGTATGAACAAGCTATTAAAAAAGCACAAGATTATGGTTTTGAAGACTCTATAACCTCTATTCCCTGTTTTGAAATTTGGCTACTCTTACATTTTAGATTTACAACTCGTTCATTTCAAAATTGTTCGGAGGTTGAAACTCAAGTTCAAAGAGAGTTAGTCAATACAAGCTCAGTCAATAAAACAACAAATTATGAGAAATCTCAAGACTACTACAATTTACTAAAGGATAAACTTAATCAAGCGATTGAAAACGCTGAACGTTTAGAAAAAGAACAGCAAGAAATGGGTCAAGTTCATGCTAATCCTTCTACAAAAGTTCATTTATTAGTAAAAAAACTGCAAGAAGAAAAAGCCAAAGTTCCTTAGCTCCTCAAACGTCTCTAAATTTAGAACATTTTTTTAAACCTCATCTTTTCTGTAAATTTTAGTGAAGTATTTTCTCCAAAAACCCTAAGTATCTATACTTGAAACTCTAGATAATATAAAGTTTTATCTCATAAACATTAATTTAATCTAAAGAAAACCCAACCTAACCGAATTAATTTTCTACGCTAACAGAATATAGAGCTACTATCAAATTAGGAGTATCCTAACGATCGCTCATCAAACCCATACAACAGAACACGACAATACCGTAATCGGCTTTTTAATAGCTTTTATCCTGTTGTTGTGTGTATTCACCTTTGTGATCTTGATTGGTATCTTTTAGCCCATTTTCAGAGCATAATCAAGGTTTCAAGTAAAATCTAGTGAGCATTTTGACGGATTGAACTTTTCGACCTGGTTTTGACTCAAGCAGATTTAAACAGTTTCTTTATTCAACCTCAACAATGCTCAATGGAATTATAAGTTCGAGAAAAAATCAGAGAAAACATCTCAACACAATTGGAGTTTTAACAAATGAATACGAATCAATTCTTAAGCTGGATCGATGCTGGTGAGAAAAACTTTCCGGGGATTTGTTTACATGGTGTTAATTTAAGTGGAGTTGATCTCAGTCAACTGAATTTAAGTCGAGCGGATCTTAGTGGTGCGGATCTCAGTGGTGCGAATTTAAGCGGAACCGATTTAAGTCAAGCAAATTTAACCGATGCTGATTTGAATAAAGCTGATTTACGCAGTGCAAATCTTAGTCAAGTGAACTTAATTGGAGCGAGTTTAATTGAAGCAAATATGGGACGAGTTAACCTCACCCGTGCAGATCTTCGCAGCGCCAACTTAACCAACGCTGACTTAATTGGTGCAATTCTAACTGATGTAGAACTCAGTGGCGCAGATTTAACCAACGCCAATATCAACGAAGCTGAATTGAACCAAGGAATGTGTTGTGTGGGGGTTTCCCATGATTGGGTAAGCTGGTCAGGTGAATAGAGAATTCCGAAATCTTGCTTAGACTAGAATTATAATATTAGGGACGGAAAATATTTCTGTCCTTTTTTGGTGTTTGTATGATAAAAAATAAGGGGTGAATCTCTCAAAACTCATCAATTCAAATTAAGGAGTTTCATGGCTGGTAGTCAAATTAACGCCGATCTTTGGTTAAGTGATTATCTTACCCCTTGGGATCTCTACGCTCATGGGATCACTCGTATTCTCACCTGCAAACAGACTCCCTATCAACAAATGTATGTTGTCGAAACGGATACCTATGGCAAAGCCTTAGTTTTAGATGGGAAGTTACAGTCAACCACTGGCGATGAATTTCTCTATCACGAACCCCTTGTTCATCCGGCTATGATTTATCAGGGTGAACCTCGAACAGTTCTGATTTTGGGAGGGGGTGAAGGTGCGACGTTACGGGAAGTTTTGCGCTGGAAAACCGTTGAAAAAGTGATGATGATTGATATTGATGGGGAAGTTGTCGAGGCTTGTCGTCAGTATTTACCGGAAATGAATGCGAATACTTTTGATGATCCTCGAGTTGAACTTATTATTGGAGATGCTTTTGAATATTTGAATAAAATTAAACACCCTTGGGATGTGATTATTTCTGATCTTTCTGAACCCGTCGAATCCGGGCCATCTTTTCGGTTATTCACTCAAGAATATTATCAACAATTGCGTGATTTGTTAACTCCAGGAGGTGTTTTAGGGGTACAAGCGGGATCGACTTCTGTGCTGAGAATAAAATTTCATGCCCGTCTAGCCAAAACCCTCAGTCAAGTCTTTTCGAGCATTCATCCTTATAGCAGTCATGTTCCCAGTTTTGGTGAAGCTTGGGGGTTTATTTTAGCCTCTGAAAACGAGATTAACCCTCAACCCAATCCAGAAGAAATTGAACGCTTATTAGCTGAAAAAACCACCCAAGAATTCAAAATGTTAGATGGAATTACACTCCTGGGAATTCTGCAAACTCCCGCTCATATTCGCACCCGGATCGCTAACGAAACTCAAACCTATACTCTCGCCAAACCTCCGACAGATTTTGAACAAAATTTATTGGGTTAATTCGCTTAAAAAACTATTCTAAGGTTCGGGGTTGATCTACAACTAAATTTAGAGCGTTTTGATAAAGTGTGAACCAATATCTATCAAGATTGAGAGGATAAAACACACTTTCTGGCGGAATTTCAACTTGACTTTTTATTAAACTTAGATTAAAATTAAACTGATTTTGAAAGTGTAGAATTCGCCCTTGTTGATAGCCAAATGCTGGAACTGTTAACGACAGAGGTAAACTCCAACTCGGTTGAGTATAAGTCAGCCGACAGAGAATATTTTCGCCTTGAGAAACCGTCACCCTATTGTGTCCTTCCCACTTAAATTCTGCCAATTGTTTCGGAAGTCCCCAAATTTCTCGCCCCCCTGCAACCGAATCTTCATCATCAACATAAATATGAGAAATCCATCCGCCCCATTCACCCGAATACCTCACCAGTCCAGCACTAATAATCAGTTCATTGTATTCTAAACTAGAACCCGATTGATAAGTCGAAATATAAATTCCGCCGAGGGTTTGATTCGGCCAAGGAGAAATAATCTTGAAGGGCGAGGGAATCATCGGGCGAACTTTTGCCACATCAACCCATTGTAGAGTCTGAAGGGCATAACCTTTGAGAGTCCAGGGTGCGGCAGGATAGGTCATAATTTTTAAGGATTGAGAACATCAATTGTAGACTTGATCAATAATTGACCTATTTTTGTTACAAAAGTTTGCTGAATCCGGAAACGAATTTGCGAAAATAGAAATAGACCAATGGTCGAAGATTACAGTAATTATGAAGTATCCCGTTATTAGGGGAGCCTATGTTTACTCTATACCTATTCTGTTTAGTTGTGGGCGGTGTTTTTGTGGCATTAGCTGCTTTCGCCGGACTAGATGGCGTTGATTTTGATCAGGACTTTGATTCAGACATTACACTTGTTGATAAATCCGCTCAAACAGAAGAAAATAAATATATCCCCCGGAAGAACAGGCGACGCCCCCGAGGACTAGGATTACCGTTTTTCAGCTTGCGGTTTTGGACATTTGGTGGATGTTTTTTTGGTTTAACAGGAGTTATCCTTTCCCGACTGAACCCGGCGATGTCCCCTCAGTTGATTTTGTGGATATCAATTGCGGTTGGCGTTGTGAGTGGAACTGCGATGGTTTGGGCGTTACGTTTTCTGCAAAGACAACAAGCTGATAGTTTGGTACGCACCGATGATTTATTGGGTTTACCGAGTATAGTAGAAATCCCATTCGATCACAATAGTAGAGGCAAAGTGCGGTTAAGGATTAAAGGAACAACCCTCGATCTGATGGCGATGACAGAAGACTTAAAAGCATTTTCTCAAGGAGATCAAGCCTTTGTCGTCGGAGTCGAAAAAAACAAAGTCTGGGTTGTCTCTGAAGCTTCCTTTAGACAATCTTCAGAGGAGTAACTGGACTCCAAACCTCTCAAAAAAATCACATTAACCGATTACAATTGACTCTAAATCGCTAAAAAACTAGGAAAACAGATCCGTTCTCTCGTTGGAGTTACAGACCCATCATAAATATGCACAAAATCTTAGCCTTCATTTCATAAAATTATCCCCACGCCCTAAGCGGTGATTGACAAACACTCACTCAATCTCAAATTGATTCAGAGATTAACAAATCGGAACTCAACATTGTATCTATTCAACCTAAAAAAATGAACAATAAATTTGTAGCCTATGCTGAAGAAGACGCGATTTTAGTAGAAGTCGCGCAAGTTCAACCTGTGGAGTCTATCCCAACGAACCGCAGCGAATTACCTGCACAAATCTCCACCGCGTTACCCATCGCCCTGACCATTTTTGGTACTGTTATTCTGATTTGGTTTCTCAATACCTTTCTACAAATTTGTAAACCCAACGAAATTTTAATCCTCTCCGGTCGCAAAAATCGCAGTAAAGAAGGCGAAGTTGGTTATCGAGTAATTTTTGGCGGACGCACCATTTGTATTCCGATTTTGGAAACGGTCAAAACAATGGATCTGCGAACCATGCCCGTTCCCGTCGAAATCACCAACGCCTACTCCCGAGGTGGAACCCCTCTCCATATTCAAGCCATTGCCAATGTGAAAATCTCCAGTGATCGGGCAATTGTGGGTAATGCCATTGAACGTTTTCTCGATCGCGATCGCTCTGAAATCTCCCGAGTCGCCCGTGAAACCCTAGAAGGCAACCTGAGAGGTGTTGTCAGTACCCTCACCCCCGAACAACTCAACGAAGACCGCCTACGCTTCGCCCAACGCATCGCTGAAGACGTTTCTCGCGATCTCAGCAAACTCGGTTTACAGCTTGATACACTCAAAATTCAAAGCGTTTCCGATGACGTTGATTATCTCAAATCGATTGGACGTCGGCAAATTGCCCTGATTATGCGAGATGCAGAAATCGCCGAGTCTAACGCCCTGGCTGAAGCTGAACAAATCGAAGCCGACTGCAAACGACAATCCGAAGTCGCCAAAACTCAAGCCCTATCTATTATTCAACAAAAAGACAACGAACTGCGAAAAATCAAAGCTGAACTCGAACAGCAAGCCCGTTCTGAGGAAGAACGCACCATCGCTGCCGCTAAAGAAGCCCGCGCCCGTGCCGAACAACTCCTACAAACGGTTCGCGCTGAATTAGAACGGTTACGCTTAGAAGCAGATGAAGTCTTACCTGCTGAAGCCGAACGTCAAGCCAAGGAACTGCAAGCTAAAGGAAAAGCCGCACCGTTGATCGAAAATGCTCAGGCTGAGGCCCTTGTTAACGATTTGCTCTCCAAAGTTTGGCATGATATGGATCAAGATGCCTCCGAATTGTTCTACTTGCAGCAAATTGAAATGATCCTCAAAGAAGCTGCAAAAGTTCCTAGCCGAGTAGAACTTCGCAATGTCAATGTGATTGATAATGGCGACGGGAAATCAATTGCGAGTTTAGTAAAAGCTTATCCTGAAATCTTTAGTCAGTTCCTCGATAGTGTGGATCACATCTTAGGGGTAAAAGTTGCCGCCACTCGCGCCGAAACCAATGGACGCAAAAAACCTCAAGAATTTACCCTGAACAATTAGTGATTTTGACGACCCATAAACTCATTCATTCAAAACGATGGAAATTATCATTGCATTACTCGCAACATTAGGTTTAGGTACAGGTGCCGGAGCATTTATTATTCGCAACCTTTACTATGTTTGTCAACCCAGCGAAGTGCTAATTTTTGCAGGTGGACATCGGCGTGTAGAGGACAGAGAAGAAGTTGGATATCGTTTGGTTAAAGGCGGAAGTAGCATTCGAGTTCCCCTACTTGAACAGGCTTTTCGGATGGATTTAACCAACATGATTATTGAGTTGAAAGTTGCCAATGCTTACTCAAAAGGGGGAATTCCGCTCACGGTTGAAAGTGTAGCTAATATTAAAATTGCTGGGGAAGAACCGACGATTCATAATGCCATTGAACGTTTACTCGGTAAAACCCGCAACGAAATCGAACAAATGGCAAAAGAGACTTTAGAAGGGAATTTACGGGGGGTATTAGCAAGCTTAACTCCTGAACAGGTCAACGGTGATAAGTTGGCTTTTGCTAAAAGTTTATTAGAAGAAGCTGAGGATGATTTAGAACGGTTAGGGTTGATTTTAGATACCCTACAAATTCAAAATATTTCTGATGAAGTCGGTTATCTCGATTCTATCGGACGTCAACAACAGGCTGAACTCCTCCGGGATGCTCGCATGGCTGAAGCCCAAGCCCAAGCCACTTCGGTGATTCGGAATGCAGAAAACAAGAAAAATACATCTCTCAAACAGTTAGAAACTGAGATAGAAGTCGCTCGCGCCGAAGCTGAACGTCGAGTTAAAGATGCGATGACTAAGCGAGATGCGGTGATTGCTGAATCTGAGTCGGAAATTGCTTCAGAAGTAGCCCGAACTCAGGCTGAACTTCCGGTTCAAAAAGCACGGATTATTCAAGTTGAACAGAGGCTACAAGCTGATATTGTGGCACCAGCAGAAGCAGAATGTAAACGTGCAATTGCCCGTGCAAAAGGAGATGCAGCTCAGATTATTGAAGAAGGAAAAGCCAGAGCCGAAGGGACTCAACGGTTAGCGGAATCTTGGAAAGCCGCAGGTACAAATGCCCGAGAAATTTTTCTCTATCAAAAACTGGAAGGATTGCTACAAACTCTTGTTTCTACAATTCCTGAAGTTGAGGTGGATAATCTCACGGTTATTAATAGTGAAAATGGGACTAATGCCACAAAAATTGCCGGATTTTTAGAACAGTTGCGTCAAACGACTGGAATCGATGTTGCCGATGCAGTTCGCAATGTGAGTCAACCTCGTTCACCTGACAACAGTATGGAGCAATTAGACCTCTTAAAAAAGGGAAAATCTTTGCCAACTTATGGGTCTAACTCAACCGGAACAAATGAAGAATTTTTGAAGTCTGTTCAATCAGAAGTTCAACAATTCCTCACTCAAATTGCTGAAAACACACAAACGAATATAGAAGCTGAACGCGCTGTTGAGCAGAAGATTAAAACGGATGCACAATTCAAATTACGTTTGCAAAAAGCTCTAAACATGGGGGGTCAAGACACTTTCAAGACGATGTTTAGTCATTCTAAAGTTTACATTCCGACTGCAATGGTTCAGAGTTGGTTAGAGCAAGCATAAATTCTGTTTAGGGTAGGGTAGGCAATGCTTACCTTACTTTACTTTTGAGACTTGAGCGACTTCCAAATCAATTAAAAGCCTCCTTCCGATTTATCACTGGAAGAAGGCTTTTACATATTATCCTGGCATCGAGCTATTTTCCCAGGCAGCTACCCACCAAGTATCTTCGCCGTGTCAACGTTTCACATCCGAGTTCGAGATGGATCGGTGTGGTTCCATCGAGCCATAGACACCAGAAAAGCTTTAAAATGCTTTTTTAGGTCTTTTGTGCTAACGAGCAGCTTCCTTTCCGTTAGGTTAGGCGTTTTGCTGTTTCTCTTGCACACTTCAACTACTATATAGCCTTTCTTTGAGCTTGTCAACCCCCCGAAGTCAAAATTTTTTCGTGTCGTTGTCCTTGAGCGAACTTTAACTCACTCCGAAGCTGTCCCGTGAAAATGACCCCCAACCGGATAGATGAGCTTTGTTTTTTCCCGTCAGGGGTTGGCGATGTCTCAACACAGACGACCTTCATTGTTGACCTTGCGGTTAAATTTCACTCATTTACAAATCAAATTTCTTCACAGGTCCGCAATCGGATTGATTACAGTCTGAACTTCCCATTCCGTTGCTTTCAACCTCCTAAACAAGACACTGATTATACAAAAATTGAACGATTCTCACGAAAGGGGTTTGATCACTCTCCCCTTGCCACATTCTGATAAGATAGAAAGATAATTTTTCCGTTCTTTTACTATCCCAGAGAGTTATATGAGCTTGAAACGTTTACCCAATATTCTCATCGCCTGTGTGTTGGCATTGTCGCTGTTTGTTTCCGGTTGCAATGCAACGATGACCTCTGCTCCTCCAACGGCAGATCAATCCAATTCAGGCGGCCAAATCGTGGCGGAGGAACCTGTGTCGGGGGGTGAGTTTAATAAATTTTTCCCAAAAAGTCAGGGAGACTATAAAGTTAATTTTCGTCAGGAAAAATCAGGATTTGCTCAGGCCAAAGTTTCTGAAGGAGGTGAAGAAGTCGCCTTACTTTCGATTAATGATACAGCCAATAATCCCACGGCGGCTTCTAAATTTCAAAACAGCAATAAGAGTATTGCCGGATATCCGGCTGTGACTCAAGGTAGCAATACAACTGCTCTTTTAGTCGCGAATCGCTATCAGGTAAAAGTCACCTCTAAGAGTTTGAGTGATAGCGAACGTGAACAATGGTTAACTCAGTTTAATTTGACGGGTTTAGCCCGAGTTAAGTAAACTGTTTTTTGGAGAGTCCCAGACAACTTTGTTTTTTTGGTCGCTAAAAGCTCAAAAACTAGAGCTAAAAAAGGAGAATTATTGTGAGTAAATCAATTATTGAGTTAGTCGATGAACTGCCGACGGGTGGTATTACCGTTATGGTGTTGAGAGGTTTGGATTTTGCGGTTCCTGGCGAATGGGAGAATGTTGTTGGTTTTGCCAATACAGTCGAAAAATACACGGGAGAAACTGATCCAGCCTTAGTTCAACAAATTAGTGAACGGGCATTATGGCTGTATAATGATAAGTCTGAAGGATATCAACGGGCATTGTGGTTATATCAGACTATTGATAGTGCAGGAACAGCTTTAGGAACCGCAGCTTTAGCCAATAAAATTGGTGAACAGGTCAGTTTTTTGGGGATTTTAAATAAACTAACACCCAAAGCGGATAAAGCCCAAGCGATTGATTTATCGTTAAAAGTTGTCGTTGAATTAGTTGCTTTTTGTCAGATTAATGGAATTCCTGGTGATAGTATTGGGGATTTTGTTGGGGCTTTATCAGACTATGGCGGTGAAGCATTAATGCGGATGGCGGCGTTGGTCTGTTTGGATGGTTTAATTCCTTTAGGGCCGAATTTTCTACAAGCTGTATTAGAAAAAATTGAAAGTCTCACGCCGAAAGAATTAGAAAAACATGAAGGCTTTAAGCGGATTAATCCCATGATTCCCGGCGAGAACCCTGAAGGGAAATTGAACTTCATTCAAGAAAGTGTTCATTCCGTTACGGGTTGGATGGGAAATTTTGTCGCTCAACGAGATTTAACCCCCGAAAAGGTCGTGAATAATCTGCAAAACTTTGTTGATATTAGTAACGACAAACTCGATTATGTGGCGGCGTTTCTCGATATGACCACGAATTACTACACTCATACAGGTGTACAAACTTTAACCCGTCGTTTAGTTGAACGGGCTTATGCGGAAATTTAACCCTTGAAACTCAAGTTTGACAGCCTGTCTTTTGACGCACTTTAACCCCTGACTTACAATCCAACTACTGAATTTTTAATGTAAGTTTTTTAGTCAGGAGTTGTATTCTTAAATGAGCATTAGGTGTTTTCTCACATTAGCTACAGTTGTGACTGTAATTTTGTTTGGAAATTCACTGAGTCGGGGTGAAGTGCAAAGAAGTTTAGCAGTTGAACTGTCTCACGAATCTCACGGAGAACATGGTCACGGACAAGGGATGAATCACAATCACGAACCGATGGAAATTCCCGAGGGTCAACCCATTCCCAGCGTTGATTTGGTGGTTCATCCTGATCAGATGAAAGGATGGAACTTGGAGGTGAAAGTCTCGAATTTTCGCTTCGCACCCGAACACGCCAGCAGCAATGACCGCCCCGGAGAAGGACACGCTCACTTATACGTTAACGGAGAAAAAATTACGAGAATTTATGGAAACTGGTATTATCTTGGTACTCTCGAACCTGGACAAAATCAACTGCGAGTGAATTTGAATTCCAATGATCATAAACAGTTAGTCCATCAAGGTCAACCGATTGAGGATGTAGAAGTGATCGAGGTCGATGCTTCAGCCAATTGATCGGGTCAATGTTCTATTTTTTTCGCGATCTGGCTAGACTTCCCCTCAGAGAACGGTATAATAAGATGGGCATTTTGCTCCGAAGTTCGTAGCAGTCAGTGATGGGGTGATTGATCACTTCTCTTTTCTCTGAATCTAGAGAAAAAACCGATACGCTGATTACTAATTCTCGTGAGTTGTTGCTGAGATTTGAGCAAGGAAATATCAATGTCAGAAGAAACTGAATCTAAAAAGCCAGCAGCGAAAAAAGAAAAGCCGCCTGCCGTTGAAGATAAACCCTTTCCTGAGTTTATCGAACAGCATTATATTCCCGCTTTGCGAGATGCGTTGACCAGTCAAGGTCTTGAGGACTTGGAGTTGAAATTTGCCAAGGAAAAGCTTCCTGCCAGTGTAGGGACTTCTGAACCCTGTTGGCAAGTGATGGGTCAATGGAAAGGGGGTAAACGTCAATTTAATGTTTACTTCCCCAATGAAGATATTAAAGCTCAAAAGGTATTCTCTTGCGCGGATAATGGTTCTAAGCCCAGTGGAATTGAGCCGTTTTTGGGAGATGAACGTCGCATCAACCTGTCTTTGCTGGTGTTTGGTGTGGTTCAGCGACTGAATGCTCAGAAGTGGTTAAATCGAAATTAGAGGCAATAAAATTATTCTCTCCTCGCTTCTAGATTGCTATTGAATTCGATTGAGCGGAAGTCAGTTTTTCAAAGAATGCTGACTTCTTTATTTTTGAGTGCGGCGAATTGTTAAGTTTTATCAAAATCATTATAATTTACAAATAAATACCCCTATTAATTACCCAGTCTGAAATTATGGTTGAGAAAGTTCAAAAGTCAGAACAAGAGTGGAAACAACAACTCACTCCCGAACAGTTCAAAGTTACCCGTAAACACGGAACAGAACCAGCTTTTACAGGCAAATATCACGACAATAAACAATCGGGAACCTACAAATGCGTCTGTTGTGGGACTGAGTTATTTACCTCCGAGGCTAAATATGATTCAGGAACAGGTTGGCCGAGTTTTTGGAAACCTGCTAGCGAAGAAAACATTAGCTACAAAGAAGATAGTAGCCTGTTTATGAAACGCACAGAAGTCTTATGTGGAGCTTGCGATGCTCATCTGGGTCACGTCTTTAATGATGGCCCTGCTCCCACAGGTCAACGTTATTGCATGAACTCCGCCGCCCTTGACTTTGTTCCGAGTGAGTCCTAACAACCGAAGGTGGAGTGATGGGGTGATGGGGTGATCTTCCCTGTAGCAAGATTGCCTTTTGTCGCATTGTTTTTTCAATTTCATTCAATTGAGCATTGGGACAACCCAACCTGACGGGTTGCCCCTAATTGTCATCAATGAATCAAGTTTTTAGGAGACTCGCTCCCATTCACGCTAGGGCTTTGTTTTAATTGTGACCGGGCCGTTAACCATTGTTTGGCAAGCGAGTCGATAACTTTCCGGTTTTTTCTTGAGAATACGCTTTTCGGTATCAGTACGAGGGGAGAGATTTTCCATTCCTTCAACCACTTCAACAATACAAGTCCCACATTGACCATAACCCCCACAATTCATCATTTTACCCATGAAAGTATAGAGGTCAATTTGCTTTTCTAGGGCTTTAATCCTCAAGTTGGCTCCGTCGGCTGCAATAATTTCCTGATTTTCGTTGACAAATTTAATGTTAGCCATTCGAGATTCCTGAATTCAATTTCTTTAAACTTATAAAAAAATGTTAACAAAATGAGGGCATTCGTGATTATGTGATAAGCGTACATAACCGAACACACCTACATTGCAAGTTAGAGACAAGAAGCTTTATTAGGGCAATGCTTGCAGATTGTTATCCGGAAGATTGCTCACCGCGCGTTGTAAACGAGACAAAGCCCGGTTATAACCAATCACCGCCTGTAGCAACTGGTTTTGAGCGCGAGTTAAATCCGTTTCTTGGTTAATCACATCAAGCTGAGTTCCCACACCCGCCTGAAACCGTAACCGAGCCAAACGTAACGCTTCTGTCGCTTCTTCAACCCCTAAATTCGCCACACCAATATTTTCAAACGTCGCCTGCAAGTCATAAAACGCACTTTCGACTTCTAAGCGAATATCATTGATTAATTCAGAATACCGTTCCTCAGCGATCGCAATATTAATCTCCTGCTGACGAGCATTTGCTTTGGCTAAACCGCCATCAAAGAAATTCCAGCGCATTTGTAACTGAACGTCGTAACCATCCGCCCAACCTTGGTTCGCAAACGGATCGCTGTTATCGGATAATACTCCTAAAACATTATAATTGGCGACGGTCGTTAAATTCGGTCGTTGAGCAGCACGGGCAGCAATGCGTCTTTGTTCAGCGAGGTTGCGGTTCACCAATTCCTGTTCTAGTTCCGCTCGGTTGTCATAAGCGAGGACAATACTTTCCTCTAAGGTGAAATCCCAAGCCCCAGCCAAGGCGATCGCATCTGCTGCAATCAAGTTAACATTTTGACTAACATTCAAAATATTCGCCAATTCTCGCCGTCGGGTTCTTTGGTTACTAATCGCATTGGTGAGATCCTGCTGAACTCGGGATAAAGTGACTCGCGCCTGCAACACTTCAAACCGAGTTCCTACCCCCGCTCGTTCCAAAGCTTCTGCATCTTCCAAACTTTTTTGGGAGTTCCGAACCGCAGCCCGTTGAATCTCAACTTCAGCATCAGCTTCCTGCAAATTATAATAGGCTTCGGTCACATCCAGACGTAACTGTTCGACACTGCGTTCAAACTCCAACCGCGCCAAACGCAACTGTTCTTCTGCGGCTTGAATTCGCGCCCCACGCGCCCCACTCAGGTCAAAATCATACTGGAATTGGAATGTATTCTCAAACGTAGTCACCCCAAAGGTTCGGGAAAAACTGATGGCTTGTCGTTGTTCCTGTTGTTGATCTTCATTTTGCTCGTTTTGCTCTCGAATACGTTCATTGGCAATCCGAGTCTCACGGTTTCTTGCGGAGTTGGCAATATCGTTGGCCGCACTGAACGAACGAGTAATCGTTGAAATCCAGCTTAGAGTCGGATAAAGATCCGCTTGCGCTTGTCTGAGAGCGGCTAAATTTTGTTCAACTTGCAATTCAAACACCCGAATTTCTTCGTTATTACGTCGAGCCAAGTCCACCGCTTGCGATAAAGTAATCGGTACAGTTTCTTGAATTTCGACTTCCCGAGGCCGATTTGGAGTATACAAAGGATTAGAACTCGGTAACGTAATCGGGGGCGGATTGGTTTGTAAGATACCGCTAGGAGTCGGCTGGGGAAAGGGTTCGTTTGGGGGACTCAGATCAGGAGTTTCTAGGGTTGGGGTGTCGCCTGCTTGAGCAATCTGGGGAGGTTTCCCCGAAATACTTTCAGGAAGAAGTTGAGAGAGTTCAAATAAGTTTGGAGTTGAGTTGCTAGATCTCCGTTGATTGTTTAAAGGAGCAGAAGAAACAGATGGCTGTGGTGATGAGAGTCTCTGAGAGGTTGTATTTGGACTTAATGAGGTGGGGATACTACTGTTGCTCGGAGTTGAGGGTTTAACAGCATTTTCTTTAAACACTGTTTCCTCTGAAGCCTGAGAATTGTCTACAGTTGGCTGTTGTGAACTAGCAGAGGTGAAATTATTGATAATTGATGGTTGTGATGCTGAACTTGAGGATTTAACCGCATTTTCTTTAAATACCGTTTCCTCTGAAGACTCGGAATTGTCTACAGTTGGCTGTTGTGAACTAGCAGAGGTGAAATTATTGATAATTGATGGTTGTGATGCTGAACTTGAGGATTTAACCGCATTTTCTTTAAATACCGTTTCCTCTGAAGACTCGGAATTGTCTACAGTTGGCTGATCTGAACTAGCAGAGGTAAAATTATTGAGAATTGACGGTTGTGATGCTGAACTTGAGGATTTAACCGCATTTTCTTTAAATACCGTTTCCTCTGAAGACTCGGAATTGTCTACAGTTGGCTGATCTGAACTAGCAGAGGTAAAATTATTGAGAATTGACGGTTGTGATGCTGAACTTGAGGCAGTCGGTTTAACGGGATTTTCTTTAAACACCGTTTCCACTGAAGCCTGAAGATTTTCAGAAGTTGGCTTGTCGGAACTCGAAGAAATAAATTTATCGAGAATTCTGGGTAGAGTTGAACCGATGACAACGGATTTAGTTGGATTTTGCTTCAACACCTTTTCTAGAGAAGATTCCGCCTTATTGAGTGTCAGATTCTCCTCCGTCGTTGAAGTTGTAAAATGATTGATAATCGCCCGGGGAGAAGTCGGTTTAACGGGATTTTGTTTGATAGAAACTTCGACAGTATTAGAAACAGAATCCGGCGGAGAGGGTTCTGGTGAAGCTTCTAAGGGTTGATTTGGGGCTGGGGTTGCATCTGCGGTAGATTGGGCTGATCGAGTTTTAGTTAAATTTTGTTTAAAACTCGTTTGGGAAATCGAGTTTTGACCCTGAGATTCAATCGACGTCGGGACTGCTATCCCTTGTCCTAAATAAATAAATGTAATCGCGCCGCTCACTCCCACAGCCAATAAATTTTGAAAAACAGGCATAAGTTTTTTTACTGCGTCTGCAAGTCCAGAAACAATTTTAGTGCAATCAGGGTATGCTGCTACACAGAATTAAGCTGAAAAAGTGCGAGATAATAAAAAATTGCAGTCGAGTTACTACAAGCGTCCAGCAACAACCATCCAGCATCAACGATTAATCGTTCAAAGCTTTAGAGATTAATGCTTCGACATCAGTTACAGGCAAAATCGGGGTTTGAAGTTGCTGAGACAGTTCGGCTACACTCATATCATCGAGAAAGAGGGTATCTTCGTGTTTGAGCATCACCGACGGTAGTAGTATGCAATCACCTAAATTTTTTCCTTGAAGACCCTGAAGTAAATCTTGACCCGTGAGTAACCCTGTTACCGTGATGGTTTGTCCCCAGTATTGACTGCATAGGGCGATCATGTCAACTGTCAATCCAGAAATTTGGTTAAACCGTTCAACGACAGGTGCAAACGCGACTTCTACTGCATTTCCTACAACCCAAGTGAATCTTCGAGGGGTTTGTCTGTGATTGGGAAATTTAGCGATCGCAATTTCAAATTCTTGCAGAAATTTACGAATTGAACCGACTCCATTCCCAATTTGCGGATAATCTTGATAATGGGAAGTTGGGGGTAACGGTTGACGAGCAATTAAAAACCATTCATCAGCTAACCATACACAATTTTTGTCATATTTTTGCTGAAGTTTTTCTTGTATGGTTTGCACTTGAGTAATAACTTCTGTCGCTTTTTCTGGAGTTACAGGAATTAATTCATCTTCGGGAGGACGAAACCGAGTTAACCCCACCGGAACCACTGCAACCGAAGCAACAGTCGGAATTTCTCCGGTATGAAACCCGGCTAAATCTTGTAGAGTTGTTTCGAGATGTTGACCATCATTAATTCCCGGACAAACTACCACTTGAGCGTGAATTTGGAGACGATTTTCTTGAAACCATTGAAGTTGTTTTAAAATTTCCCCCGCCCGAGAATTTTTCAACAAACGAACTCGCACATCCGCTTCTGTGGCGTGAACAGAAACATAAAGCGGGGAAAGTCGCATTTGCGCGATTCGTTGCCATTCTCGTGGCGGTAAATTAGTTAACGTTAAATAAGAACCGTATAGAAAACTCAGGCGATAATCATCATCTTTAAGATAAAGTGTTTCTCGTTTTCCGGGAGGTTGCTGATCGATAAAACAAAACGGACAACGATTATTACATTGAATTAAACCATCAAATAATGCCGTTTCAAACTCTAATCCCAAATCCTGATCATAGTCTTTCTCGATTTCCACCTGATGAACTTTTCCCCGACTATCGAGAACTTCGAGTTCTAAAATTTCATCTGCACAGAAAAATTGATAATCGATTAAATCACGGGGATGCTGTCCGTTAATAGAAATAATTGCATCTCCGGGTTCAAAACCCATTTCATCCGCAATCGAATCCGGAAGAACTTTAGTAATTTGAGCGGGACGAAATGAACGGTTACTCATCTTATTTGTTCCTTTTAGATGTTAGGAGTTAGTTGAGAGTTCGGACAACCAACCCCTAACAATTGAATGATGCACCATGTAACTGTTTTAACTATTTTCGATAGCCCCTCCAGCAACCGCCGCGATAATGGCGACTCCAAAAGCCAATCGATACCAAACAAAAATCCAAGTATTCTGAGTTTGTAGATAACGAATTAACCAAGCGATCGCCAGGTAGGAAAATAAAGCTGATGAAATCAAGCCTGCAACCAGGGGAACGCCAGCAATACTCCCTAATCCTTCATCTAACAACCCTTTTAATTCTACTAAACCTGCCAAAGTAATCGCCGGAATTCCTAAAAGAAAAGAAAATCGAGCCGCAGTCGCCCGTTCCAGCCCCATAAAAAGTCCAGCAGTAATGGTTGAACCAGAGCGGGAAACCCCAGGAACCAAGGCTAAAGTTTGAGCCAATCCCATTAATACCCCATCTCGCACATCAAGCTGTTCATAATTACGCTTACGAGTGCCGATTTTTTCCGCTAATCCTAAGAGTAATGCCATGACAATAGAAGCGATTGCAATGGATAGGATACTGCGTAAGGGAGAGTTATCAAAATCGGGAATGAAAATTTTAATCAGCAAGCCAAAAAAAACAATCGGTATTGTTCCTAAAGCAATTCCTAAAGCAAGACGAAACTCCGAAGATTGATAATCTGAATGGGTAATGGCTTTAAATGCACCAACTGTAACTTGTGTTAAGTCATTCCAAAAATACGACAGCACTGCGGCAATACTTCCGAGTTGAATCACTGCCGTGAACGCAACACCCGGATCTCCCCAACCCAATGCTACGGGTACAACCTTTAAATGCGCTGTACTACTAATGGGTATAAACTCGGTTAGTCCTTGTACCAACCCTAAGATAATTGCGCGAAATACATTAATATCTGTTGTTGTAACTACAGTTGATGGTTCCACAAGCTTTTACACGACAAAGGTGAACGATTGGTGGTGAACAATCCCTATGGTGTATCACCTAATAATAGTCTGGCATTCTCCTTTAGTAACGGCAAGTCTAATGGCTATGAGAAACCAATTTAAAACTCCCTTAAATCCAGATTGATTAAGCTTTGAGATGACAACCCAACCTCTGATCATCAACTGAGTTTAATCTAGTCATCAATCTCTCCTCCTTTCCCCTGTACCCCTTCAATAATTCGGGACAGTTCGCTTTTTTCATTGACACTAATTCGAGTCGGAGAACCGCTAATAATTCGTTCATACTCCCGGAAAGAATCAGTGATCAGAGGGCCTTTATCGGTAATCGTATATTCTCGGATGCCTTTATCGTGCCATGAGCCTCTCATTTTAAACACGTTGAGCGCGCGAGACATTTCCCCTCGAATTTCTACATATTGCAGCATCAAAATGGTATCAGTGATCGTAGAAATATGAGAATCAGTAATTGAGTTAGACCCCATAAACTGATCCGTTGTGTTGGTAAAAAATCCAGTAATTTCCTCTTGTTTGGCGTATCCTGTCACCCCAATTACAAACTGTCGAAACGCATTATTACTCACCCCCCGAGCGAGGGCAGATAAAGAATCAATGGCAATTCGAGCAGGCTTAAATTCTGTAATTTCTGATTTAATAATTTGCAGATGATCTTCTACTCCGGCAGATTCGGGATAACTACACAAAATCCGGAGTAATCCTTTCTGTTCCATGTCTTCAAAGTCAATCCCCCAGGAGTTGGCATTTCTCAGCAATTGAGCGCGAGATTCTTCATAGGCAAATAAAATGGCTCGTTCACCGTTTTTACAAGCATTATTGAGGAAAACACTCACCAGTAAAGTTTTTCCGGTTCCTGTTGCACCCGTTGCCAAAATAATTGAGTCTTTAAAAAATCCACCTCCACACATTTGATCGAGGGTTTCATTTCCAGAGGAAACTCTCACATTAGAAGAACGTTGAGTCAATCGCATTGCGCCCAAGGGGAAGATACTAATGCCGTTATTGGTAATGGTAAAAGGGAATTCTCCTTTCATGTGAGTAGTTCCCCGTAGTTTGAGAATTTCCATCGTTCGGCGACGACGTTCTCCCTCTAAAACATTGCGGACAATAATCACATTATCAGAAACAAATTCTTCAACGCCAAAACGAGCAACCGGACCATATTCTTGTTCTCGTTCGGTTGTCATGATCGTCGTTGCTCCGACTTGTTTTAAGCGAGCCACCAAGCGAAAGATTTCCCGTCTAACCACGCCTGCGGCTTCGTATTGTTGGAAAACCGCAGTTACGGAGTCAATCGAAACTCGTCTGGCTTTGTATTTGCGAATCGCGTATTGAATCCGTTCAATCAGAGCAGACAAATCAAAGTTGCCAACAATATCTTGTCCTTCCGGATCAGGAGAAGCATCTAAAATAAACAGTTTTCCTTGTTCGACTAATTCTTGTAAATCCCAACCAAAACTAGAGGCGTTTTTAATAATATCATTAGGAGATTCTTCAAAAGTAACAAAAATACCAGGTTCATCAAAATTGATAATTCCGTTGTAGAGAAACTGAACGGCAAACAGCGTTTTACCTGTGCCGGATGTCCCACTGACTAAAGTTGTTCTTCCTAAGGGCATTCCCCCATGACTAATATCATCAAATCCTTCGACCATCGTTCGGATTTTTTGAACGCCAATCAGTTTACGTCCATTTGTCTTCGCGTTTTGACTGCTTTCACTCATAATCTTTAGGTTTTAAAAATCCACCTCTAAATTAATGCTAAAATACGATTTGCCTATTGCTACATTTACCACAAAACATGGATGGACTGTGTAGATTGTTGGCTCAAATGCCAAAGTCAGGGGGTTGGCTCAGAAATTGGCTAGACGATTTAGCGCTATATCAAGATTCAGTTTAGAGGTTTAGTCCATCATCACCAAGTTCTTCATAGAGTAGGTCAAGTCCGATCAATACTTTTTCTCGATCTGAGAGGTCGCCAATGATTTTTCGCACAGGTGGAGGTAAAATTTTAGAAAGGGTCGGTGTGGCAAGAATCTTGTCTTCCTCGGCAAGTTGAGGATTTTTCAGAACGTCAATGACTTTGAGTGCATAAACGCCCTGAAACTCTTGTTCTAAGATTTCTTTTAGGGTTTTGAGCGCTCGTACAGAGTTCGGGGTATTTCCGGCAACGTAGAGTTTGAGAACATAGGTTTTTTTTAAAGGACTCATAGATTTTCAAGGATAACTTGACAGATAGATTTTATCGTGAATGGTTTTCTTCTGTTCCTTGATCTCCGATTTGTTGGTTATTGACTAAAAGTTGGATTTTTTAACGTCTAGAATGATCTCCTCTAGAAGTCGGATGTATCGTTTCAACTTTTAAAGATCGACAGAAGAACTAGGACTCTCTTGGAATAGAGCGTCGATACATTTCACACAAATGAGCGACCATATCGATTAATGTAAGACGGTAATCCAACAAGACATCTTCGCTGCGTCCTTCTAATTTCAATTGTTTGGAAAAGTTATCCATCAGCTCCATATGAATTTCCACAATCCGAGTCACGGGAACATCGGCAAAGAATGCAATATTAACATATTCATCAATTTTATTGTTAAGGGCTGGATCTCCGGAAAAATAACTTAAAACAATCTGCCGATATTTTAATTTAAGTTGTTCGAGTAATTCTTGGCGTTCGGCTGGAGGCAAATTCCGCAGAAAGTTTTGAGAACTGCGCTTATAGTAGACTCCTAAGTATCCCAACCGCTCATGTAGTTTATCGGCGAGTCTTTTTTGTTGACGCATGATAAAGTTTGTCAACTCTGTCGGTGTATCAACATCAAGGGAGTCATCCGTCAGACGAGTCGTAACGGCTTGGGTAATAAATTGACTGATCGCTTTGTCTACATAACCACTGATCTGATTGAGTTGGTTGACTCCCATACGAACTTCACTGCTGTGATAGATGTAGTTAAGCGAGTCTGAAAAAGATTGAGTCGAAGCAGAGGTTTCACTTTGAGCAGTGGGTTGAGAAGACTTGATCTGAGGATCAAGAATAACAGTCGGTAAAGAGATCCCTTGCTGTTGAAATTGATCTACCAACAGCGTCAGATCCATATCTACTTGTACGATTAAGCAATCGAGTTGTTCTCTTTCTTGACTCACGTATTGCAGTAACTCCTCAACGGAATCAACCAGAGTGACAGCATAGCGATCACTCTGCAAACTAGACATCACAGAATCAGCTATCGATTCTGAGGGTACAAATACACAGATCGAAAGATGTGGACGCCATACGGCGGCATGGGTTGAAGTTAAGTTACCCGCTAGAGAGTCGCTCAGAGATCCAGTCTCCTTTACTAACATTTCGAGATTCTATAAAAGATTTAATCATAAATTGTAACTAATCTTAACCGTGCAATTTGCCAAATCTTTTACACCAGAACAGCCGCTTGTCACTCAAACCGGGATCATCGGAACCCTTGATCTCGTTCATCGGCTATAAATTTACAGACAAGCTGCCTATTCTACAAGAATCTATAGTTTACAATTGTAACTGTTTTCTGACTCGTGAACTACTCACACTGACCGCCGCGGTACAATGTGAGCTTCTGATTTCTCAGCCCGATGCCCTTTCACCGTCGCGGTTATCTGGTCTTAAACAGGCTCCCTCAGCAGAGACGGGGTTCCCTCCGCCAAAATGTATTATTCTGATGCCTTCATTTCTTATGTTGAGTGCGGCGTTACTGTCACAATCGTGGTGAGTTTTACAGTTAAGACAATCCCATTCTCTGATATTTAGAAGCAGCGAATCCACA
>NZ_AUZM01000027.1 GCF_000478195.2 Lyngbya aestuarii BL J | reverse complement strand
CCTCGCCAGTTACACCCAAGTTCCTTGGTCAGAACTGGTTCTTTATCCGCAAGTGGTGTTCAAAGACGGTTATGGAATGCAGCGTTGGGTCTTAGAAAAATTTAATCAAACCCAAGCCCAACTCAAAGCAGTTCTCGAACTCAACACCCTAGATGGGTTTCGAGGAGTCGTCCGTCAGGGAGAATTAGTGGCTTTACTCCCCCGTTCAGCCTTAATTGAATCTCAAACTGACTCGACTTTAGCCATTCGTCCAATTGGTGTCGCAGAGGTCAACCCAACAAACACCAAAAAACCCAACGATTTATCCCCATCCGCCTGTGATCGGGCTTGGAGTCGGGAAGTCGTTATGGTCGCCACTTCGGATCGAATGCAAATTCCCCCGATAGAATATTTCTGGAAATTAGTCCAAGAGTTTATTCCGCCAACTTGTGATCCCGTTCTCGAAAAAGTTGGCAAAATAACTGCCGAAAGTCCCTCTTAAACCAGATATGCTAGAGACTTCCTAGTTGTTTTCACCTCTAAACAGATGTAATGAGCGATCGCTTTCGAGACTTACTTCGTAAAATTGGCAGTGGCCCTCATACCGGCGAAAATCTCAATCGCACCGAGGCCGCAGATGCGATGAAAATGATGCTATTACAGGAAGCAACTCCTGCCCAAATTGGCGCATTTTTAATAGCCCACCGCATCAAACGACCCACCAGCGAAGAATTAGCCGGAATGTTAGATGGCTGCGATCAATTCGCGTCCAAACTTCAACCGCTCTCGACCCCTCCCTTACTCTTGAATTGTCCCTACGATGGGCGCTCCCGTACCGCTCCTGTTACTCCTTTAACCGCGTTAATTGTGGCAACAGCAGGCGTTCCGGTGATATTACACGGGGGGGATACCATGCCAACCAAAGAAGGGATTACCCTAACTGAAATTTGGCAACGGTTGGGAGTGGACTGGACAACGCTAACCTTTGAACAGGTTCAACAGGTTCTAGAGACGACTCATTTAGGGTTTGTCTATCTTCCCGCTCATTTTCCCGAGGCAGCCGCTTTGGTTCCCTATCGTCGGGAAATTGGCAAACGTCCGCCTCTGGCAACGATGGAATTGATGTGGTGTCCCTATGCAGGAGTGGCAACTCTAGCTTGTGGATATGTTCATCCTCCCACTGAATTGTTATTTCGCGAAACGTTCAAATGGCGAGGAATGACTCAGTTTATCACCGTCAAAGGTTTAGAAGGAAGTTGTGATTTACCGCGCGATCGCACTTGCATTATTGGTGTACATCAAGCTTGTGATCCCGCTCAGGAAGATTCTGATCTCGAACGGTTGCTATTGCATCCCGATGAGTATGGGTTTGCCGGAAAGGAAGTCCAGCTAGAAAGCTTAACTCAGCTACTGACTGATATACAAGCGGTTTTGGAGGGAAAAGCCTGTGAATTGATGCAAGCGGCGGTTTGGAATGGGGGATTTTACCTGTGGCAGTGTGGAGTGTCTTCTGATTTGGAATCCGGTTTATTGACCGCCAAACAATTACTGATTGATGGCAAAGTTGCTGACAAACTGGAAACCCTTCAACTAGCTGTTCAGGGATAAATCAATGAAAATCATGCTTGCGAAAAAGTTCCTCAAAAAGTTAAAGCAGATTCCGATTCTTTCGTTAGGCTTATTAGGGTTGGCGATTGTACCGGGATTGATGATGATTGGCTTTGTCAGTACCGTTAATTTAACTTGTGAACGGACTGAACAAGCTCTCGGAAAATGTGATTTAGAAGAATCTGGTTTACTGGGTTCAACGTCTAGAGAAATTCCGATTCAGAGTTTGCAAGGCGCTCAAATCATCAAGAAGAATATTGAGGACTTAGCGGATTCAGATTATAGTGCGTTTTATGTGGCACTGTTGACTGAAAATGGTCGAGTTTTCTTGCCGTTTTATCGCCTCGATCACCATTACGCTCAAGATATGGTTGCGGAAATTAACGACTTTGTTGATCATCCGGAAAATATGGTTCTGGAGATTGATGAAGACTATCGTTGGTCTGCTTATATCTGGGGGTTAACGTTGTTGGGTGTCGGTGGCGGACTGTTTACCTCTTGGGCGGCTCACACGAAAACCGTTTGATGGTTTTGAGAGTTATTGAATCGGATTGTTATACGTTAAACGATGTCTAATACCACGATCGCTGCTTTGATTTTAGCCGGGGGAAAAAGTTCTCGGATGGGTCAAGATAAAGCCCAAATTCACTGGGAAGGAAAACCTTTATTAACCCGGGTTTGTGAGGTTGCGACAGAGTGTTGTTCATCGGTTTATGTGTTAACATCCTGGCCGGAACGGTATCAGGAAATCGTCTCGGAACAAGTGCAATTTTTACCGGAGTCTTCTCCTATCGGTCAAGGTCCATTGGTGGCTTTAACAGATGGATTGACTCAAATTGATGCAGAGTGGGTGTTGCTTTTGGCTTGCGATTTACCTCAGCTTCAACCGGAAATTTTGCAACGTTGGATGAGTCAATTGACTGATGTTTCGGAGTCGATATTAGCGGTTGTTCCCTGTCAGGATTCGGGTTGGGAACCGTTATGTGGGTTCTATCGCCGAACTGCTTTGACAGCTTTACAAGGCTTTATTACTCAGGGAGGACGGTCGTTTCAAGCTTGGTTATCTCAAGTTCCTGTTCATCCTCTCACCTTAGAAGCAACAACCGCAGCAATACTTTTTAATTGTAATACTCCGGCTGATTTACAGCAGTGATAAATATCAGCTTAAAATACAAAATAGACTGTATCTTTGGAAAGCTTTTAATTTTTTCTTTAGTTTTAAAATCAGTGAGAATCAATCCCTCATCTGTCTTGAGCTTAAACTTTTGTTAAATTAAGTTGAGATTGTTAATCATTTGACAAATTGCCCAGGGTAATACTGGATATAATCTAGATTAAGAATTCAAATCATAAATTGGAGTACCCGGATGAAATACGCATTTAATATCGTTGGGGTTTCGACCGTACTATCCTTTTTTTACCAACAACAAGAACTTCAAGAAAAATCAATACCTAATGTGGAATACTTAGGACATCATCAATGTAAGCTTGATACTTTTCTTTCTTCAGTCGAAACGGTTTCTCAACAAAGAAACTGGAAACTTGATGAGGTGGTTGATAGTGTGATTGGATTTTGGGTGAATAATTCCGATAGTATTCGTTATTGGCAATCTCGTTTAGAAGATGCTGGACAAGAGAATCTATTAGTCGCTCGGGTTGCTGATATTAAATCCCTGCGAACAACATTTGAATCACTGTTGCATGAATCTTAACTGTAAAACAAGCGAAACATCGGAACACCGGAACAGTTAGATATTCCTTCTTTTCCCCTGCGATCGCCTTTTTTTCCCAAAACAGTGATCGCATTCCCCCTCTCTTCAGTTCTTGTTCTTTGTGAAAAAATTAGGGCAAAATTTCCCCGATTTCCCATTGACAAATGACCCAACTTGACTTATTATTTAACAATGGGAATCTGTGCCAACATATATATATAAGAAATCCTCAGTTGATCTTGCCTTGACAGACTGGGAAAGTTGTACCCAATGGTAGTCCGTTAAATTTTCAATTTCCCCGATCAAGAGAGTTTGAAGAAATTATCCCAAAATTTACGAGAATGAAAAAGCTTGTAACACTTTGATATCGAAAAGGGAAACTCAATCGGTTATAAACAAAGAGAGTAATCCTTGTGAACACTTTAATGAATTAAGACAAATTAATCGCATCCCTCGACACTGCGATCGCCAAATACCAAGATCACCCTGTCAACAAACTTATTGTCTCTCTAACCAAGCAGGTTTGGCAGATTGATTGGACTGTTGCACCCTACGACATCGTTAGTCACTTTCTTGAGTTTGATATTCCCTACTTTTATCGGTTTATGGCAATAGATTTTGGGGACGAATCTGAAGAAACTGCGTTACTGAATGAGTAGGTCAATAACAGAGTGGCATTAAATCAGGAAGCGAAAACCAGTCTCCCTGCGTTAATAGAAGAACTCAATCAGTTACGCCAGGACGCAATATAAGCTTAATTTAGATTGATATTAAATTGATTGTTGAAGGGGAAATTATGATTGAGATCAAATTCGATTAAACACCAGTCATTCAAAGCATCTCAAACCCTTAATTGGGTAGAATTGCCATTCGGGTAATTGATTGATATTCGAGAACAATTCAGATAATTTCCTCTTTCTTGATGTAGACCCGATCTGCTGACGGAGTAACAAGCTTTAAAAAAGCCCAATTCTCCCGATTTCCCAGCAAAAGGAAGTCAAAAAAATCAAATTGCTTTTAAAGGTTTATAGTACAAACAACCGATATCAAGCTAATTTTCCTCCACTATTAAATTAGACGATCAAAATAGACTTCCACCCACAGCCCTCAACCGGGACACTTTCCCCCGAAAATAATAAGTTTATCTAATTCAAAACCGTGAACCCTTTGAAAAATCAAAACTTTAGGTCGAAAATCAGATTTTTTATTGAGAAAAGTTCTTAAAAAGTTGACGAAAATATAGGGGTTCTGGTAGACTAATAAAAACACCTCCCAAGGGGTTCTAGTGTCTAGTTGTCAAAATCGAGTCTAAAACCCAGATCCTGTCGTTAAATATCAGGATTTTCTGACCAAAAATATACAACCCCGACGCACGAATTTTCAAGGCCAAAGCAAAAGACCAAAACCCGCCTCTTGACAAAAAATAATTTTTGTGCTGAATGCAAGAAACTGTAAAAAGGGATCACTGATTACTGTTAACTAATAACTGTAAAAACTGTTAACGGTAGTCAGCGTCATGTCTCGTTCTAAAGCCCTACAATATTACATCCTGATTCGTCTGCTTTTAGCACCTCTGATGCTCTCGACGATTACAACCGTTGTGTTTTTGTTACTCCGAGCAACTCCAGGCGATCCAGTGGATGCGATTCTTGGCCCTCGCGCCCCGGCTAGTGCAAAAGAAGCATTGCGATCGCAATTGGGGTTAGATAGTTCTCTCCTCCAGCAATACCTCGACTATATGGGAAATTTACTCCAATTTGACTTGGGGACTTCGCTCACCAGTCGAGGACAGTCAGTTTGGGAAATTATCTTAGACTATTTTCCGGCAACAGTGGAATTGGCGGTGTTCAGTCTGTTGGTGGCTTTGACGATTGGGGTGAGTGTAGGGGCGATGTCAGCCTCTCACCCCAATACCGTTTGGGATACAGTCGGACGGTTATTTGGTATAATTACTTATTCAGTCCCGGCATTTTGGGCAGGGATGGTGTTTCAGCTCATCTTTGCCGTACAGTTGGGCTGGTTTCCCCTCGGAACTCGTTTCCCGGTGAGTATGACTCCGCCCCCAGAGTTTACGGGACTTTACACCTTCGATAGTTTATTGAGTGGGAATGGGGAGCAATTTTTAACGGCGGTTTACTATCTGTGCCTGCCTTGTTTGACGTTGGGGTTGCTGCTGAGTGGGATTTTTGAGCGGATTGTGCGGGTGAATTTGCGCCAAACTTTACAAGCCGATTATGTCGAAGCAGCGAGGGCGCGAGGAATTCCAGAAAAACGGATTTTGATCGCTCATGCCTTGAAAAATGCTCTGATTCCGGTGATTACAGTTTTGGGGCTAACATTGGCGGCACTCCTGGGCGGGGCGATTTTAACAGAAGTTACGTTTTCTTGGCCGGGACTTGCCAATCGACTCTACGAAGCAATTACGGTGCGGGATTATCCGACGGTACAGGGAATTGTGGTGTTTTTTGCGGCAATCGTGGCGATCGCCAGTATCGGGATAGATATTTTGAATGCTTACGTTGATCCTCGAATTCGCTATTAGGTATTTATTACTAAAAGCCCAAATACGGAAGTCTTAACAGGATTAATCAATGTTGGAGAAATATCTTAATGCTTTGTAATATTTAAAGCCAACTTCGTTAATAATTTTTAATGCAACAAACGCTGACTCCATTGTATAACTGATAGCTGAGGGAGAACAATAACAGACAAACATTAATCAAAGAGTCTGTTCATTAAGAAAGTTTAAATTTCTCTCATAAACCGTGTAAAATTTTCTAAGATTCCTCAAGGTGAAGATTTTGTGATCCGGGCAACTGGAAATTCACAAACCACCCCCAGAGGATAATGACAATCCATTTAATAACGGGTTGTTGTCTCCAATCTTTAATCCAACAACTATAAAGTTGGCAAAGAATTGGAACTCTCAAGCATTGAGAACCAAAAGTAAACTCAAACCAATCAAGTAGGAGATTTAATCCATGTTTGATGCCTTCACCAAGGTCGTTTCTCAAGCAGACGCACGCGGCGAAATGTTGAGCACTTCTCAAATCGACGCTCTCAGCCAAATGGTTGCTAACGGCAACAAGCGTCTTGATTCTGTTAACCGGATTACAAGCAACGGTTCCAGCATTGTTGCTAACGCAGCTCGTTCTTTGTTCGCTGAACAGCCCCAACTAATCCAACCCGGCGGAAATGCTTACACTAGCCGTCGGATGGCTGCTTGCTTGCGCGATATGGAAATCATCCTGCGCTACGTCACTTATGCAATCTTCGCAGGTGATCCTAGCGTTCTCGATGATCGTTGCTTGAATGGTCTGCGTGAAACTTACCAAGCTCTGGGTACTCCTGGCGCTTCTGTTGCAGCAGGCGTTCAAAAAATGAAAGAAGCGGCTTTAGCAATCGTTATGGACCCCAGCGGTATTACCCAAGGCGATTGCAACGCCCTGCAATCTGAAATCGCCAGCTACTTTGATCGTGCTGCGGCAGCAGTAGGCTAAATTTCTGCCGACTGAACTGATTCTGACCAACTGCGCTTAAGTCGCATTTGTATGGCTCGCACTCAACTCATTCAAAAAACTCTGTACACCTAACCAGGAGAGATTAGAAGCATGAAGACTCCTTTAACCGAAGCTGTCACCACCGCAGATTCTCAGGGTCGTTTCCTGAGCAGCACTGAAATGCAAGTTGCTTTCGGACGTTTCCGTCAAGCCCAAGCCGGTTTAGAAGCCGCTAAAGCTTTAACTTCCAAAGCTGATGGTTTGATCAACGGTGCCGCTCAAGCCGTTTATTCCAAGTTCCCCTACACGACTCAAATGCAAGGGCCGAACTACGCCGCAGACCAACGCGGTAAAGATAAATGCGCTCGTGACATCGGTTACTACCTGCGGATGGTTACCTACTGCTTAATCGCAGGTGGTACTGGCCCCATGGATGAGTACCTGATTGCAGGTATCGATGAAATCAACCGGACTTTTGAATTGTCTCCGAGCTGGTACATCGAAGCCCTCAAGCACATCAAAGCCAATCATGGCTTAAGCGGCGATCCTGCTGTGGAAGCTAATTCTTACCTCGACTACGCAATCAATGCTCTGAGCTAGTCAGCGGTTTGTTGCCTGGAACGATAGATAGCTGTTAGCTAACCACAGAAGTTTGTTGAGTTAGCAGTTATTTAACGCTCCAGGCATCTTATTAGTTAGATAGAGAGCTGAATAAAACAAGCAACTTTTAAAATCTTTTTGCTGTTCTCGGCAGTTTCATCTAACAGAACGCAAACAGTTATGAGTTTTTCCTCGTATTTTTCTTTAATAAATATTAATTGAAGAATACGGAATTCGGTTTATTATGTGTCGATGAGGTAGCGATGACAACATTATTAGTACCCGCTAATTTACAAGCTGCGGGACGATTAGGCCTAGATGCGTTTGATGGCAGCAAAGTAGAATTCCGCGTCCAGATTGGACAGAAAGCGATCTACAAGCTATTTTTCGTGCCACCTACAGACAGGTACTCGGTAACGAGTATATTATGAAAGCTGAACGTTTGACGTCAGCAGAATCTTTACTCAGACAGGGAAATTTAACAGTTCGTGATTTTGTGCGTGCCGTTGCCCTTTCTGAGTTGTACAAGAAGAAATTTTTCTTTCCCAATAACAACCAACGCTTTGTTGAACTGAACTTCAAGCATTTGTTGGGTCGTCCTCCCCATGATGAAGAAGAACTGGCGTTCCATACTCGCTTGGTGGAAGATAAAGGCTACGATGCTGAAATTAATTATTACTTCGAGAGCGAAGAGTACGAAAATAAATTCGGCGACAACATCGTTCCTTACTACGTCGGTTTCCAAGTGTTAGCCGGATCGAGAACGGTTGGCTTTAGCCGGATGTTCCAACTGTATCGCGGTTATGCCAATAATGATCGCGGTCAAGTCGGAAGCAAAAATGGTCGCGTGTTCAAAGAAGTGGCTCGCAACCAAGCCAGCAGTATTCCTCAATCTGCGGGAATCTCATCGAAATCAACAAAAATGGAAACTCCCCAAAAGTCTTTTGGGGGACTGGGGAATCGTCAACAACGGGTTTATCGAGTAGAAGTCACCAACCGCATTGGTTCTTCTATACGGAATAATAACGTTCGTCGCTCGAACAAAGCTTACTTAGTTCCTTACGAAGAATTATCTTCTCGGATACAGCAAATTCTTCGCAGTGGCGCCAAGATTGTCAGCGTTCGGGAAACCTAAACGATTCAGACGCACATCAGGTGGTAAGCAATTGAGTAATCAAGCTTGCCACTACTTTTGTGAATAAGTGAATTTATCAATCAGTATCTACAGACAGAAGGGAGCAATTGAGCAGCTATGTTTGGTCAAAGTACATCAACAGGTAGAACTGCCCTCAGCGACAACGGTAGTCGGATGTATCGGATAGAAGTTGAAGCAATGGGTCAAAATGTAGACCCTGATACTATCAGCTATCGCATCCGCAGCACTCGCAAAACTTACATCACGGTTCCCTATAACCGGATGAGCGAACAACTCAAGCGGATCAATCGTATGGGTGGTAAAATTCTCAGTATCGAACCCCTGACGGTAGATGGCAGCAGCGAAGCGAAAATGCAGGCGACTGCTGTTAATCAAATTTTGGATGGGGAAGGTAAGCCCAAGTCAGTCGGCGCTGATGATTCTGATACGCAAGAGTAAAATTAAAATTTCATGACGGCTTCAGAACAGCTTAACAATTTTAGTCAACCTCCAGAAAGTTTGACTGTCGAACAGGCGATCGCAAATCTTCAACACGAAGAATTGGGTCGCCGTTACTATGCGGCTTGGTGGTTAGGACGATTTCGCATTTCCGAACCCGGAGCAATAGATGCTTTATTAGTGGCTTTAGAAGATAAGTCTGATCGAACTGAAGATGGCGGTTATCCCCTGCGTCGCAATGCAGCCAGAGCTTTAGGAAAGTTAGGGGATGGGCGAGCAGTTCCGGCCTTAATTCAATGCCTAGATTGTTCTGATTATTATGTGCGGGAAGCCGCCGCTCAAGCTTTGGAAGCCTTGGGGGATGGCAGTAGCATTTCGGCTTTAATGAAATTGCTCGATGGGGGTGTCGAAGCGGCTCAACAAGTGCCGGGAAAACCTCATTTAGTCCAACCCTATGATGCCGTGATCGAGGCGTTGGGTGCAATTGGCGCAACAGAAGCGACTTCTATAATTCAGCCTTTTACAGAACATCCAGTCGGGCGAGTTCGATGTGCAGCTTTGCGAGCGCTCTATCAATTAACTGGAGATAGCATTTACGGAGAGGCTTTAATTCAAGTCCTGCAAAGTAATGAGTTACAACTGCGACGAACGGTATTAATGGATCTCGGAGCAATTGGTTATCTCAAGTCAGCCCAAGCTATTTCTGAAACGTTAGCTGAAAATAGTTTGAAATTAATTGCTTTACAAGGAATTTTAGAACATCATCTCAAACAAATAGATGAAATCTCTCTTTCAGAAGAAGCGATAGAAGTGATGAATTTAATGGATTCATTATTATAGATCAAAATATTTAGTAATTTTTGGGCGCAAATAAGCGAAAATGACCACTTCAGAACTGATTCGTGCAGTTGAACAAGCAGATTCTGCTCAAAGCTTATTAGAAGCTGTCAGAACGTTAGCAGAAGCTCACTCTCCCGAAAGTATTCCGACTTTAATTACTGTTCTGGGTTATAATAATCCTGGTGCGGCAGTAGCAGCAGTTGAGGGGTTAATTAAACTTGGGGAACTCGCAGTTTTACCCCTACTTGAGCAGTTAGATGGTTATAATTATGGGGCGAGAGCTTGGGCAATTCGGGCGTTATCTTCGATTGGTGATCCTCGGGGTTTAAATGTATTATTAGAAGCAGCAGGGAGTGATTTTGCGCTCAGTGTGCGTCGGGCAGCCGCGAGAGGTTTAGGAACAATTCATTGGGAAAAAATGAGCGTCGAAGAAGATATTCTGGAAGCTCAAATTAAAGCCATAAACACCTTATTTCAAGCCAGTCAAGATTCAGAATGGATTGTGCGATATGCAGCGATAGTCGGCTTACAAGAGTTAGCAAATCAGATCAAAAATCGACAATCTCAATGGCCTGCCAAGATTATACATCGTCTCCAAGAAATTATCAATACAGACGAAACATTAGCGGTTCAAGCCAGAGCCAAGTTAGCTCAACAAAGATTAGAGAGACGTTAAAATTAAATCGGTGGCATGATAAACCACATAATCAAACTGTGATTCATCAATATCATTGGGGTCTAAATATCCTAAATTTAACGCTTCACATTCTGCTTGGCTCATATTTTCAGAAGACAAAATCACCTGATATTTTTGTAAAGCCTGACTGACTCGCATCATATGACTGGCAACAACTGGACTGGTTAATTCCCCCGCATCCACTAAGTTTTGAATCGTTTCTGGGTTAGAATAGCCAAACTTGGTGATGATTTCGCCATGAGTTCCTGATATTTTCTCAGAAAGTTGACCTCGAATCACTAATTTTCCACCGTCTTGAATGCGAGAACCACAGTTATAAATCGCTTTAGCTCCTTGCCAAAAATCGACACATTTATGATCAATATACGTTAATATACTGGCACAAGATTCAACAGGTTTAACGAAATATTCTGCACACACTTCGGCGGCTTCTTGATAAGAGGAGTAAAAATCCCCAATGAATACATGAGCAATCCCGGTGGGCAGGGTAATAAAGTTAACAGAAACGTATATTTTAGGAAATTTTGTCATCACCAAGTCGGCAATTTGATGAATAATTTGACGAATCGGATTATCAATTTTGCCGATAATTTCTGATTCTGAGTAACGAGTTATTTTCCAGTGAGTATAATCAATCGCCGCTTTATTGGCAATTCCCGGACAAAGATATTTTGCCCCTCCCGAAAAGCCAACCACCCGATGAGGAAGTACACTTCCCAAGGCAATAATGATATCATGTTCGCTGAGTGAACGATGAATTTTCACAGAAACATTATCAATTTTTCCGACTTCTACTAATAAATTATCATCAAAAGCATTATGATTAATCAATTGAATATTACTCGCAGCTTCCGGAGTTAGTCCTAACTTTTGTTGCATTTCTGCGGTTGTCATGGGGCGATGGGTTCCCAAAGCAAAAATTACACTAATTTGACTCGCTTCTGTTTGAATGACTTGTAAAAAATCAGGAAAAAATTGATAAAGTGGTGTAGCGCGGGTAACATCTTCACAAATTAGTAAAACACGCTTTTGATTCAGGTCAAACTGAGACAAATAGCTCAGTATTTTTGTAAGAATATCCTCTTTTGATAAGACACTTGACACATCTAAGGCGATTTTTTTCACAACTTACCCGTGTTAATCTTTGATTTAATCTGATAATACAGCTATTTCACCAGAAATTCAAGTTCCTAGTGAATAGCTAAAAGTTAATTTTCAGTCATTTTATCAGAGTTCTGAAGTCAACTAGAGGTCAAGTGATTTGATACGTTACCAACTGACCCACACGAGGTTTTCCAAAGCGTTTCCAAGCACTTCCCCCTCGCAAAAACAACTCCATCCAACGCACTTTTTGTTTCTCATTGAGCATCCAACCCGAGCTTCCCGGTGCAAAAGCTAATGTTCCTTCACTGACACGAAAACTGCCATCAGAATACACCGCATCGCTGACCATATCTCCCACTCTAACGATAACTTTTGTTTCCGGTTCCAGATCAACAAAATCGGCTGAAATCGTTGTTTTAATATTACCATATCCATCAACCCAAGCAACCCGATCTGTGGGTGGTTCGGGAATTTGTTCGGGTTTAATCATGTCTCCTAAAACACTTTCATCCCCTTTTACTAATGCAATTGCTGCTTGAGGAAACACATCGCGAGAACGAAATTGAGAACCGCCCCGCGAGACATTTATAGTATGAATAGAGACGGCTATATCTTTAATAAAAGACAAAGAATATCCGGCTAAAACCCCCACAACTTTAACGCCATTGGGAAGTAAAGCATAGGTAAGTCCTTCGCCTTCGTTATTCGGACGACCTTCTAAATTGTCTTGACGGGGGGCGCAATTATGATAAATTAAATGGTTATCGGGACCGGGATTAAGTCCCAATTGAGCAATCCAAAACCCTGTTGCCAATGTGCTAAATGCAGGAACAGACAGACAGTGAATTTTTGCATCGCTTAAGTGTTGAAGTAAACGTTGGCTGACCTCAGCAAATGCCGGATCACCTGCACCATAATCAGCAATTAAGTTAATCAACATTTCTGGATTTTTTGAACAACAGTTGAGTTTGGGATGTTCGGATTTAGCTTATGCTGAGTATACAATAAAATTCCTAAAAGTAGGCGAGCAGAATTATCCTTCAATTTCTTAAAGCCTTTTTTCAGTATATAGGTATACTAAAACGCGAGTTACAAATTGGGGAGTCGCAATCATCAAAGCAGAAAAAAAGGTGGAAATTCTTGTGAGAGGAACTTCCACCATTATTCAAATCAAAAAATCAAATTGAGAGAAAGATTAAGCAGCAAATGTGGTAAAATCGTTGGCAGTGATCAAGCCAATATTCACACCATCAAGAGTTGCTAACAGTTCGGAATTGAGTTGAATCAGAGTAGAACCGTTGTTTTGAGTGAGGGTGAGTTGGTCGAAGGTTAAACCGCCATCGAGAACAATAATATCTTCGCCATCGGTGAAGTCGGTAATTAAATCCTCACCCATACCGGACGCCAGAACAAAGCGATCGCTTCCGGCTTCCCCAGTTAAGGTATCATTACCTTCAGCGCCCAGTAACAGGTCGTTGCCATTTCCGCCGGTGAGTTCGTCGTTACCTTCTCCACCGTCAAGGGTATCATCACCTTCGCCACCGAAAACGATGTCCGTACCTTCGCCACCGTCAACGACATCATCACCCAAGTCGCCGTAAAGGGTATCATTGCCTTGATTGCCGGAAAGGGTATCATTGTCTTTACCCCCGTAAATCAGGTCATTACCGTCGTTTCCTTCGATAAAATCATTGCCAATGTTACCGGAGAGGGTATCATTTCCGCTTCCACCCATGAGAGTATCGCCATCTTGACCCCCATAGACCAAATCTTCGCCTTCGCCACCGTCAACGAAATCCTCACCTAAGTTACCGTTTAACCAGTCGTTACCGTTTCCACCCGTGAGAGTATCGTTATTTTGACCCCCGAAAACCGTATCATTACCCTCACCACCATCAACGAAGTCATCACCAATGTTTCCGTTTAACTCATCATTACCATCGGAACCAAAAGCCACGTCGTTTTGTTTTCCGGCGAAAATGGTATCGTCCCCACTGCCACCATCAACGGTATCATTACCTTGATTGGAGCTTATCCAGTCATCACCATCGCCCGTATTGATCAGATCGTCGCCGCCCAAAGCGTTAACTTGGTTATCGGTCGCGTCACCAACAATGACATCGGCATCAGGTGTGACTTCATCGTTGTTAGAACTCGCATTAGCCGCAGGGTTAGATGGTCGAACAGGCATCGTTACGGCAGCAACAAAGTCTGTGGGATCATATACAGTCTCATTGAGAACTGGAGTTGCGGGGGCTTCAACAGGTTCAGGTTGAGGTTCGGGTTCCGGAATATCATTCACCGTCAAGGTAAACGTCTGACTGGCGGTTGCCCCGGCGGAGTCCGTTGCAGTGACCAGAATCTCGAAACTGCCAGCAGCACTATTATCGGGCGTACCGCTAAAAGTACCCGTCTCAGGATTAAAGGTTAACCATCGCGGTAAAGGAGAACCATCTGCCAGGGTTGCAGTGTAACCAAGGGTATCATTGGGATCGACATCCTCAAAAATATTTGAGGGAATTTGGAAGTTCAGAGAACCATTTTCATCAATATTTGTATTGGGGATCGCTTCAGAAACAGTTGGCGTATCATTAACGTTACCAATGGTCAGGTCAAAGCTAGTTTCAGCACTCGTTCCACTGGGGTCTGTGGCGATTACTTTCACCGGATAAGTACCCACCGCATCATTATCAGGCGTACCGCTAATCACTCCCGTTTCCGGGTCAATACTCAAACCATCGGGTAAGCCTTCTGCCGAGTAGGTCAGTCCCTCGCCATCGGGGTCGTTGAAGTAGTCACCCGTATTGAGGTTGAATTCTTCGCCCTGCTGTGCTTCAGTTTGAGGAGGAATTGCGTCTACAACTTGAGGTGCGTCATTAACGTTACCAATGGTCAGGTCAAAGCTGGTTTCGGCACTCGTTCCACTGGGGTCTGTGGCGATTACTTTCACCGGATAAGTACCCACCGCATCATTATCAGGCGTACCGCTAATCACTCCCGTTTCCGGGTCAATACTCAAACCATCGGGTAAGCCTTCTGCCGAGTAGGTCAGTCCCTCGCCATCGGGGTCGTTGAAGTAGTCACCCGTATTGAGGTTGAATTCTTCGCCCTGCTGTGCTTCAGTTTGAGGAGGAATTTCTTGGCTGACTTCGGGCGTATCATTAACGTTACCAATGGTCAGGTCAAAGCTAGTTTCAGCACTCGTTCCACTGGGGTCTGTGGCGATTACTTTCACCGGATAAGTACCCACCGCATCATTATCAGGCGTACCGCTAATCACTCCCGTTTCCGGGTCAATACTCAAACCACTGGGTAAGCCTTCTGCCGAGTAGGTCAGTCCCTCGCCATCGGGGTCGTTGAAGTAGTCACCCGTATTGAGGTTGAATTCTTCGCCCTGCTGTGCCTCAGTTTGAGGAGGAATTGCGTCTACAACTTCGGGAGTATCATTAATTCCGTTAACGGTGAGGCTAAAGGCGGGTAACTCAATAGTTTCTGTACCATCGCTAACGCTAATGACAATATCTTCAGTAATGCCAACATCATCATTAGTTGGTGTACCGGAGAGTTGACCCGTCGTGCTATCAAAAGTTGCCCAACTGGGTTTATTTGTGATGGAGAAGCTGAGAGTATCGCCGTCTACGTCATTAACAGAGGGCGCAAAGCTGTAGGCGCTATCCTCATCAACGCTAGTATTGGGAGTTCCCGAAATGGTCGCGGCATCGTTGGTATTGGCAACGGCGACATCAAAGGTTTGAGTGTCTGTTTCACCCGCTGCATCTGTCACTTGTAGCTCAACGGTGTGAGTACCTACATTATCGTTGGTTGGAGTTCCGGTAAGGGTCGCAGTACGGTCTCCGTTATCGGTCAAGTTCAGCCAAGAAGGGAGAGTGGCAGAAGTAATACTGATACTGTCTCCGATATCGAGATCTTCGGTGGTGATGGTGTAGGTGTAAAGGCTATCTTCGTTAGCGGAAGTCGGTGCCGTGCTGCTGAAAACTGGAGCATTATTGATATTGTTGACAGTCAGGCTAAATGCAGGCAGTTCAACGGTTGCAGTACCATCATTAACGCTGATGACAATCACTTCACTTGTACCAACATCCTCATTAGTCGGTGTACCGGACAATTGACCTGTAGCACTATCAAAGGTTGCCCAACTGGGTTTATTGGTGATAGAGAAGCTCAGAGTATCACCGTCTACATCGTTAACAGTCGGTACAAAGCTATAGGCGCTATCCTCATCAATGCTGGTGGCAGGAGTACCGGAAATGGTCGGAGCATCGTTGGTATTGTCAACGCTGATGGTAAAGGTTTGAGTGTCTATTTCACCCGATGCGTCTTCGACTTGCAGTTCAACAGTATGGTCGCCAATTTCAGCATTCGTCGGAGTTCCTGTTAGGGTAGTTGTACCATCTGCGTTTTTGATCAGAGTCAACCAAGACGGAAGCGGGGCAACATTGGTAATTGTCGGGCTGTCTCCAGTATCGGGATCTTCTACAACGATGTTGTAAGTATAAGCTTGGTCTTGAGTACCAGAAGTTGGCGCTGTGCTTGTGAAAACGGGAGCATCGTTGACGTTGTTAACGCTCAGGTTGAAAGCGGGTAACGGAGTAACGACAGTACCATCACTAACGCTAATGACAATATCTTCGGTGATACCGACATCATCGTTAGTTGGCGTACCCGAGAGTTGACCCGTCGTACTATCAAAAGTTGCCCAACTGGGTTTGTTGGTAATAGAGAAGCTGAGAAGATTACCGTCTACGTCATCAACAGTAGGCGTAAAGCTATAGGAACTATCCTCCGCAACACTGGTAGCGGGAGTCCCCGAAATGGTGGGAGCATCGTTGGTATTCGCAACAGTTACATCAAAGGTTTGAGTGTCTGTTGCACCCGCCCCGTCCGTCACCTGTAACTCAACGGTGTGAATGCCCACATTGTCATTCGTCGGAGTTCCCGTGAGGGTAGCCTTGCCATTTCCGTTATCGGTCAAACTCAGCCAAGAAGGAAGAGTAGCACCATTAGTAATTGTTCGGCTGTCTCCAGTATCAGGATCTTCGGTCTGAATGTTGTAAGAGTAAAGGCTATCTTCAATCGCTGAGGAGGGTGCTGTGCTGCTAAAGCTGGGAGCATCGTTAGTGTTGTTAACAGTCAGGTTGAAAGCAGGTAACGGAGTGGTTGCAGTACCATCACTAACGCTGATAACGATATTTTCAGTTACACCAACGTGATTGTTGGTCGGTGTACCTGACAATTGTCCCGTGTTCGGATCAAAAGTTGCCCAACTGGGTTTGTTAACAATAGAGAAGCTGAAAGTAGCACCATCTATATCTACATCATTTGCAGTTGGTGTAAAGCTGTAGGCACTATCCTCATCAACGCTAGTAGTCGGAGTCCCCGAAATGGTCGGAGCATCGTTGGTATTGTCAACGGTGAGGTTAAAAGCAGGTAGTGAAACACTCGCAGTACCATCACTCACGCTGATAACGATATTTTCTGTAACACCAACGTGATCGTTTGTTGGTGTACCTGACAATTGTCCCGTGTTCGGATCAAAAGTTGCCCAACTGGGTTTGTTAACAATAGAGAAGCTGAGATCATCACCATCTACATCCTCAAAAGTGGGCGTAAAGCTGTAGGCACTATCCTCATCAACACTGGTGACAGGAGTACCGGAAAGGGTCGGAGCATCGTTGGTATTGTCAACGGTGATAGTAAAGGTTTGAGTGGCTATTACACCTGCTGCGTCTGTAACTTGTAACTCAACAGTATGGTCGCCAATTTCAGCATTCGTCGGAGTTCCTGACAGAGTAGCCTTGCCACCTCCGTTATCTGTAAGAGTCAACCAAGACGGAAGCGAGGCAACATTAGTAATTGTTCGGCTGTCTCCACTATCGGGATCTGCTGTATCGATCTCGTAAGTGTAAACTTGGTCTTGAGTACCAGAAGTGGGAGCAGCAGTAGTAAAGCTTGGGGCTTCGTTAACGTTGGTAACGTTCACTTGTAGGGTTTGAACCGCAGTGTTGCCGTTGCCGTCGTTTGCGGTGACTTCCAACTCATAAATGTTGTTATCATCTGCATCCGCAGGAGCGTCAAAGTCGGGAGTGCTGTTGAATGTGAGGACTCCAGAATTAGCATCTAGACTAAACAGTGCTGCATCTGCCCCGCCAGTGATGGAGTAGGTGGGAGTGTCACCATCTGCATCGGTAGCTGTAACTGTCGTAACTGGAGTTGTTGTGTTTTCAGGAACGCTAGCGGTTGCTCCAGAGGTAAAGGTAGGAGCATGATCATCATCAGTAATAGTTAAGGTGGTTGTTGTTTGCGCTCCGAGAACGGCGTTGGTGCCGGCTGCAACACTCAAATTGATGGTTTCATTGCCTTCAATTGTGCCGTCGTCAACAATAGGAATATCAACGGTTTTGCTAGTTTCGCCCGCAGCAAAGTTAATAGTAAGCGGGAAACTGCTACTGTTGTAATCTGTGCCGTTAGTTGCCGTGCCACCTGCCGCAACAGATACAGTAACCGTTGATGGACTACTGGTATCTCCCGAGCGAGTCAGGGTAACAGCACTGCTTGTACCCACATTTTCAACAGATGAGAACGATAGCCCAGAAAACTGGACTTGGGGAACAAAATTAACTGTTGCCGTTCCTGTAATTTGCAGGGTGGGATCATCTGGCATTCCACCATACTCTACAACGTAGCCTTCAATATTAGATAGCGATAGAGGATAGTCGTTCCACTTACCATCATTAAGAAAATGGCCATAGTCTTCACCACCGGCATCAGGAAAATCATTCGGCTCACTTGTTGCCCAATTATTATACTCACCACCAACAGGAGAACCCGTACTTACTCCTGACCAGAATTGAGTGCCTGCTTCTGGGCCAGTTACCCAACGCCAATCTCCCTCTGTTGTCGCATCGCTCGATCCCATCCAGCCTTCACCTGCAAGTTTACCTGAGATGAAATCATTTTCTGCCGATGAAGTAACGGTAGTTAAGTAGCCTTTTAAGCCAAAATAGGAGCGAGCCTCAGCCGCATCACGAGCGTCAGTCCAGCTAATGCCTGGATCTGTAACAAACTCGTAGAAGTGACCGTTATCAGAGTTGGCCAGGTTGGTTCCTAGAGCAAATTCAACTGAACGAGGAGTGGTGTCCGGTGTGGCGCTGCTATTGGAATAAGTGACTTGACGTAAAGCGGCTTGGTAGGTTGCTATATCAGCAGTACCCGTCAAGGTCATTACACCTGTGTTTGCATCGTAGTTCCAGGCTAGTCCTTCAACGGTACCACTGGTTCCAGTTTGCCCTGCAATACCTAAACTTTCGGCAGTACCGTTTAATTGATCTGTGATAATGACGGTAGCACCCTCAAGATCGCCTCCATCGGAGTCAGTGACGGTTAAGTTGGGTGCGACCACAACTGGAGTGCCACCGTAGTCACTGGTATCAGTTATGCTAAGGATGGGAGGTTGGTCAATAACAGTATTGACAGCTTCTGTGGAAAACGCCAGAAAGTTAGAAATTGTTGTTGTCCCAGTCAGAGTGCCGAGGTCATACTGAACGGCAATGCCATTATCTGTACTAGCATTAGTGTCGTAGGTAGTTGTCAGGTTTCCACCACTATTTAACTGACTATAGGGGTTACTAAATCCTCCTGAGTACCATCGACTGAACTCGGCATTATCCTCAATGTAACCCATCACGATTTCATTAGACAGTCCCAGATTTCGACTCACGCCGATAAATTTGGGGTTATCAGCAGTACCAGTTATGGCTGTTCCATTTGCATCCAGTCCATAGGCAGGGCCCCTATCTGAACCTCCAAGATAACTATCAAAAGCCTGTGCCAACTTAACGGGCTGAGTGTTTGTTACAGGAGCTACGACCGTGAAATCCTGAGCATAATAATCCTCAAAATTTACATAAGATATTGTCCAATCGAGCTTAAAGTCTATTGCCGGATCGTAAGTACCATTGGAATCCACATCAGCTAACAAGCTTGTAACGACTTGATAGGGATCGCTCGAAGTTCCTGATCCCGTAACAGCAGACTGCCCAAGACTCACCCAACTCTGGTTATAGTAACCCTCCCCATAAGTAGTTGTCCCCACTGATAGAACAGTGTCAGAGTTCCCAAAAGAAAATGTTTGCCTCGTGTTGTCTTTGAGGATGTAAAAGTTTCCGTCAGGCTCGATTTGAATCTGAATGCCGTTTGTACTGTCTGTGCCACCTGTCGGGTTGATGGTTACAAAAAGCCCGGTATAAGAAGCAATTGTTGCTAGAGTAAATACATCTATAGGATGCCGATCTTCATCATTTCCTACCATGCGAAGTTTCCAACTTCCGCCCCGCTCGGACGAACCGACAACGGCATTCGATGCGTAAACCTCTGCTTCGGTCAACTGTGCCAACTGTGTGACAAACTCTTCGCCTGCATCCCCTGCCGCAACGTTACAACCGTAGAGTAGAAGTGACGGTTTCCCCCAAACTTGGGGGGTAAGGGGGGCAAACCAAGTTTGTAATAAGTTGGCGTAGCGTTTGAGAGTATCGAGGTTAAGTTGACTATTCCCTAAGTACAAACATCCCGGTGAACCGTGAGAAACAATATGAATGGCTTCGAGATGGGGACGGGTAAATAAATGGGCGGTTATTTGTTCGATACCGTCTCGATGAGCATCTAAAATATGAACTTCTATTCCCGGTTTTACCCCTTGGGCGAGGTATTCGGAGTCATCTACATTCGCATCGATAAAAACAAGGGTTTTCGAGGATTTCAGAACTCTTGAGGATGATTGAATCGTTTGCGTAGAGTGGAAAGATACAGAGTTAGAAATGGTCGCTTGAGACATGGATAGTATTCCTGTTTAAAAGAAAGAATGAGAAGTTTTGAGAAGTTTCGGAAATCACTGACCAAGAATGATCGTGGCTAAGTTTCAGGAGTAATCTGCAAAAAAAACTAGGAGTTTTCTTGTAAAGCTTCCTTGATATATCTGTAAGACAGATACTCTTTTAGAGATAGAATTAGCGTCGGTTGATGGAAGCATTGGGCTTGATAACTCCATTTCTTAAAACTTTGAAAACTGTCTATTTTTCGGAAAATTAATGCAAGTAAAACTATTGGTTTTTTCATAGAGAATTAAATTTTAGGCAGACTAAAGTTTGACTTCTTTCAGATAATTCCTGAAGAAGTTAAAGAGGTTAATTTGAATCTGATCAAATCAAAATCAGATGCTAGTCTGAGGAAATTCAAATGTGTGGGCTAAAGCCAACTCCAGACATTTGAGGATTCGTCATAGCTTCGTACAGCTTCGTAATGAGCAACTCTACACATCGTTTCAGACGCCTGTCTTACTATAGATGTATCAGGAAGTTGTCATCTTCCTTTCAATAGAATCTTTCGCTCTATTTCAGTTATACAGCAACCTCTCAAACAAAGTCCACAGTAGAATTACAGAATTTAGCTTGTATCTCTATAAACTGATCACTCAGTAAATTTACGGAGATAGAGCGATCGCTATCAATAACTATCAATAAAATTAAAAGTTTAATTGGGGTTTATTCGGGCTGTTGCCATTCTCCTTGTAGCGTAAACGCCGCCCAAAAATAGGGTGATGACCATTTATTTTGTTGCCACATATCAATTTGAGCGACTCGTAAAGCGGCAACGGGGGATAGATTTTGTTGTAGCATTCGTTGATAAAATTTCACCATTAATTCTGAAGTAGCTTGATCATCCACTTTCCACAAACTGACCACAACTCGGGGCGCTCCTGCATACATAAATCCCCGCGTTAAACCAACTAATCCTTCGCCTTTAATATTTTCTCCGAGTCCCGTTTCACAAGCACTTAAAACGGCTAATTCCGCCGATAAATTAAGGTTAAAAATATCATATAAACGCAAAAAACCATTTAACGGTTCACCTGCTTCATCCACTAAAGATAACACTAAACCCGAAAGTTCTGGGGTTTCGCTGTTGAGTAAACCGTGTGTTGCAAAATGCAGTATTCGATATTGACTCATTTGTTGTCCGGTGACAAATTCTCGGCGGGCTGAAAAGCCAAATTGTTTGATTGTATTATCGGTTGAAATCAAGTCTAAAATTCGTTCTGCTTCTTTCTCTGTAAAGGGTAAACGATCAAACAAAACTCCTGATTCTCGTGCCGAACGTTCCAACTCTGGGGGTAACGGTTTGATCTTTTCTGGAACTACATTTCTGACTCGATCATCTTGATAGCTAAAAACTGGATCAGCGAGTATAGCTAAGGCTTTAGGCGCAGGACTTCTAGCCTTAAATTCTTCACGTAAAACAGCTAAAGTCGAAGCAGAAGGAATCGTAACAATTTCATGTTTAACAATTAACGGTGTCCAGTCAGTTTCTAGAATTAAGCTTCCAGGGGTTGGTAAGGCGTTAAACGGTACATATTGTAAGACTCCATCGGCGACAATTAATAACCGTTTTTGATTGAGGTTTTCTAATTTTGGTAAGATTGTACTGGCTAATTTTTGTCCAGCATCTTCTGCAAGTGTTCGGCGAATTCGTTGAGTTGGAAGTAAAAAAGAATCTCGAAATGCGGTGACTTTTGTTTCGATTTCTTCCCGTCCGGGGAGTTCATAACTTTCTATATAATTGGGCGTTACCACCCATAAATAACTGCGGTTTTCTCCGAGGGAATATTCTAATAAAACGGTTTCGGAGTCGAGAATTTGTTGTTGAATTTCAGTTAAGGTTAAGGGTTGGGGTTGAGTTAATGCGGCGTAATTGGAACTGGTGGCGCGAATTTCAGTTAATAAAGTGCGATATTTTTGGAGTAAATCATCAATTTCTGTATTAATTGTTTTTCTTTGTTCTTCTGTATGTTCGCCGCTGAGTAAGCGAACTCGCAACTGTTCTAAGACGCTGAGTTGTTGTTGCAGTTGTTTCTTTTCTTCTAATAATTTGGGGTTAATTCCCGAGGTAATTTCTCCCCCAGACTCAGCTAATATTTCTAATAAACTTCTCGCCCTGGCGCGTTCACTGGCTTGTAAAGCTAACCCATCATAACCCTTTTCAGGACTTTGTTTATGAAGCTGCATTAACAAGTCAATATAAAATTCATAATACTCCTGTTTAGAGGCAAAAAAGGAGGTTCTTAAATCTTGGCGTTCAACTTGTGTTCGCAAATCTTCAATAATTTCTAATGCCGTTTCTATGGTTTTAACTGCGGCTTCTAACTGACCTTGTTCTCGTTGGATTTGAGCAATGTAGTAAAGACTAAGGGGTTCTTTAGTTCTGTCTCCTACCGTTTGTCTAATTTGTAAAGATTGAGTACAAATTTCTAAAGCTTGGGCTAAATTTCCCTGTTTAAAATCCACATAACACAGATTATTTAACGTGCTGGCTTCTCGGGTGTGGTCTCCGATTTTTTGCCAGAGGGGTAAGGCTTGATTGTAAGTTTGTTGGGCGATTTTAAGTTGATTAGATTGAGCATAAATATAACCCTGATTATTTAAAGTAGCTGCTTTACCGCGAATATTTCTGATATCAGATTGGCTCGGTAATGCTCTCCAATAATTCAACGCTTGCTCGTAGGTTTCTTTGGCTTTTTCTAAATCTCCTTGTTCAGAATAAACCTGACCAATATTATTTAAAATTAAAGCTGTTGTTTTTAAATCAGCAGAACTTTCGGAACGTTGTAAGAGCGACTGCGCCTGTTGATAATAGTTTAACGCCAGATTGAATTCTCCCAAATCATAATACACCAAACCGATACTATTTAACGTGGCTGCTTCTGCCGATTCTAAGCCAATTTGTTGACGAAGAATGTAAGCTTTTTCATAGGCTTCTAAGGCTTTTTGATATTCGCCCCATCTGAAATAAACCTCAGCAGAAAGCTCTAAAATCGGCGCTTCCCAATACTCCGGTTGAGACAATTCAGGGAGTAACTGTAAAACCTGACGATAATAATTTAAAGCGGCTTGATATTCTCCTAAGTCAGAATGAATTAAACCTAAAAATTGTAAAGTTGTTGCGGCTTGAGTAAAATCATCTTGTTCTCGCCACAGTTTTAAAGCAATTTCTAACTGTTCAATCGCTTGATATAAAGCGGCACTTGTTCCCTGACGATAGTGATTTAAGCCAGCTTTCAGGGCTTGTTGTGCCGGATTATTAGAATTAACTGCAAGTATCATTTCTTCCCTCAACGCCCTATCCAAGAGGTTAGAGGGGTTGACTGACTCACTTGAGGCGACAGGCGCAGTCTTTCCTGATAACAGAACACCCAGTATAAAAGTAACTTGAAGTATTCGGTAAAACCACTTATTCAAGATTTTGTTTTGTTTTTGTTCGCAGGTCATCGTTTATCTTAAAATAGTTTTTATACCAATCTTGAGGAGTTCGCCTCAATCTTTGATGTACACTTTCTAGTCCTCTTTTTTAATTTTAACCGCTAAATCAGATGATGCCATTAAACTTAACTTTCTCTCACCATCGTTACCAGAAAACCATCTTGAGTCTGCTGTATGGTTTGTTTTTTGCTGTCGGGTTTGGACTGTTTAATATTCCCGCTTTTGCTCAAATTGATTTGGCGACTGTTCAAGAAATTTTAGATGGAGAAGAAGTCTTCATCGAAGAACAGCAAGCAAAAGTCGAAGACCGAGCCGATTTGGGACAGCTTATTCGGACTCAAGAATCCCGTGCGAGCATAGAATTTAATAACGGCGCAGCAGGACGGATTGGAACAAACTCTCAGGTTACTGTCGGTCAATGTGTTGATATTCAACAAGGTCAAGTGGTCGTTAGTGGGCCGGCAAATGGTTGTATTGGAGGATTTTCTGTTGGGGTAAAAGGTACACTTTATATTATGGAAACGGACGAAGATGGTACCGGAAATATTAAAGTATTAGAAGGAGAAGTTGAAGTCACTTCTCAAGAAACAGGTGCCGTTCCGATTATTCTCAGGGAAGGTCAAAAAATTGGCGTTTTACCCGGTGTACTCGGACAAATCCAAGATATTACCCCTGAAGAATTGGCTTTAATTTTAACCGGAGAACTCTTTTCGGGCTTTAATATTCCCATTACACCAGAAGGTGCATTACAATCAATCTGTCAGCGAATTGTTCCGTCTGGTTTTAGTTGTGCAGCCAATGGAGTTCCGACTCCTAATGTTCCTTCTCCTCCGGTGCCATCCATTCCTAGACCTTCGATTCCTGGTTCTCCTTTCTAAGTTGAATTAACCCTTTAAAACATGAATTTGCTTGAGTCTGTTTTGAGTTCAATTGTTTTGTCGCTTTCGACCAATCTTGATAATTTAACAGTCGGGATGAGTTACGGACTCCGAAATTGGATTATTCCCACTTCTGCTAACTTTGTGATTGCGATTCTTTCAGGGTTAAGCACCTGGATTTCGATTCATCTTGGGGATCAAATTCGTCACTATCTACCGAATAGTTTAGCGGGTTATTTAGGAAGCTTAATTCTGATTGTTATTGGTATTCTCAGCATTTGGCAAACCCTCATCTCAGACTCAAGTGAAACTGAAGAATTTACCTCTCAAAATTCTATCAATAGACTAAGTTTAAGAACTGCAATTTTATTAGGATTAGGTTTAACAATTACCAATTTAGGAACAGGTGTCGGAGCAGGTATTGCTGAATTTAATGTCGGTTTAACCAGTTTTTTTAGTTTTGGTTCGAGTTTACTGACGATTGGCGGAGGTTACTGGTTTGGGAAACAGTTCAATCAAAAACCTCTGGGAATTGAATTAGGATTAATAGCCGGATTATTACTGATTATCTTGGGAGGATTTAACCTATCTGGTGAGTTTTAACTCTTTAGGCAGTCTTTAAATAAAAGTTTGTAAAGCCAATAAAACCCCCGGTAAAGTGATAAACGCAAGTAACGTTGAAACGACAACAACTCGTGCAGTTTGACTGGCATCTCCTCCAAATTCATGCACCATTAAAAAAGCAGTAATTGCAGTTGGCATTGAACTCTGCAAAACTAAAACCTTTAAATCTAAATCTTCTAACCCTAATAGTTTACCCACTAAAAACGCAATCACAGCACCCCCTAAAAGACGTAAACAACTCGCTCCCACTTCATATAAATTGAAGGCTAACCGATGACTAGCAATTTGGATTCCTAACATTAATAACGCAACTGGAATAGCCGCATTTGCTAATAAGTTTAAGCCTTTATCTAAGTTCAAGGGAAGCGGAACATTAAACACTCGTAAACAGATTCCAAAAGTTACCGCCCAAGTGAGAGGAAGTTTCAGCATAAACTGTATTGAAGAACGAAATCCCCCACTTTGTAAAAAAGCCGGAACCGTCATTAAAACAACAATATTCCAAGCAATTAAATACACAATTGCCCGTTCTAATCCCGCCTCTCCCAAAGCAAATAAAGTCACCGGAAGCCCTAAATTTCCGACATTAGGTAAAGCCGTTGTTGTGACTAAACTCTTTTTTAAATCCGTTGTGAACTGTAAATAATGGCTTAATTGCCATGCTAAAACACATAAAATAATAAATGTAATTAAAAACCCAATCGTAATCGAAATTGCATTTTCACCACTGAGCGTTGTTTTGTAGAGATTATCAATAATTAAAGCCGGAAATATACATACAAACTGAGACGAGAAAGGGTAGATTGATCGAAATTTAGCTTTTTTCCGACAATAAAGCCAATCAAAACAATACAAGCTACAGGCAAGATTGCGGAAAGAATAACAATCATAAATTATGCTCAATGCGCTCAAGTTCTTCACGTACCACTCGGCGTAGGATTTCTTCCAAAGGTTCGCGGCTTTGCTGAATATGTTGACGTAATACTTCGTTAATTAATGTTTGGTAGTTCCCCCCACTTACTAAGTGAACTTGTTCACGACACCATGCTAACACCTCATCATCTAAGCAGATTGTGATGCGCGTTTTTCCGGGTAAAATTGGTTCGATTGCCCCTCGTTTACCTTGATTAAAATCATATTCTGCTTCCATGATTATTCCTCCTCATACTGTTGTCGTTCTTTTCGGGTTGCTTTGCGAGCAGAAATCAATCGAATCTCATCCTCTCGCACCGTGTAAACAACAACCAGAATTCTACCAAAAGCATCCATACCGACTGTGATGAACCGTTCTTCTTCAAATCGCTCGTCTGTAATCGTAATTGCCAGATCATCTGAAAAAATAGATACTGCGTCAGCGAAGTCGATACCATGTTTGCGAAGATTGGCTATTGCTTTATCCCTGTTCCATTGGTAAGCCATCTAAATTATACTATGCACATTTGTACATACTACAAAGCCTCTCACTCAGTCTGCCTTTACACTTAGATTATAGGATAGCATAATATTTTTAAATAATTTAAACTCATCTATTTAATCCTCCACTTTCGATGGATATCTTAACACCTTAGAGACGCTCTAAAAGAACGCCTCTAGAGAATTTCCAGGCAATTATGCGGCGGGAACTAAACCACTATGAACCAACAAAGGTTGAGTAATCGGTTCACGTCCTCGGAAAGACTTAAAGACTTCCATGGGATGTACACTTCCACCCAAAGCCAAAACCGTTTCTCGGAAACGTTTACCTGTTTCAGCCATTGCTTTTTCATTTTCTAATCCCGCTTCTTCAAAGGCAGAAAAAGCATCCGCACTGAGAACTTCAGCCCATTTATAGCTGTAATAACCTGCTGCATAACCTCCCGAGAAAATATGCCCAAATGCACATAAAAACGCATCTTCCGGTAATGGTTTCAACACTGTTGTATTTTGAGCAATTCGGTTTCTGACATCAATAACCGTTTCATTTCCTCCCGGTTGATAACGATGGTGCAATTCCAAATCAACCCAACCAAAATGAAGCTGTCGTAACATCACCGTACCACTCATATAGGTCCGTGCAGCTAGCAACTTTTGATAATAATGTTCAGGTAAAGATTCTCCAGTCTGATAATGTTTAGCCATGCCAAACAAAGTCACCCGATCATAACACCAATTTTCCATAAATTGGCTCGGCAACTCCACCGCATCCCACTCTACATTATTAATACCTGCCGCCCCCGGATAATCAACCTTCGTCAACATATGTTGTAAACCGTGACCAAATTCGTGGAATAACGTTTCCACCTCACTAAAGCTCATTAAACTCGGTTTATCATCCACAGGTGGCGTTTGATTACATTGCAAATAAGCCACAGGTAAACAAACTGTAGATTTACCATTTTCTGTGATTTTTGACCGAGTAATACACTCATCCATCCAAGCCCCACCCCGTTTTTCTGAGGGACGACTATAGGGGTCTAAATAAAAGTAAGCGATGGTATTTCCGGTGTCATCAATGACTTCAAAATAACGAACATCTTCATGCCAAACGGGGGCATGACCATCAGCCGAAACAATCGTCACTCCAAAAATTCGTTTGACCAAACCAAACAACCCTTCTAACACTTGAGGTAAGGGAAAATAAGGGCGCAGTTCTTCATCGGTAAACGCAAACTTTTCTTCTCGTTGACGTTCGGCCCAAAAACTCATATCCCAGTGTTTCAAGTCTTCTGCTTCTGGGGCATTTTTAGACGCAGCAAAAGCTTTCAGGGCTTCAAAATCTTTGAGTGCTGCCTCATAACTAACAACACGTAATTCTTCAGATAACGCCTCGACAGCCTCCACACTGGGCGCCATTTTAGTGGCTAAACTCAACTCAGCATAACTACTAAAACCCAGTAACTTAGACTTTTCTTGACGCAATTCTAAAATCCGTTCAATTAACGGAAAATTATTCAACTCGCCGTTTGACGCCCGACTAATATAAGCCTTAAAAACCTGTTCTCGTAAGTCTCGGCGTTTACTAAACTTTAGGAAAGGGCTGAAACTGGGAAAATCCAACGTAATTCGCCAGGGGCCTTTTTCAGCGGTCGCGGCTTCGATCCCTTCCGCACGGGCGGCTTGAGCGGCTAAACTCAATAAACTCGGCGGTAAACCTTCAATGTCTTCTGGTTCAGTTAAAGTCAAACTAAACGCTTTTGTCGCATCTAAAACATGATTAGAAAACTTAGTCGAAAGTTCCGCTAGTTCTAGTGCGATCGCATTATAACGATCTCGTTTTTCTCCTTCTAAACCCACACCAGACAGTTCAGCATCCCGAATTGCTGCCTCAACAATTCGCTTTTGGGCTGAATCTAAATTTTCCCATTGTGAAGACTCATGCAGTGCTTTAAACGCTTTGTAAAGGGCTTGACTTTGATTCAGTTTATTAATAAACTCTACAACTTTTGGCTGAACTGTTTCATGGGCTTTTCGGAGTTCAGGACTATTTTTTACCCCCATCAAATGGTTAACCACACCCCAACTCCAGGTCAACCGTTCCTCTAACCGTTGCAATGGTTCAACTAAACCTTCCCACGTCGGTTGTACATTGGCTTCGAGGGTCGTGAGTTCGGTATCAAGTCCCTCGATCAGTTCCATCATCTCCTGCACCACTGTCTCCGGCTTGATCATCTCAAATGGAGGGAGTCCTTTTCCTCGCAATAAGGGTTTATCTGTTTTTGTGGTGTTCGCGATCATTCCTTTTTCCTGTAGGGGTCACTCAATTGTTATACCAAGTTCTAGGGGTTTAGTGCAGCAAATGGCCGAAAATAAACTAGAGTCTCCACCGGCAAATGATCCGAACCCGTCGAAGCCAACACCTTTGTCATTTTAGACTCCCCATCTGGAGAATACCAAATATAATCAATCCGAAACAGCGGATAATCAAGAGTTTGAGTCGAATTTTTAATCAGAAAATTGAGCGGCCAACCTTGAGGCCAGGTTAAACCTAAACCCCATCCGGACTCTCGAAAAGCATCCCGTAAAACTTGGCGCAATCGATGATAATCTTGAGTTTGGTCGGTGAGATTAAAGTCACCCGCTACAATTACAGGGTTTGTTTCTTTCTGTAGTCTTTTGACTAAATCGATGATTTCTTCGGAGCGTTCGCGATAATCATAAAAGGGGATTTTAAAAAAGGGTAAAATCTGGTGAAAGCGAATCCAAGGCGAAATGGTTTGAATATTATAAAGCGTTATTTCTTGTTCGTTAATCCTGGCAATTGCCCGCTGCTGAAATTCCGAATGATCGGCCAAGTGAATGGTTTCGGTTGCCCGGAGAGGAAACTTACTTAAAATGGTTGTTCGAGGCGATGAAAATTGGTAAGGATAAGCCTCTATTAACTGAGGAAAAGCTTCTTCTTCATGGATTTCGGTCACTTCTTGCAAGAACACCAGATCGGGAGTTCGATTTAAAAGCAGTTCAACTAATGTTTCCGGTGATGTTTTGTTCCAACTGTTGTTTAAACATAAAACTTTGATTGGATTGGAGTTAATTGTACTGGGATTGGGAGAGGCATAGTTTTGATGTAACCAACCGAGCAGTAATAAACAAGCTAAACTCGATAAAATCGTTAATTTTCGCTGTTTAATAATCCCAAAACTCAACGGGGGTAAGATAAATAAAGGGAACAGAATCCAGGGGATAAAGGTACTCACAAAACCCACCGCCCAAAATTCATCCCAAAACAGGAATCTGAGTAGAAAATAAACCAGCAAAAAACCAGCATAAGTGTAAACAAATCCTTGAGTTAATCGCTGAAATATTTGAGAGAATGATGAATAAATCCGAAAAACAGACATAAAAATTATCTCCGCTCAAATAGATTTAGCGTAGCTTGATCAAGTTTGATAGCCAAAACCCTAGATGTAGTGTATGATGGTGAATCCCTGTTGAATTCCAATTCCCCTAATGGCTGTGAATCATCTGATCGAGTGGAACGCAAGCTGCGTTGACGAACAACTGACCCAACTTAATGTTACACCCTTAGAAGGCTATCGTCCATTTGATTATCTGCTCTATTCTGACACCTTACCCCGACGCAATGATGGTCGAATTAGCGATCGCATTCTCAACCGCTATCAACACCTCTACGATGGCGGTTGGTGGTGTTCGGGAATTGATATTCTCACCGGAAAAGATGACGTCTGGGGCTGTTTTAAACCCGTTCATCCGCGTATTATTGGCGAACATAACAAAATTATTAAATACGAACATCCCCCCCAAACTCCCACCGGAATTTTTGCGTTAAGAGTCTCTAAAACCATCTGGGAACGCATCGCCCAACGTTATGATTTAACTCTTTCTGAAAAAGATATTAAACCCGATCAAAGCGATCTGGGGTTTTGGGAGTGGGCGATCGCTCATCGGGAAATTCCTTTATGTATTACCGAAGGCGCCAAAAAAGCCGGGGCGTTATTAACTGCGGGATATGTCGCCATCGCCCTTCCGGGCATTCACGGGGGTTATCGCGTACCCAGAAATGAGTGGGGAAAACGGAAAGGAATTTCCCGTTTAATTCCCCAGTTAGAAAAATTGGCGACACCCAAGCGGGAAGTTTATATTGTTTTTGATCAAGATAGTAAGCCCAACACGATTAAAGCCGTTAATACTGCAATCAAACAAACGGGTTATTTACTGACTAAAAACGGGTGTTCTGTTCATATTGTCACTTGGAACTCTCACTTCGGAAAAGGAGTTGATGATTTAATCTTAAGCCATTCTCCCGTTGCTTTTGATCATGCCTATGAAACCGCAATTTCCTTAGCAGCTTGGCAAGCATTATCATTTAATCGCCTGACATTTTCGGCTAATATTCAAGTCAATCAACGGTATTTATCCGATCTTGCTATTCCTCAAACCGCCAAACTCATTGGCATCAAATCCCCCAAAGGAACAGGTAAAACCCAATTCATCGAACAAATCGTTCAACAAGCCCAAAAACAAGGTCAATCGGTCTTAGTCATTAGCCATCGGATTCGTTTAGTTGAAGCATTGTGTCAGCGATTTGGGTTAAAATATCTCCAAGAAAAAGATCCAAAATCCTCTCCAGAACAGAATCCGGGTTATGGTCTTTGTATTGACTCTCTCCATCCCGGTTCCCGTGCAAATTTCAACGCCGAAAATTGGTCGGATAGTATTGTTATTATCGATGAAATTGAACAAGTTTTATGGCACGGATTAAATTCCGATACCTGTCGCCACCAACGAGTTGCGATTCTCAAATCTCTCAAATCTCTGATGCAAAATGTGATCGGAGGACAGGGAAAAGTCGTGATTGCGGATGCCGATTTAAGTGATATTTCTATCGATTATCTTCTCGCTTTAGCGGGAGTCCCTCAAACCCCTTTTATTATTCACAACGAATGGAAACCGCAAACAGAAGAAGCTTGGTCAGTTTCTAGTTATAGTGGAAATACACCCAAACAACTGGTTAAAGATTTAGAACAACATATTGCTGAAGGCGGTAAACCCTTTGTTTGTTTATCCGCACAAAAATTAGCCAGTCAGTGGGGAACTTGTACCCTAGAAACCTATTTTAAAACCCAATTTCCCAACCTAAAAATCCTGCGAATTGATTCAGAATCTCTCGCCGATCCTACCCATCCGGCTTATGGTTGTATCAATCAACTCAATTCAACACTCAAAAACTACGATATTGTCTTAGCTTCGCCCTGTATTGAAACCGGAGTCAGTATCGATATTAAAGGACATTTAACCTCAGTTTGGGGAATCGCTCAAGGCATTCAGGGAGAAAATTCGGTACGTCAAGCTTTGGGACGAATTCGTGAAAACTTACCTCGTTATTTGTGGGTAGCGACTCATGGGTTTAATCAAGTCGGAAATGGTTCCGTATCTATGGCAACTTTACTCAATTGTAATCATCGTTTAACTCGTTTAAATATTCGCCTCCTGCAACAATCTGATTTTGCCAGTTTAGATGACTTAGAAATGGGATTTCAAGCCGAATCATTACTCTGTTGGGCGAAAATGGCGGTGCGGTTTAATGCGTCAATGAGTCGGTATCGAGAGTCAATTCTAACGGCCTTAAAATCAGAAGGTCATCAAATTTTAGAAGTTCCGCTTGAAAAGAGTCCTTCCCAAGCCCATTCTACCTCAAATAGCAAACAAAATCAAAACAATAAAAACTCATTGCGTCCGAGTTTATCAGAAATGATTTCAGCAGTTCGTGATCAAAACTATCAAGCCGAATGTCAAGCAATTTCTCAAGCAATAACAATTGGCGATCGCCAATATCAAGCCCTACAAAAAAAGCTACTAAAAACTACTCCAGAACGACGTTCACAGCGTAAATACGAGTTAACCTTAAAATATGGAATTCCGATCACGAGCGATTTAATCGAAAAAGATGATCGAGGATGGTATGATCAACTTAGAATTCAATACTTTCTAACTCTGGGTCGTCCTTATTTAAGTCATCGAGATGCAGCGATCGCTCATCGATTAATTGAACAAGGTCAAGGGAATATATTTGTTCCTGATTTTAACCGTTCCCAACTGGGGGCGATGATTGGAATTCTGGAATTACTCGGAATTCCGGCTTTAATTCAAAATCCCCAACGAGAATTAAAAAATACCGACACAGATTTACAGAAAATCACAGACATTGCATTACGAGATCGGTTAGCGATTAAATCAATTATGGGAATTGGATTAGCTAAAAATTCAAGTCCAATCGTTGTGATTAGGCGATTTCTAGATAAAATAGGATACAGTTTAGAATGTTTGCGGTTAGAACGTCATCAGAAAAAACGAATTCGGGTTTATCGGATCGTTGAACCCGATGATGGACGCTTAGAAGTCTTTCAAAAATGGTTAGCTTGTGAACCTCAATCTCCGGGACAGTTACCCCCCCAAACGGAACAATCCCTAAATGCGATCACAACAATTAACTCAGGAAAAGCAGAATTTCAACAACTCTGTTTCCAGTTTTAAACCCACATTCAAACCATAGGAACAACCTACAGAGTTGTCTAAAAAGCGGTTTTAAGGATAAGTTATCAATTAAGGAATCAGTCAGCAATTCCATGATCTCGAAAACTTGACTAATTAGATTGCTGACAGAATAAAGCTTTAAAATCACCGACAATTTGTAAAGTCTCTGTAAAACTTCAGTAAAACCACTGACAACTCTAAAAGAAAATGCAATGATGATAAATAGCAATACCGAAGACCTCCAAGAGAAGGGAATGGTTCTCGATAAGTTGCTGAATGGATTGATTGTTATAAAACCTATGGGTGTTTACCTTAAGAGTTAAAGTTTCAGAAATATTCTGAATAAAAACTCTAACTTCTCTTTCAAAAGGATCATCTAAGTTTCCTGTGGTCAATTCTCCTGTGTTCAATGTTTTCTGTGTGTGATTTGTTTAAAGCTTGAGTTTTCTGTGGTCAATTGAAACAAAAGTCTCGACTTCGGTTGGGGCTATTTTTTTGTTTACCTAACCCTAAATCCCTCGCTTTTGAGGAGAGGGATTTTAGCCATAACCTCATCTGATATCGGACGAATCAATAATCCCAAGCATAGAGGCGGCTTGGTGCAATATTTTTACCCACCGCAGCCAACATTAAAAGATTTCATCAGATTTGTCATTTTCTTGTCATAATTAGTTGTTACTCTACAAATAGACCAGAAATTTAATTAATCAATCAAAGATATCCCATGCCTACAACCTCCTTAGAAAGACCGTTCACCCCTAGCCGTATTGAAATTTCCATTGAAGACATAACAACAAAAGTAGCGAGTCCTGTCCAATTCAAATCCGATCCAATTCATGCCGTGAATGACAACGAGCAAGATTATGACTATGACGTGGATCAAGGTTGGGGTCTCCGTCGCCGTCGCGGTCAATATCAACCGAGTTTTCGATCAACTCTGCAAGATTAATTAAACATCAGATTAAAAACCATTAACTATGAAACTTCAACTCAAATTTGCAACTGCTTTTAGCCTCCTATTAACGAGCTTAATGATTCCCATCAAGCCAAGTTTTGCTCAAGTTCCGATTGGAGAAATCCAACGAACCCAAGGTATAAGCATTTCTGGAGTGGTTACCACAACTTTTGGGAATAAATTTGTAATTGAGGATAATACCGGACAAATTCTCGTCTCTTTAGGCCCGCCCTGGTATCATCAAATTCGGATGAATCAAGGAGAAAGAGTCACCGTTGTTGGCGAATATGACGATAATGAATTCGACGCTTTTACCATTACCCGTCAAGACGGAACTGTATTAAATATTCGTCCTGTTTCTGGCCCTCCACCCTGGGCGGGTGGCCCCAATCGTCGAGGTAATATGCAAGGGAATTTTCCAGCCATTAATAATAGTTCTAGGTAGTCTTCATGCAAACCTTTGCAACTCTTTTGGCTCCTCATTCTGGGGAGTCTTTTCTACAAAATAATTGGCTCAAACAAGCCATTATTATCTGCGGTAATTCTCCCCACAAATTCAGTCATCTATTTTCCTGGCAAGATTTCAATACTTTACTCAACTTTCATCATCTAACTTATCCTGAAATTCGATTAGCAAAAAGCGGTCAAACGTTACCAGAAAAGGCTTACGATAACCTGATTAAAAGTTGTCAAGACGGGGCAACTGTCATTATAGATAGTCTACAGACTCGACTCCCTGTTCTTGCTGAATTTACAGCTAACTTACGCAACGAACTCGGACATCGCACTCAGATTAACGCTTATTGTTCTTTCCCTGGATCTCAAGGTTTTGCTTGTCATTATGACTCCCACGAAGTCTTTATTCTACAAATTTCGGGTGATAAACATTGGCGAGTTTTTTCCCCAACCTTTGAATTTCCCCTCTCTAAACATCGTTCAAATTTACTCGATCCCCCAACCTCTGATCCCTATATTAATCAAGTCTTAAAACCCGGAGATTTATTATATATTCCGCGTGGACATTGGCATTATGCTGTTGCGGTTGATCAACCTTCTCTCCATTTAACATTAGGAGTAGACTGTCAAACCGGAATCGATTTTGCAGACTGGATGACTGAAGAACTGCAAGAAAATCCCCTTTGGCGCAAAAGTTTACCTCTGTTAAATTCAACTCATCGTCAAGCTTGTCGTCAACATCTGCGTGATTTAATTCAAAAATGGATTGAACAGTTAAAAACTGATGAATTCATTGATCGTTATCTCGATGAACAATTTATCCAGGGACAACCCTCAACCCAATTTGGTTTTCCTGCACAAGTTGGGTTTTCTCTGTTTCCTGAAGGCAAAAAAACTCAATTTTATCGCCCTCCAAAACCTGTAAAAATTACGAATTTATCTGAATATCGCATCGAAATTTGTACAGCCAATAAACGCATTACCCTGAAAGGAATCAGTCAAGAAGTGATTGAACGTTTATTTCAACAAACAAGGTTTTCCGGTATTGATCTTTGTAATTGGCTACCCAAGTTTGACTGGGAAGCCGATATTTGCCCGATGATGACCCAATTAGTTTTATCTGGTGTTGTTCTTGTAGAACCCCCTCAATTGTAAAATGAAATCACCAAAATAATCCCTGAAAAAAACAGAGATTGAGGATAAAATTATTAAGATTGAGGGGGAACTGTTAAAGGTGGATAACACAAGTCAATTTCTTCTACTAACCACCCGCCAAAACTGTTGAGAAATTTGCTAATTTTTACCGGATCATCAATGGGGTTAATCGCCCAAGTTAATGCTTGATACATTTGAGATTGCTTTTCAGGAAAATAACGGGAAAATAGTTGATAACAAGGATATAAATCACGAGTATAACATTGAGCCGTTTCCATGACAATTTCAAACCCAGAACGAACAATACGCTTCATTATCCATTGACATATTTTTTGAACAGTTGCAGATTCCGTTTTACATAACTGTTGTAAATCGATCAGAACTCGTTGTAAATCTTCTTCTAAATTAAACCCATGACTAACCGCATTAATATCCGGTTTATACGAGGGAAACTGTAAGCTAATATCTTCACCGCAAACACAAGCAGCTTGAGTTTTTAGCAGCATTCTGAGATGATTATAATTCTCTAAATTAAAATTTAATAAACCCTCCGCTTCTAACGCTTTTAATTCCACGCCAGTACAAAACGGATATTCAAGTTGTAACTGTTTTTTAACCGGATCAAACCAAGAGTCATCAAGTTGTAATTTTTCTGTGTTCACCACAGCAAAACTATCTAAATCAGACACCCCAGAAATGGCTTTGCCGACGGCGACAGAACCCCGAATATAAATACTATGAATCGCCTCATTCCAATACGTTTGATAGGCTAATATTACCCGATCAACTAATAACCGCCATTCAGCAAGAATTTTATCAATACTGGCTTCACGGATAATAAACCCCGCCTCATCAACAGTTAACATTTGACCAATTTCTAAAATTTCTCCCATTTGACTAACCACTAAATCAATAGAAAAATGACAGTATCTCCCAGAAAAAAGAGGATGGGGAGATACATTAAACCCAAAAATAGAGTCATCGGTTGCCCGCATCTCAATTGGTGCGGAATGCACTGCCGCACAGCACGAGGATTTGAAATCCAAGTCGGTCAGCAGCGGAGTAATCTGCGTGCGTGGGCTTCGCCCAATACCAGTTGCTCTATGCAGGCGTGACCCCAAGACTGCGCTGGACTCACGGCATTGTCGCGCTGCATTGACGCAGGGTACGAGTCCGAAGCAGGCTCCGGCGATCATCGCCGGAGTACCGATGACCGTTGGTCAGCTTAAACCCTGTTATTTTCCACTTCAGCAACCCGTCGTTTAACCTTAACCACACTATCAGGATTTAACGAAATCGAATCAATTCCCGCTTCCACTAAAAACTCCGCAAAATCGGGATGATCACTCGGCGCTTGACCACAAATTCCAACTTTTCGCCCCGCTTCATGGGCGGTTTTAATTAAGCGTTGAATCATCCGTTTAACTGCCAAATCTCGTTCATCAAATAAATCCGCTAATTCTCCAGAATCGCGATCTACTCCTAACACCAACTGCGTCAAATCATTAGTTCCAATCGAAAACCCATCAAAGCGTTTGGCAAACTCATCAGCTAATTCAACATTAGACGGAAGTTCACACATCACATAAACCTGTAAACCATTTTCTCCCCGCTTCAAACCATTACTTTCTAACACCTCCAACACCCGATCTGCTTCTTTTAACGTGCGACAAAAGGGAATCATAATAATCACATTATCCATCCCAATCACTTCTCGCACCCGTTTAATCGCCTTACACTCTAACGCAAACCCTTCCCGATAGCGATCGCTATAATACCGCGAAGCCCCCCGAAATCCTAACATCGGATTGGCTTCTACCTTTTCAAATTGTTGACCCCCAATCAAATCTGCATACTCATTCGTTTTAAAATCACTCATCCGTACAATTACAGGTTGAGGATGTTGAGACGCAGAAATTTTAGCAATTCCTCGGGACAACAAATCCACAAAATAATCCGTTTTATCTTCATATCCGTGCGTCATTTCAGAGATTTCGTGACGAATCGAATAATTCGTAATTTTGTCAAAATGAATCAACGCCATTGGATGAACTTTAATGATATTATTAATTAAAAATTCCATCCGGGCTAACCCAATACCATCAGCGGGAAGTTGCCACCACCGAAACGCCGCAGTTGGACTACCAATATTCATCATAATCTTTGTTTTGGTTTGTGGAATATCCAACAAACTCACTTCTTTTGACTCAAATTCTAATAAACCTTCATACACATAACCTTCTTCCCCTTCTGCACAAGAAATCGTGACTTCTTGGTCGGCTGGCAATAATTGGGTCGCCTTTCCTGTTCCTACAATTGCCGGAATTCCTAACTCTCGACTAATAATTGCTGCGTGACAAGTTCTTCCCCCGTGATCGGTAACAATTCCCGCCGCTTTTTTCATAATAGGAACCCAATCGGGATCAGTCATTTCTGTGACCAAAATCGTTCCTTCTACAAACTTTTCAATATCCGTCACATTCCGAATTAAACAGACTTTTCCACTGGCAATCGCATCCCCAACACTCAACCCCACTAACAAGCGATCGCTTTGTTGTTTCAATGAATAAGTTTTTAAAGTCCCCGCCTGTTTTTGAGATTGAACTGTTTCTGGGCGGGCTTGTACGACATAAAGTTCACCTGTATCCCCATCTTTTGCCCACTCAATATCCATCGGACAACGATAATGTTCTTCAATCAATTCCGCCCATTTTGCAAGTTGTAAAATATCCTCATCATCCAACACAAAAGATTGTAATTCAAACAGAGAAGTAGGAACCGTGCGCGTTGTTTTTGTTGTTCCAAACGCATAGATCATTTTTTCCTGTTTATTCCCCAAACTTTTCTCAATAATGGGTTTTAAATCCGGTCGCTTTAATAAAGGTTTAAACACTCGATATTGATCCGGTGTGACTGAACCTTGAACCACCAATTCTCCTAATCCCCAAGCGGCTGTAATTAAAATATCATTAGGAAAACCCGTTTCGGGATCAATAGAAAACATCACTCCAGAACAAGCTTTATCCGATCGCACCATTTTTTGAATAACAATAGACAGGGCAACATCCATATGATTGTACCCTTTTGTTTCCCGATAACTAATCGCCCGATCTGTAAATAAAGAAGCATAACATTTGCGGCAAGCTTCCAAAACTTCCTCAGTTCCAGTAATATTGAGATAGCTTTCTTGTTGTCCAGCAAAACTAGCATCAGGTAAATCTTCAGCCGTCGCACTACTGCGAACCGCAACATCAACTTCTTCGAGGTTATAGCGATCACAAAGTTGACGATAACCTTCTCGAATTGCTTCGGCAATTTCATCTGGAAACCGAGAACGAACTAATAAACGACGAATGGTTTTTCCCGCTTTTTCTAGCGGAATTTCTCCCTTTTGAAACTGTTCAATTTGATACAGAATTTTGGATTGAAGATTGTTAGCTTCTAGAAACTGCCAGTATGTTTGAGCCGTAATCGCAAACCCATCCGGAACACGAATCCCTTTAGATTTCAGGGATTTTACCATTTCTCCTAAAGAAGCATTTTTCCCCCCAACAATGGGAACATCATTCACTCCAATGCTTTCAAACCAACGAATATAGGAACTTTCCTGAGTCATGGTCATTTTTTCCTGGGTGTTGTCTTGTGTGTTCTGTTCAATTATGACAAACCTTTTTCAAAAGTAGTGTGCAAAAATTTTAGTTAATTCTTGACTAAAAATCTGAATTCAACAGCTAGGTTTGGAAATTAAACCCAAATATTTATCAATTCTTTCTCAATAGCTGAACCCATCAATTCATCCTCATATTCTTAGTTTTTACAATTTTCTCCCTTAATTTTATTCGGATCACATCCAAAATATAAAAACAATAAATCAGCCCCTTCTTGATCCATCTCAATCAACTTTTGTTTAATCGCTTGCAAGGCTAAATGAGAAGGTTGAGTACGTCCTCGTTCCCAACGATTCACCGTTTGAAAGGAAACACCCAGTTGCACCGCTAATTTTTCTTGGGAAAGTCCTAAACGTTTGCGTAACGTTAAAATCAAAATCGGAATACTTTTTTTCATATGAATTAAGCTCATTTCCATAACAACTTCAACCTCAAAATCAAAAACCTTAACAAAGGGTATAACACCCTTCTATTGATATTATTAATCTTTAGTTCGAGGACGACTTCCTCTGAAGGGATGAACAGATCGGGTGATTTCCGTAACCCCCATTCCGCCTATCCCTTCTCTAAAATGAGGCTAAACCGATGAATCTTCGCCTTTAAACTGTAGTTTACGTCACAATAGAGAAAGTCAAAGCCAAAAAAATCGATGACCACAGCAACACCACAACACACAGAAACCCAACTTCCGCCTTTAATTTCCCGTGATATACTCTTTGGGAATCCTGAACGGACTAGCCCTTCCCTCTCACCCGACGGCAAGTTTCTCGCCTACATCGCCCCAGACGACAAAAACGTGCTTCAGGTGTGGCTGCGAACCGTCGGACAAGAAGATGATCGCCAACTCACCGCCGATAAAAAACGAGGAATTCGGGCTTTTTTCTGGACTTATAACCCGGATCAACTAATCTACGCCCAAGACTCCGACGGCGACGAAAACTGGCACTTATACCTGGTCAACATTCAATCCAATATTGTCCGGGACTTAACGCCCTTTCAAGGGGTACGGGCGCAGGTTGTCGATCTCGATCATAACTTTCCCGAAGAACTCCTCGTCGGGATGAACCTCAACAACCCCCAAGTCTTTGACGTTTATCACATCAACCTGAAAACCGGCGCTGTCGAATTTTATACCGAAAACCCCGGAAACATCGTCAGTTGGACAGCAGACAGTCAGTTACAAATTCGCGCGGCTACAGCCACAACACCCGATGGCGGTTATGATTTACTCTATCGAGAAACCCCCGATCAAGCTTGGGATACCCTACGGCATTGGGGGCCAGATGAAGAAGGCGGAGCGGTATACTTTTCTAACGACGGTAAAACCCTCTATATTGTCGGGAATCATGATGCTAACGCCGAACGTTTAATTGCATTCGATCTGGCGACTCGCACCGAAACCGTGATCGCCGAAGATCCTCAATATGATGTCGGAGGTATTCTCGCCCATCCCACCACCCGCAAGCTAGAAGCCGTTTCCTTTTATAAAGATAAACAAGAGTGGCGCATTCTAGACTCTGATCTCGAAGCCGACTTCGCCGCCATCCAAGCCATTCGTCCCGGTGAATTTGGCATTCGTCGCATCTTAACTGACGAAAAATGGTTAGTGAGTTTTGTCGATGATGATGGCCCGGTTTCCTACTACGTTTATGATCGCCCTTCCAAAACCAACACCTTTCTATTTACCAACAAACCCAAACTAGAAGGGTTACAACTCGCCCCGATGGAACCCATCTCTTTCACCACCCGAGACGGGTTAACCATTCACGGCTACCTGACTAAACCCGTCGGTGTTTCCACTCCAGTACCGACAGTAATGTTAGTGCATGGTGGCCCCTGGGCGCGAGATGTTTGGGGTTATGACTCCGAGGCGCAGTGGTTAGCCAACCGAGGTTATGCCGTCTTACAACTCAATTTCCGGGGGTCTACAGGCTACGGGAAAGCGTTTGTGAATGCGGCTAACCGGGAATGGGCGGGGAAAATGCACGATGACTTAATTGATGGCGTCAATTGGTTGATCGAAAATAACATCGGCCAACCCGATAAAATAGCGATTATGGGCGGATCTTATGGTGGTTATGCCACACTGGTGGGGTTAACGTTTACCCCCGATGTGTTTGCTTGTGGGGTCGATATTGTCGGGCCGAGTAATTTAATTACACTCATGCAGAGTATTCCGCCCTATTGGGAGCCGATTCGTGCTAATTTTTATCATCGAGTGGGTAATCTGGAGACAGAAGCGGAGTTTTTGAAATCCCGATCGCCTTTATTTTTTGTCGATCAAATTCAGAAACCGCTATTGATTGGACAGGGCGCCAACGATCCTCGGGTGAAACAAGCTGAAAGTGAACAAATTGTCGAAGCGATGAAACAAGCCAAAAAGCCTGTAGAATACGCTTTGTATACCGACGAAGGGCATGGGTTCGCTCGGAGCGAAAATCGGTTACACTTCTATGCGATCGCCGAAGAATTTCTCGCTAAATATTTAGGGGGTCGGTTTGAACCGATTAATGAAATTTCAGGTCATTCGGGTGTCGTTCAGTCTTATTCCTAACTGCAAAGTGAGGAAATTAAGAGTTAAGAATTAAAAAAATATCATCAGTCTGAACTCCCGAACTTCTCTTTAGGCGCGCTCCGGCGCGTCTCTAAACTGTAAATTTTGATGATACGGCTGCCGACTAAACTCACAATTAAGCGTCACGATTTAAAACTATGGTCAGCTTTTTTAAGGGTCTTTTTTCCGGACAAAAACCTGGAGTTGGAATTGAGTTAGCATCCGAACGAATTCATATTGTAGAACTGCGAAAAAAAGGATCGGAGTTAAAATTAATTAATATTGCCACAACACCCGTTCCCGAAGATGTTGTTCAAGACGGGCAAATTATTGATACCCCGACAATGGCGGAATTAATTCAATCGACTTTAGCCGATAAAAATATTAAAACAAAACGAGTAGCCACAGCCATTCCTGGCCGAGAGGCCGTCACTCGTTTAATTTCAGTTCCGGCAGAACTCAACGAAGACGAACTCAAAGATTATATGAACGCTGAAGCGGGACTGTATTTACCCTTTTCCCGCGAAGAAGCAGACGTTGACTATCAAAAATTAGGAATGTTTGTTGATGAAGACGGGATCGAAAAAATGCAAGTTTTGTTAGTGGCAACTCGCCAAGAAGTCACCGATACCTATTTAGAAACCTTTGAACAAGCTGAACTGAAAGTCGATGTAATTGAAGTGAGCAGTTTTGCCCTAATTCGGACACTCAAACACCAACTCGAACAGTTTTCCTCATCAGAAGCCGCAATTATCGCAGATCTCGAATTTGATAGTACAGAACTTGCCATTGTTGTTGATGGAGTTCCCCAATTTAATCGCACCATTCCCATCGGATTATTTCAAGTACAAACCGCCCTCAACAACGCCATGAATTTGCCCCCCTCCAGAGATGTGAGCGAACTGCAAGCCATGACACTCCCGGTGACTGATACAATGGGAGCATTGAACGATCCCAACCCCGGAACGAATGCGATTATCAAAATTCTTTCCGAACTCGCCGATGAACTCCGCCGTTCCATTGATTTTTATATTAATCAAAGCGACGGTTTAGAGATTGCCCAACTGCTACTGGCAGGCCCTGGAGCATCAATCGGACAACTCGATGAGTTCTTCATGCAGCGCCTAGCCATGCCCGCCACTCAAGTTGATCCCCTAGAAATGCTTTCATTGCAAAGCGATCAAGAGATTCCACCCGATCAACGTGCTAGCTTAGGAGTAGCTTTAGGGTTGGGAATGCGAGTCTGCTAATCTCGGGTTGAGAATCATCAATCTGGGATTTCGCTATGATGGACATAGTTTAAATCCCCTCGGAGCGGCAGTGCCTGCTTCGGACTCGATTCCCGAGTTAAAAATTGCCGAGGTTGATGGGGTGATCGGGTGACGGGGGTGGTGGGGAGAGGTCTTTTTTCCGTTCGCGGAGCGTGCCGCAGGCGTTGAAAAATAACTTTTTATTAATAAAAATCCTCCCGACCTCCCGACCTCCGCTCCTCCCCACCTTCCCACAAATTAAGTTTTAGGGCAACGCGCACGGCCCGGCCTCGGAGCGGTGGGAAATTCAGACTTGAATGTGCAAGTTACGGATCAAAAAACTTAATCTTCAAATTTTCCCCCTTGCTACGATCAGCACAGGAAATCCTCGACACCCGTCTAAAATATACACATATAATGATGCCCTCAAGCCATAAACAAATCCTCAAAGAGGTTTGACGCAATGTACAGCCTTGATATTAATTTTCTTAACGACCGTCCCGACTACAAACCCGTAGATCGAAAAGCCCCGTCTTCACCAGGCCGGAGCGGTGCAACTGTTGATAGAACACCGATCATAATTGGGGCTGCGGTTGCTTTAGCTGCCAACGCATTGGTTGGGGGAGCTTGGCTCATCTTCAGTCAACGCAATACTCAGTTAGAGACAGAGTTAGCGGCTTTAGAAGCCCAACTGGGCGAAAAAACAAATCTCGTCGCCGAACTTGATAAAATTTACGCTCAAGCCAAGCAAACCAACGAAGAAGCCGATGCGTTAGCCACCGTCTTCAACGAAATTAAGCCCTGGTCTGCCTTGAGTCAAGAACTTGCTGAACTGATGCAAGTAGCCGGGGTGAAGATTAACACCATTAAGCAAACTGAACCCGAGTTAACAGCGACTCCCGCTGCGGCGCCCCCTGAAGGACAAGCCGCCCCGACCGCTAAAGATACTGCCACGCTGGAAATTACCGGAATTGCCAATTCCTTCACCCAACTCAGTGACTTTATGTTGTTGCTGAAGCAATCGCCCTTCTTTGATGACGAGCAAACTAAATTGCTCTCGGCTAGCTTGAAAGACAATCCGACCAAACTGGTTGTCGATGAATCTCAAGGCGGAAGCAACAATTTACCCGACTTACAACCTGTAGTCGAGTACAAAATTGAAACGAATTTGAGCCAGGCGAATGCTTCGGAGTTGCTTCCGCAGTTAAAGAGTAAAGGAGCGGTTGGATTAGTCAATCGTATTCAAACCCTTCAACAAAAAGGAGTCATTCAACCATGACAGCAGCAAACGAATTTATCGCAGTCGATGACGAACAGGATATTGAAACGCCAGTCGTTTTGGGAGTCCCTCTCACGCCCAAAAATATTGGGATAGCCGTTGCGGTAGCCGGAGTCTTGCTGGCTGGATTTGGGATGTTTAAGTTGGTTCTCCCGACAATTGCCCAGGGAAAAGAACTCGATAATCAAATTGTTGCCAAGCAGCAAGAAATCGAGCAACAAGAAGAACGGCTTAGTAAGAAAGGAGAAGCAGAACAACAGCTAATCGAAGCCCAACAAAGACGGGCATCAGTAACCGCTTTATTTGCCGACGAAGATACACTGGAGACGTTAATCTTTGATATCGAAGAACAACTGAATCGGGTTAATGCTGGTATTACAGAGGATGAAGAAAAAGCCAGAATTACCAAGTTTGAACCCGTTCAATCCTCCGGTGCAAATCAGTCCAACTCGGCGATTGAAGTGGTGAATGACGGTTCTTTGGGGCCAGCCGTGAATGGAAAGCTGAGACGGCGTGCATATGAAGTGGAGTTTGAAGGCAGTTTTGCTCAGACCCGGCAGTTTTTGATTATTCTAGAACGAATGCAACCGATGTTAGTCGTTAGAGACTTAAAAACGGAGTTGGTAGAATCAGCGCCCGTTGTGGAAGGAGAATATAAGCAAGGTAAATTTATACCCGCCAGTGAGCAACCTCAACGCCGCTTAAAAACGTCTTTTACCCTAAGTGCGTTGATGCCGTTGAGTCAGGAACAACTTGATGCTGCCCTAGATGCTGCTAACCCACCGGATGCCCAACCCGCTCAGTAATTTTAACGCCTTCAAAACCCAAAAAGATTTTAGCCCTTAGCCGCGTTCAGATCGAGCGCGGTTATTCTATTTGTTTTATTTTTGACATACTCCCCATTATTGATGACGGGGATTCTTAATTATTGTTAATTCTGGGTTCTGCGACACCGCTTAGTAACAATCAAAACAAAGATTTCGCTTGACACGGTACGACAAATGTTCTAGTCTGTCAAGCGATAAGCTTTACTTAAATCCTTTATCCAAGAAAAAATAAGGTTAGACCCTTTAACTTGTGCTTCGCGATCGCATACAATCCACTTACACGCTAATTATCAAATTCAAATCCCTGTAAAAAGTATCCTGTTAACTCAAGTTTGAGTCTCGCGGCTGAAAAAGCTAGATCGGCTCTCAACGATTAACAATTGACAATAACCACAAAAGCCTTTAATTCTAAGCAATAACCACAGTCCAGTTGAGGAGGGAACGTGAAACAAGTTCTAGGATGGGGAACAGGACTATCGGTAGCTGCCGTTGTTCTGATGGCACAAGCCCCTGCCATTGCATTTACCGTCATTCGAGATGTTCAAATTGTTGATAGCAACGGAGAGACAAATCTCGTTTTGGTAACAGAAGGCGGCGGACGTCCAGAAGTCTTTGTCGTCAGACGAGGTAATGATTTTGTGGCTGATGTGATTAACACGCAGCTCAACATGGGTCAGGAGATGTTCCAAAAAAACAATCCCGCCCCCGGAATCGCCTCAATTGTGGTGACTCAACTCGATCCGACTAGCGTTCGAGTGATTGTGACAGGAGCCAGCAGTCCACCCGATGCCCGCGTTGTTCAAGGGGCTTCTGGAGGCATTGTGATCAGTATGCTCTCAGGCGGAACAAGCGCTGCAAACGTTCCCCCGAATTCTTCTAGTCCTCCAACTTCTACCCCTTCTCCGGATGTATTAGTCCCTGAACCCCAGGTCGAGATTGATCGAGGTTCTCTAGCGCAACAACCGACTCCGCCGAGAACAACTCCCGCTCCCTCTCAACAACAGCCAATTATCCCAGATCCAGCAACTAGAAACCGCGATCCCCAACTTTCTCCGGGCTTACCCCGGACTGTCGATCCGACCCCTCCCTTCCTCCCTCGGGCTGTGGCACCGCCAGTTGGAGATATTGCTGTTTCTAACGTCAATCCTGCCGTTCAAGCCGTTAACTTAAATACCACAGAAGTGATTCCGCGTTTGGTATTGCGGGATGCTTTAGTGCGAGATGTTCTCTCTCTGTTAGCTCGGACAGCCGGACTCAACGTTGCCTTTGCATCGGATTTCGGAAACACAACCGGACAAGGAGGCGCTCAGGGCGGTACAGAAGCACTCACCATTTCCCTTGATATCGAAAATGAGTCCGTTCAAGATGTCTTTAACTACGTTCTGCGCTTGAGTGGACTGGAAGCCAACCGTCAAGGAAACACTATCTTTGTGGGGCGCCAACTCCCCAACACCGCTCGCGATGTGGTGGTTCGTTCCTTCCGACTCAATCAAATTCCAGCCGGACAAGCGGCGGCTTTCCTCGTCAGTATGGGAGCAGAACGAGCAATTACCCGTGAACAACAGGTGACTCGTGCTAACTCTGTCAACATCCCCGGAAGTACCCAAGCCTTAACCACAACAGATACTCAGGTGACAACGGTTGTGGAAACCCTACGGGTGGAAACTCAGGACTCTATACCCCTTCTACGGGGATTGCAGGTGATTGTCGATGACCGTCTCAATAGTTTGACCTTGATTGGGCAGCCAAACTTGGTGGAAGTTGCCTCTGCTCAACTGATCCAACTCGATCTCCGTAAACGTCAAGTCGCGATCAACGTTAAAGTCCTCGATATCAACCTCGATGGAGAAGATACGTTTGATAGCAGTTTCTCCTTTGGGATTGATCAAACCTTCTTTGTTAATGATGGGGGGGCAGCCGCTCTCAACTTCGGCTCCTACAACCCTCCAAATCTTAACCAATCTACCTCCGGAATTAACGCTCGACCAATTGTCCCCAACAACCCCGTTGGAAACCAAGAACCCTTCTTTGATCGAGATGGAACCACAACCACCCCGTTAACAGCACCCGGACGAGGTGGAGTTACACTCCGACCTGTTTCTCCGGTAACAGATCGTTCAGAACGAGTGGGGATTTCTGACTTTGATCCGTTTGATCGCAATGATGACGGTACATTTGATGCGGGTGAAGTTGAATTTAGTACCTTCCCCCTGTTCCAATATCCCCGTCGTTTCCTGCAAACCCTACAATTTCAGATTCAAAACCGCAACGCTAAGATTCTCACCGATCCCACCTTGTTGGTGCAGGAAGGGGAGATTGCACGGGTTGAGCTGGTGGAGAACATTGTGAAACGATTTGAAACCGATACCATTGAAACCGATGGCGGTCAGCGAACTGAAACCCAGCCAGAATTTGAAGATGTTGGTCTGGAAGTCAGTATTAATGTTGAGCGCGTTGATGATAATGGATTTGTGACAATCAATGTCAACCCAGTGGTGACTGCCATTACAAACCGTATTCCGTTAGGTGGAGTAGCCAATGGGGACTTCGCGACAGAAACTTCCAGACGGGAGTATCAGTCTGGACGAATTCGCCTGCGGGATGGTCAAACTTTAATTGTCTCGGGGATTATTCAAGAACAGGATCGCGTTATTGCTAGTAAGATACCCTTCTTAGGAGATTTGCCGATTCTTGGCGCTTTATTTAGAAGTTCGACTCGGGAAACCGGACGCGCCGAAGTGGTGGTGTTGGTGACTCCGATGATCATGGATGAATCTGATCGCGCCCCGTTTGGCTATGAATATAACGTTAGCCCCGATGCGCGAGAAATGCTGCAACGAAGCCGTTAAACAAGGGATTGTTACAGGGGAGAGGGAACAGGTCGAAGTCAAAAGGCGCTCTTGCAAGAGGCAATTCTGTAGGCGAAGCCAGTGCGAACGCGCTTACTTCTGACGACTGACATCACGACTCCCCACCTCCCCACCTCCCCAACTCCCCACCTCCTGACTCCCCATCTCCCCACCTCCCCATCTCCGGTCCCCAAGTGCCGTATTGGGGATGTTTTTTTTGGCCAAAACAGAATCAAAATGAGAAAATTACATGAAATCTATATAAATTTAAAGATTTGATCGATCCATATTCGACTTAAAAACATTAGAATAAGTCAGTGCAAGTGAGATACTGTCAGGGTTACAGCGATCTGAAGTCAAATTTTGATCAAAAGACGATCCGTAATCAGAATCACTTGACAACTCCGCGCGCAGATTGGCAGTCTTTGTCAAGAGTCCGGCGGGACAGAAGCAACTTTTCTTTTGTCCTGCATTTTAATTGATCGATTGTGTCATCTGTTTTCCGCCCCGATCCCTTGTGATGCGGGGTTTCCAGACAAGGAGGTTTTATGAATAAAGGTGAATTAGTTGATGCTGTGGCTGAACGGGCCAGTGTCACCAAGAAACAAGCAGATGCTGTTCTGACGGCTGCCCTCGATACCGTTATGGAAGCGGTATCCCGTAACGATAAAGTAACCCTCGTGGGTTTTGGTTCGTTTGAGTCTCGTGAGCGTAAAGCTCGTGAAGGCCGCAATCCGAAAACGGGAGAAAAAATGGATATTCCCGCAACTCGAGTACCCGCCTTCTCAGCAGGTAAACTGTTTAAAGAAAAGGTAGCTTCCAAAGCAACGACCAAAGAGGAATAATTGTGTCGGCTCAATCGCTTGCCAGACCTGGACATGGTGGAAATTTAACCTGGGCAGCCTCAATTGCAGGCTGTTCTCCTTCAGAGATTCTGGATTTTTCCGCCAGTATCAATCCTTGGGGGCCGCCCCAGTCGGCGTTAGAAGCAATTCAAACCCATCTCGGTGATCTCAGAGCCTATCCTGATCCTCAATATCGGGTCTTACGAAATGCTCTGAGTCAGATTCATTCCCCTCTAGAAGCAGACTGGATTTTGCCAGGGAATGGAGCGGCAGAGTTACTCACTTTGGCCGGATGGGATCTCGCTCAACAGGAGACAACCTATCTGCTTACCCCGGCCTTTGGAGACTACAGGCGATCGCTGAGTGCTTTTCGAGCTCGAGTGATTGAATGGCCCCTATCGGAACAGCAGGGACAGTGGTCATTCCCGGCTCTAGGACTGGACAAGCGAGGAGGCCTACTACTCAATAATCCTCACAACCCCACAGGTCGGCTGTTTGAGCAGGAGATGATTGAACCTTACCTCGAACAGTTTGATCTGGTGGTGGTTGATGAAGCCTTTATGGACTTTCTCCGGCCTCAACAGCAACAAAGCTTAGTGGCGAGAGTGCCAAAATATAAAAATCTGGTGGTATTGCGATCGCTGACCAAATTTTATAGCATTCCTGGATTGCGTTTGGGTTACGCGATTGCTCACCCTGATCGGCTGCATCGTTGGCAACAGTGGCGTGATCCTTGGCCGGTTAATGTTCTCGCGGCGGCTGTCGGTACGGCAGTGCTTCAAGATCATGCTTTTCAACAGCACACTTGGGACTGGCTAAGTCATGCTCGTTCTCAACTGGTGAATGGTTTAACGCCCTTACCGGGACTACGCCCCTATCCGGGTGCTGCCAATTTTCTGCTGGTCTATTCTCGGCAACCAGTTCCTGAACTGCAAATGGCTCTGTTGAAACGGGATCGGATTTTAATTCGAGACTGTCTCAGTTTTGGGGAACTGGGTCAACACTATTTTCGAGTGGCTATCCGCACTGAGGCTGAAAATCAACGCCTACTCGATGCCATGACTAACATCTTACCATCGCTCTAATTTGACCGATTCTCCATTTTCCCTTTTCCTCTATGATTGACTACGACGTGGTAATAATTGGTGGCAGTCCAACGGGACGCTATGCTGCGGCTAAAGCTGCTCAACAACAAGCCCGTGTTGCCTTAGTTGAACCTCAAAAACCCACGATTTCTAGCCCCTGTTGGCGTTCTGTACAGAGTACCGCCTTATTCTCTGTCGGCCAGGTGGTGCGACAAATTGAGCGATCGCCACAGTTTGGAATTCAGACCCTCTCTGACTACCCCAACCTCGATCAAATCCTGTCACTCAACTGGCAACAGACTCAACAATGGGTAGAGGCTGTGGTTTCTAACCTCGAAGAACAACATTCTCCCGCACTGTTAGCGGCTTTGGGGGTTGATGTCGTTTTCGGACAAGGGGAGTTTGTCAGTCAACCTCATCTGGCTTTTGTGGTTAACCAACGGACTTTGCGATCGCGGACTTATTTACTGGCGACGGGTTCTCAAGCCAAAATTCCCGAGATCGAAGGACTACTTTTCACTGGATTTTTGACCCCGGAAACGATTCATAAACTTCATCAAGTTCCTGAACATTTAGCTGTGATTGGGGGTGATCCAAGCGGCACTGCACTTGCTCAAATGTTTGGAAGGTTAGGTTCAAAAGTCACGATGATTGTTAAAAATAATCATATTTTAGCGAAAGAAGATGCTGAAGCGGCCGCTTTAGTTCAAGCTAAATTAGAATCTGTTGGCATTCGGATTTTAACTCAAACTGAAGTTATCCAAACTCAACAAATTCAAGGTAAAAAATGGATTCAAGCCGGAAATAAAGCCTTAGAAGTGGATGAAATTATCGTCGCTGCCGGACAACAGCCTCAACTCGATTCGTTCAATCTAGACGCAGTGGGAGTGGCATTTAACCGTCAATATCTACGCCTCAATGACAAACTACAAACCACCCATTCTCGCATCTATGCTTGTGGGAATTTATCCGGGGGATATTCTGATCCTCATTTAGCGAATTATGAAGCCACCATTGCGATTAAAAATGCTTTATACTTTCCGGTATTCAAAGTCAATTATCAAGGGATTCCTTGGGCAACTTTTTCGGAACCTCAATTAGCAAGCGTCGGATTAACTGAAACTCAAGCCCAACGTCGTTACGGAGATCAGATTCGGGTTTATCGAGAGTATTTTAAACATTTACCCAAAGCGATTATTGAAGATGAAATGGTTGGCTTTTTTAAGCTAATTGGACATCAAAATGGTCAGATTTTAGGGGCTTCTATTGTTGGGGTACAAGCCAGTGAGATGATTAATATTATCGCTTTAGCCATTCGTCAAGGGTTAAAAATCAACGCGATCGCTGAACTTCCCCAAATTTGGCCGACTTTCTCCCAAATGAGTCAACAAACAGCAATGGCTTGGTTGCAACAACAGCGTCGGTGCAATACCCTATTAATAGATTGGATCGAAAATCTCTTTCACTGGCGGCGATCTTGGTTATCGTAAGTTGCTCGGTTCACTTCTAGATCGTTAATTGATTAAATACAAGGTTAAAAATGAAGTTAAATTTGAGAGTTTTATCGGGAGTATTGATCAGTTTCCTATTTCTTGTCACTGGATGTCAAACAGCCTCACAAGATTCAGCGAAATTAGTCACTGAAACAAAAGAATGTTTTGACTGTGACTTAACCGGAGAAAACTTGGAAGGTGCCGACTTATCTGGTGCAAAATTAAACGGATCTGATCTGAGTGGAGTGAATTTAAAAGGCGCAAATTTAAGCGGTGCATTATTGGATCGTGTTAATCTGAGTCAAGCTGATTTGAGTGGTGCGAATTTGAGTGGTGCTGCCTTAACTCAAGCGAATTTAACCGATGCTAATTTGAGCGAGGCAAATCTCACGGGTGCCTTTTTAAGATCGGCAATACTCAGCAATGCAAAACTGACTAATGCGAGTTTGAATAAAGCAGACTTAAATGCGGCAAAACTCGAAGGCGCAGAGATTAAAGGTGCTGATTTTAAAGAAGCAATTATGCCTGATGGTTCAGTACAGAAATAATCATTAAATTCAATAATCAATTAACCTAAAACTATGCTGAAAGCAATTCTTTTTGATTTAGATGGAACCTTAGCAAATACTGACCCTTTACACTTTAAGATTTGGCAAGAAATCTTACAAACCTACAACAAAGAAATTGATCATCCCTTTTATAAAACCTATATTAGTGGGCGACAAAATCCTGAAATCATTAAAGATTTAATTCCGCAACTTTCTATCAAAGCAGGAGAAGAACTCGCAGACCACAAAGAAGCTCGGTTTCGGGAAATTGCCCTCGAATTACAACCCTTAGCGGGTTTATTGGAGATGCTAACATGGATTGAAACAGTCGGTTTAAACAAAGCCGTTGTTACCAATGCGCCCCGTGAAAATGCTCGATTTATGTTAGAAGTCTTGCAGCTAACTGAGCGATTTGAGTTTGTTGTTTTAGGGGAAGATATGACTGCGGGAAAACCCGATCCTGCTCCCTACAAATATAGTTTAGAACAGTTAAAAATTAAACCTTCAGAAGCCATTGTATTTGAAGATTCACCCTCGGGAATTCGTTCTGCTGTTGCCGCCGGAATTTATACGATTGGAGTCGCCTCTACCCACGAACCAAGTGTGCTTAAAGCCATTGGTGCCTCACAGGTTGTTAATGATTTTAATGACTTACCCATGTGGGCAAAAATCAAATCACTTTTAGGAACAGAAGAAGCGGTAGAAATGACCGATTAAGAAGAATTTAGAACGGGAATTGATCAATTCTGCTGGCGGAGACTGGAAAAAATGATTCCCTCAGAGGAAAAAATCCACCATCTTTGGAAGGGATGGATAGAATGGAGAAGGGATAAGGATTAATTAGGAGCGTCTAGGGCATCTAATATCTACCAACCAGGAGGTGTATAGCTATGAAAGCGACTTCAAATCGCTTCAGTTTACTATTGACAATTTTGAGTTTCGTTGGTGTTAACCTTGCTCCCGTCTACGCTCAAACCCGTACAATTACGCCCGCCCTAGATGGAACCGGAACTGTTATCAACCGCCAGGGAAACCAGTTTGAGATTAATGGGGGTTCTCTCAGCGGAGAGGGTCAAAATCTGTTTCACAGTTTCGAGCAGTTTAATTTATCGGAAGGACAAGTCGCCAACTTTTTATCAAATCCTAATATTCGCAACATTTTAGGACGAGTCGTTGGGGGTGATGCTTCTTTTATAAATGGCTTAATTCAAGTAACAGGGGGAAATTCCAACCTGTTTTTAATGAATCCAGCCGGGATGATTTTTGGTGCAAATGCGAGTTTAAATGTTCCCGCTTCTTTTACGGCGACGACTGCAAATGGAATTGGATTTGGAACGAATCAGTGGTTTAATACAACCTCAAATTCGGATTGGTCAAACTTAGTTGGAACTCCCAATAGTTTTCGCTTTGATACCGAAAATCCAGGGTCTATTGTAAATCAGGGTCAACTAGCTGTTACTTCCCAACAACAGTTAACGCTTCTGGGTGGAACTGTTTTGAATACAGGTACTCTCGTCGCTCCAGAAGGAACGATTTCGGTACAAACGGTTCCCGGTGAAAACTTGGTGCGAATTGCTCAAACCGGACATTTATTAAATCTCGAAGTCACAGCACTTCCGGATAATTCTATGGCCCCACAATCGGCTATAACTCCTTTATCTTTACCCGAACTTCTGACCGGGGGCGGGGTAACAACTGCAACCGGAATGAAAGTCAATCCTAACGGTGAAATTGTCTTAACTTCGGGTCAAATTGTTGAATCTGGAGATGTTGCAATTGCGCCTAATATCAGTCCAAATTCTGACCATTTAGCGGTGACAGGTGAAACGGTTAACCTCAAAGCGGCTAATACTCTGACGATTGCTGAACGCTCGTTAAAAACCACAGGAGACTTGAATTTACTCGCCGGAAATACGGTGCAAATTCGGGATAGTTTGATTCATCCGTTCTCAGCGATTGCAGGTGGAAATCTGACAATTGTTGGTCAGCAAAATATTGATATTCTGGCTTTAGATTCGATTAATTTTCTTGAATCTGCTCCTTTTCAAGCCACAGGAAATTTAACCTTAGCTAGTGATGGGATTATTTCAGGAGATAGTCACTTCAACGCCGGGGGGAATTTTAGCATTCTCAACTCGACAACAGGTGTAGGCGGAACGTTTATTAGTTTGTATGACCCGATTATTTATTCTGATGGAGATGTGATCTTTGGGAGCTATGAAGGGGCGTCTTTGAAAGTTGAAGCCACGGGAGCGATTATTGGGGGCGATATTGATATTACAACTCCTGATATTAACCTTGCTGATTCTGCTGACCCAGAAGCTAATATTCTGAGCAGTAGTCCGGCGTTAATATTACGTTCAGGGGTGCAGAATTTGGGTAATTCTAATACTTCAGTTGAGGGTGGATTTTTCATAGAAAGACCCACATCAGGAAATAATAATCTCACGGTGGGGAATGTAACGACCGCAGGAGGGCCAGTTATTCTCAACTCTACAGGTCGAATTGTTGTTGATCAAATTAATACTCAAGGCGGAGAAGTTAATCTACAAGCTGTTGATAATATTATTGTTGCTCGTAATATTAATTCAGGGGGTGGAAATATTGAGATTATTACAGATAATTTATTGCGGGTGGGTACGTTAGTTGATCCGAGAGATAACACCCCGAGTATTTCTTCAGCAAATAGTCAAATCGATGGTGCAATTACGATAGAACATGGTGGAGGTGAAACGCCGTTTATTATTGGAGATGCAACAACGAATGGTACGTCAAGAAGTATTACGAGTAGTTCAGCCCAAATTACCCCTCAGTTTGAAGTTCCTCGGACAACAGACGGAGTTTTTACGCAGGGAAATATTACGATTCGCACAACCCCTTTCCCCTCAGAAGAACCGCCGATTGAACCCTCTGAACCTCCTGCTTTTGAACCCGAAGAACCGATAACTGAAAATCCTCCAATCGTTGAATCTCCTGAAGAACCTTCTGAACCCAATCCCGGTAATAATCCTCCAATTAATAATCCTAATAATCCGGGAAATGAAAACCCGCAAGTTCCTAATAATCCTAATAATCCGGGAAATGAAAACCCTGAAGTTCCTAATAATCCTAATAATCCGGGAAATGAAAACCCTGAAGTTCCTAATACTCCCAATAATCCGGGGAATGAAAACCCTGAAGTTCCTAATACTCCCAATAATCCGGGGAATGAAAACCCTGAAGTTCCTAATACTCCCAATAATCCGGGGAATGAAAACCCTGAAGTTCCTAATACTCCCAATAATCCGGGGAATGAAAACCCGCAAGTTCCTAATAATCCACCTGTTGTTAATCCACCTGTTGTTAACCCGCCGAATAATCCATCACCGGAAGTTCCAAACAATCCTGAAACTGATACTTTAACCTCTGAACAACAAGAACAAGTTACAACTGTGATTGAAGCAGAATTAGTTGAACGGAAAAATCGTTATAGTTCGCCAGCAGATCAACTCAAAAATGAAAATTTTTTTACTAATAATTCCATCTTAGATGTTACTGGAATTGCCAAAAATAGTAGTACAATGACGGTTCAGCAGAATACGGATGGCAGTATTGCTTTACTGAGATCAAACCCCATCAATAACTCTGTTCAAACGACTCCAATTCAGGCTTCTGAGTTTAATCCCGAAGCAGAAATTCAACTGGCTCGTGCTGATGTAGCGGCGAGTTTTGATGCTGATAGTCTTGAAGAAGTTTTACCCAAGATTGAACAAGCTTTTAGTTTGGACTATCTGAACTATCTCGGTAAAAATATTGCTGAGTTTGAAACCGATATTTCTGTCGGAGAGATTCAGGATAATCTCAGTGAAGTTGATAAAAAGTATGGAACAAAAGCGGCAGTTGTTTATACCTTTGCTCAAGCTGATCAGTTAGTGTTGATGGCAGTAACTGCGAAAGGAGATATCATTAAAAAAACGATTACTACAACTACCCGTGATGAATTATTAGAGATTACTCAGCAATTTCGACTGGAAATTACTGATGCTCGTAAACGCTACGCAGAAAGTTATAAACCTCTGGCTCAACAGCTTTATCAATGGATAATTTCACCTTTAGAAGAAGCTCTAGAAGCTCAAGAAATTGATACAATCCTGTTTGTCATGGATCAGGGTTTACGAGGTTTACCGATGGCAGCTTTGCATGATGGTGAACAGTTTTTAATTGAAAAATATAATTTTAGTTTGATTCCAAGTTTCAGTTTAATGGATATTCGGGATCAGCCTCTCAATGACCCACAAGTTCTCGCAATGGGAGCCTCTACGTTTGTCGAACAGCCTCCACTTCCTGCGGTTCCTGTCGAAGTTCAATCCATTACTAAAGAGATTAGTGGTCGCTATTTTCTAAATGAAGAATTTACCATTGAAAACTTTAGGAAACAGCGCATAACTCAACCCTTTAATATTATTCACCTTGCCACTCATAGTGAGTTTAATTCTGGTGATCAGAGTAATTCTTATATCCAATTTTGGGATACCCAACTCACTTTAAATAATTTCAAGCAACTGGGTTGGAAATGGGAGAGTCCTCCGGCGGAATTGTTTGTTTTAAGTGCTTGTCGGACTGCGGTGGGTGATACAAATGCAGAGTTAGGATTTGCGGGATTAGCAGTGCAAGCCGGGGTTCCTTCTGCTTTAGCCAGTTTATGGTATGTTTCTGATCAGGGAACTTTAGGATTAATGGTTGAATTTTATAATCAACTCCGAAAATCATCTGCAATTTCTCAAGCATTTAGAGCCGCTCAAATTGCCATGTTAAGAGGAATAATTACGATTGAGTCTGGTTATTTAATGAGTGCAGATATTAGCGATCAGATTCAGCTTCCGAGTGAACTGATGAACCAAGGAAATATTATCTTTACTCATCCCTATTATTGGGCGGGTTTTACGATTATTGGGAGTCCTTGGTAAACGACATTTTAAAATCAAGTTTACCTGATATGAATTTGTCTAGAAGACAGGGGTTAACCGTCGATATCCTATCCCTCAAAAATTAGGTAAACAAACATCTCAATTCGATGTATTTAGGGTCAGGATTTGCTAACATAGTTATAGAGCTTGAGCTTTAAAAAAAGTCGGCTTGATGACGCAATCAGGGAAGTGCATTGATCAATAATCAAACCAATTATTCAAAGATGTAAACAGATGAAAGTGACGACTCTTGAGACAAAAAACCATAATCACCTCAAACAATCAAATTTACAATCCTCTAAATCCACACCGAATAGTCAAAATTTTGCCTCTCCGAAAATATTAGTGGTATTGGCTAGCGATTTGTTTGATATTTCAACCCTAATCGCGGGAGTTAATCGAGAGGCAAATGTTTTACAGCTTGACCCAAACCAAGATGCTATTGAACAAATTACAAGCACTCTTAAAAGCAATCCTTTTACAATTAAAAGTCTGCATCTCGTTACCCATGCTTCAGCGAATATCTTATCCTTTGGAAACACGAACCTAAGTTTAGAGAATATTGATTCCTATCGGAGTTTACTCAAACAGTGGAATGTTCCTGAAATTCTCCTCTATGGTTGTAATCTTGCTCAAGAAAACACACACTTTATCCAACGTTTACATCAACTCACCGGAGCCAATATCGCCGCTTCTAGTACCCCTATTGGTTGCTTTAAAAAAGGTGGAAATTGGCATTTAGATGTTAAAATTGGTCAGATAAATTCAGAGATTGCCTTTAATGAGGAGGTTCAAAATCACTATCAAGGTCTGTTGACGATTGAACGAGTTTCTATCAATTCACAAGGAGAACAAGCTGCTCCCGATCCTCAAGATTTTGGTTCTCAAGATGGAAATATTTCTAATAACGGACAATTTATCGCGTTTGAATCGAATGCAAATAATTTAGTTCCTGATGATAATAACGGCGTTTCTGATGTCTTTGTTCGCGATCGCCAAACTGGAATTACATCTCGCGTTTCTATTAACAGTTTCGGACAGGAAGGAAACGATAAATCCGGTGCTTTTTCTGATAGTATATTGCCCGCTATTACTCCGGATGGACGGTTTGTTGCGTTTGAGTCCAAAGCCAACAACCTCGCGCCTGGAGACAACAACGCTGAAGAATGGGATATATTTGTCCGCGATCGCGAAACTGAAACAACTACAAGAGTTTCAATTCGTAACGATGGAATTAGTGGAGATGATGCCTCCCGAAATCCCGTAATCACCCCGGATGGACGATTTATTGCGTTTGAGTCACGGGCGGAAAACCTCGTTCCTAGAGATGACAATTCAGGAACATGGGATATTTTTGTTCATGACCGTGACTTCGATGGGAATGGGAGTTTTGATCAGGGAAGTAGCCGAACCGTCCGAATATCAATTAATGGGATTGGTTTACAGGGAAATGGTGATTCTTTTGATCCTTCTATTTCAAGTGATGGACAGTTTGTGGTGTTTGAATCCGACTCCAATAACCTGGTCGTCGGGGATAATAATGGGGTTCGAGATATTTTTCTTTATGACCGTGATCCCGATGGAAATGGGACTTTTGAGCAAGGAAATAGTAGTATTACTCGTCTACCGATTGGACTGGGTGGAGTTGAGGCAAATAACGCTTCTTTTGATCCTCAATTTTCGGGAAATGATCGCTTTATTGTCTTTGAATCTTTAGCCAATAATTTAGTTGAAGGAGATAGTAATAACGCTTTAGATATCTTTGTTTATGATCTGCAAACTGGAGTCACAAATCAAGTTTCTGTAGATGCCAATGGTGTGGGCGGAAATTTTAATTCCTCTCAACCGAGTATATCAAATGATGGTCGGTTTGTTGGGTTTAGTTCTCGATCTTCTAATTTTGTTCTGGGTGATAATAATGGCGTTGAAGATATTTTTGTCCATGATCGCGATCCCGATCAAGATGGAATTTTTGATCAAGGAAATGGTATTATTACCCGGGTTTCTATTACTGATACGGGACAAGAAGGAAATGCCGATTCGTTTCAAGCTGTGGTTTCGGGTGATGGAAGTTTAGTCGCCTTTGAGTCTTTAGCTAACAATTTAATACCCGGTGATACAAACGGAGTTGCTGATGTTTTTATATCAACAATTGAGCCAGCAATTACCATTTTAGCCGGAACTGATCCCATCGAAGACGGACAAACAAATGGGGTGTTTGAAATTCGTTTAAATCAACCTGCCCCCCCAGAAGGATTAACAGTTAATTTTAGTATTGCGGGTGATGCAATTAATCCGGATGATTATCGTTTTGCTGCGGGAAATAATATTACCAACCTCACAATCAATAGCTTTACAATTGCACCAGGGGCGACAACCGCAACTTTAGACGTTATTCCAGTTTTTGATAATATTAGTGAAACCGATGAAACAATAGAAGTTAGTTTACAACCGGGAACTAACTATGCGTTAACAACCTCCAATACTGCGAGTTTAATTATCGGTGATCGCTCGTTAATTGTCACCAATACTAATGATGCAGGTGTTGGTTCATTGCGACAGGTGATTAACACCGCTAACCGGGTCGAAGGAACTGATATTATTACCTTTAATATTCCGCCAACCGATCCGGGTTTTAACCCCAATACAGGAACGTTTAGTATTCGACCTACTTCTCCGCTTCCAACTGTTAGTGATGTGGCGATTTTAGATGCAACCTCTCAGCCGGGATATACAGATAAACCCTTAATTGAAATTGATGGAAGTAATGTTAATACCAGTAGTGGCTTAACGATTACGGCTGGAAATAGCACTGTTAAAGGGTTTGTTATTAACCAATTTTCCGAGGGGATTCGGTTAATTAATGGCGGAAATAATACGATTCAAGGAAACTATATTGGGACGGATATTACTGGAAATATCGACTTTGGAAATATAGTTGACGGAATTTTTCTGGGTGACGGTAGCCGTGGAAATTTAATTGGAGGAACCACACCGCAAACCCGTAACTTGATTTCTGGAAATGGTCGAAATGGAGTACAAATTGATACAACAAGTGATAATATTATTCAAGGAAATTACATTGGAACTAATATTTCAGGAACCGCTGATTTAGGGAATAGTGGGGCGGGAATTGGGATATTTCAAGAACAAAATAATGTAGTTGGGGGAACCGTTTTTGGGGCGGGGAATCTAATCTCTGGAAACGATACAAACGGGATTGAACTTAATGGCAATGCGGCGACTAATAATCTGATTCAAGGGAATTTTATTGGAACGGCTTCTGATGGAAATACACCATTAGGGAATACGCAAAATGGTATTTTAGTGTTTAATAATGCTAATAATAATACTATTGGCGGAGTTGCTGGATCAGGAAATATTATTGGCTTTAATAATCAAGATGGGGTGAGAATAGATTCGGGAGAAGGCAATGCAATTCTGAGTAATTCTATCTTTGATAATGGTCTGGGTTTGGCGGATATTGGCATTGATTTAAATAATGATGGAATTAGTATTAATGATTTTGGAGATGAGGACACTGGGGCGAATACGTTACAGAATTATCCTGACTTATTAACAGCGACTTTAGAAGCAGAAAGTATTACGATTAATGGTATAGTTGATAGTACGCCCGGTTCTACCTTTACTGTACAATTTTTTGCCAATGAAACACTAGGGGAAAGCGATCGCCAAGGACGAACTTTTTTAGGGGAAACTCAAGCAACTAGCAATATTCCGTTTACGGTTAGCTTTGATACCGAACTTGCCGAGAATCAACGTTCGATTACTGCGACAGCAACAGATGCTAATAATAATACCTCAGAATTTTCTACTCCTATCACGGCGAATACCGCCCCTGTTTTAGACTTAGATGAAGATGATAGTAGTGGAATAACCGGAAACAATTATAGTAACCGTTTTATTGAGGGACGAGAAGCCGTAATAGTGGCGGATACTGATGTTGAAATTGAGGATGCAGATAGCCCCAATTTAGCTTTTGCGACTTTAACTTTAACGAACCCAATTAACGGGGAAGCTGAAAGTTTAGCGGTTAATGGTTTACTTCCGACTGGAATTACTGCAACTGCTTATAATTCAGTAACCGGAGAATTACAACTGCGAGGAGAGGCTTCTGTTGCTGATTATCAAACCGCAATTTCTCAAGTTGTTTATAATAATACCCAACTGAACCCCGATTTAAGTGATCGCCTAATTAATATTACCGTGAATGATGGCAGTTCTAACAGTAATATTGCCGAAACAACCATTAGTTTAATCGGAACAGTTCAAGTTAGTATTGCAGCGAATCTTTCTCCGGTTGAAGGAGAAACTGGAACCTTTACGATTACTCTTGATGAACCTGTTGATCAACCTTTAATTATTGAGTTTGATCCCGATGAAAGTATTGCAACCCAGACAGAAGATTATACCCTAGAAGCCGGAACTGGAATTACCACTGTTACTCCCAATACGTTTATAATAGCACCTGGAGTTACCAGCGCAACCTTAAATGTTGTTACGATTGATGATAATATTTTTGATCCAGAAGAAACCATTGAACTTACTTTAATTGCAGGTTCAAACTATTTAATTACTGAGAATAATTCAGCTTTTATTAGTATTGTTGATAACGATAATGCGGAAGTTTTGTTAACGCCTCCCCTTGAACCTATTACAACAGAAGACGGAGAAACAACAACATTTGAACTCGTTCTTTCTTCCGAACCGATAGCAGACGTTATTATTAATTTAGAAAATACCAACCCACAAGAAGGAAATCTTTCTGTTAATACAGTAACTTTTACGTCTGAAAATTGGGATATACCTCAAGTCGTTACCGTTACCGGAGTGGATGATAATATTTTTGATGGAGAGATTGATTATAGTATTATCACAACGGTTAATAGTGAGGATATTAATTACAACAATTTTCAGTTAGAAGATATTACTATCACGAACCAAGATAATGATGAAGCGGAAATTTTGTTCACTCCACCCTCTGAAACCATTACAACAGAAGACGGAGATAGCGTTAATTTTGAGTTCGTTCTCTCCTCCGAACCGATAGCAGACGTTGTTATTAATTTAGAAAATACCAACCCACAAGAAGGAAATCTTTCTGTTAATACAGTAACTTTTACGTCTGAAAATTGGGATACACCTCAAGTCGTTACCGTTACCGGAGTGGATGATAATATTTTTGATGGAGAGATTGATTATAGTATTATCACAACGGTTAATAGTGAGGATATTAATTACAACAATTTTCAGTTAGAAGATATTACTATCACGAACCAAGATAATGATGAAGCGGAAATTTTGTTCACTCCACCCTCTGAAACCATTACAACAGAAGACGGAGATAGCGTTAATTTTGAGTTCGTTCTCTCCTCCGAACCGATAGCAGACGTTGTTATTAACTTAGAAAATACTAACCCCGACGAAGGAATTCTTTCTACTGAAACTCTAACTTTTACTCCCGAAAATTGGAATAATTCTCAAATTGTTACTGTTACCGGAGTTGATGATGATATTGTTGATGGGGATGTTGAATACAGTATTAATACAACCGTTCTTAGTAATGATTTAACTTATGATGATTTTGATTTAGCTGACATTAACCTCACAAATATTGATAACGATGAAGGGGGAATTGTTGTTACTCCAATTGATGGACTAACTACGACAGAATCAGGAGAGATTGCAACATTTGAAATTGTTTTAACTTCTGAACCGACAGCAGATGTTCGTTTAGACTTAAATAGTAGTAACCCCAACGAAGGAAGTCTTTCTATTTCAGAGGTAATTTTTACCCCGGAAAATTGGGATGTGTCTCAAATTGTGATTGTTACGGGAGTGGATGATGATATCGCAGACGGAGATTTATCCTATTCTATTATTACAGATACAACAGTTAGTAATGATCCGATTTATAACGGAATTAACCCCGCAGATGTGAGTCTGGTTAACGCAGATAATGAAACGCCAGGAATTACGGTTACTCCGGTTAATGGTTTAGTGACTAGCGAAGCAGAAGGAAGCGATTCTTTTGAGATTTTTCTGAATACCGAACCCGTTGATGATGTCACCATTGGAATTGAGAGTAGCAATATTACGGAAGGAATTGTTTCGACGGAAGCGGTAACATTTACCCCGGAAAATTGGAATATTCCCCAGATGATTACAGTGACGGGGGTTGATGATAATATTGATGATGATGATATTGCTTATAGTATCATTACGACACCCGATTTAACAACCACTGACCCCAATTATAACGAGTTTAATCCTCCAGATATTAACGTTACGAATACCGATAACGATACTGCGGAAATTGTCATTACTCCCACAACGGGATTAACCACTAGCGAAGTGGGAGGAATCGCAACTTTTGATGTTTTTCTGACTTCTGAACCGTTAGCAGAAGTAACATTTAATCTCGCGAGTAGCAACACCGCAGAAGGAATTCTTTCGACGGAAACGCTAAGTTTTACCCCCCAAAATTGGGAACTTCCACAAACCGTAACGATTACAGGAGTTGATGATCTAATTGCTGACGGTAACATTAACTATAGCATTATTACGGGTGATGCAGTGAGTTTAGATGCCAAATATAACGGCTTCAATCCTGACAATATTACTGTAATTAACACAGACAATGAAACCCCCGGAATCACCGTTAGCCCAACGACAGGATTAGAAACCAGTGAAGCGGGAGAAACTGCAACATTTCAAGTGGTTTTAAATACCCAACCTATTGATAATGTTACTCTAAATTTAATCAGTGATAATCCCACAGAAGGGGGTGTTTTTCCACCCAGTTTAATCTTTACTCCCGATAACTGGTTGACACCACAAGTTGTTACTGTTACCGGAGTTGATGATTTGAATGTTGATGGGGATATTGAGTACCGAATTATTACTGAAGCAGCGATTAGTAATGATCTTAATTATAACAATCTTAACCCGGAAAATGTTACCCTAACGAATCTTGACAATGATCTTCCTGTTGTTGATTTATCAGTTGATTTAACGACAGGTGAAGAAGCTAATACCACAGCAATAACTGTTACCGCTACTGCTTCAGCAAATGTCGAGGGAGAACAAACAGTCAATCTCGATGTTTCGGGAATTGGAATTACTTCAAATGATTATACTTTATCCAATCCTCAGATTATTATTCCTGATGGAAATAATACCGCCAGTGTGACATTTCGAGTCTTGGATGATGTTGTTTTTGAAGGGGATGAAACGGCGACATTAACTTTATTAAATCCGTCTGATGGAATTATCTTAGGAACGGGTACTGCTAATCTGACGATTATTGATAATGATACACCCGCAACAGTTGAATTTTCTCAAACCGATTATCAAATTAACGAAGATGGAACAAGTGTTGGTTCTGAAATTACCATTAATCGTACTGGAGATACCTCGAAAGCCTCTACAGTAGAGGTAGAATTAACTCCGGAAACAGCAACCGCAGGAGAAGATTTTGATAACTTTGATAATAATTTAATTTCAGTACGGTTTGCGGCGAATCAAAAAACGGCGACGGTTAATATTCCGATTTTTGAGGATAATTTAGTTGAGGAAGATGAAACCTTTTCTTTGGCGTTGGTTAACCCCAGTGTGGAAACTGAAATCGGAACTCAAGATACAACAACTGTCGAAATTTTTGATAACGAAATTCCAAGAATTGATATTTCTGAAACGGAATTATCTGTTACCGAGTCGGGAATTACCGATAGCTACAATTTGGTTTTAACCACAGTTCCCCCTGAACCCGTTACCATTCGCTTTCAAACTGATAGCCAAATTGAACCCATCACCGAAGTTACCTTTGATGAAAGTAACTGGAATGTTCCTCAAACGATAGAAGTTCAAGCAGTTGATGATGAGTTAGTTGAAGACAGAACTCATAACAGTTTAATTACTCATGTTGTTACCAGTGATGATCAAACTTATAATGGGTTTATCCTGGAGGATATCAATATTGAAATTGCAGAAAATGATGTTGTTGATGTTTCTATCGCACCGAGAAATTTAACCGTTTCTGAAGATGGAGAGACAGACACTTACTCTCTAGTTTTAACACGAGAACCGGAATTACCTGTGACAATTGAGTTTGAATTAAATGAACAACAACTCAATTCCATTGATGCAATTAGCTTTGATTCAACGAACTGGAATACTCCCAAAACTGTAACGGTTGAAGCGATAGATGATGTGATTCCAGAAGGAGATGAAACTCTAGCAATTTCTCATAATATTGTCAGCGAAGATGAAAATTATAGAGACTTACAAATTCGTAGTGCGAATGTCGAAATTCTCGATAATGATGTCAATGCGGAAGTGATTATTGTTAATAACAACTTCAACCTTTCTCTTACCGAAGGAGAAACAACCGCCAGTTATGAGATTGTTTTAAGTTCGCCTCCCGTACTTCCGGTTACAATAGAGTTTAACACAGGTAATCGGATTAATTCTATCCCTGCAATTGAATTTGATGAAACAAACTGGAATATTCCTCAAACGGTGAATATTGTTGCTATAAATGATAATATTCTTCAGGGAGACACCACCGAAATTATCCGTCATACGGTGATGAGTGCAGATCGAAATTATGACGGTTTAGAAATTTCTGATATCAATATTGATCTTGTGGATAATGATGTTGCTGAAGTTTTGATTAGCCAAACATCAAACCGTACAGAAGTCAGTGAAGATGGCTTAACAGATACTTACCAAGTTATTCTCAATAGCCAACCGACTGAAGATGTTATTGTCACAATTACTCCTGATAGTCAAGTTGATTTAGGAGAGGGTGCGGAAAATGAAATTGAATTGATTTTTACCTCTGAAAATTGGAATGAACCGCAAACAGTTACCGTCGAAGCGGTTGATGATGAAGATGTCGAAGCTGATATTCATACCAGTACAATTAATCATACCATTTCAAGTAACGACTCTAATTATAATCGCGACACTCCGATTAGAATCGACGGAAGAATCGGGGATAATATTACCGTTGATATTATTGAAAATGATGAACCTTTACCCCCTGGAGAACCGGGAATTTCAGTAATTCAACCTGTGCGTCGAACTGATGTAATTGAAGGTTTTGGGAGTGATGTTTATAAGATTGTTCTCAATAGTGAACCGACGGCGAATGTTGAGATTAATATTAACTCCAACTCTCAGCTTGAAACCGATAAACAAACTCTCAACTTTACCCCCTCAAACTGGAAGGTTCCACAAACAATAACGGTGACTGCGGTTGATGATAACCTGACTGAAGGTTCAAGCATTGGAAGTATTTCTCACACCGTTAATAGTGATGATTCCCGCTATGATAGCTTAGATGTTGATCAGATTTCAGCCAATATTAGCGATAACGATAATCTTGGACAACAAAATACTTTTTCTGAAGCTGCTGTTGTGAGTTTGAGTGAATTAGATGATACAGGTGTGGGTTCAGATTTTGATGATATTTTGTTTGGAAATCAAGGAAATGATCGGGTATCGGGAGAAGCAGGTTTTGATTTAATATATGGACAAGGGGATGTGGATGCGTTAAGTGGAGAAGTCGGTGATGATGTTTTGTTTGGTGGACAAGGCGATGATCAAATCCAAGGGGATGCCGGAAATGATATTATTTATGGTGACAAAGATAGTGATCGTTTATGGGGAGGAGAAGGTCAGGATCAACTGTTGGGAGGCTTTGGAAATGACCGTTTAATTGGAGGTTTAGGTGCGGATACGCTAACTGGTGATTTAGGAAATGATGCGTTTGTGATTGGGTTTGGAGCGGGTGGAAATACCATCGAAACTGCGGATGTAATTGTTGATTTCACAAACACTCAAGATGTAATTGAGTTAATTAGTCCGTTAACTTTTGAACAGCTTAATATTACTTCCAATTCAAATGGATCGGTGATTCAAGTTCAAGCAACGGGAGAATTCTTAGCGGTGTTACCGGGAATTAATTCTACTCTGTTAACCGAACAAGATTTTGTTTAAACTGGGAATTGAGGTTAACCTGAAAATCTTTTACTCTAAACTGTAGGAGGAAAATTAACAATCTATTTCTTTCCCCCTACAATTTCTGCAAAATTACTTGCAAATTTGTTGTAAAGTTGTGGTAAACTGAGGATAGGAAATCGAAGCGGCTTCGGCTCGACCAATGAGAGTTTTTCCGCTAGCTTTTAACGCTGCGATCGCTAAACTCATCGCAATCCGATGATCAGTATAACTATCAACTTCCGCCCCGGTTAACGCTGTACCGCCAACAATTTCCATCCCGTCGGGTAACTCGGAAATTTTTGCCCCCATGCGGTTTAATTCCGCCGCCATCACTTTAATCCGATCACTTTCTTTGACTCGTAATTCTTCCGCATCTCGAATGATGGTTGTTCCTTGTGCAGACGTCGCGGCAACTGCTAAGATCGGAATCTCATCAATTAAGCGAGGAATTAACGAACCTTCTAAAGTACAGGCTTTGAGTTGGCTGTATTTTACCCGTAAATCTGCGACAGGTTCTCCGGCAACTTCCCGTTGATTTTCTAGCTGAATATCAGCCTCCATCATTTCCAAAGCGTCTAAAATTCCGGTACGAGTTGGGTTCACCCCCACATTTTTAATCAGTAATTCTGAACCGGGAATAATCGCCCCCGCCACCAGCCAAAACGCCGCCGAACTAACGTCCCCCGGCACCACAACGGGTTGACCTTGTAAGGTTGCAGGCCCGATGACCGTCGCACTATGGGTTTCTGGATCTACCAACACCCTAGCCCCAAATGCCCGTAACATCCGTTCGCTATGATCGCGAGATAACGCAGGTTCCGTCACCGTTGTTTCCCCTTCTGCCATCAAACCCGCCAACAAAACACAGGATTTGACTTGTGCTGAGGCAATGGGCGAGTTATAATGAATCGGTTTAAGGCGTTGACCTTGAATGGCTAGCGGCGCAAAAGAACCGCCTTCTCGTCCCCAAATCATCGCCCCCATTTCTTGCAACGGTTTGACCACCCGATCCATCGGACGCCGAACTAAGGAATGATCGCCCGTGACCGTAAAAAAGCGATCCGGATGAGAAGCCAGAATTCCCAACATTAATCGCAATGTTGTCCCCGAGTTCCCCGCATCTAAAACCTCTGTCGGTTCAAGCAACTGACCTAAGCCAATTCCCTGAACTTCGACTCGCTGTTGATTTAACTCGGAAATTTTCGCCCCCATCTGGGAGAAACAGCTAGCGGTACTGCGAGGATCAGCCCCTAAAAGCAACCCTTCAATGGTTGTGGTTCCCGTCGCCAATGCGCCCAACATTAACGCCCGATGGGAAATTGACTTATCTCCAGGGATCTCAATCGTACCGTGTAAAGATAAACCGGATGTTGGCGGTTCAACGCTTAGAGTCTGTTGACTTTCTGAAGTTTTGGTTTCAATAATCCCAGTTAGCATAGGATAAGAAAAGGAAGGATTTCCCTAGTCATCCTAACGCTTTCTTTGTACTAAATGGCAATCTGAGACTGGGGGCTTATAGTTAATGGTTAATTTACAGCATATGTTAACACATTCTCGCAAACCTGTAAGTCTGTCTGTGATTTCGGTGGACTTACCCGTAAGATCGCTGATTGAAACCGCCGCAACCCTCTATCAAAGAGATCGTGAACAATTTCACTTGTTGTTACATGAACCGGAAATATTCGACTGGGAACCCAACCCCATTAGCCCGGAAACTCCCCCCTCTACACCGCAAAAACCCCGTCTGTTGTGGTTAGAAGTGTCTCCCTATCGGGCGGTTATGACGATGCAAGGGAATACAAAATACAGCTATCGTCATTTATGGCAAAAAGGAATGTATGGGATTAGTCGTTATTATTTACAAACGGACTCGGAAACGGTTCCCAGTCAATTTCGACTGCGTAACTTTACCCGCAATCTAGAATTAGGGGGTTCTCCTTTTCCCGAATATTTCCGACTCGAATATGAACTTTGGTCAGACAAATTGCAACTGGGTCGGTATGTTCTGAGTTTAGACATTCATCATTAAAAAAGACCGAAGGAAAAATGAGCGACTGATCACGAATTGGGCGGGTTTATAGAAATGCTTTGCGAGAAGGTTATAGCTCGATTTAGAACCCGCCCGTACCGATTATTTTGAGGGATCAGGTTCTTCTGGTTGTAAAGACTCAGGCGGACAATATTTCGTCATATCTGCCATCAAAGTTTCTGCTTTTTCACTCATCGGACTGGTTTGTTGACTGACTTGATTCACCTTTTCAATCGCTTTTACTAATTCAGTGCGACCTTCAACACTAATGGGTGATTTTTCTCCAGCTTCTAGCGCTTGACCCATCTCGTTTAGGGCGATTGCAAACTCACGAAAGACCTCTGTAAAACCCACACGAATTTTCTTGAGTCTACCATTTGTGAGGTAAAGTTCTTCCATCTGATTGGCAACAAGATTGAGTTCTTGTGCTAATCTGAGGGTTGTCGCGCCATTCGAGCTATCCTGAGTTGCGATCGCTCGGTTTCCCTGATCTACAACCTCGATCAGTTTACGACATTGCGTCTTGCGACTTCCCGCACAAGCGGTCAAACTGGTTAGCAGGGTCACGAACGTCAACAACGTCACCACTCGTCTAAACTTAAAATTCATTGAAGATCCTCACACCGCCAGAATAGAGAGTTAATCGCTGAGAACTACTAAATTATTGCTTGAGTTCTGCACCGTTAGTATGTCAAATTATGAGCAAGTCAGCAAGTATCAGCCCCAGGAAAACTATGTCTCAAAACACCCCCCAACAGAAAAAGGATGATAGCGGATATGTTGCCTTTGGGATTGCGATTGCGCTAGGATTGCTGGTAATGAAAGATACGATCCCGCTTTTGGTGCTTTTGATTGGCGGAGTCGGTGCCTGGCGTCTGTGGAAGCATTACGCCAAAAAACATCTTGATCAATTAACGTATCTCAATCAGGTTTTTTATCGCTTAATTCAAGATAATCAGGGTTGGATTACACCCTTAGATTTAGCGATGAATTCTCAAGTTAACACTGAGGATGTGCGAGAATTTTTAGACAAGAAAGCCACGGAATTTTCTGCTCAATTTGAAGTCACAGACCAAGGCGGAATTGTTTATTATTTTTCGACCGCTCAAGCTTTAATTGACCGTTTAGAATCGGAGGAAATAGAGTTTGTCAATCCGATAGAAAATCCCCCAGTTTTACCTTCTCAACCTCCTGAAGCACCTCAACCTAAACTTCCAAATAAAAACGAAATTTCATTATTTCCAGTTCCTCCAGATTCCAATTCAAATCCATCAAAAATACCGAGTAATCTGAATCAATTAGAACTCGCCAAACGCTTAAACGTTCATCCGAGTACCTTAAGCAAATGGAAGACAAAACCGCAGTTTACAGACTGGTGTAGTCAAAAAGATCCTGATAAAATTACTTGGGAATATTCCGAAGAAAATAAACGATTTTATCCCGTTATTCCCTCTAAAAGTATGTATAAAGGAAACCCATTTTTAACTCAAAATCAGGCTAAAAATAACTACAAAAACCGTCAAGTCAATTGATTTCAAGCTAATGATTGCTAATCTTCCGATTATAATTTTTGATACCACTCTGCGAGACGGAGAACTCACCCCAGGCGTTCACTTTAGCACACAAGATAAAGTTCAAATTGCTCAACAGCTTGAGGAAATCGGAGTTGATACCATTGAAATCGGATATCCTGGACGATATACAAAAGATATTGATCAAATTATAGCAGTTTCTCAGGTTATTAAACATTCAACGCTTTGTGCGTTAGCAGGTTCTCAAGAAACAGAAATTAAACACGCAGCAAAATCATTAGAAAAAGCCGAAAAAAGCTGTATTAATATCTATACTCTTGTTAATTTTAACTCACCTTCCAAACCTTTCGAGAAAAACTCAATATTATCAACCCTAAAAAAACAGATTTCCCAAGCCAAAAATTATTGTAACATCGTTCAATGGACTGCGTTTGATGCAACTCGCGGCGATCTTAAATTTTTATGTGAAGCCGTTCAAACAGCGATTGAAAGCGGGGCTAAAATCATTAGTATTCCCGATAGTTTAGGTGTTGCTTTACCGGAAGACTTTTATCACTTACTCCAAAAATTATATCAAAATATTCCCCAACTCCAACACGTCACCGTTTCCGTTCACTGTCACAATGATTTAGGAAAAGCCGTAGAAAATTCTCTCGTGGGGTTAGAGTTAGGTGTGCGTCAAATCGAATGCGCTGTTAACGGTTTGGGTGCTAGAAAAGGCAATGCAAACTTAGCTAAAATTGTTAATAAAATTAAATCCAATCACAACTATTATACCTCAATAAACTCCGATTTGATCCCAAAAATTTCTGGATTAATTTCTAAATTAATCAAATAAGGGCGCAAAACTTGCACCCCAAAATTGGCTAAACCTCGAAAATATTACAAACGACTGAGGATTGATATAGGATTGTATTTTTATTGCTGTGCTTGACGCCCTCGCCCTTGACCTTCACCGTTATGTTCCGGCTTCAATTCTGCTAATTTTGCTTGTTGTTCTGGTGTTAATACTTCACGAACTTGTAACATGGTTTCAAAGCGTTGATCACCCATTTGTTGATGTAACTGTTGAATTTTTTGATGTTGTTGACGCATTTGTTCTGCACTCGCATTACTGGCTTGAAGCGATCGCATTTCTTCGGCAGCCGCACGCATTTGTTCACGCAAACCTTCCGATGAAGCCTTACGCTGTTCGTGAATATTCTCAATTTGTTGCTGTTGTTCCGCAGAAAGATTAAGCTGCTCAAACATCCGACCCATGCGATCGCCGGGTTCGGCTAATGCACTCCCCGATAAAGGTAACAATAAAGCTACAGTGGTCGCACAAAGCAAATGACGCATCTTGATTATACAAACCTCACAATTAGGGTGAATTCACTCTTTTTCAGTGATCTCCTTATCGTAGAAATTAATAACTGCGATCGCCGTAATCAAACTTCCTTAATTTGGCTAAGTCTAAAGTCTTATCTCATCAGGTCATAGTCTCACCGCTCAAAGTATTCAACCTCAACAACTCCCCCAAACAAAGGTACTTGTTTTAACGACATTTGATGATGATGAATATATTGCCAAAGCGATGCAAAACGGCGCAAAAGGGTATTTACTCAAAGATACCCCTTCCGAAGAACTTGCCCAAGCCATTCGTGCTGTTTATAAAGGGTATACTCAATTTTAACCCGGATTATTTGAAAAGGTTGTTGCTGCAAAGACAGGCAATTTTTCTCATTCATCTTCAACGGAACCCCCACCGAAATTTAAACGATTAACCCCCATTGTATTAAAATCTGTTTAATGTTAATAGTTGTAACAAATCTGAGAATTTTTTCATCAAGTTTTCTTAGAATAAAAATCAATATTTTATTTTATTTGTTTTTCTGAAACAATTGATAAATTTATCTTATACATCCGGCTTCAGTTTGTCCCTCAAACCGTTTCTAATCATGGTTTTGTTCACTAAAATCTAATCTTCGCTTCTCCTAATCTCACCATTAGAGAGTGGTTGAAACTAAAACTCAATGCCATAATAGCTATTACCCCTGATCGAGAACTCAAGTTTTGATCAGAGGAATGTATTTGAATATAATTAGGGAAACAATCTATGACACCACAGAAAACTCAAGAATTAGCAACATTGAACTTACCCGAGAGTGCCGTTCAAACTCAAGATTGTCTAGCACACTCTACGCCCAATGTGCAACTAGAGGAGATTAATTCAGTGTCTTCTCTGCCGAATTATCCCGCCCATCAAAGAATTGTACAGATCCAACAAATTGGAGATCAAATTAAAGTTTGTTTGATCAACGATAAAAATTCAGCCGGAAAAGCCTCAATTCGCACGATTTATGAACAGGGGTTTAATTGGCATCATTGGCTCAAAAAAAGCCAAGAAAAAGCAGAAAATCAAGGCTATCCTCTGACTGGATATCACTGCATAGATTATGTCATTCAGCGAGAAAGCTATCTGGGTCAATCTTGGGAAGAAGCCTATCAGAACCTCAGCTAAACTGCCCGGAATTGCCCCCTGAAAGTGATGAGATAAATTTCCCAAAATTACTTAAAAAGGGGCTAAAGCCCCTTACTTATCCGATCAAGATTTTGTCGTAGCGATCGCTAAAATCCCCACAACTCTGATTTGATGTCGTCGAAATGTTGCAATTGCCGTCTTAACCGTTGCGCCCGTGGTGTAAATATCATCTACAATTAAAACAGAATTAACTTTAGATTGGCGGAAATCTGCCCCTAACCGAAACGCATCTTTTAAATTTTCTTGCCTTTGTTGAGCCGAAAGACTAAACTGAGCTTCAGTATCACGTATCCGTTCTAAACCCTGAGACTTTAATGGTAAACCCGTCACCTGACAAAAACTGCGGGCCAAAAGTTCCGCTTGATTAAAACCCCGTTTTTTTTGTTTTTCAGGAAACATCGGAATCGGAACGACAACAAGTCGTTTATTATTAAGATTAGATGAATTGAACTGAGATGTATTCAACCAAGTCTCAGCCAACCAATAGCCCAACGGTTGAGCAAGTTCAGGATGATTGTTGTATTTCATCGCCACAATTGCCTGCTTTAACGCCCCTTTGTATTGTCCCCAAACCAACAGAGGAACCTCCCCAGAACATTGTTTTCCTCGGGGAAATTGACAGCGCAAAATCTGTTTTTGACAATAGGGACAGAGTTGGGTGTCTGTGGGACGATCGCACAACGGACAATTGGGCTTCAAAAAAAGATTGAGAACCGCTTTGAAGAAATTTCGGAGCATCGGTTAAAAAGAAAGAAGATCATTCTCAAGCGTTAGTCCTTCAGGGTTAGCAACTCAACACCCCCTTAATGTTAAAATCACAACGCTTAAGACGTGTCAAACAGGCTACTGTTTAAGGATACGGGATAATAACAGCATAGAGAAGATCATCATCGAGGAAAGACGGTGGAAATAAAACAGGTGATCATCGCCCACAAAGCCAGAGATCCGCAAAGTAAACAATGGGCCGAACAATTTGCAACCCACTTTGAGAAACGAGGCTGTCAGGTATTGATGGGGCCGAGTGGCCCTCAAGATAATCCTTATCCGGTCTTTTTGGCCTCTATCAGCCGTCCAATTGACTTAGCGATCGTTTTGGGGGGAGATGGAACAGCGTTAGCCGCAGCCCGTCATTTAGCCCCAGAGGGAATACCGATTTTAGCGGCAAATGTGGGTGGACATTTGGGATTTTTAACCGAGTCGTTTGAAGACGTTCGCGACACAGAACAAGTCGTAGAGCGGATGTTTGAAGATCGCTACGCCATGCAACAACGGATGATGATTCAGGCGGCTGTTTTTGAAGGTAATCGAACTAATCTTACCCCCGTTGGCGATCGCCATCTTGCCCTGAATGAGATGTGTATTAAACCCGCTTCTCCCTATCGAATGCCCACTTCAATTTTAGAGATGGAAGTTGATGGTGAAGTTGTCGATCAGTATCAAGGGGATGGTTTAATTGTCTCAACACCGACGGGTTCAACCTGTTACAATGCCTCTGCCAATGGGCCGATTATGCACCCTGGAATGGAAGCCATTACAGTCGCCCCCATTTGTCCATTAAGTTTGTCGAGTCGTCCAATTGTTCTGCCATCCGGGTCAGTCGTCAGTGTGTGGCCGTTAGCCGATCCCGAACACGAAACCAAACTCTGGACAGACGGAGTATTAGCGACTTCAGTTCGGCCAGGACAACGGGTAGATGTGCGGATGGCAAACTGTCAAACTCGGTTTATTATTTTGCGCGAAGACTACTCGTTTTACCAAACTCTACGAGAAAAATTGCAATGGGCCGGGGCAAGAATTCGCTATATTAACGATCATCGCAACTAGGGAGGTTAGAAGTGATCAATTATGAATTATGAATTATGAATCTTCCCTGTTTCCTGAAAAAACGGTTCACTGTAAAGATAAAGATTGTTCCCTGAAAAAACTGGTCACTGATCACTGTTCACTATTGACTGAAAAGACTGTTGACTGAAAAGTGTCACAAGACCCGTACAATGGGATTGACGAAAGATTATCAGTACGGAAAACAGCGTTATGGTATTGACTGGAGAAACCCCCTCACCCCCAAGCAAATCAACGTTTGACCTATCAACCTATCTGGCCGAACACAAAGCCGAGGTTGAACTTGCCCTTGATCGCTCGATCACCGTGATCTATCCCGAAAAAATTTATGAGGCGATGCGGTATTCACTCCTAGCAGGAGGTAAGCGTCTCCGTCCAATATTGTGTCTGGCGACTTGTGAGTTGGCAGGAGGAACGAGGGAAATGGCAATGCCAACCGCCTGTGCGTTGGAGATGATCCATACCATGTCGCTGATCCATGACGATCTTCCCGCAATGGATAATGATGATTATCGTCGGGGTAAACTCACCAATCACAAGGTTTATGGCGAAGATATTGCGATTTTAGCTGGGGATGGGTTGTTAAGCTATGCTTTTGAATTTGTCGCCGCTCAAACCCGAAATGTACCCCCACAGCAGGTATTAGACGTGATTGCTCATTTGGGTCGAGCCGTTGGTGCCGCCGGACTGGTGGGCGGTCAGGTGGTTGATATAGACTCAGAAGGCAAAACCGATATTACCGAAGAACAGCTTACCTTTATTCATACCCACAAAACCGGAGCGTTGTTAGAAACTTGTGTCGTTTCGGGGGCAATTTTAGCGGGAACCTCAACAGAGAACCGAGAACGGCTATCGCGCTACGCTCAGAAAATTGGTTTGGCGTTTCAGATTGTTGATGATATTCTCGATATTACTGCGACTCAAGAGGAGTTAGGGAAAACAGCCGGAAAAGATTTGACTGCTCAAAAAGCAACTTATCCGAGTCTTTGGGGATTAGAAGAATCAAAACGTCGAGCCAACCAACTGATCTCAGAGGCGCAAGCTGAACTTGCTCCTTTTGGAGAGGCGGCGACTCCCTTAGTTGCTCTAGCCCAATTCATTACCAGTCGCAGTAACTAGAGGTGTCTTACTCCATGCAAGACTTTGGCCATATTCTCCATAACCAAGTCCTGATGGTTTCCCTGTTTGCCTGTCTATTTGCTCAAACGGCGAAGTTGGCAATTGAATTAATTCGATTTGGGAAAGTCAATTTTCGGGCGTTAGTCACGACAGGGGGAATGCCGAGTTCTCATTCAGCGTTTGTCTCCGCCTTAGCCACCAGTGTCGGACAAAGCATCGGTTGGGAAAGTCCCGAATTTGCGATCGCTGTGGTCTTTGCTTTTATTGTGATGTACGATGCAACAGGAGTTCGTCAAGCCGCGGGTCAACAGGCTCGAATTTTAAATCAGATTGTTGATGAGTTATTTCAAGAGCATCCCCAGTTTAACGAAGATCGCCTCAAGGAGTTACTCGGTCACACCCCTTTTCAGGTGATCGTCGGTTTAACTCTCGGAATTGCGATCTCTGGTCTAGCAGAACTGGCTTATCCCTAGTTTACGGGTTAACATTGGGGCTGATCAGCATTACACGGCGACTATCTACCATCAGCGAGAAAAAACCGCGATTGCTTAGAGTTTGCAATGTAGAGGTTGCAGTTTGTAAATCGTTGGTTTGAGTGACCAGTAAATAGGGACGCTGACCGTAGGATGCTAAACCCACTTCTACTCCGGTGAGTTCTTCGACTTCTGCGGCGAGTTCCGGTTGATTGAGATAGTCTACTAACACCGCATATCCTGAACCAAGTCTTCTTGGGTTAAAAGCAGCTTGTTCAGCGCGAGGACGAGGTTGAGGTTGAGGTTGAGGTTGAGGTTCGACACGAGGACGAGGTTGTTCGATAGAACGAGGTTCTGTGTCTAACTCCGCCGCAGGTGAACGACTCACCACTCGACGAGTCGGAGGACGTTGAGAAACCGTATCGGGTTTGACAACATAGCTTCGCAAACCCGAATTACTTTTAATATAAGCTGCCCAATCTTCGGCAATCAGTTGATCTTCAAACCCAGCAACTCGCGTTACGAGATCATCAACATAGCGACAAACTTCACTTTCAACATCACTCGGTAACGTGCGACGGGCTAAGTCCTGTTCAGCTTCCGTTTCACTGACAATCAATAAAAGATATTCTCCGGCTTCGGGAGGTTCGCAAGCCGACTGAGCCACAGCAACTTTTGTACTTAGGTTGTAGGTTAACAACACCACGAACCCCAAAAGCCGCAAGCAGTCCTTCACACCAATTTGAAGCATTGTTTGGATCTCAACTGATCGGGAGCAAGCCTATTTTAGCAGTCTGTAATCACGCCACCGCCAAAGACGCCAACGGATCGGGAATACTCTGGCTCGGGGCTGAGAATTCCCCCGTGACCACAAACTCTAAGCGCAACTTCAACCACGTAATAAACTGTTCATTGGTGGAAATAACCGCCGCCGCCGGTTGCGGACATTTAGCCTTCACTTCGGCGAGTTCTGGGGCTTCGAGAAAAGCAGGTTGAGTCACTAACCAAAAGTCAACTTCTTTTTCCTGTTCTTGATAGTAGCGATAGCGTTCTTTGAAAACCTCATCTAAGGGTTCTTCTTCGGTGAGAAAATGTTGACTGGCTAAAAGATAGTAGTAAGTTTGCATGATTTGTTGTCAATAATTGAAAAATTCGTTCTCTTGAAAAAACAGCTTAACGGATAACTCAAGACTTAGGTTGCAAGCATCGCTTGTTTCATTTCCCGAACCGCCCGTTCCAAACCCACCAACACCGCTCGACTGATAATGGTATGACCAATGTTGAGTTCTTCCATTCCCTCAATACAAGCAACGGGATAAACATTCCAGTAGGTCAAACCATGACCCGCATTCACCCGCAGTCCTGCATCTAGAGCCAGTTTGCTCCCGGCGCTCAGAACTTCTAGTTCTTTGTCTTGCTGCTCAGTGCAGGCGTCAGCATAACAACCCGTGTGCAGTTCCACAAACACCGCTTTAGTACGAGCAGAAGCTTCAATTTGAGCCGGGTTCGCATCAATAAATAGACTGACCGGAATTCCCGCATCTTGCAACTGACCCACGACCTTTGTCATCCGCTCAATTTGACCGACGATATCGAGTCCGCCTTCGGTGGTCACTTCTTCGCGTCGTTCTGGAACTAAAGTAATATAGTCTGGTTTGATCTCTAATGCGATCGTCACCATTTCATCAGTGGGTGCCATTTCCAGATTGAGATGAGTCCGTACTGTTTCTCTCAACAAACGCACATCTCGTTCTTGAATATGACGGCGATCTTCGCGCAAATGCACGGTTATTCCATCAGCACCCGCCAATTCTGCAATTACCGCCCCCGCTATCGGATCAGGTTCGACCGTGCGACGGGCTTGGCGCAGTGTAGCGATATGGTCAATATTAACTCCCAAAGTCGGCAACTTAACCTTTCCTCGTGTTGAATGTTCCCGTTTTATCAGTTTACAGTAACCCGTGTTTAGAGGGAACAGGCAATAGGCAAGATCTCCCCATCTCCCCACCTCCCCACCTATCCGTTTCCATTCATCATTAACCCAAAAAACCCACCTCCCCACCCATCCGTTACCCATCCCCACCTCCCCCGGAACCCCACCTCCCCACCTCCCCACCTCCCCACCTCCCCCGGAACCCCACCTCCCCA
>NZ_AUZM01000026.1 GCF_000478195.2 Lyngbya aestuarii BL J | reverse complement strand
AACGAAAACCCGTTTTTAATCAATAGAGAGGATCACTCAAATCTGATCAGAGTTTTTAATCAAAGACTGCATCTCAATTCGTGACTCACTGACTCAATTGCAACGGAAATTTTTAGAGATTGGATCAAGGCGACTCAACACACTCGATTCATTGCAATTAACACTCAATTATGGGTTATCGATGACAGCCTTAGCGAGAAACTATAGAATAAAAGCTGAAAACTAAGTATAAATTCAAAGTCATTCCAATGCTGATTCAACCCGAACCACAACCCGAATCAACATTAATCCAGATTATTCGATTATTAAGATGGGATAAGCCCGCAGGACGCCTAATTTTAATGATTCCGGCACTTTGGGCGGTGTTTTTGGCCTCTGACGCTACACCCCCTTGGGTTTTAGTTTTGGTGATTATCTTTGGAACTGTTGCCACCAGCGCCGCCGGATGTGTGGTGAATGATTTATGGGATCGCGATATTGATCCTGAAGTTGAACGAACTCGCAGCCGTCCCCTGGCGTCCCGTGCGTTAACAGTAAAAACGGGTATTGTTGTCGCTTTTGTTGCCTTTGCTTGTGCGGCTGGATTGGCCTTTTACCTCAATTCTTTGAGTTTTTGGCTGTGTGTCGCTGCCGTTCCTGTGATCATTTGCTATCCCCTCGCCAAGCGGTTTTTTCCGGTTCCCCAATTAGTCTTATCTATCGCTTGGGGTTTTGCGGTTTTAATTAGTTGGACTGCGGCGGTTGCGCGTTTAGAACCTGCAACTTGGTTACTGTGGGGGGCGACTGTGGTGTGGACTTTGGGGTTTGATACGGTTTATGCGATGAGCGATCGCGAAGATGACAAACGCATGGGGGTTAATTCGAGTGCGTTATTTTTTGGAGATCAAGCGGCTAATGCGGTGGGTTTTTTCTTTTTAGCGACGGTGGGCTTATTGGCTGCATTGGGAATTGAGATGAAATTACATTGGGAATATGGGCTGAGTTTGGCGATCGCTGTCGCAATTTGGTTTCAACACTATCGTCAATTAAAACAACCCGAAATTCCCAAACCAGTGTATGGTGAAATCTTTCGTCAGAATGTCTGGGTGGGTTTCATTTTATTAGCCGGAATGATCAGTGGAACCTTATTTTAGAGTCGCGTCAATTTCAAGTATGTTTCCAAATCTTAAGGTTTGGCTTTCCGCTTAAAAATGCGAACTTTCTTGAGATCTTGAGTCCTCATTTTTTTGGTGACTTTATCTTTTTTCTCAGGCTTCTGCATATAGAGTGGAGCTTCTTCGGCTCTCACTTCTGTAATCGCATCTACAAGCACAATCAGTTCAAAATTTCGTCTCATTTTTTCACCCAAAAACTCTTGAACTAAACGGACTTGTTTGGGAGTAATGGGTTCTTTTGAGCGGACTTTTAGATAAACAGAGACGGGCTTTCGCGTCCACAGCATATCTGTTTCTAGTAGTTCGACTCGTTGACCAGTGAGTGTATTTTTTTTGAACATTCGGGTGAGATTATATTCTACTTGACCTTGAATGATTAATCGAATCAAACTTAAGCCTAACGGAAAAAATAGGAGTCCCGTTAACAAAATTGCCCAGCCTAAAGCGACATTAACTCGAGTATAGCCTGCCATAATAAACACAATCATACAGGCTAGAGTAATCCCTAAAAGGTTGGTAAAATACAGCAAAAAAGCACCATAACTTTCATTCCAAAGCCCTTGAGATAATGTCAATCCAATTACACATAAAGGAGGCATTAAAGCAACCGCAATTGCAGTTCCGGCTACCGCATCATTAATTCCTTGTCGTACCTTAGAAAAACCACTTAATCCTCCAGCAACAATCGCAACACCTAAGTCAATTAGAGTCGGTTGAGTTCGAGCGATCACCTCACTTCCAAAGTTTTGAAACCCCGTTACACGTCCCAAAAAAATGGATAAACAAAGAGCGAATCCAGTTGCTGCAATTAAAGAGAAAAAACTGCGACGAAATAAATCCGGATCACCCTCTAAAGCCCCAAAAGCAAGTCCTCTCAGGGGTAACATTAAAGGTGCAACTAACATCGCCCCAATAATCACACCCGTACTGTTACTTAGTAATCCAAATGTGGCGATTAAACAAGAGGTAAGAACCAAAACCATGAAGTTAAAATTCAGTTCCGAGTCTGCCATTAAGTCTTGACGCATTTGGATAATGGCAGGTGCAGAGATGTTAGTTTTAAATATTTTAGCCGTAAATATTTTAGCCATAATTTTAGCAAGGGTAACAGGAGAGGTGAAAAAGACAAAATAAGAAGATACAAATAGAATAAAGGATATTTTCTCAGTTCTGAGATTATTTCCAACTTTCTAAAGAATAATCGATATTTATTTGACAATGAAAAAAATCATTATTGGTGTCATGGGGCCAGGTAACAGTGCAACATCTTTAGATCTAAAAAATGCCTATCAACTCGGTCAACTTATTGCTCAAAACGGATGGACTCTTTTGACTGGAGGGCGAAATCTGGGTGTGATGGAAGCCGCCAGTCAAGGCGCAAAATCAGCCCAGGGTTTAACCCTCGGAATTTTACCGGGATCGAATTCCTCGGGAATGTCTGAAGCCGTTGATATTGCCATTTTTACCAATTTAGGAAATGCTCGAAATATGATTAATATTCTCTCTAGTGATATTGTGATTGGCTGCGGAATGGGAGCGGGAACAGCTTCAGAAATTGCCCTAGCCATTAAAGAGCATAAAACAGTCATTCTGCTCAATCAAAATCCAGACAGTCAAGTCTTTTTCCAAAGCTTATCTCCCGATCAAGTTTATCGAGTAGAAACCCCGACTGAAGCAATTGAGACTGTGATTGATTGTCTCTCCTCACAATCTTGATGATCTGTGAAATGGTCAAGAAATAACGGATCTCCAAATCAATAGAAGGTTTTCACCTAAATCCTGTGATTCACCCTCTGATTGACTCCACAATCTCACTCATCCTCCCAAAGCACTAATCGCCAAAATCGGTTAACTTAGGAAACTACAGCCAATCATTATTAACGTAACTTCAAACTCATTCCCATGTCAGTTCGTCAAGATACAATTTTTCAACAGTTTCTCGTTCCCCTTTTTGAAAACGTTCTTGTTGATCCTGAAGCCCTAAAACAGTTTAAACATAGCATCAATTGGGAGGAAGAAAGCACTCGCCTCACCAACCCTCGTTTAACCTATCCAGACTATTACCATTCTCAAAATTTCCACGGGATTAAAGGCGGATATCTCAACTCAGAAGCCCCTGTTTCCTATGATCCCATCACCCAATACGTTTTACCTCCGGCAGAACCGATTGTTCGACAAGGATTAATTGATCGAATTCGAGTCAAACCCCGACGAATTTTAGACTTAGGATGTGGTACGGGTTCAACAACATTACGCTTGAAGCAAGCCTTTCCCGAAGCGGAGGTGATCGGTGTAGATTTATCCCCTTATATGTTAGTCGTTGCTGAACTCAAAGCCAAAAAAGCCGGATTAAAAATTCAGTTCCACCACGCCAACGCTGAGGAGACAGGCTTCCCCGATGCGTCTTTTGATCTCGTCAGTGCGTCTCTGTTGTTCCACGAAACCCCGCCAGACGTCGCTCAAACCATTACTCAGGAAAGTTTTCGGCTATTACAAGCCGGAGGGGAAATGATTGTTTTAGATGGAAATCAGCAAACATTACGCCAGACCGAATGGTTGACAGAGATTTTTGAGGAGCCTTACATTAAAGCTTATGCTGCGGCAAGTCTTAATGCTTGGATGACTCAAGCCGGATTTGCTCAAGTCCAAACCGATGACTGGTGGTGGGTTCATCAAATTAGCCAGGGAATTAAACCTATTGTTAAAAATACCTCAACATCTACCCGTTCTCAGACTCAGGTAAGTTACAATAAACCCGAAATTGATAGTTCTGCTGGACGACCAGCACCCGCCTAATTCCAGATTAAAGTAACTTTGTAGTTCAGGTGAGAAATTAAGGATTTTTCCTTTTTTCTCACTCCAACGGTAATCTGCTGTGAATTTCTAGATCCCACTTTATATGACTCTCAAAGCAATTTTATTTGACTTCAACGGTATTATTATTAATGATGAACCCCTTCATGAGCGACTAATTGAACAGTTGCTGATTGAAGAAAACTTACGGGTTAAACCTGAAGACTTTAAACAATTTTGTTTGGGACGTAGCGATCGCATTGGTTTGAGAGAATTACTAACTCATCGAGGACGAGTTGTAACTGATGAGTATCTTGAACAGCTTATTCAGCGCAAAACTAAAGCTTATTGTCAACAAATGGAAGCTTTAGAAGAATTACCGATTTATTCAGGAGTTCAAGAGTTTGTTTGCAAAATTCACGCGGCTGAATTAAAAATGGCGGTTGTTAGCGGAGCGCTACGATCAGAAATAGAATTAATCTTAAATCGGGCAAATATTGCCGAATATTTTTCGGTGATTGTTGCTGGAGATGATATTACCACCAGTAAACCCGATCCCGAAGGTTACTTATTAGCTATTGAACGCCTCAATCAACAATACCCCGAACTTCACTTACATCCGTCTGAATGTTTAGCGATCGAAGATACATTACCCGGAATTCATGCTGCTCAAGACGCAAAAATTGCAGTTGTTGGCGTGGCTCATACCTATCCATTACATATGCTCCAACGGATAGCCAATTGGTCTGTTGATCACTTTTGTGATCTAGAGCTAGAGAGAGTTCAACACAGTTATGAGTTAGAAGTTGCCTAAACCCGTGATCTATTATGACAATTTCCAATCTGTCTCCTAAACTCACTCCTCTGCCTCAATAAATATTCAACAGAGGTGAGTCATTATCGCCTGACTCAAAGCTTGAATTGCTGGCCGTCATACCCCCCAAAAACCAATCAATACAGTGGCATAATTTGAATTTTTCTCTGATGTTTTCCGATTAGGTTAGATCCTAGACATTCATCACATCGGAGACACTTGTTATCATGCCACCTGGGAAATCAGTATCTTTTCCACCACTTTACTACATCGCACAAGTTCGAGCAACCAGCAACATTCTACTCATCAAACATTACAATCAACTCACTCAAGTTCTTAATACAGCTCCCAAAGTCTCATTAGTTGTCAATGCCATCAAACTCGCTTTTTAATCCCTACCGTAATTTGACAATTATTCTACTCATCTCAATTCAAACTTTCTATCCCCACAACTTTACCCGTTGGGGCTGATTGTTTAGCCGCATCCGCAACTTTTAGGGTATAAGCACTCTCAGAAGCCGTCACGTAAAGGGGAGTATGATGTAATAGATGCTCCAACACAATTTGAGTATCCTTAGCAAATAGTCCCCGACGACTCTCTACTTCTATCGTTTGTGAACTCTCCCCTTGAATCAGTTGACCTTGCTTTGGGGTAAAAACTAAGGTTCCATTCTCACCATACAGGGTAAATGTATTTTCAGATTGCCAAAATGCTTCCCCTTTACCATAAACCGCTTCAGCCGAAACTCCATTCTGAAACTGAAGTTGAGCGGTACACAAACACGCTTGATAATAATCAGTTTTTTCCTTTGCGGGCTGATTCCAAAAGCGGCTTTGACAGTGAACCGTTTGCACTAAACCAAACAAATCTGTTAAACGATTTAAGCGAGAAAGCGCCCCAGAAAAGGGAAACCCAAACAGCGAGTGTTGGTAAGTCCATTTATCAGGAGCAGGATGTTTAGGGCTGATCGTAATATAACGAGCATAAAACACTTGACCAATATCGCTTATTGATTTTTTAATGGTATTATGCAGCCCTCCCAACAGTTCAATATGTTCGACGTGTAGCATTTTGTTTTGCTGTTGGGCCAGAGCGATCAGGTCTTGGGCTTCAGTCGGATCTAAACTTAGGGGATATTCAACAATGACGTGTTTATGATTTTCCAAAGCCGCTCGGACAATTTTGCCGTGATCCCGGTTAATTGTGGAAATCACCACTAAGTCTACATCTTCACGTTTGACGAGTTCTTCCCAACTTGCAGAGGCTTCTACATTAAACCGTTGACAGATGGCTTTGGTTTTATCCGAAGTATGACCTGTGAGCGTCACCAGTTGCGATCGCCAATCTGATTTTAACGTTTCTGCTCGGGTTTGAGCGGCGTATCCCGTTCCGACAATACCCACTCGAATTGGAGTTGTACTGGGAGTATAAGATGAGAGATCATTGGGCACCATAAAAAAATTGTTGTTCTATCTTCCGCAGTTTTATTGTCTCGCTTTGTTGGGATTTTCGATAGATGGGGAGATTTTGCCTTCTGAAGACTTGATACAAATCACGACGGGGGTAAATGAGCCGGAAGAACACTAATCGCTGCGATCGCAATATACATCAAAGCGCATCGGGTTTCAAAGAGTGCAACATGATGAAATTTAGTCGTGCGATACCATTCAAACCGCCAGCAGACCAGAATAAACTTTAACACGGCAACCGCAAAACAAGAGGCTGTAACCAGAGATAGACTGTTTAACCCGCAGAGTATGATAATGATGATGCTCGCCACAGTATGATAAATGGTTCCGGCTTTGAGCGAACAAGTCTTCTTTTTTCGCAGTTTGAAGGTGAAGACTGCACTCCCGAAAAACAGGGTATTGAGTATCCACAGGGCGACTGCATTGAGGGATAGATGTCCGGTGGTGGCGCAATAAGCCAGAGGTGCTGCTAAACAAATCGCGGCAAAGCCATTGAGTTCATTGAAAATCGATTTTTGTTTCTGGTAATAGACGTAGGTGGCGTCAACGAGAAGGGCGAGCGCAGCGCTGAGGTAAATCCACAGTAACTCAGGAGTCTGAAGGTAGAGGGTGAAAGCAATAGACAGGGCAATGATTCCATAGATTCCAGTCCAGACTAAAAAGCGGGGCTTCCAACTGCGTCGTTGCTTAATTTGTAGAATCAGGGGATATTCGGCTTGTAGAGCAAAAAAGGTACAGATTAGGGCTAGAGTGGTTGAACTTGTCCAGTGTTGGGCTAAAGCTGATCCGGTGACGACTGATCCCAATAAAATTAACAAAATGCCTTGTTCTGGAGATACAGTAGGGCGATACCAGGCTTGTAAGTTGGGTCGAACTCGTTTTTGCTGGTGAACGGAAGTCGATTCAAGGGTTGATACTGTCATGGTTTGAGGGTAAGCAACTTACTTATTGCAACTTATTATCAATAATAAAAGAAGATTATTTATAATAAAGTATCTATTTCTACGGAAAATTAAGCTAAGTTTAGGTATTTATCGAAAATTATTAGTAGTTCTTATCATTAGCAAGTGTTTTCACTTGAGTATATTTAGCAAAAACAACGGGATTGAAAAAATAGTCAATGAGGACAAAAGAGTAAATCGGTCAGTCAACTTTGTGTCAAAACCCACTCTGGATGAATCTTTAAGCCGTTAGAGAAGTGGTATAACTTTGGTTTTTGGAGGGTCAGGTATAAGCAATTAGGATGTAATTAGAAAAATTTATAATAAAAACCATTCAAACTATCGTCAAAATTCGTTGTACAAGGTCGGTTTTTTCCCTTAATATCAGAAGATAAAGAAAGTATGAAGTACAACCACTAGGGCTAATCATCAGCTAGTAGTTGTATAAGCCAACCTTATACTTTCTTCATGTTCAACCTCAAAGAGGAAAATCACATGGCAAGCTATAACGTAAAACTGATCACTCCCGACGGAGAACAAACTATGGAGTGTGCCGATGACGTCTATATTTTGGATGCAGCCGAAGAACAGGGCTTAGAACTGCCTTTTTCTTGTCGTGCGGGCGCTTGTTCGACCTGTGCGGGTAAGATGGAATCGGGTACCGTTGACCAATCGGATCAGTCTTTCTTAGATGATGACCAGATTGAAGCCGGATATGTTCTGACTTGTGTTGCTTATCCGAGTTCTGACTGCACGATCACCACTCACCAGGAAGAAGCGCTGTACTAAATCTATTACAAATCTAGAGGTTGCTCACTAATTGTGAGAATATCTAGATCAGACAAAAGTCTCCACTCCAAGTATCAAGACCAATGATCGCTGGGTTTTGGTGTGAGACTGGACCTAAACTCTCATTCACATTTAAAAAGGAAAGTAACATGGCAAGCTATAAAGTCACACTGAAAATGCCGGAAGGGCAAACAGAAACCATTGATTGTCCAGATGATGTTTATATTCTCGACCACGCAGAAGAAATCGGCTTAGATTTGCCCTTTTCTTGCCGTGCGGGTGCTTGTTCAACTTGTGCAGGCAAGGTAGAATCCGGTACTGTTGACCAATCGGATCAGTCTTTCTTAGATGATGATCAAATCGAAGCCGGAATAGTTCTGACTTGCGTTGCTTATCCGACTTCAGACTGCACGATTACCACTCACCAAGAAGATAATATGTAGGCGGGATATGGGAATTATCAGAAAACAGCAAATAGCAACCAGTTACAGCCATAACTGGTCACTGAGATCCCATAGATAGTTACAAAAAACCTGCCCTCTATCTCCCCACAGAAGGAGCTAGACTAGGGGACTAGGTTAGATTTCAATCAACTCGACGGATAGTTGAGAAGATTTCCAAATCTGATGTTTAACTCTGTTTTATTCTAACCTAGTCCCTAATTACTCTTGTGTGCTTCTCAATCATCTGTAATGGTTACCAAAAAATAATCGATTCACTCAGACGTTTAAGTTCAGTCCCCGGAAAATAAAATTTGAGAATTCGTTCGCTCGACCAGCCTAACTCAGAGAGTTTGTACGATCCAGTTTGGCTTAAACCCACCCCATGACCAAACCCGCCCCCAACAAAGACATAACCATCAAGTTTTTTATCTTGATCGTAAATCGGATCAACATAGAATAAGGTACTGATCGGCGGCCAGAAGGCATTTTGAATTTCATCCTTTTCAATTTTGATCGTTTCTTTATCGGTTTGAACTTCCATTTGTAGAACCCGTCCAGAAGGCGATCGCTGTGTGACCTTGACTTGTTTAATCGTCTTGAAATCCGGTTTAATATTATATTTGCGTTCCAAATAATACTTAAGATGAGCCGTCATCGCCTTTAAACTGGTTGCTTCTCGCCAGCGAAAATCAACCCAACCCTCCTCATTAAACCCTTTTTGCAAACTCATAAACCGTCGAAAATTCTGTTCCGAGGCTAAACTATTTGCAGATAAATCCCAAACTTGACCGGGTGAATCAACAACCGAACGCAGGTAAGAACGTTCTGGCCCATTCCAAATATCGTGGAAATTGGCAGTCACTCCCCCACTCGACGAAAAATAAACCGCATCAGCTAACTCATTGTTATAAGTCAGTACCAATCCCTCAGTCACCGCAATCGCTCGATCTGTAGACGGGTAAACTTCAGTCAGTCCTTTATAAACCTGACAATCGGTATTTGCACAGATTTCGTAGTTATCGGCTTCAAAGCGTCGTAAATTTCGCAATGCGTAAGTTCTCGATAAAATCGCTTGAGCCTCAATCGAAGCATCTGGGGGCCAAGCTCCCATTTCGTGAGGAACCACACCTCGTAGATAGGTTTCTAGGGGAACATGATTCACCAATGAATGGGTTCCATAAGCATCGGGCTGAAGTTCCAGACTTCCCCCATAAGTCATCGGTGTCGGATCTTTGCTACTTTTGTGAACCTCAATCATATCCTGACTCGCACTCACTTGAAGTTCATGGCGGTTGTAGCGATAGCCACCCAACACCCAATAGGGAATTCGCTGCTGTTTGAGAACTTGAGTTTCTAAACGAACCTTCTGATGTCCTTGGGCTTTGAGACTTTCGAGCAACCACCGTCGCAATAAAGGCGTATTATAAACGCTACGTTTCGCCCAAACTTGCCATAAATCGGGTTGAGCCAGTTCAACTTCAATCCCCATTTCCCGCCATTTTTGGGCTTCCTCATCGGCGGTTTCATAGCTGCGATGACTACTGAGAATAATCCGTTCATCGACAAACGGTTCCGGTAGAGGCTGCATTTCCATTTTGAGAACAACGCTGAGGGTATGGAGAACTTTCTCGCCCTCTGGCGACTGAAACCGCAAAATGAGATGATCGTCGGGTTTAGCCTTAAGAATCAGGGTGTCCGTCGGTTTTTTACCAAACTGCTGAACAACTCCGACTTCCAATGTCGGGTTAAACTCATCTTCAGCATTCGCCCGAACCGATGTCACTCCGAACAAAATACAGATGGAAACGATCACCTGAGATAAAGAGAACAAAGTAAACCGAGACAATGATAAGCGGTGTGGATGGACTCGATGAGATGATGTAAAGCTTGAGGTTGGAATAATCATTAAAGTCAATTCCAGTGGGATCTGAACGTTAGTATGAAAGCGATCGCAGGCAACCATCAAGCATTTTGACATACTCCCTTGCCGTTATTCAATTTTATTACCCACAACTCGATCAAAATCGAGAAGTTGAGTAAGAGGGCTGGTAAAATAGAAGCTTTGAAAGTTTTGACAACCTTATGTGTCGTTTACTTGGCTATGTTGGCTCTACAATTCCTCTCAAGAAAATTTTATCCGATCCGCCCCATTCTTTGATTGTTCAAAGCTATCAACCTCGTGAAATGGAAGAAGCTTTACTGAATGCCGATGGCTTTGGATTAGGGTGGTATCATGCCACTCAACACACTGATCCGTTTACCTACAAAAATATTTTACCGGCTTGGAGCGATCTCAACCTTGATAGTCTTAATCGTTATGTTGAGTCCGGGCGAATTTTAGCTTATGTTCGTAGTGCAACTCCAGGTCAATCGGTTAATTTAAGCAACTGTCAACCATTTCAGTTTGAACGCTTGCTATTTGTTCACAATGGTTATATCAAACAATTTCGCACCAGTCTCTATCGACTCATTCGCAACCGTCTGCGAGATTCAGTTTACCAGAATATTGAAGGAACAACTGACTCAGAACATATTTTTGGGTTACTTATTAATGAACTGACTTCCGCCACTCAACCGACACTGACAACGGCATTACAGACAACATTAATGATCATCAAAGAACTCGCCGAATTAGCAGATGTCAAAGCATTGGTAAATGTGATACTCTGTGACGGGCAGCAAATGGTGGCTTCTCGATTTTCAATTGCAGGGATTCCACCGAGTTTATATTGGCTGCAAAATGATCCAAAATTCCCCGAATCTGTGATTATTGCTTCTGAACCTTTGTTTCCGGGGAATTGGCATTCTTGTCCTGAACAAAGCATTATTAGTGTGGGAGAAAACCTTAGTGTCAACATCGAAAAACTCGGCTAAAGATAGTCTCCATTATGCCTTACATCGCTGTCGTCTGATTACTTTAAAACAGTTTGAAGATGTCGATGAAACTGCTTTTTGCGCTCAACCTCATCCTGATTTTAGTCCGATTGGTTGGCATTTTGGACATATTGGCTACACAGAAGCGTATTGGCTACTTGAACATTGTGCGGATTTGCAACCTTTATTTCCCGAATTTCATCAACTATTTCAGGCTGATGGTTTGCCGAAAAATGAGCGGATTCAATTACCGTCTATCTCGACAATTAATTGTTATTTAGAAGCAATACGGAGTGAAGTTTGGCGTTATCTCGATCATGCACCGATTGAAGAACAAGAACGGTTGTGGCGGTTTATTTTACAGCACGAAAGCCAACACAGCGAAACCATTGCTTTTGTTTTGCAGTTACATCGTCTAAAAAATTCAAAAAATCAACAACAAATTTATCATTCTGCTTCTAAAATCTCTTATTCTCCCCAAGTCTTAAAAATTCCCGCAGGTGAGTTTGAGATGGGGAATAACTCAGTTGAAGCGATGGATAATGAAAAACCTTTACATCGTCGTTCTTTAGACACCTATTGGATTGATCGTTATCCTGTTACCTGTGGTCAATATCGCATATTTATCCAAGTTGGAGGATATCAAAACCGCGAATTTTGGTCAACTCTAGGATGGCAATGGTTACAACAAAATCCAGTTTCTAAACCGTTATATTGGTTAGATGATCCGATCTTTGATGATCATCCTGTTTGTGGAGTTAGTTGGTACGAAGCCGAAGCATATTGTAACTTTGTCGGAAAACGTTTACCCACAGAAGCAGAATGGGAAAAAGCCGCCAGTTGGGATGAAGAAACTCAAAGTAAACAGACTTATCCTTGGGGAGAAGAACTCCCAAATTCTAACCGATGTAATTGTAATGATGGCGAAAGAATGCAACAAGGAACAACTTCTGTAAATACTTATTCTCACGGAGAAAGTGCTTACGGAGTGCGTGATTTATTAGGGAATGTTTGGGAGTGGACAGATAGTTGGTTTGCGGGATATTCAAAATTTCAACATTATCCTTATGTTGGATATTCTCAGAGTTATTTTGATCACCAACATCGGGTTTTAAAAGGAGGAAGTTGGGCAACTCGTCCTTGGGCAATGCGATGTAGTTTTCGCAATTGGTATCATCCGGGAGTTCGAGAAATATTAGCAGGTTTTCGCTGTGTAAGTCAGGGTGAATTTTAATCAAAAATCAATTTTTAGGGGCGCAAGGCTTGCGTCCTAATTGTTGTTTATGTTTTTAAAAATCAAAATAAATGTAAGGTAAAACGCCCTCCGGTGCCAGTAACCAAACTGCTAGAAAAAAAATCGGGGCTAATACCAATTTTATCGGCCAGCTTAACTGTAATCTCAAGCCTCGATTAAATAGAGTAGACAACCCCATTAAAACAAAAACCGAAACTAATAAAAAAACAACATTAATACGTTCTAAACCCAATGATTCTACATAAACTTTATGGGCAAACTGTACATCGGCAGGATGATTCCATAGATTTTTAATGACAAACTCTGAATCTTTTAAATTGGGAAGTCGGAAAAATATCCACGCAAAAAAGACCATTAATTGAGTTAAAAACCAAGCGAAAATAATACCAGGAAACGTTTTCCAAAGGTTTTGAATAGAAAACTGTTTTGATAAGGTATCTGTCAAACGATGAATGACTAAAGCCATACCATGTAAAATTCCCCAAACAATAAAACCCCAAGCTGCGCCATGCCAAATTCCAGCGATTAACATCACAATGAATAGATTGAGACAAGTGTGAATTAATCCGACTCTAGACCCTCCCAATGGAAAGTATAAATAATTCCGTAACCAATCCCCTAACGTCATATGCCAACGTCGCCAAAAATCAGCAATACTCGTCGTAAAATAAGGTGCATCAAAGTTTTCAGGGAGACTTAATCCCAGTAGTAATGCACTTCCTCTCGCTAAATCAATATAACCACTAAAATCGAGATAAAGTTGGAGTCCATACGCAAACGTTGCTAACCATAAATCTCCACTTCCCGCCCGTTCTAAACTACTAAAACTTAAGTCAACTAAAATTCCTATTCTATCCGCAAACAAACCTTTTTTTACAGCCCCTCTGGCAATTAACCACAGTCCATCAGCTATTTGTTCAGGAACGGGAAACTTGAGATTTTTGAGTTGATGTTCGAGATGATGATACCGAGTAATTGGCCCCGATATCAGTTTAGGGAAAAATAATTTATAAGAAGTAAACGTTAGAAAAGAATTGGCTGCGGGTGCGCCTCGATAAACATCAATTAAATAAGCAATAATTTCAAAACAGAAAAAACTTAATCCTAAAGGTGCAATCAGATTATTATCTAGCCAAGTCGCACGATCAAGAAATAAGGGAAGCTTTAATGTATCTCCCACAGTATTAAAAATAAACGGCAAATACTTAAAACCCAACAGTAAAAATATATTAAAAATAATACCAATCCAGAGCAAAATTAAACGCCGACTATTCCAAGCTTCATTTGCAATTCGCCAATCTAGGGGTTCACCGATAGCTAACGCCAAGCCAAAATTAAACAGAATACACAGGAGTAGTAATGGAATATATTGAATTTGTAAAGTTGCATAAAAAATCAGACTCGCCACCAATAAAGTCAGCAGTCGCCAAGATTGCCAAGGAACAATCCAGTAAACTCCAAACAAAATGAGTAAAAATAAAGCGTAGGTAACTGAGATAAAGGTCATGGGTTAATTTTTGTTAACTTTAGGGGTAGAATATATTTCTATCATCTTTTAAGAATCGTTTAAATTTCTCTGATCACAATTGTTAACTAGGTTTGAGCTTGTCCGACGGTAAGATTTGTAACGAGGGGTTCTAGTCAATTTCCGCAGTGGTCAGTCACTCATCACCTGAAAGCCGATAAAGTACACACAACTTCAATCCTATCATCCTTGTAAAAAGTGATATAAAAATTAACTTTTTCTCAAAAATGACTCAAACTGCGTAAATTTACGGATAAATCTGAAAAAAATTATACGATTAGAATTCTGCAAATTCACTCAGGACACATTTAAGTTAAAATGCTAGATTGAAATATAGGGAAGTTGATCAAGGACAAAGTTCTCTGTCGGACTTTTTCTTTAACTTCACCTTAACTATAATCAGGGATTCTATTTTCAGGCGTTGGTTGTAAGAGCAATCAATTCATTCATCTTAAAAAAAACGACATCTACAGTTATTTAACATTCAGTTTTAGAGTTGACAATAAACTCTAGAATTGATTGCTAAAAAAATTTCATTGATTTAACAAAAACTGCTTAAAACTTTAGGAGTATCTACCGTGTATCTATCAAATAAAGCTGCTGATTCAGTTTCTTATAAAGCTTATACTCTGTGTGCATCTCAATCATTAAAATTCATGAAAAGTATTGTTTTTATTGACTCTAACGTTCAAGATTATCAATATTTAGTTCAAGCTGTTACTGACAATACCACCGTTAAAATAATCAATTCAGAAGCAGATGGAATTCAACAAATTACTCAATATCTAGCAAAAGAAAACTATTCAGAAGTTAATATTGTTGCTCACGGTTCGCCAGGATGTTTGTATCTAGGTAATAGTCAGCTAAGTCTAGATACTCTCGAATATTATACAGGTCAGCTTAAAATTTGGTCAGTTGCATCAATTTTAATTTATGGGTGTAACGTTGCTGCGGTCGACGCAGGTGTTGAATTTATTGATAAATTACATCAAATTACAGGTGCAGAAATTGCTGCATCTACTCATAAAATTGGTCATTTTACGTTAGGAGGAAATTGGAAATTAAACATTAAAACTTATGATTTTGATGTTTTTTTACCGTTTGATTCTAGAGTTAAAACTCAATGGAATCACGTTCTTGAGCCGACTCCTTTTGCAGAAGAACCTAATTTTTATCAAGTTATTTCAGGTCAACTCAAACTCTTAAACCCGTTGACAGGTCAATATGAGGATATAGGGCCAGTACAATCATTTTATAATGGTGCTGGCTTTGGAAAAGATACAAATAATAATCTTTATATCTATGGAGTTGGAACTCAAGGAACAATTAAAGATAAAGTTATTCGTGTCGGTTCTAATGGAGAAATTGAGCAGACCAGTATAACTTTGCCGAGTGGTAGCACAGGTCAAGATTACAATGCAGGTGATGTAGATTTTACTAACAATGACTTATGGGTTCGACTCAAAAAGACCGGACTAGAGCTTGTCAAGGTTGACCTCGATACTAACACAAATCAAACCGTTACATTTACAAAATCAGGTACTTTTACAAATCCTGAATTTGTTTCTGACCTGGTTTATATTTCTTCTGAAAAAAGTCAGGTTTTAACTGGGGTTGATGCAGGTAATGCTCTCTATGGCGTAGAAAATAACAGACTTTATATTTGGAATCTTGACACAAAAATACTGACTTCAAAGCCGATCACAGGATTACCTACACCTGCTAATACCTATGGTGCAGGATGGACAGATGTTGATGGTCGCTTGTACGTGAGTAGTAATAATGAGGGTAAACTATTCCGTATCGATGCTTATGCGAGTCCCTCTCCAACAGTAGAAGAAATCACAACTACTGAGATAACAACTCTCAATGATGGGATGTCTGACCCAGGTCAGCGATCACCTTATGTTATTCCCTTAATTGACTTGGATGGTGATAATAGTTCAAACATAGGTAGTCCAAATTACGAAACAACTTTTACTGAAGATAGCGGTGGTATTGGTATTGTAGAACCGAATAATCCAACAGATGAAACCGCAGATATAATTATTAAAGATTTTGATACACCTAACCAAATTAGAACCGCAACAATTACTCTAACAAATACAAAAGATGGTGATAATTTTATTGTTGGAAGCTTACCAACAGGAATCACATCAGATCCAACTACAGATGCTTCAGGTAATCTTGTTCTAACCTTAAGTGCAGCGGCTGATATTACTCCAGAAAATTGGGAATTAGCTTTAGAAGCAATTCAGTTTAATAATACTAGCGATACACCAGATACTGAACCTAGAAAAGTACAGGTATTTCTAACTGATGTTGCTAACTACAAAGGAAATACTGGAACAACTACGATTAATATTGTCCCGGTTAATGATGCGCCCAGTTTCAACGGACTTGATGGAACTCCTACTTTTAGTATAGGCGGAGGTGCTATCGTTCTGGATGCTGATGCAACGATTATTGACCCTGAACTTGATAATACTAACTATAATGGAGCTACTCTCACTTTACAACGAAATGGCGGAGCAAACGCTGAAGATGTATTTAGCAATAGTGGAACGTTAGACGCTTTAACAGAAGGAGGAAATCTTGTTGTTAATGGGGTTACAGTTGGAACCGTTACTACGAATAGTAATGGAACTTTAACCCTAACTTTTAATGCTAGTGCAACAGGAGATTTAGTTAATCAAGTTCTCCAACAAATTACTTATTCAAATAACGGTGCAACTTCTGCGACTTCTATTCAGATTGATTATACCATTAATGATGGAAATACAGGTGTTCAAGGTACATCTAATCCATTGGCTTTAGCAGGAAGTGGTTCTATTACTGTTAATATTACAACTAACAATACTCCAACCGTTAGCAGTATTAGTAAAACCGGAACAGAAGACAATAATATTCTATTTACTGCGGATGACTTTACCAGTCAATTTACTGACATAGATGGTGATAGTCTGACGAAAATTAAAATCACTTCACCCCCAGAAAATGGAACCCTAACTCTAAATGGAAATCCGGTTAGTCTTGATGATGAAATAGATGTAACGCAGTTAGAAAATCTAGTCTTTACACCAGATGAAAACTTTAACGGAGACACCAGTTTTGGCTGGAATGGGTTTGATGGAAATAGCTACGCTGAGACTCCTGGAACCGTTAATATTAGTATTAACAGTGATAATGATGTTCCCACCGTTAATGATCTCAGTAAAACCGGACTAGAAGACAATACTATTCTATTTACTGCGGATGACTTTACCAGTCAATTTACTGACATAGATGGTGATAGTCTAACGAAAATTCAAATCACCTCACTCCCAGAAAATGGCACCCTAACTCTGAATGATAATCCAGTTAGTCTTGATGATGAAATAGATGTAACTCAGTTAGGAAATCTAGTCTTTACACCGGACGAAAACTTTAACGGAGATACGAGTTTTGGCTGGAATGGGTTTGATGGAAATAGCTATGCTGAGACTCCTGGAACCGTTAATATTAGTATAGGAACGACTACAAACAATCCCCCAACTGTTTCTGACAATAGTGTTCAGTTCAACAATAATAGCCAAGATAACGAGTTAGGAATAACCGCCCCCACTGACCCTGAGAATGATAATCTCACGATAACTGTTACCACTTTACCCAACTTAGGAACCGTTACCAAAGCAGATGGAACACCTGTTAGTATTGGCGATATACTTACTCCCGAAGAACTCGCAGGACTGCTTTATGACACCCCAGAAAACTACAACGGTACCGATGAATTAGGAAGCTTTACTTATAATGTCAGCGATGGGGTTAATACCGTTCCCGGTACTGTCAATATTGACATTATTAGTCCCGATACGGATACCGATGGGGATGGAATTCCTGATATTAACGACCTCGATGATGATAACGACGGAATTTTCGATAGCAACGAAGGCGACGGCGACACAGACGGAGACGGTATCCCAGACAGTCTCGACCTCGATAGCGATAACGATGGGGTTCCCGACCTCAACGAAAGCGGACTTACCCCCGACCAAATTAACCAACTCGATACCGATGGCGACGGTATTATCGACCCCAGCAACAACTTTGGTGAAAACGGCGTTATTGATAGTCTAGAAACGACCCCAGACTCCGGTCAACTCGACCTCAACGGCGACGGTCAACCCGATGACCCCATTGACACCGACCAAGACGGGGTTCCCGACTTCCAAGACCTCGACAGCGATAACGATGGTATTCCCGATGTTACTGAAGCGGGGGGAACAGATACCGACGGCGATGGGTTAATAGATGGGGCGAATATTGATACAGATGGGGATGGGTTAGCAGATGCGGTTGACCCCGATAACGGGGGGACTGCGGTTGCTATTCCCGATATTGATAATGATGGTGTTGCAGACTTCCGCGACCTCGATAGCGATAACGACGGTATTTCCGACCTGATCGAAGGCGGACAAGACCCCGCCGTTGTGGATACAGATGGGAACGGTATTATTGACGGTTCCGATAGCGATGGGGATGGTATTCTTGATGTCATTGATGATAACGACGGGTTTAGCGACGCCAACAACGACCCCTTACCCGATGCGGATGCAGACGGAACTCCCGACTATCAAGAAATTGACAGCGATAACGATGGAACTCCCGACCGAGTAGAAGCCGGACTTCCAACCGGAGAAGGAACCCCCGATGTTAACGGAGATGGTCAAATTGATGACCCCACAGATACCGATGGGGATGGGGTTCCCGATAGTATTGATACCCTTCCCGATGGCGACGGTGGTTTTGAAACACCAACCCAACCCATCAACCAACCCCCAACGGTTGCGAGTAATAGTATTCGAGTTGATGTCACCAGCGACAATAACAACCTCGGACTCAGCGCCCCAACTGACCCCGAAAATGACAATTTAACCATTACCATTTCTTCGATACCCACACTCGGAAGCATTACCAAAGCAGACGGAACAATTGTTAATATTGGCGATAGTCTAACACCCGCAGAACTCGCCGAACTGGTTTACAACGCCCCCGACAACTACAACGGTAGCGATGACTTGGGTGAGTTTAGCTACGATGTTAACGATGGGGTGAATACGGTTGCGGGTAAGGTTGATATTACCGTTGTTAACCCTAATGTTGATAGTGATGGGGATGGTGTTCCCGATATTAACGACTTAGACGATGATAACGACGGTGTTCTCGATATTGATGAAGGCGAGGGAGACAAAGACGGTGACAATATTCCCAATGTTCTTGACCTCGACAGCGATAACGATGGTATTCCCGACCTTTACGAAAGCGGACTTCCTCTCGACCAAGCTAGCCAACTCGATACCGATGGGAATGGCGTTATTGACCCCACTAACGATTTTGGCAATAATGGTTTTGCAGATCGCCTCGAAAACCCCCCCGACTCCGGTCAAGTGGACTACAACGGCGACGGTCAACCCGACACTCCCGTTGATACCGATAGCGATAATACCTCCGACTTTCAAGACCTCGACAGCGACAACGACGGAATAAACGATGTTATTGAAGCGGGAGGAACAGACGCCGACAACGATGGCTTGATAGATGGGACCGATACCGATACGGACGGAGATGGGTTAGCCGATAGCGTTGACCCAGACAACGGAGGAACAGCCAATATTCCCCCCGATACCGATAGTGATAACGTCCCCGACTTCCGTGACCTCGATAGCGACAACGACGGAATAAACGACATCATCGAAGGCGGTTCACCTGACCCCGACGGCGATGGGGTTATTGGGGGAGAGGATACTGATAGTGATGGTATTCCCGATATTGTTGATAATAATGATAGCGGTTTTGGTAATAGTGGCGGAACTCCGACGCCCGACACCGACAACGATGGAAGCCCAGACTATTTAGACCTCGACAGTGACAACGATGGAACTAACGATATTATCGAAGTCGGTTTAACTGACCCAGACGGTGATGGTCGCTTAGATGCAGAAGATACCGACAGTGATGGTATTCCTAATGCTGTTGACAATAATGATGGGGGTTTTGGCAATAGCGGAACTCCTCCCCTTCCCGATACAGACAACGATGGTATCCCCGACTTCCGAGATGTGGATACACCGCCCATCCCCTCTGTTCCTTTCGTTCCTGTTCCAACCATTCCCGTTGATAATCAATCTCCCGTTGCCGTCGATGATACACCCAATACGCCCCAAGATCAAAGTGTTGTTATTGATGTTCTTGAAAATGACAAAGATGATAGCCTCTTAAACCCCGGTAGTGTTGTGGTTGTCACCGAACCCAATCAAGGTACAGTCGTTAATAACCAAAACGGTACTCTGACTTATACCCCCAATTCTGAATACATTGGTTCCGATAGTTTTTCCTACACTGTTCAAGACCAAGATGGCAACTTATCCAATATTGCTACTGTTACGATTAGCGTTAACGCCCAAGGGACTATCGACACCGAATGTTGTCAGTGTCCTGAACCCCCTCAACTGGGTGAAAAAATTCTCCCGACTCCCCCAGAAGTAACAGCTAGCAATTTAAACGCTACCAATGAAGCTGACCTGTTAGTGGGGACTGTTAACGATGATGTGATTACCGCTTTGGCGGGGAACGATACCCTGGTTTCAGGAGAAGGAAATAATCTCATCTATACAGGTTTGGGTGATGATTTAGTCTTCAGTTCCACCGAAAATGATACCTTATACGGTGAACTCGGTAAAGATACCCTAATTGGTGGGCCTAGCGGTTTAGAAGCCATTGGGGATAGCGGCGACCAAGATATTCTGTTTGGTGATGAAAATAATGATTGGTTAGTCGGAAGTTTGGGTCAAGATACCCTTCACAGTGGGAAAGACGATGACGAAGCTTTTGGGGGTAAAGATGATGACTGGGTAATGGGTGAACAGGGTAATGATACCATTCTTGGGGATATGGGGAATGATACCATTCTTGGGGGAACCAATAACCTCCCAGATGACCCCACACGCGATACTTTCGGAGAAGACTGGCTATTTGGGGGTGAAGGAAATGACTTCATGGACGGTAACGAAGCCAACGATACCTTAGTAGCCGGAGTTGGTGACGATACGGTTCATGGCGGTAAACAGAATGATTGGCTATGGGGTGAAGCCGGAAATGATATGATGTTCGGCGATATTGGCAATGATAGTCTTTGTGGAGGGGAAGGTAATGATACTCTACGAGGTGATCAAATCGATGATGGTAATTCTCCCTCAGTTGGCGCCAATGGTCAACAGGATAAACTCTCTGGTGGCGTTGGGAATGACCTGTTATTCGGTGATGAAGGTCAAGATACTCTCTGTGGAGGAGATGATAACGATACCCTACATGGCGGTAAAGACGATGACCTGTTAAAAGGATGTAGCGGCGATGATTTACTGTTGGGAGAAATGGGAAATGACAGCTTAGTGGGCGGTAACGGTAATGATACCCTGACAGGCGGCGAAGGAAATAACTATTTTGTCCTAGAATTTAACTCGGGTGAGGATGTGATTACTGATTTTCAAGTCGGTCAGGATAATCTAGTCTTGGCAGAAGGTTTAACCCTTTCTTCATTGCAGATTAACGCCGAGGGTGATAACACCGTCATTACCCTCAACAGTGAAATCATCGCGACTTTAGTTAATGTCGATGCAGCCGCAATTTTGCCTTCAGACATCCTCATTTAAGCCGACAAAGGGCGCAAACGACCGCGCCCCTCAAAAACATCAAAATGGTTCGCCCTCACTGTTATAAGCCATCACCCCTTGTTCGGCAGGGGCAGATTGTGGAAATCTCGGAAGTTCAATCGAAGCCAGCGATCGCAATTTTTTCTGACGAGTCGATTGAATTAACGGTGCCGGCCAATTAGAAGCCTCAGATGCAGATGAAACCCTCTGTTGTTGTTGCGAACCTCGATGTAATTGATCAACTTGTTGATGAGGAGAAGGAATAAACCCTGACTTCCCGGTATCTAACTCAAAACTGGGTATAGTCGAGGACGCATATTCCATCCGAATCCGATCCAACTCATCTTCGATAAATCGAGGAGAAGATTGTACAGGAGTCGGTTCAACGGGTTCAGACTCAGATTCAGGGGTTTCCATAAAGGGATTTGACGTTAAAGGTGTCTGTCCCGAATCATCTGGATACCAATAGTTTTCTAATTCCCCTAAATTGGGGAGTTCTGAGAGTTGAGAAGCGGCTAAACTCTGTTGATTTTCTCTCCAATAATCTTGTTGGGAGAAATCCTCTGGAGTGTTTTGTAAATTAGGAGGGATTGGTTCATCTAATTCTAACCATTCATCGACCAGTTCCTCGTCAAAATAATCGGAGTGTTGTTCTTGCCTGACAATTTCATCGAGGCGTTCTACACTATCATTATCGTCTGTCAATTCGGCTGACCAGGGTTGAACGGGTTGAGATCTCGAAACCCCCATTGGAGGGGAGTCAAGGTCTAATACTAAAGACTCTCGAGGATCTTCTCCGGGGCTAGTCTGTTCAATTTTGGGTAAATCTAAATAGGTTTTATGAGGTTGACTCTGTTGATCGTGCGACTGTTGTCGCGGTTGCATCTCTAAACATCGTTCTAAAGCCGCTTTAAACTGAAGGGTATGACGTTGCTGACGGTGTAAACGCGATCGCAATTCTCGACAAGCATTTTGAGCTTCTACCAACTCATGGAATTGTTCATTATAGCGCTGTTGAGCCAAAGCACATTCCCGTTCCATCTGAGCCATGCGGGTTTGGCTGGTTTCCCATTGTTGGGTGAGGGTTTCAACTAAGACTTGTTGACGGCGAATGACTTGATTAGACAGTTCTAGCTTCCCAAATAACCGAGTCACCTGATCTTGAGCAACTGCAAGTTCTTGAACCCGTTGATTGAATAGACTATCTTGATTGTGTAATGCTTTTCGACATTCATCTAGTTCAATTTCAAGTTCTGTGACTCGATTAATCAAATCCCGATTACACTCATGTAAGGCTTGGATTAACTCAGATGGATTTTCGCTTTCACCCGGTTGAACTTCGACGTCCTCAAAAGCCAACTTTTCCTCGACGACTTCTGAGATGTTGTTTTCGTCAGTAATGGGAAGCTGATCGACACTGATGGCATTCGGTAAATTAACGGTTTCCCATTCTTCGTCTGGTGAGTGAGTCCCATCAACGGAACTCTCATTAGCCTCTAAAGAATGAGAATCTGTTGGAGGGGTAGGATCAGATGGATTGATGTTGGGGGGAAGATCGGCTCCGGGCATAGCTTTAACGAAGAACAGCAACACAAATTACATCCAGTCTACCGTGATCGTTTCTGACTGCCAAAGTTTCTTCTCGAAATTCTCTGTACTTTCACTTGTGATCTTAAAACACACCTTCCCCCTTAACCTGACAAACTCAAGACACCAATGGCAAGCGATAGATGTCAAGGTTGCGTAGCACCGTTAGGCTTGACCTTGACAGATAGAGCGACATTGGTAGGCTTGAAAGTTCAGGTTAAGGGTAAAAGTGAGGGTTTGACAGAATGACTGCGTTGTGATGGTTGATTAGTGAATCAATATAACAGAGTTGATGGTCAGTTGATATGAGTGTGAAATATGCTTGATTTAGGTAGATTTTAGGTAAGTTTATCGTTTTGTTGTTTGAGTCATTACCGTCAAACCTAGTGTTAGCAAGTGTTATAACTCAATCGGGATGACAGGATTTGAACCTGCGACATCCTGCTCCCAAAGCAGGCGCGCTACCAAGCTGCGCTACATCCCGTAAACTGTACTTTTAGTGTACACCTATATAGTTTACACTAAGTCAGTTAAAAATAGCAAAATTTACACCTCACTCAAAATTTAACGAGATAGGAAGCAAAAGTGATTGGTCTTGGGGGTTAGGAGTTAGTCCCGCTTTTAAGGCAGGGGTATCCTCCTCTGGGCAACAGACATTCCCGCACACGTCGCTGTTCATTGTCTCCCCACTCCTAATACCTGGCAAGTAAAGTCATTAGGAGTTAATCTGGGTACCAGAACATCCCTTTAATCCCTTCGGGGTCAGGGATAAAACCCAGATTTCGATAAAAATCTATAACATGGGGGTCAGCAAACAGAGTAATATTGCTGATATCGTCGCTACGGAGCTTTTTAATAATAAACTTCATCAGAGCTTTACCCATACCTCGATTTTGGAAATCTGGATGAACGACTACATCCCAGAGGGTTGCATTAAAAGCATGGTCAGACGTTGCTCTAGCAAACCCAATCAGCCGTCGTTTTTTGCCTTGGAGTTGCCACATCGAAACCACCAAAAAGCTATATTGGATAGCCTTTTTGACTTTTCGTAAAGGGCGACGAGACCAACCCACCGCACTGCAAAGTTCTTCTAGTTCATAAAGATCTATATCACGATCTGTACTAAAAAAAATGCGACCATTACTATTAGTCGATGTGCGAACTGCCTGGGGTGCAGCATCGCTGTCCCCGTTGTTATGAACCTCGTAATCTGCTGTCGAGGAACTCGAGGTGGAATTCATACCGCTAAACAAGTTTTTCCAGAAACCCATGCAGGTGTGGTTAAGGTAGTAGACGTTGAATGACCGTACTAGATAGTATATCTCCCGTACCTTCTCCTCAATTATGGCTTTGGGCTTAAAATCATCAACATTAGAACTGCTCAAACGCTTCAATCGGGCGTTCCCACAGTTTTATGAGCAATTTGTCAGTAGTGAGATTCAACTGCAAAATCTCAAACTTGCCTATCAAATTTACAAAACGAGACAGGCAGTCATTGAAATCAAACCCGAGGGAAGTCGAAGTGCCTTACACTTTGCCTACCGCAATCAGTCTTTTCTTCTGAGCGATATTTTTGGTGTTTTGGCGGCTTACGGTTTAACAATCCATAATCTGAGTTTATATGGACAAATTTATCCTCCCATGTTGGTCTTTATCAAGTTAGTCGTTTCCCGAGGGGGTAAAGCACTAACTGAGAAGACTGCTGATAATGTCTGTCGAGCTGTTCAAGAAGCTCTCGCTGGACATTTTGAAGTTGAGGAGATGCTCGCGGTAGAATTCAATTTAGATGCAGGTCTAGAAGATGTAGCCACCGAATTTTATGTAGATCCAGTGTTTCACCTCCCCGCTTTATTAATTGAAGCCGATAACCAGCCTGGTTTATTTTACAAGGTCATGTACGCCATTTGGCAAGAAGATTTGTTGGTGGTCAACGCAAACCTGCTCGTCTGGCGGGGTCGAACTCGTTTAATTCTTTATCTACTTGGCCCCAATGAAAGTTTAATTCCTGACTATCTTGGCCAAAAAATTGCCGAAGGAATGCGTCAGCGACTCATGGGAGAACGCTTTTAAAACAGTGAACAGGAAACAACGATAACTGTAAATTGCTAGCTTGCCTATTGCTAGCTTGCCTTTTGCCTGTAAAGACTGTTCTGGGGTAGAATGAAGGTATGACAACTATTGAGATTCAGGGTGTCAAACACACTTACGAATTGACCCCATCAACCCCTAAACAGAGTTCTGTAATTGTTTTTATCCACGGCTGGTTGTTGAGCCGTCGCTATTGGCTACCGCTAATCGAACAGGTGCAACCCTATTACCCCTGTTTGTCTTATGACCTACGGGGATTTGGAGATTCTCAACTGTCTCCTGCTTCAGTTGAGGGGTCTTTGAGCTATTCTCCGGCCTCCTACGCCGCCGATTTGGCTTTATTACTCAAACATCTAAATATTGAGCAAGCTTGGCTTGTAGGGCATTCTCTGGGGGGAACAATAGCATTACTCGCGGCTGACCAACTTCCCCAACAAGTCAAAGGTGTAATCTGTGTTAACGCCGGAGGCGGAATTTATCTCAAAGAAGAATTCGAGAAATTTCGTTCGGCTGGAAAACAAATTGTTAAGTTTCGTCCCCGATGGTTGACGATTGTTCCCTTACTTGATAGGGTTTTTTCCCGAACTCAAGTGGCTCGTCCAATTGCACGTCAGTGGGGACGTCAACGAGTGATTGATTTTGTTGTTGCTTCGCCTGAAGCGGCTTTAGGGGCTTTGTTAGACTCAACGACAGAAGCTGAAGTACATCGTCTCCCCCAAATTGTTGCTCGTCTCAAACAACCGGTTTATTTTTTAGCAGGGACGGAAGATCAAGTCATGGAACCCCAATATGTCCGATATCTGGCGAGTTTTCACTGGATGTTTAAACAGGGAGACGGTAACGTTATCGATATTCCTGACTGCGGACATATGGCAATGGTTGAACAAACCGAAGTGATGGCAATTCATATTTTAACCCTTCTCCAACAACAGGGCGAAACAGTCAATCGTGATCCGTCACCCCCAGAAAGACAAGATAGTTGATAAATTATCTATTCTTGTAAACTTCAATAATTGATAATTACCATACACACAATTTCAGAAAAGTTGAGTACAGTTAAACCTTAAGTCCTCAACCTATACAAACACTTATGGTATTTTTTCTCAGTGATGGAGGAGCAGGTTTAATTAACTTTGGTGGGATTAATCCACCTGATCGCGAGACCGTCGTTAATAGCATCGTTGTTCCTCCGATTGTACCAAACTTTCCGCTTGCGGGAGAAGACGTATTTTTTGAGTTTGAAGAAGTTGGGAATATTCCATTAATTGCACCCGAAGGTGGGTTAACACTGCGTCCAGTTGCACCTGTGACTCGGAATTCAGAAGCCGTTGGGATTTCAGATTTTGAACCCTTTGAAATTAATCCAATTACCGGAGAAATCACTTCTCCAGGTGAGGTAACGTTCAGCACTTATCCTTTCTTTCAATATGGAGGAAATAACAATAACTTTAACGCAACTGAGTTAGAAAATATTGAATTAAACAATTTAAACAATAGTTTAAACTCCTACCAAAGTCACGATATTTTAGTCGGAACTCCTGAAAATGATACTTTAAATGGTGGCGGTGGAAACGATTATCTTAGTGGAGGTTTAGGCAATGATAGGCTCAACGGAGATAGTGAAAATGACACTTTATTTGGAGGTCAAGGGAATGACTTCTTAAATGGAGGGATAGGCAATGATATTTTAAGTGGAGATCGAGGTCAAGATATTCTAACTGGGGGTTTGAATTCTGATGTCTTTATTCTCTCCAACTCAGCAGCAACGGCTGATTTTACTCAAGCTGATATTATTACCGATTTTCAAGTTGGAGTTGACCAGATCGGTTTAAATGAAGGATTAAGTCCTATAAACCTAAACTTAGTTCCTGCTAATTTGCTCGGTAATCCCGGCACTCTCATTGTTAACAATAGCTCAAATACAGCATTAGGTTTTGTCAGCAATATTTCTGCTAATAGCCTTTGGAATAGTTTTATCTAGCAAGCAATTCTCATTCGGGTGTTTTGCGTCCTTTTTCTTCAAAACACGTTGAATCTGAGGTTTATTTACAAATGTCCATATAGTGACATTGATTTTTTTGACTACTTAAGTCATAAAATAGAGTTGCAAAAAGAAAGGATTTCCGGGGTTAACTTAAGTTAAAAAAAGTTTAGTTAACTTATCAAAAATAGATAGACAAATAATTTAGATATTGATAGAGTGAGAGCGGAATGGGTTGCTCATCATCTCTTTTTAGTATGAGAAGCAATTTAAAATTTCTAATGATTGAGTGAGCCTAGATTAGCTAATTTACGTGTTCCAATAAACAATCAAAGACAGGCTATGTATCTACTAAAGTTTCCAACTATTCTGTCAGTTTTGAATCAAGGATACTATGACTCAAGAATTACTCTGTCCCCTAGATAACACTCCTTTACGGAAGTGGCTCTCTGTTCCGGGAGATCGCAGAAAGCCCAGCGAAGAAACAGATTATCAACTCTATTGGTGTGAAACTTGTCAGTATGGTACTCTACATCCTCTTCCCACTCAGTATGAAGAGGTTGAAGATTTCTACAAGATTGACGATTACTACACCCATTCAGATCAATTCCAAAAAAAAGATAACCAAAAGCCGAGAACATTTTTGGAGAAATTACTGGTTCATATTGCCTGGAAATTAGATCAAGGAACAGAAATAACGGCTTCTCTGCTCGAAAAATATATACCTCATCAAGGCACTATCTGTGATATTGGATGTGGTTCCGGACGTTTACTTTCAACCTGTCAGAAACTCGGCTATCAGGTTTATGGACTTGAACCCGATGCTGAAGCAAAGACTGTGGCTGTGTCAAAAGGTCTGCAAGTAAAACAGGGTATTGCAGAAGATTTGTCCAAGCATTTTCAAGAGCAATTCTTTGATGGAATCGTAATGACACACGTTCTAGAACATTGCCTTGATCCAATCTCAGCCTTAGCGAACATAAAAAAAGCCCTGAAACCCAAAGGTATATTTATCTGTGAAGTCCCGAATAATGATTGTATTGGTGCTCGATGGACAGGTGCTTCATGGAGTCATTTAGGGGTTCTGAGTCACCTTCACTTTTTCACAGAAAATAGCCTAGCTTCTTGTATTGAAAAAGCAGGATTTCAAGTCCTTTCCACGCAATTTCGAGGATATTGCCGACAATTTATTCCAGAAAATATAAAAATAGAGCAACAAGCATATGAATTCTTTTCCCTGCGTAATGGGCAAGAATCTTTACCGATAAAATCCTGTGCTAGCACGAGGTGGATGATGTTGGCATCTTCTGCACTAGCCTCTGCATCCCGCAAGTATGATTCTGTATCGGTCATCAGTTGTCTTCCAGATTAATGCCTTGATACAACCCCATGAGATCCTCAATTTTGAGGCGAGAAGCCGCTCCTAACGTTAAAGATGAAGAATGACCTCGATTGAGATGATCGCAGGCTGCACAGGCAATCATGGCGGCGTTATCGGTACAATATTTTAAGGGGGGAAACAACACTTTGATGTTATGCGGACTAGCGGCTTCTTGGAGATGTTGGCGTAAACAACTATTTGCTGCAACCCCTCCACCTATTGCAATCGTACTCAGTCCATAATCTAACGCACAGGCGATCGCTCGTTTAGTTAAACTATTGACAACCGTTTGCTGAAAACTAGCCGCAATATCGTTAACGGGTAATTCTTGAGAGGATTCTAGCTTTTGAACGAGGCGCAACACTGCGGTTTTCAAGCCGCTAAAACTAGAGTCATAGGGATGATAACCCCCATTCGGTTGAGAAATTTTACCTTCGGGGAGTGTAAAAGCTTCAGGATTTCCCTCAGTTGCCAATTTATCAATAATCGGGCCACCGGGATAGCCTAAATTGAGTAACCGGGCCACTTTATCAAACGCTTCCCCAGCAGCATCATCTCGGGTTTGACCGAGAGTTTCGTAAATTCCGCAGTCTTGGACTCGAATTAAACTGGTATGACCTCCAGACACCAACAAACACAAAAAAGGCGGTTGTAAGTCCGTTTGAGTGAGATAGGTGGCATAAATGTGACCTTCGAGGTGATGAACGCCTAAAAAGGGCTTTTGGTGTACAATTGCGAGGGTTTTTGCGGCTGTAATCCCAATTAACAAAGCACCCACCAGCCCAGGGGCGCAGGTCGCAGCAATAGCATCAATTTCCGTCCAGGTGAGGCTAGCTTCTTCCAAAGCCTGGTCAATCAGAATATTAATCGCTTCGAGATGATATCGGGAAGCAATTTCGGGGACAACACCGCCATAGGGTTGATGAACGGCAATTTGAGATGCGACAACATTGCTGCAAACTTTACGATTTTTTACAATTGCGACCCCGGTTTCGTCACAACTTGTTTCAATTGCTAAAACTGTCGCCATTGACTGATAAATTCTTTATGAAACGATCGGAGCTACGATCAGTAGCTTCATCATAATTATCTAGGGTACACCCTAACTTCGGGGATATCCTAAAATAACCTCAGTAAAAAGAAACCCCCGAAAAACCGACTCAGATGGGTCAACGGGAGTGTTTCACTGTCGGATGTCTTGTCCAATGCTCGGAAGAATTCAGATAGCTTCTTAACGAGCGGTCTGAAACAATTGTACATAAAACTTATTGTTTTGTAACAAAAGGAAACCTTTCTATGCGACGATTGTTGGCTGTAGTCTTAGCTCTCGGTCTGTGGATCAGTTTTGTTCCCAGTGCATCCGCTTACAACTTAACCCCTTGTTCTCAATCAGCAGCATTTCAGCAACGGGCGAAAATTTCTGTGGCGAATAGTCCTAGCCCAGATCTCGCCAAAGCACGATTTGAGCGATATTCTCAAGCATTATGTGGAGAAGATGGTCTTCCTCACTTAATCGTAGATGGTAGCCTCGCTCACGCCGGTGAATTCTTGATTCCCAGCATTTTGTTCCTGTATATTGCCGGATGGATTGGCTGGGTAGGTCGGGCTTACCTGCAATATGCGGCCAAACAAGGTAAAAATGCGACCGAAAAAGAGATTATTATCGACGTTCCGGTAGCCGTTAAATTGATGTTAGGCGGCTTTATCTGGCCTTTAGCAGCACTGAAAGAAGCCACCTCTGGCGAAATGTTTGCCAAAGATAACGAAATTACAGTTTCACCCCGCTAGTGGGGTTAGAGCCGATTAACCCATTGTGTTCTGTGTCAATAAAGTTTAAAGGAGATCTCATCTCATGCAGTATTTTCTCAAATATCTCTCCACTGCACCCGTCTTAGCAACAGTTTGGTTTGTGATTACAGCGGGAATCTTAATTGAATTCAATCGTTTCTTCCCCGATCTTCTGTTTCATCCGCTATAAACGGTAATAGCATTTAGAACAATTCAGGGGGGCTCTTGGCATGGAAGTGTTAACTTCAAAGCGCTCTGATTAAAGTCTTGTCTGTCTGTGTCAATGGGATGAACTCCTATTTTTAACGGTCAATCCCAAGTCCCCCTGAATCATTCAATCAGCAAATCAAAATCTCCCGTTATTTGATTTTTCGGTAACAGTGAGAGTGATTAACAACCTTTAGCTACTGTCCCTAAATCGTCTTTGGCTCTATGAGATCCTATCTTGTTGCTGCAATTCAAATGACAAGTTTGCCCGAGCTAGAAAAAAATTTAGCCGAGGCGCTAGAGTTAATTGATTTAGCCGTGCGTCGAGGGGCAGAGCTAGTCTGCTTACCGGAGAATTTTTCATTTATGGGCAAAGAAGCCGAAAAATTAGCTCAAGCTAGTGAAATTGCAGCACAAACCGAAAAATTTCTTCAGACCACAGCCCAACGCTTTCAGGTAACGCTACTCGGGGGAGGATTTCCAGTTCCGAGCGACATCGGCAAAGTGTATAATACAGCCTTACTGATTGATCCGAGTGGGAATGAATTGGCTCGGTATCAGAAAGTGCATTTATTCGATGTAAATCTGCCCGATGGGAACAACTACCAAGAATCCTTTACCGTCATGGCAGGTCAACAGTTACCCTCAGTTTACAAGTCCGAGGAACTCGGCAATTTAGGCTTATCGGTTTGCTATGATGTCAGATTTCCCGAACTGTATCGCCATTTATCCAGTCAAGGCGCCGAGGTTCTGTTTGTTCCGGCGGCTTTTACCGCTTATACCGGAAAAGATCATTGGGAAGTGTTGCTGAAAGCCAGAGCGATTGAAAATAGCTGTTATGTCGTTGCACCTGCCCAAACCGGAAATCACTATGGTCGGCGCTACACTCACGGTCATGCGATGATTATTGATCCTTGGGGTGTAATTTTAGACGAGGTGGGAGATCAACCCGGTGTCGCCATTGCTGAAATTCAACCGACTCGCCTCGAACAAGTCCGGGTGCAAATGCCCAGTCTCAAACATCGAGTATTTTTGTAGGACAACATTCCGTTAGACTAGACACGATGAGTTCTGCGGAATAGATGATTGATCTTGTTGCCGGGGTGAGTTCTTCCCCTGTTTTTTTCCATTTATCTGATACTTTCCCCTTGCTGGCAACAGCCACAGAAGAAGCTTCTGCTGAACCTGAATCCGTGATCATTTTGTGCGGAGTGTTGCTAAGTTTAGTTGCAATTTTCATCGCCAGTAAAGCGGGCGGAGAATTTTTCAACTGGTTAGGGTTTCCCCCTGTGTTGGGTGAATTGGTTGGGGGTGTCGTGATCGGTGTCTCGGCACTGCATCTGGTTGTGTTTCCCGAAAATGGGGATTATACCAGCTCCCTGATTATGAGCATTTTACAAGCGACAACAGGATTAGAACCTAATGCTGCTCAAACCACCTATGAAGCGACCAGTGAAGTCCTTTCTGTTCTCGCTGAATTAGGGGTAATTGTCTTGTTGTTTGAAATTGGATTAGAGTCCAACATCAGACAACTGCTAGAAGTCGGTATCCAGTCTCTACTGGTGGCGGTCGTTGGAGTGACCGTTCCCTTTGTTGCAGGTACCGCAGGCTTAATTTTGATTTTCCATACCCCAACGGTTGCAGCGATTTTTGCAGGTGCTGCTTTAACCGCAACTAGCATTGGGATCACATCACGAGTCCTCACAGAAATCGGTCAACTCTCCTCTACAGAGGGTCAGATTATTCTGGGTGCGGCCGTGATGGATGATATTTTGGGGATTATTGTTTTGGCTGTTGTCGCGAGTTTAGCCAAAACCGGAGAAATTGATGTTCTCAATACCGTCTACCTGATTATCAGTGCAAGTGTTTTTCTTGTCGGTGCGATTCTCCTGGGCCGCTTTTTCAACAACAGCTTTGTTGCCCTGGCTAAACAGTTCAAAACTCGGGGTCGAGTGGTGATTCCGGCTTTAACGCTCGCACTTGTTCTCTCTTATATTGCGGCAGCGATTAACCTCGAAGCAATTTTAGGGGCGTTTGCGGCAGGTTTAGTTCTTGATGAGACGGACATTGAAGACCAACATTTAGAGGATCTGATTATACCGATTGCGGGTGTGATTGTTCCGGTTTTCTTTGTCACTGTGGGAACCAAAACCGATTTGAGTGTTCTCAATCCTGCTATCCCCGAAAATCGAGAAGGATTAATTATTGCCTCATTTCTGATTGTGGTAGCCATGATTGGGAAAGTTGTTTCAGGTTGGAGCGTTTTTGGCATCCCTCAAGTGAATCGTTTGGCAATTGGGGTGGGAATGATTCCTCGGGGTGAAGTTGGACTCGTCTTTGCCGCCGTCGGTTCTGATAGTGGGGCGCTTTCACCGGCTTTGGATGTGGCGATTATTTTAATGGTGATTTTGACAACCTTTGTCGCGCCGCCTCTGTTGCGAGTGGTGATGAAAACAGAGGAAGTTGCCGAACCCGAAACTTCTAGCTAGTCGCTCAAAACCATTCCGGAGATCAGGAGATCGTCAACCGTTTCTGTAGGGATAATTGATCAATTATCCCTCTCCCTGATCTTCCAACTTGAAAAAACTGTTCCTAGAGCTGCTGTTCCCAGAGCTACCGTTCCCTGTAAACTGATAACTGTAAAAAGTGGTCAAAGGTTTCCGATAAAATCGAGAGATGCAAATTTTTGACTTTGATCAAGCTCAAGTTTTGAGATGAAACATACTCTTTCTGTTTTAGTGGAAGACGAAGCAGGTGTTCTAACTCGTATTGCGGGTTTATTTGCACGTCGGGGTTTTAATATTGAAAGTCTGGCGGTAGGGCCTGCTGAACAAAGTGGCATTTCCCGGATTACGATGATTGTTTCGGGAGATGACCGCATTATTGAGCAGATTACCAAACAACTCTACAAATTGATTAATGTCCTCAAAGTCCAGGATATTACTGAAGTTCCCTCTGTGGAACGGGAGTTGATGCTGCTCAAGATTAACTGTAATGGGAGTGCGATGCGTTCAGAAATTATTGAACTGGCTCATATTTTCCGAGCGCGTGTGGTGGATATTGGGGAAAGCACCCTGACGGTTGAAGTGGTCGGAGATCCGGGAAAAATGGTTGCTATTATTCAAGTGCTGAGTCGGTTTGGGATTCGTGAAATTGCTCGCACTGGGAAGGTTGCTTTGACTCGTGAGTCGGGTGTTAATACTGAGTTTCTCAAAAGTCAGCCGATGGAAACTAGCCGTCTATAAGTTCTGTTAGGTTGGCTCTAGCCGATGCAGATGGGACGAGAAATATATGATAGGTTAGAAGACGAATCGATAATTAAGTACAGGTTGCGCTTTCGTGCTTTTCTTTGTGATCAAGTCGAGCAAAACCTGTACCTGAAGTCAGCCAGCAACTAAACGCTCAAGAGTGCGCTTCTTAATCTAGAGATGCCTAAATCCAAACTTAAGCTCATGGTAGTTGATGATGAGCAGGCGAACCTCGATCTGATCTATAGAACGTTTCGCCGTCATTTTCCGGTTTTTTTGGCAATTAGTCCAGCCACCGCTCTGGAAATTCTAGACACGGAAGGAGAAATGGCGATTATTATTTCTGATCAAAGTATGCCAGAAATGACAGGGGTTGAATTTTTGAGCAAAATTAGCGATCGCTTCCCCAATACGATTCGGATTCTGTTAACAGGTTACTCTGAGGATACTCTAGAAGATGACCCAGACACGATCAGTGCGGCTCAAATTTATAAATGTGTCACTAAACCTTGGAACCCTGAAGACCTGAAAACAATTGTTCAACAAGCCGCAGAGGTCTATCAAGCCAGTTTACCGAAAAGAGACAATCGGGAATAGGGAACCGGGGACAGGCAAGATTGAGAGTTGATCATTCATCCAGAGTCACTGTTCACTGGTCACTGTAATAGGGGGTTAATTTTTGTTAAGATTGATTGGATCAAAGAATGTATGATGCCCTGATCTGCGGGCTAAATTCTCTGCACCCTTACCTTGCTGTCTTGGAAAATACCTGATGCTGCGACTCGAACATATTAGTAAAATTTACCCCACTGGCGTTATTCTCAAAGATATAAATTGGGAAGTCAAGCCTGGAGAGCGAACTGGGTTGGTGGGTGTCAACGGAGCAGGAAAGACCACTCAACTCAAAATTATTGCAGGTGAAATAGAGCCGACATCTGGACAAATCATTCGTCCTGCAAGTCTCAATATGTCTTATTTGACTCAAGAATTTGAAGTCGATCCCACTCGCACGGTTCGCGAAGAATTTTGGACTGTTTTTACCGAAGCCAATACTATTCAAGAGTCGCTGGCTCAGGTACAACGGGATATGGAAACTGCCAGTCCCGAAGAACTTGATTCCCTAATTACCAAGTTAGATCGCTTCCAACGTCAATTTGAAGGCATTCATGGCTATGCTTTAGAAGCACAAATTGAGAAGATTTTACCGGAGATGGGGTTTGATTCCGAAGATGGCGATCGCCTGGTGAGTGCCTTTAGTGGCGGTTGGCAAATGCGAATGAGTTTAGGAAAAATCCTCCTGCAAAATCCTGATTTATTGCTCCTCGATGAACCGACAAACCACCTCGACTTACAAACGATTGAGTGGTTAGAAACCTATCTAAAGGGGTTAACAACTCCGATGGTGATTGTTTCCCATGACCGAGAATTTTTGGATCGTCTTTGTACGCAAATTGTGGAAACTGAACGGGGTGTTTCTACGGTTTATTTAGGGAACTACAGCGCGTATCTCGAACAAAAAGCTGAGGCACAAATTGCCCAACTGAGTACCTATGAACGTCAACAAAAAGAACTTGAGAAACAGCAGGCTTTTGTCGATAAATTTCGAGCCAGTGCGACTCGCAGTACCCAAGCAAAAAGTCGTGAAAAACAACTCGATAAGATCGAACGAGTTGAAGCACCGACTGCCTCTTTAAAAACATTAAAGTTTAAATTTCCTCCGGCACCGCGTAGTGGTCAAAGTGTCGTTGAGATTAAAGATCTCGTTCATATGTATGATGATAAGATTCTGTTTTTAGGAGCAGATTTATCGATAGAACGAGGCGATCGCATTGCCTTTTTAGGGCCGAATGGTTGTGGAAAATCAACCCTTTTGCGCTTTATTATGGGATTAGAGCAATCCAGTGAAGGGAAAGTTAGCTTAGGGAAACATAACGTTATTCCGGGTTATTTTGAGCAAAATCAAGCGGAAGCTTTAGACTTAGATAAAACGGTTCTAGACACAATCCATGATGAAGTTCCCGACTGGAAAAACGAAGAAGTGCGGACACTTTTAGGTCGTTTCTTGTTTAGTGGAGAAACCGTCGCGAAGAAAGTTGGGGCTTTGAGTGGAGGAGAAAAAGCGCGACTAGCACTCGCTAAAATGCTCCTACAACCTGTTAACTTACTCATTTTGGACGAACCGACCAATCACTTAGATATTCCAGCGAAGGAGATGCTAGAGGAAGCTCTACAAAGCTATGACGGAACGGTGATTATTGTTTCTCACGACCGTTATTTTATCTCCAAAGCCGCCAACAAAATTGTAGAAATTCGCGACGGTGAGTTTCGGACTTATTTGGGTGATTATCACTACTATTTGGATAAAATAGAAGAGGAGAAAGAGCAAGAACGATTAGCAAAAATTGCCGCCGAAAAAGCAGCGAAAAAAGCAGCGAAAGCAGCGAAAAAGAAAGCCGGAGCTAAACGTAAGTAAGTTTGACTTTGCAACCCTGTTGTGACTCATATAAAGTGTCCGATCTTGTCTAAAAATCATCAACCAGCGAACTTAAACGCTGTAATACGGGATCGGATTCTTGCTCAGGAGTGGCTTGGGTTTCGGGTTCGACAGGTTCAGCAACAGGTTCTGGAAATGAAGAGGAAGAAGTGATTTGAGAGGCAGGTTGAGGAGTCGGTGAACTCGGTTGTAGTGTAATTGCCACTTGTAACTGAGCCAGTTGTTGAGTCATCTGAGTGAGTTGACGTTGGAGGCGTTCAAAACGGTTTCCTTCCTCCGTTAACATTTTCTGTTCTAAATGGGAAAGCTGCTTTTGCAGTTCACTGACTTGTTCTTCTAGTTTGTGAGAATGATTGGGAGTCGGAGAGATTGAGGAAGAAGAAGTTGTTGTTTCTGCTGGGGTTGAAGTCTTCGCGGGAGAGTCAGAAACAAATAAAAATTGCCAGAGGGCTTGCTTGCAAAGATTACTAAACGTCTGATATTTAGTCAGAGATAGCTCTTTTTCTATCGCTTCCCATAAAGCTTGATCGGCAGCATCTTCTGTTGTAAACGTAACTGACTGGGTTAGTTTTTTATTAGCCCGGAACATAATTAAAATTAAAAGTTTCTGCCTGCAAGAGATTCAGTAGACTGCCAATTTAGAGAAAACACTCACCCCACTTGTTTGACCTTTGATCAAGACATTCTTTTACCTTGCTGATCGATTTGATCGCCTATAGCCTCGTTTCGGTGCGATCGCGGGGATATCTTGACTCAAAAGTTTTGTCATCAATCTTGATAAATTTTGATCAACTCAAAGCCAATTGGTTTCAGTGTACCAAAATTCTTGCCTTATTTCGGTATTCAGCCCGCCCTGCTGGTTCTCAAAGTCAGAAAGAATAGAGACGAAAAACAGAGATAATCACTGATCAACTGAGGAGTTGAGATCGGGCGGGTTGAACAGAAGAAAACTCTCTATCGTTTAACCAGTTGAGCTTCGCCGTAAACAAACTGTCCTAAAGCATTCGCCTTGCGAGCCGGTTGAGCTAAATGCGCTCGGAGTTGAGCTTGTTTGAGAAGGGGTTGTAAATCTTCCCAGAAAAACTCACCACCGCCTCCAGTGAGAACCACATCTGTAACTCGTTCGGGGAGCCATTCCACTAACCGAGAGGAGAGTTCTTGGGCAAATTTTTTCCGTAACTCTGGTACAATTTCATCCAAGTTTACAGGTTTTGCTGAACCCCGAGGACGATAAAAGCGCTGACCTGCGGGACGATGAACCGCTTCTAACAAATATAAAGACTGACTATCTGCGCCCTCAATTTTCGTTGCCACTTCTTCATAAAACTTACTCATGGCAAACACTTCGCTCTGGGAAACCCCACGGGCAAACCGGAAACGATCAACCGTTAAAAAGTCTGTGGTTTGATGTCCGACATCGACAATCGCCACAGATAAATCGGCAAAATTAGGAGTTTCCTTGCTTTTTTGGGCTTCACACCAAATCAAACTACCATAGCCCTCCGGCATGACTCGCACACTCTTAATATCAATGGTGATTTGGTTGGCTCTAAACAGCAGAACATGAGGCCCCATCAATAGACTAATAATCTGTTCCTTTTCGCGTTCAAACTGTTCTTGCGAATAGAACGGTAAGCCTAAGATGAGATCGACATCACCTTTCATCTGAAAATATCCTGCACAGGCAAAAATCTTGATCAAAGCATCATTGACTTTTGAGGGACTTTCTGTATCATTTCCACCAAATAGGTTAGCCCCAAAATCCGCCGCAAGTTGACCGATGGCAAAACCATCTCCCCGGTATTCGAGCCACAGATCCAATAAAGGGTCAGTATTCTCGGACTCAAAGCCACCCCCTCGGGCTTTTTCAACGGTTAGCTGGGCGACATTAGAAGGAATGAACACCACTTCATTTGGGTTGCGACTGACGCAAGCTTTGGTGGATGTTCGTCCCAAGTCCACACTCAGAATCGTTCTCCGACTACTGGTTGTCGTTGTTTGTCGGCTCATAATCGTGTTAGGGCCAATTGCTGGCTGTCCGACTGGCTGTTTATTGCTTTGCATTAGAATTAATTACCTCAAGCAGACTCAAAATTATAATGCCCGATCTCTACACCATTTACACCCCTAACATTTTCACATAGACAGAGAATCTAAAGTTCAACCGGATCGAAGCGTTGAAAATAGGGGGTATTGGTGTAGACTCATAACCCAGTCAAAGCTTGCCAAAGTTAGCAAAAAGAAAACTGAGAGCCTCAACGAATTGATTTTGTGGGATATCGCGTACCTCAACCCTAGATTTTTTCTTGGGACTAAACGCCATCTTTTCCCCCTCTGTGGGTTCCCTTTGCCCGTCACTTTACCACAAGGATGAATTGCTACTGTTGCTTGATCCGCGATCATTACGTTAAATTTAATTAAGATTATGAATAATCCAGTCAGCAGTTCACCCGCACTGCTATTTGACAAAATAGGTTTACAAGATCAGAGGCAACTGAGTTTATGAAAACAACATGGAGAACGATACTACTTTGGACATTACCAGCGTTAGTGATCGGGTTTTTCCTTTGGCAGGGAGCATTTAGCCCTTCTGCTACTGATATGAGCAATAACACCGCTAGCACCCGCATGAGTTATGGTCGCTTCTTAGACTACTTAAATGCGGGCCGTGTCACCAGCGTTGACCTCTATGATGGGGGTCGCACAGCGATCGTTGAGGCGGTCGATCCCCAACTTGATAACCGCGTACAACGGTTGCGGGTGGACTTACCCAACAACACACCTGAACTCATCTCTCGTCTGCGAGATGCCCAAATTAGCTTCGATACCCATCCTCCTCGCAATGATGGGGCGATTTGGGGATTGCTAGGCAATCTGATTTTCCCGATTTTATTAATTGCAGGTTTATTCTTCCTGTTCCGCCGCTCTAACAACGTTCCCGGTGGCCCCGGTCAAGCGATGAACTTTGGAAAGTCCAAAGCCCGGTTCCAAATGGAAGCCAAAACCGGAGTCCTGTTTGATGATGTTGCTGGAGTTGAAGAAGCCAAAGAAGAACTCCAAGAAGTTGTTACTTTCCTCAAAAAACCCGAACGGTTTACCGCAGTTGGTGCCCGCATCCCTAAAGGGGTGTTATTAGTCGGCCCTCCCGGAACCGGGAAAACTCTCTTAGCTAAAGCGATCGCCGGAGAAGCAGGAGTTCCTTTCTTTAGTATTTCCGGTTCAGAATTTGTAGAAATGTTTGTCGGAGTCGGTGCTTCTCGGGTACGTGACTTATTTAAAAAAGCAAAGGAAACCGCTCCTTGTATCATCTTTATTGATGAAATTGATGCTGTTGGCCGTCAACGGGGTGCAGGTATTGGGGGCGGAAACGACGAACGCGAACAAACCCTCAACCAGTTACTGACAGAAATGGATGGGTTTGAAGGCAATACTGGAATTATCATCATTGCTGCAACCAACCGTCCTGATGTCCTCGACTCGGCTTTACTACGTCCTGGACGTTTTGACCGACAGGTTTCTGTAGATGCTCCTGATGTCAAAGGTCGTCTGGAAATCTTAGATGTTCACGCCCGCAATAAAAAACTGGCTGAAGATATTTCTTTAGAAACAATTGCTCGTCGGACTCCAGGCTTTACCGGGGCGGATCTGGCTAACCTTCTCAATGAAGCCGCTATCCTCACTGCTCGTCGCCGTAAAGAAGCGATCACCATGTCAGAAATCGATGATGCGGTGGATCGGGTGGTTGCGGGAATGGAGGGAACTCCGTTAATTGATGGTAAAAGTAAGCGCTTGATCGCTTATCACGAAGTCGGTCATGCGATCGTTGGAACTTTGATCAAACATCACGATCCGGTTCAAAAGGTAACTTTGATTCCTCGGGGCCAAGCTCGCGGTTTAACCTGGTTTATCCCGGATGAGGAACAAGGTTTAATTTCACGAGCGCAAATTCTCGCCCGGATTACAGGTGCCTTAGGGGGTCGAGCCGCAGAAGAAGTCATTTTTGGCGATGCAGAAGTGACAACAGGCGCAGGAGGTGACTTACAACAGGTTGCTGGAATGGCTCGGCAGATGGTGACTCGTTACGGAATGTCGGATTTAGGGCCGTTGTCGCTAGAGTCTCAGCAAGGTGAGGTGTTCTTAGGCCGTGATTTTGCCACTCGCACCGACTATTCTAATCGGATTGCTTCTCGCATTGATAGCCAAATTAAAACGATCGCTGATCATTGTCATCAGCAAGCTTGTCAAATTATCCGCGAGAATCGTGTGGTGATTGACCGTTTGGTTGATTTGTTGATTGAGAAAGAAACCATTGATGGTGATGAATTCCGTCAAATTGTGGCAGAGTACACAGAAGTTCCTGAAAAAGAACGCTTTGTTCCTGTCATGTAAGTTTCTTTGAAAAATTAATTCAACTCAAGGTGCGGTTCATACCGTGCCTTTTTTTAGTCATTCGTTTTCCATGTTCTATAAATTAGTATTAAACTAAAGTTAAACAACACTCACCTTAAATTCTCATAGCTTCAATGATCACATCTGTAGAATATCAGCAACGCCGCCAACAGTTGATGGCAAAAATCGGTAATGGTACGGCAATTTTCAGAAGTGCGCCGATGGCGGTTATGCACAACGATGTTGAATATAATTTTCGTCAAGATAGCGATTTTTTCTATATTACAGGCTTTAACGAACCTAACGCTGTTGCGGTACTTGCACCCCATCACGATGAACATAAATTCGTGCTATTTGTACAGCCGAAAGACTCTGAAAAGGAAACTTGGACGGGATATCGCACAGGCGTAGAAAAAGCTAAAGAAGTTTATGGGGCGGATGAGGCTTATTCTATCGCTGAACTTGATGAAAAGTTACCCCAATATTTAAAAACATCAGATCGCATTTTTTACCGTTTAGGACACGATGAAGCTTTTAATAATAAAGTCCTTAAACATTGGAAAAGATTAATGCGTGTTTACCCCAAAAGTGGAACTGGCCCAATTGCTTTACAAGATGCGGGGACGATTCTACATCCGATGCGTTTAATTAAGAGTGAAACGGAATTAGAATTGATGCGAAAAGCAGCTAATATTTCTGTTAAAGCCCATAATCACGCTCGTAGTTTTGCCCAAGCTGGACGGTATGAATATGAAATTCAAGCGGAAATGGAACATCTTTTTGGTTTGAATGGTGGAACACCTGCTTATCCTTCGATTGTGGCTTCTGGGGTGAATGCTTGTATTTTGCATTATATTGAAAATAATCGACAGCTTCAGGATGGAGATTTATTATTAATTGATGCAGGATGTTCCTATCAATATTATAACGCTGATATTACCCGAACTTTTCCAGTGAGTGGGAAGTTTACTTCTGAACAAAAAACGATTTATGAGATTGTTTTGAAGGCTCAATTAGCAGCGATTGAACAAGTTAAACCCGGTAATCCTTACAAACAAGTTCACGATGCAGCGGTGCGGGTGATTGTTGAATGTTTGATGGATTTAGGACTATTAACGGGAGATATTGAGGAGATTATTAAAGAAGAAAAATACAAGCCTTTTTATATGCACAGAACAGGTCATTGGTTGGGGTTGGATGTGCATGATGTGGGGGTTTATCAGTGGGGAGAAAACCCGCAAGAATTACAACCGGGACAGGTGTTAACGGTTGAACCTGGAATTTATATTTCACCGGAAATAAAACCCGTAGAAGGACAGCCTGAAGTGGATCAACGTTGGCGAGGAATTGGGGTGAGAATTGAGGATGATGTGTTAGTAACGTCGCAGGGTTACGATGTCTTAACTGCGGGTGTACCGAAGTCTGTTGAGGAGATGGAAAGTTAAAAGAGAAAGATTAGGAAGATAGGGAGAGTTTTTGTTAATTAAAAGTCGTTTTTACCCAATCAACACTCTCCTCTCCTGATCTCACTTTATCAATTTAAAAATCTTATTTTTTTATAAAAATAAAATCCCGCTCTCTCTTTCAGTTCATCCTTAAGAAATAGGTCTAGAGATAGAAATCATAGATCTATAAACCTCAACCCATCTGAATCATTTAATCTCTGGAGAGAACCGAATGACTAGACAACTACACCACAACCGTTGAAAAGATGTTCTTTGGTTGTTCTTCAGTTAAGTAGAGATTAAAAGCTGCCTTGAAGACAGTATTTCTGCTCAATGTTAAATTAGATAAAGGAGAAGAAAATTGACAGATCTAAAAGCTATGGTATAGTCAAGGGTAAAAGTTAAAATCTTAAATTAAGGTAAGATTACAGGATCAAACCTTAAAAGCAATTATTTGATTATTAATTAAAACCAAACTTAAAAATTTTTCCATTTTTGAATAAAAAAAGCCTAGTTATCTTTATCTTTGTTTGAAGTTAGTAAAGCTGTAACCATCGGGAGAACGATATGAACGAACGTGATAAATTTCTATATCCTAAAAGCCGCTATCGGGGAGAGTTCTCACCCGAACACTTAGTCTTCAATGCCAATATCCAAGAGTTTGCTCAGAAGGTCAACTATATTTGTGGCTTAGAAACGAATGGTAAAATTACACCAGACGAAGCTTATCATCGGATCAAAGAACTGTGGAAACAGCTTAAATCTTCTAAAAAGAATCTCCACATCGGTGAAGGCGATTCCGATCAAAACTCCGAGAGTCCTAACCCTTAATCTGATATCATCAGCCTACGGCATGAATTGAATGCTGATTTTTGTGGGTCTGAAAACGAAGAATGTCTAAGTCCGTTATCGTTACTGTTCCGGCGACAACTGCCAACTTAGGGCCGGGTTTTGACTGTATTGGTGCTGCGTTAACCTTGTATAATCGGTTGAAGATCTCGGAGTGGGAATCACCCCAAACAACAGAGGTTTCTAACTCTGTGATCATCACCGTTCAAGGCGTCGATGCCGATCGCCTATCCACCGATCAAACAAATCTCGCCTATCAAGCCTTTATTACACTTTATCAGCATTTAGGTCAATCTCCACCACCCATTCAACTTGAGATTAATTTAGGGTTTCCTCTCGCTAGAGGGTTGGGAAGTTCAGCGACAGCTATTGTGGGTGGGTTAGTGGGGGCTAACGCCTTTGCAGGTTATCCCCTGAGTCAAACCGAAGTGATGAACTTGGCCATTGAGATGGAAGGACATCCCGATAATGTGGTTCCGGCGTTGTTGGGAAACTGTCAACTCTCCGTCGCCTCAGAAAACCGTTGGGAAATCTGCGAAATTCCGTGGCATTCTAGTATTATTCCGATTGTTGCCATCCCTAACTTTGAACTGTCTACGGCGGAAGCCCGTCAAGTTTTACCCACTGAGTATAGTCGAACAGATGCGATTTTTAACACAGCCCATTTTGGCTTGTTAGTGCGAGGCTTGGAAACGGGAGAGGGAAAATGGCTACAAGTCGCGATGCAAGATAGAATACATCAACCCTATCGTCAATCATTGATTATCGGCTATGAAGCAGTGCATACAGCAGCAATTAATGCAGGGGCTTATCAACTTGTTATTAGTGGGGCTGGGCCTACTCTGTTAGCGCTGAGTCCTGCAACTTCGGCGCCGGATGTGGCCTTAGCAATGGCAGAAGCATGGCATCAATTTGGGGTTAAAGTAGAAGTGCGATCGCTAAAAATTGATACTCAGGGGGCGCGTGTTGTTGAGGAGAGTTGAGGCGTTTGATTTCAGTATTGGAAAAGGGGTTGATTTATCGGAGGCTTTTTGATAAAATTATGGGGAAGTTTAATAATGGGATATTCAAAAAAATAAAATTTTAAGACATATTTCCATTATAAATTAATAATACTTGAATTTCGCCAAATTTGTCAACCCTCTCAACCCCAAAAAAATCCCAAATTGATCAGTCTTAAAAATAGGTATCGTCATAGATGATTGCGTTAACTTTCAGTATTTTATAGGGGGATGAGAAAGTAGGTTAGGTTAAGGCGATGAAACCCAAGAAAAAATTGATCAAATTCCTGGTTATCAAATTGGGATTCACCCTAGTTAAACCCACCTACAATAGAGGAAAAATTAGTTATTGGTTGTGAATCATTCATCTGGTATTTTATATGGTGTTAGTGTTGGGCCTGGAGATCCCGAACTGATCACACTTAAAGGATTAAATATCCTCAAAACCGCCCCAGTTGTGGCGTTTCCGGCAGGAGTTCGAGGAAAATCAGGCATTGCTGAGAATATTATTTCACCGTGGCTAAATTCTGAGCAAATTCAATTATCGTTAAAGTTTCCCTATGTCCAAGACGAGAATATATTAACCGAAGCTTGGCAACTCGCCGCCCAAGAAGTTTGGGAATATCTCAAAGCCGGACAGGATGTGGTCTTTGCTTGTGAGGGAGATGTTAGTTTTTATAGTACGTTTACTTACTTGGCACAAACTTTAGTACAATTACGTCCTGGAGTGAAAGTGGAGACAATACCCGGAGTTTGTTCTCCGTTGGCGGCGGTTTCCAGTCTTGGACTTCCGCTAACCGTGCGAGATCAACGTTTAGTCGTGTTACCTGCGTTGTACACGATGACGGCGTTAGAAACGACTCTGGAACAGGCGGATGTTGTGGTGTTGATGAAAGTGAGTTCGGTGTATGAGCAAGTTTGGCAGGTCTTAAAACAGCAAGATTTGTTAGATAATGCCTACGTGGTAGAATGGGCGACGCTCCCTCAACAGAAAATTTATGCGGGATTAAGCGATCGCCCCCACTTGCAATTATCTTATTTTTCGTTAATGATTGTGCAGGGGACATCTTAGAGAAAAGACTAGAGCAGCTTGAGAGGAACAGGTTAGGGTGAGGAGAGTTGTAGCGTTCTCGAAGTGGAGTCCAAGAGATTTTCGCCTGATGATTTGACTCAAGCTTGCTATAACATAACAGAAGATAAGAGTAGGCAACCCAAACTCGGTTCACATCTGGGGGCGGTGATTAATCTTCTCCCTGTACTTCATATAGATGCAAGCCGATTTTTAACCTCTAAAATCAATATTATGGATTCTTCTACACCCTTTATCCAATCTGGATTGGCATCATCACTCCGTCAACCTGCTACTATAGCGGCGATCGCTTCGGTGGGAATTCATGCCTTATTTGCAGTTAATATTGAGAATATTCCATTATTTACCCCAAGCGCTCAACTTCCTCCCAGTGTGGAATTAGTGGAATTATCTGCTGATCAAGTTGGAGGGATCTATCCGCCTCCTCCGCCGAAATTTTCTTTGAGTCCGATCACACCACCCCCGTCTCTCTCCTCAATTCTAGGCGGTGGGCCTACTGTTCCGGCATTTCCTTCTAGTCCTCCTCCTCCTTCTTCTCCGACGTTTACAACGCCTCAGCAAGAGTTGTTCACAATTCCGGTTAATCCTTCAGTCGGAAGTAGAGGAAGCGGTTTACCGTCTTATCCAGAGAGCTATCCAAGTTATCCAGATAACTACTCGTTTGGAACGTTACCCCCTTCTACCAATATTCCCACCTACACTCCACCCCCAGCGCCTTCTATCCCTGATCAGAATACCTTCCCCGATAAAAATTCTGAGGAATTAGATCGCGCTAGAGAGTTTTATGAACAGCTACAGCGAGGAGAGATTGTTTTCTCCGAAGGGCCTGATCCTTTGGGTCAGTCGGGTATTTTTAACCCCAATACCAATTCTGATGATGAACCGGGAAGCGAACCGCCTCGTTTTCCGCAAAAAGGGCCTACCGATGATTTGGCGAGTGCAGATATTGATCAAGAAACCCCTTCTCAAACCCCTCCTGAAGAATTTAGAGGCTCAATTCTCGCTAATTTAGAAGAAGGCTTAGAACAAGAAGAAAATAGTGATGTTGCGGCTAATTCTCAGGGTAACGAGCCAGTGTTTCAGCAACAACCCCAAGAACAACCTCAAGGACAGGTTTCTAACCAAGAAAGGGCGAGTATACAAGGGGCAAGTCTTTATGTAAATTGGGTTTTGGGAATTCAGCAGAGTTATCCCGATGTCCAAGGATCTCAGGTTGTTTCTATTTCTGATGTGTATCCGTCTGAAGCTTGCCAACAACAGTTAAGTGGGCGAGCGTTAGTGGGAGTGGTTGTCGGTTCGGGGGGTCAAATTTTAGCAGGGCCAGAACTGTTGTTGGATACGGGATCTGGTATTTTGGATAATAAAGCACTTCAAACGGTGCAGGAGTTTGTGACAACTCAGGCTTCTGGTGGAGGAACTCCGACAGCTTATCAATATGCTTTTAACTTTAATAGCGAAAACTGTGGCAATGTGAGTTCTCCCGAAGAAGTACCACCCCCAGTTACACCGGGAAATTCTCAACCCGCACAAAATAATTCTACTCCTCCGGGGGCAACTACTGAGCCTGAAGATGCTGCGGAAAATTCTGTTGTCGAACCTCCTTTAGAGATGGAACCGGAAGTTACTCAACCGGATGCTGTTGTCGAACCTCCTTTAGAGATGGAACCGGAAGTTACTCAACCGGATGCTGTTGTCGAACCTCCTTTAGAGATGGAACCGGAAGTTACTCAACCGGATGCTGTTGGTGAACCTCCTTTAGAGATGGAACCGGAAGTTACTCAACCGGATGCTGTTGGTGAACCTCCTTTAGAGATGGAACCGGAAGTTACTCAACCGGATGCTGTTGGTGAACCTCCTTTAGAGATGGAACCGGAAGTTACTCAACCGGATGCTGTTGTCGAACCTCCTTTAGAGATGGAACCGGAAGTTACTCAACCCCCAGAACTTCCAACAGAAGCAATGCCAAGCGAGTTTGAGGAACCTTTAGCAAACCCCGCAGAAAACATGACTCCGGCTGAGTAATAAGAAGTAATGAATTAGCTTTGAGGGCGCTGTGGTTTGCGCCCCTATACTCTGTTAGTCTTAACCTAAAAGCTATCAGCTAGAAGTGATCCGTAAAAACACGGATAAGAACAAAATTTAGTAAAACTCCACATTAAAACCCTCTCTCTCCCGGTTCATCAGGGAAACAATTCAACAACTAAATTTAATACAAAAAAAGTTGATATTTATGGGTTTCAGAACTCGTAAGTGTAGACGAAAAAACATCCGGCGATTAACCCCTCATCATCCTTTGGTAGTGGGACATTCAGCCTAGAACTGGATGGGTCATCCGCCAATTTTATCAGTCAAAATAATTTGATCAAAAGTTCAGTGTTAATACTGATGCAATTTTATCCAATATAAGCTGATAATGAGAGAAGAATAAACCCTAAAAAATTCTTCTCATATGCTACAGCATTTTCAAGTTACTTCTGAGCCATTCTCAGAGCTTCATCCGATAAGTATTTCCGAAAAAAACACGGAAATTCTATTAGAATCAGACTCAAGCCAAGCCTCTAAATCCAATCAAAGCCGCTGGATTCGTTATCGATTTTCAACGATATTACTTGCCTGTTTGATTCTATGGACTCCCATCTTAACATGGCATACAATCGAGGTACAACACTCCTGTCATCCTCTTGTTAATTGGTCTAATCAAACCGCAAAAGAATGTACTCCACCTATTGATCGTGGAAATCAAAAAGATCGAAATATCATTTCAGGTAAACCGAACACGGCTTGGGATTCACAACAAACTACAGATACATCTAAAAGCGTAAAAAAAGATCCAACTCAACAAACAAAAGAACATCCAAAACCAGAGATTTTATCTCCAATTGAACAAGCAAAAGAACATCGAGATTTAGCAGGTGCAACGGCTGGAATTGCGGCAGGTGCGGTAGCTGCGATCGCCAGTGCGCCTGCTGCGGTTGCCGTTGGAGTTGGTGTTCTTTTCTGGTTAGTCATCAGATCTGCACTTTCACGTTAACTCAATAGAGTTGAGATTTTTCGCGATAATTGTACAAGTAAATTTGTCGTTTTAACAGGCATCAAAAATCATGTCTAATTCTCCAGAAAACCCGCCTCAAAACGCTTCTGAAATCGTTTCCCAGCCTTCTAATTCACTGCAATCTGTTTCCCCAGAAGAACAAAATCCTACCGTCTTAGAAAGAACTCGGCTTCAAGCCACAACTGTTGCAATGCACAACTGGTTGGGGTCGTTACCCCTGAGTAAATGGTTAGTTTTAGGTGGAATTGCATTGGCGATGTTTTTCACATTCTTTTTAATGACAAAAGGAAGTGATTTCTGTATGTTTAGCACCTGCATACGAGACGGTGGTACGACAGCAACAGTAGGACATACTATGGCTACAAGTTTATGGGCTTATGTTGGAGGTGCCGCTACACTACTTGCTCTAACAACAATGGGAATTTCCATTATTCCGGCTGTTGCGGCTTCTGCGGGTATTTGGTTTCTGATTCAAATGTCTCTTTCCTAAGTCTTTCTTAATTTTTGGGAGTCAAAAAAATGAACGTCATTGAACTCAAGCAAGTCTCGAAAACTTTTCACAAAGGATTGCTGTTCAAACCCGTGCCTATTTTAAAAGACCTTAACTTCACAGTAAAATCCGGTGAATTTGTGGTTTTACGCGGAGAAAACGGTGCGGGTAAAACAACAGTTTTGAATTTGATTCTCGGATTAATCAAACCCAGTCAGGGGGAAGTGAACTTGATGGAACTTCCTCCCCACATTTCCGAGTCAAAAGTTCGGGTGGGTGTGGTTTTGCAAGATACGCAAGTTCCGAAAAATATTAAAGTCAAAGAATTGATTGAACTGGTACGCAGTTACTATCCAAATCGTCTCACAACTTCGGAAATTTTAAGCAAAGTTAACCTCACCTACAAGCAGGATACTTGTGCAACTGACTTGTCAGGCGGACAGAGACAACGGCTTTATTTTGCTTTGGCTTTGGCGGGAAATCCTAGTCTTTTAATCTTAGACGAACCCACTCGTAATTTAGATGATCAAGGCTATGAGGAATTTTGGGAACAAATCAAAATTTGTCGTCAGCAAGGGATCACCATTTTGATGGTGACAAACAATAAAGCCGACTGGAAAAAATTAGAAGGTCTAGTAACTCGCATGGTGATTTTGCAAAAACTTTCTGAAGTAATCGAGGGAGAGCAGTTGCAGAGTCATTATTACAATCCTCTGGCTAGTTTTATTCAAGAAAAACCAAGATTATATTTGGAATGGGCTACTGTTGGTTTTCCCTATTTCCTCAAGCCCGAACTACTTTATGGTTTGGAAGATGAGTCCGAACTTGAACAGCCGCAGCAAAATATTGCCTTGATTTTGTTAAAGCAATTCTGGTTTGAAACCCTTCAGCTTGTTCGTACTCCTTCATTCTTACTCGCATCTGCTTCAGGAGTGTTGTTATTACCACTCTTTAAATATGCTGGACTGGTATCAGAAAACGCTGTAAAGCCATTGGTTTCTCTGTGCGCCGTTTTTCTATTCACCATCATTATCGAACTTCTCGGTAATCGAGTTGCAGTGGAACGTGCAGAAGGATGGTTAAAGTTATTGAAAGCAACCCCCCTGCCTTCCTCGGTCTATATTGCCACTAAAATTGCAACTTTATTGACTTTAGCATCGGTGATTTTAGTGCTGTTATTCTCAGTTGGAATCTGGCAACTTGAAATTCACCAAAGCTTTGAGTGGTGGTCAAAATTGTTCTTCACTATTATTATCGGTTTGATTCCTTTTGGATTGCTCTTTCTGGGACTGGGATACTGGCTTGAACCCAAAAGTGCAAGTACATGGTTAACACTGATGCTGGTTGTGGCGATATTTGCCAGTGGTTCGATGCCAATACCGAATGCTCCTTCCTACGTTCAAGATCTGATTGCAGTATCACCCTTCTACCACTATCAACAGTTAGTTTCTTGGATTGCTGAGTTTGACTACGATAACCAGCTTTTCTTGCACCTGTTGTGGATGGTGTGGGCTGCAAGTGCATTTGGTTTATTTGCGAGTTGGTCGTACCAGCGTGACCAAGTGGTTCAGTAGTTCCGATCCCGTCGTCCTCTAGTTGGTAATGCTGACCAACGCTCAATCTAAAATGATTGTAAACATCACATCCCTGATTTCTCGAAGAAGTTGGGGATTTTCATCATTAAATTCCGCTGGGAAAGAAAGCAGACCGAAAATCCGTTTCCCGGTTTTCCCCAAAATCCCTTGGAAACGGACTCGCAAACCCGTTGATCTCACCCTGGCTCTAGATTTTAACTTTGCACTCGTACATCAATCACGGTGGCGTTGAAGTTGTAGTCTTTGCCTTCGAGTTCTACGGTGCTGCCGATTTTAATCTTAATATTACCCAAAACAGGCCCGGTATCGGTAATTTGACCGTTTCCAACCAGGGTCATTAAAACATTGTTGCTGTAAGTATACTCAGCCGTGGGATCAGGTTGGGCTTTAACGGTACCATCGGGTTGAGCCACGGGAATGAGTCGGGGTAAAATCTCGGCGGCTTTAATATTGACTTCTCCGTAGGGTTGGTTACGGATAATCAAATTTGTCTTGTCGTCTGCTTTGATCATTACACTGGGGTCACGTCCCTTTAAGCCCAAAGCAATCACATCCACTTCTACAGGTTTAGTGGTGACGCCGACTTGAGCAACAGAACCAGAGGTTCCGGGATAGAAAAATATTCCCACAATCACCAACAAAATCACGAAAGCAGCGCCAACATCCAAAATGCTGACTTTTCCAAACAGGCGACCTTTAGAATCTAATATATTCATCAAAAATGTAGCAGTTCCTTGAGATCGGACACAACAGCAGTCGGGGAGCAGTAACCCACTCTCTGTTGTCAGTTGTCAGTTACTATGTTACACGTTATGGGTTCCGGATAAATCTGAGAGATTTGCAAGTAAAAGGTCAAAATGGTAGTAGAGGGTGACTCTCAATCGGATATGGGCTTGGCTGTCATGCTCACTGAGTCAACTGAGTCTATGAAGTTGATCTACAGCACGTTTGTTTTGAAAATCAGAGTCCTACCCAATCGCGACGTCACCAATATCTGGTGCATCTTTAAATTCCATGCGTTTTTACTCTCCCAATTTTAAGATTCACCATCGAGTACCTCTCACTGCTTTCCTATGTTAATTCCTTCTATCTCTCAAGCTATTGATCGTCATCCGGTGACTACAAAGCCAGAAACACCTGTTGAAGAAGTGATTCAGTTAATGAGTCGTACAGGTGCAAGCTATGTGCTGATCATAGAGGAATCGGAAGTTGTGGGGTGTAATCCATCTCTTTTGGGAATCTTTACTGAGCATGATATCATTCAACTCAACTCTATTGGTGATTCTTTGAAGGGATTTCCGATTTCACAGATTATGATTCGCTCTGTGATTGCGGTTCACCTCTGTGAAATTCCAGATGTTTTTGCTTTAGCTTCTCTTTTAAATAAACATCAAATCAATCATCTTCCCATTTTGGATGATTTGGGGGGATTGTTTGGTGTGATTACACCGCTTCATCTTTTGAGACTCGCTCAATCTAAAACAACAGGATCTTCCCCAAAAACAAATCATTCTGATCATTCATCACATTTTTCTCATTCTTCAACCGATTCAAACTCTCAGTATTCGATTAATTCTCCGACTTTAATTCCCGATCATTTAATTAAAATCAATCAAATTTCTGCTCATGCTACTCGTATTGTTCATGCGCCTCATCAAGCTTCGGGAAGTGATATAACCCAGTTGATGTTTCAATATAAAGTAAACTGTGTTGTCATTATAGAAACTGTATCTTCTAATCGAGAAACGACTTCTGATTTTACAGGAGAATCTCAATTTTCCCGGAAAAATACCAGTAAATTAAAAGGAATTGTCACCAGTCATGATATTGTTCAAGTGCAAGCGATCGGACTGGATTTGAGTCAAATCAAGGCGAGTATGATTTGTAATAAGCCTCCTTTATTAGTTCGATTAGAAGCTTCGGTAGAATCGGCTGTTCATTTAATGCAAAAATATTATAATCAACTTCCTTTAATTATTATCGATGAAAGTGGTTATCCGATTAATTTAATCTCGCCGCGAAACATTCTGCTACAGATGCTTTGTCCGAAATTAATGCACTCGACTATTTTGAGTTTGCAAGGACAAGTTGATCAGATGAAAACAAAAATTAAAACTTTATCTCATCAAGTTAAAACTCAACAAAAATCGACAGAAGAACAGTCACTATCAACTTTATCGATTGATCAAAATGGATTCTGGGATTGGAATTTAAAAACACAATGGGTTTTCTATTCTCCTCGTTGGAAACAGATGTTGGGGTATCAAAATTATGAAATTTCGTCTAAAGTTGAAGAATGGTTTGGTCGAATTCATAGCAAAGATTTAAAAGCTGTTCATGCAACACTTAAAGAACATTTTGCTAAAAAAACAGATTCCTGTATTCTAGAATATCGGATGCGATGTCAGGATGGTCACTACATCTGGGTACTCTGTCAAGGACAGATTATTTGGGCGGAAAATGGAGAACTTCTGCGGATGATTGGGACTCATATCGATATTACCTCTCGCAAGAAAAATTTTACCCATTCTCAAAATAATAATTATCAGCAAACTTTAAAAACAAATTTAAAAACAAATTTAAAAACAATACTATTTCAGCTTGATACTGAAGGAAACTTAACCTTTTTAAATTCAATCTGGACTCAACAAACAGGATACTTGGTTTCTGAAAGTATAGGAACAGCATTGATTGAATATATTCATTCAGAGGATCGGATACAACTCAGTTCTCTATTTTCAGCAATTTTAAACGGAGAGATAGAAACGATTTGTCAGGAAGTTAGACTCAAAAATGCTTCTGCTTCTTTAGAAGAAAATAGATCCTCATATCAACCCATTATCCTCTCAGGTTGTGCAATTTTAAATTCCGAATATCAGCGAGTTGGAATTACGGGAACTCTTAACTTCAATGTTTCCCAAGTCGCTATTACTGAAGACGTTACTGAAAAACTAAAAGTCATTCATCAACTCTATGAAATTGCCATTAATTCTAATGCTAATTTTGAATCCCGAATTAATCAATTATTAGTCATGGGATGCAATCGTTTTAGAATGGATATTGGTTTATTAGGTCGAGTCAGGGCTGATCGTTATGAAGTAATTTCGGCTTATTTATCCCAAGATTTTCCCTTCGGATTTACAAAAGGTGATACATTTTCTCTCGAACAAACCTTTGAACGAGAAGCGTTGCGCGCTGATGATGTTGTCTGTATTGAATCGATTAAAAATTCACCCTGGAAAGAACACGAAGCTTATACCATTCGACGCTTAGAAGCTTATATTGGAACTCCAGTAAAAGTAGAAGGACGAGTTTATGGTACTCTCAGTTTTATGAGTCGTAAAGCCCGTTCTTCATTTCAGCCGATAGACTTAGAAATTTTAAAATTGATGGCGAGTTACATTGGAAGTGAAATCGCGCGTGAAAATTCTCAACAAGATTTACAGCGACAGAATCAATACTTATTATTAATGAAACAAATCACCCAAAAGGTGCGTTCTAAACTAGAAACTCAGGAAATTTTTCAAACCACTGCAACTCAAATTGGTCGTGTTTTTGGAGTAAATCGCTGTTCTATTTATACCTACATTTCTCAACCTTATCCTCATTTAGCTTGTGTGGCTGAATATTTAGAAGTCAGCTATGAATCCACTTTGAATTTAGAAATTTCTGTCAATTATAACCCCTATATTGAAAGACTACTCTCTGAAGATAAAGCCGTTGTTTCACCCGATGTATTTGCTGATCCGTTGTTAGAATCATCCGCCCCAATGTGTCGGCGTATGGGATTAAAATCAATGTTGGCAATTCGGACTTCTTACAATAGCGAACCTAACGGAATTATTATGTTACATCAATGTGATAATTTACGACAATGGACAGAAGAAGAAGTTGAATTTTTAGAAGATGTTGCGAGTCAAGTCGGTTTAACTCTTTTCCAAGCCAAACTTTTAGAATTTGAAGTCAAAAGTCGTCAGCAATTAGCCGATAAAAATAAAGCCTTAGAAGAAGCTAGACTCGCAGCAGAAATCGCTAGTCGTGCTAAAAGTGAATTCCTCGCCACCATGAGTCACGAGATTCGTACACCCATGAATGCAGTTATTGGGATGACAGGTTTACTTTTGGATATGAACTTAAATCCTGAACAACGAGATTTTGTAGAAACCATTCGTACCAGTGGAGATGCTTTACTCACCATTATTAATGATATTCTTGATTTTTCTAAAATTGAATCGGGTAAATTAGAACTCGAACATCAACCGTTTAAACTCCGAACTTGTATTGAAGAATCCTTAGATTTACTCTCGGCTAGAGCGTCTGAAAAAGGCTTAGAATTAGCTTACATTGTCGATCCCAACACACCGGAAGTTATGGTTGGAGATGTGACTCGCTTACGTCAAGTTTTAGTGAATTTACTCAGTAATGCGGTGAAATTTACCAATCAAGGTGAAGTGATTGTCTCTGTGACTTCTAGCTTAATTCAAGAGAACGCAAAACCTGTAGCATCTTCTGAAGAAAACAATGAAAGTCAGCCCTCAATCTCCCCTCCTATTTATGAAGTACAATTTGCCGTTAAAGATACAGGAATTGGGATTCCTCCTGATCGAATGCACCGTTTATTTAAAGCTTTTTCTCAAGTGGATGCGTCTACCACTCGACAGTATGGAGGAACAGGTTTAGGATTAGCGATTAGCCAGCGTTTGAGTGAAATGATGGGCGGAAAAATGTGGGTTGTGAGTTGGGTAAAACCGGATCAAGAATCCTCAAATTCTCAATCTTTAATTTCAAGTATCACAGGAGATCCGCCGACCTCTTTTGAAATTCCCCGTTTAGATATTACCGGATCTATCTTCTACTTTACGATTAATTCATCCGCTATCGAAACCTCGCTCTCTGATGAATTTGCGGATAAGTTATTTACAGATAAGCAAATTTTAATTGTCGAAAATCATGGAATCAATCAAACCGTTATCACTCGACAAGTCAAAGCCTGGGGAATGAAACCTCTAGTAGCCAAAACGGGAATTGATGCTCTAAAATGTATTCAGGAGAATCCGAATATAGATTTAGTGATTATTGGAATTAACTTACCCGATATTGATGAGATAGAACTCGCCCGTAAAATCCGTTTACTTGAAAAAGATTTAAGCCGAAACTATCCGGATAGGCAACCCGTTCATTTAGTTCTCTTTAACTATGCAAGTAATACTAATATTGTTAAACGTATCGAGCGCACCAATATTAACTGTGCTGGATTTGTCAATAAACCTCTAAAACAATCTCAGTTTTATAATACATTGGTTCAAATTTTTGCGGGAAATGAAATCATAGAACATTCCTCCTCGCTGAAACTTGCTGATGAGTCTGGCTCTCTGAGTCCTCCTCAAAATCATGCTGCTTTACGCATTTTATTGGCTGAAGATAATGTCACGAATCAAAAAGTAGCCACAAAATTATTACAAAGATTAGGATATCGAGCGGATATTGCTGGAAATGGGGTGGAAGTATTAGATGCACTCAAACGACAACCCTATGATGTGATTTTGATGGATGTTCAAATGCCGCAAATGGATGGCTTAGAAGCCTCCCGTCGTATTTGTAAAGAATATGGAGAGGGTTCTGATGGACCCCAGAAAAAACCTTGGATTATTGCCATGACAGCGAATGCTATGCGAGGCGATCGCGAAATGTGTTTGGCGGCAGGAATGGATGATTATGTCACTAAACCTGTTCGTCGAGAAGAACTCGCTCAAGCCTTAGAAAAATGTCAACCTTTGTATCCACTTTCCTCTGAACATCTTTCCCTCGAAAAACACTCCTCTAATAACGGCTATTCATCACCGGAAATGACTAATACACATAACGAAAATTCCCTGTCTGATGTCCCTTCTATTGATGCTCAAATTTTACAAAATCTAAGAGAATACGATGATGAAGATGATCCGTTTGTAGATATTTTAATTGAAACTTATCTCAATGAAGCCCCTCAACATATAGACGGAATTCGGGTAGCTGTTCAGTCTCAAGATGCAAAACTTCTGAAAGAATCTGCTCATACTCTCAAATCCAGTAGCGCTCAATTGGGTGCGATGCAATTTTCTCAATTGTGTAAAGAAATCGAATATATGGGACGGGCGGGAATGGAAAGTGATTCCACCGAAATTGAATGTTTTGTTACGGATGCTGCCGCTCAACGATTCTCTGAATTGGAGAAAGAATGGCAACGGGTTGAAACCGCTTTGCGAGAAGAAATTAAAGTAAAAGAGTGAAACTATAGCAAAAAACAAGAGGAAATGGGGAACAGATAATACTACAACTTGTCCCAAATTGGTTTAAGTTTTTTCAACTGTCCGTGTGGGGTTGCGTGTCGTTATATCTCTGTTTTCAAGTGGGTTGACATTTTATCTAAAATATGTATATGCTTTTAGTATAAACTCATAACGACTATGAGTTAGTACGCAAAGGAAAAGAACGATGGCTCAACTTAAACAACGTCGCTCCGAAAACGAGAGCGGTAACTTTTACGTCGATCAAAGCTGTATTGACTGCGATACCTGTCGATGGATGGCGCCGGAGGTGTTCAAGAGAGCGGGTGAACAGTCAGCGGTGTATCATCAACCCAGTAACGAAACCGAACAATTACGAGCAATGCAGGCGTTGTTATCCTGTCCAACGGCTTCAATTGGTACGCTTGAAAAACCCAAAGATATTAAAAGTATACACCAAAGTTTCCCCATTTTAATCGCAGATAACGTTTATCATTGTGGCTACCATTCCGAGAGTTCGTTTGCTGCGGCGAGTTACTTTATTCAACGTCAAGACGGTAATATTCTCATCGACTCCCCTCGGTTTGCGCCGCCTTTAGTGAAACGTTTAGAAGAATTAGGCGGAATACGTTATCTCTATTTAACTCATCGGGATGATGTCGCCGATCATCAAAAATTTCGAGATCATTTTGGATGCGATCGCATTCTTCATGTAGATGATCTCACTGCTGAAACACAATCTGTAGAAATCAAACTTTCGGGTTTTGAAGATATTCAATTCGCTCCTGATATTTTAATTATTCCCGTTCCTGGACATAGCAAAGGTCATACTGTTTTATTGTACAATCACAAGTTTTTATTTACAGGAGATCATCTCGCTTGGTCAAGTCAATTAAACCAACTCTATGCTTTTCGTCGCTACTGTTGGTATTCGTGGTCAGAGCAAATTGACTCAATGAAAAAGTTAGTAAATTATGCGTTTGAGTGGGTGCTTCCCGGTCACGGACACCGCCATTCTGCTGATAGTATCACGATGCAAAAGCAAATGCAAGAATGCGTGAGTTGGATGACCCAAAATTAGTTAGATGGGTTCGAGTAAGCATATCTCATCACAACACTTAAACCCCTATTTTGACCTCACCCCTTCCCCTCTCCTAGAAGGTGAGGGGTCTTTGCATTCCAACCCATCACAACCCATAGACCCCAAAAATTAACTGTCGGATCGGTTAAACCCTATTTTCACCTGATCCCTTTCATACCTACGTGATCTTCACAAGTTTAAGAGTATTCTAAAATTTTTTATTTTTCAGTGGTTGTACCGATGACAGCGATAAATATTTAGCTTTAAACTAGACGCATAAGTTTAGTTAGAGGAAAAAGACAGGTTTTTTCTGAAGGAAACAGCAAAATTATTTTTGCTAAAAGACTGTATTTATTATCGTTACGTTGCCATATTTTTATCCATTCAGAGTTCTTGTATACACAAGCAAAATTTGATGAATAAGAAAGAAATTCAGAACCTGATTGATGACAATCAAAATCATTCAGACTTTGGACGCTTATTGTATCATCGAGATCGCAAAAATAAGAAGGTCTTGCATTACTCAGTACAACTGAATGATACGGAGTCATTAGCTTGGGAACCTGTTCATAGCGATCGCCAAAAAGATCAAGGTGAAATAGACATTTGGAAAATTAACAAGCATTTTCACCCCGCTAAATACGTTCATCATTGGTCTAGAAATAAAATTATTCAGGCTTTACATATTTCTGTTGATGAGTTTCACAAAAATTGGCAGTATGAACTCTTTCGATTTAACTGTGAACACTGGGCGCGTTTAGTAACAACAGGTGATTGTCGCTGTTTCCAAATTCACGAATTTAAGAAATTGCAGAAAATCCCAGTGGCGGGTTTAGCTATCGTTGGTGTTGCCGGCTTTGTAACAGGTGCTTGGGAACATAATGGCTATCCACAAAAAGCAATTACTAAAGGTCTTTAGGTTGAGTTTTGTACAAGGTATATTTTGGAATTTAGAGGATCAATTCAGATGAATTATACAACAGCACCAAGTCAAGAAGTAGATATCAGTAAAAGTCTGGAATTGGCGATGAAAACTGCTATAAATTTACGCGGCAATGTCAATCTTTTAATAGCGGGTAAAACGGGTGTTGGTAAAAGTACCTTAATTAATGCTGTTTTCCATGAAAATCTAGCCGAAACAGGTCAAGGTAAACCTGTCACACCCACTACACGAGAGATTAAAAAAGAAGGTTTCCCCCTAACAATTTTTGATAGTAGAGGTTTGGAGGTTGCCAAGTACAAGGAAACAATTTGTGAATTAGAAAACCTCATAAAAGAACGTTGCAATCATTCAGATCCCAACCGCCATATTCATATTGCATGGGTGTGTATTTGTGAAGATATCAGACGGGTTGAAGATGCAGATCAAGAGCTTGTGGAAATGCTCAGTCGATATGTACCTGTTGTTGGTGTAATTACTAAAGCCAGAGCAGATAATGGCTTTCGAGCAGAGGTACAACAACAACTTTCTCTAGCTAAAAATGTAGTTCGTGTAAGAGCAATTTCTGAGCAGTTAGATGATGGTCATTTGCAACCCATTATGGGTTTAAAAGAATTGATTGATATAACTATGCAAATCGTTCCTGAGGGACAAAGAAATGCAGTAGCAGCCGCTCAAAAAGTATCTCTTCGAGAAAAAGTCAAACGCTCTCATTTAATTGTAACTACCGCAGCAACGAGTGCTGCTGGTGTGGGTGCTGTTCCCATACCATTTTCTCATGCTGTAGCTTTAGTTCCTGTACAGATGACAATGTTAGCGAGTATCAGTGCAGTGTTCGGTTTAGACTTAAGCCAAGCATCTTTAGGAACACTCATCTCTAGTGTAATTGCTGGAGGAGGGGGTACACTGGGAGGTCATATGTTGCTCGGTGGTTTAGCGAAACTGATTCCGGGTGCAGGTAGCCTTGTCGGTGGAGTTTTAGCAGGAAGTACGGCTGCGTTGCTGACAACACTTTTTGGAGAAGCCTATATTGCTGCTTTATGCGCTATTTTTGGTGGACATCCTGATGCTCAACCGACACCACAGGAAGTTGCAGAAACTTTCAAGACAGAACTATCCAGAAATAATTTCCCTGTATTGTCCAAATAGCTAACTGTCGTCAATGAATGGGGTGTGTTACACGGAGCTAGCGCACCCAACACAGCACTAACTAAGTTTTTATACTTAGAAATTGAGATTCGTTTCAATTGTTGCTAGAACTTAACGCTTGTTCTTTCTCCTTAACATTGTCTATCTTGTAGAGATTTCCAAGCCTAATTTATTCGGTGAACCGCCTCCCAAAAGCTGTAACACAACTTGAAAAATTGTAAATATTCTTTGAGTGCAAATAAATATTGCAAGACCACACAATTCCTGTTATTTCCTTTATTATAAAAGTGTAGAGGATCAATATACACTTACAGAGACAGAGGTGACAAGATATGAATATTTTCCATGCACTTGCAGATATGATTGTTTATGTCTCCGAAGCAGCAGCTCGCATTTTTACACTTAGCGATAATATTTCCCCAGTGATTGGTGTACAACCCTTTGAGGGCATTCCTGCTAGCAGTTCTGAATGGGAAGACTAATCTCAATACAAGTTAATTTCAGTGAGTTTTACAATAGAGTCTAAGCAAATATAAGCCCTCAACCTACACGTTGTAGGAGAGGGTTTGATTGTTTTTTTTTAGCTTGAATACAAAGTTTCGTCAAAGTTTCATCCGAGATGATCCAATTCCCCCTCACCCAATAGTAGGGTTTTTTTGTGGCTTCTTGACTATGTAGTATTTATGTACTGCAATAGATAAGCAGTAATTAAGCAAAGGTGAATGATGCGCCCTTGTACAGACAGCGATCTAGATGCGATCGTTGGAATTACCATAATTTCACCGTTGAGAAATTTCTACACAATACCCAACATCCAGAATTTAGTTCAGAGTTAAGCTTAATAGCGATCGCCCCTGATGGTAAATTCGCCGCCTTTTGTGAGTCCCGCATTCATGCTGAAGATAACAAACGCAATGGATATAACGAAGGCTGGATAGCTGTATTAGGAACCCGACGGGGATTTCGTCAGCAGGGGTTAGGAAAAGCGATGTTATTAACCGCAATGCAATATTTGAAAGCAAAAGGAATGGATAGTGCAATTTTAGGGGTTGATGCTGAAAATCCATCCGGTGCGTTGCGACTGTATGAGTCAGTGGGTTTTGAGAAAGTTCACACCAGCATTTCCTATGTCAAAAGTTTGTAGAACCAGTCAACTCAAACTACAAATCATGATCGGGGCTAAGTTTTAGCCCTTTTGTTATGATTGAAATGAGGTAAACCCCTAAGAACCGCTATCAATTTAACTCAATTTTTTTACAATTAAGAAAGCGGTAATCTCTCTGCGGCTTTCTCCTTTAGGCGGTTGAGCGGGATCAAAACAATAATCTTAAGGGAAAATCAATGAATAAAGTTGGGATTAGTTATGTATTGTGGGCGGCTTGTTTTGTTACGCCATTTCATGGACTGCACCGTTTTTATAATGGCAAAATCGGAACGGGTGTATTGTGGTTGTGTACCTTTGGTTTATTTGGGTTTGGGCAATTATTAGATTTATTTTTAATTCCGGGTATGGTGGAGGAACATAACGCTAAAATTAAAGCAAAATTTGGGGTTTCCAGCACAGGTGTACCTTTATATTCATCAATACCTTCCGTTAGTTATAATGTTACGCCAACGACTCAAGAACAATACCGAGTTAAGCTCTTAAAAGCAGCAGCAACCCGAGGCGGTAAACTCTCGGTAACACAAGGCGTAATGGCGACAGGAGCAAGTTTTGAGGAAGTCGAAAAGGTTCTCAATCAAATGCTCAAAAGTGGTTATGTCGGAATTGGCAATGATCCAGAGACAGGAATTATTTTATACGACTTCCATGAATTATAGCTTGAATATTCGTTAACATAATCCTGTACAGGTTTTGCGTAAAAGGACGAACAATCATGTTTTTAGTAACCGGAGCAACAGGTGGACTCGGTAGCCGGATTGTACGCCGACTACGCCAACAAGAAAAAGAGGTTCGAGGATTTGTGCGGTTGACTTCTCGATATTCTGAATTGGAAAGTCGGGGAGCGAATATTTTTATCGGAGATTTAGAGCGAGATAAGGATATTTATAAGGCTTGTCAAGGGGTAAAATATGTGATGAGTTCGCATGGTTCAGGGGGTAAACCTCAAGCGGTTGAATATCGGGCTAATATTGAATTAATTGATGCGGCGAAGGAAGCAGGGGTTGAACATTTTGTCTTAACTTCTGTGTTAGGCGCTGATCGCGGTTATGAAGATTCACCTGTTTTTAAAGCCAAACGAGAGGTTGAGAAGTATTTACAAAATAGTGGTTTAAACTATACTATTTTACGTCCGTCTGCGTTTGCTTCGAGCTTATTACCTCTGGCTGAACGGTTCAAACAAACGGGGATTTATTTGTTAATTGGAGATCCTCAAAATCGGACTTCTGTTGTTAGTACGGATGATATTGCTCGTATTGCTATTGATTCGGTTTTTGTAGAAAGTGCAAAAAATAAAGTCTTGTCTGTTGGGGGTCCAGAAATTATTACTCGGGGCGATATTGCTCAGATTTTTAGCCGCATTTTTAACCGAGATCCGATTGTGATTAATCCTCCGTTGTTTGTATTTGATGGATTGCGGAGTACAATTGGTGTATTGAATTCTGATGTTGAACGGAGTTTAGGAACGTTACGAGTGTTATTGGGAAATGAGTTTTTCTGTACTCCTGAAGAAATCAACACTCTAGAAATGATGTTTGATATGAAGATGGAATCGTTAGAAAGTTTTCTTCGTCGTTATTTGGGAGCTTAATTGTTAGAATTTAACATTTTCGTTCAAGGGCTAATCTTTGTGGTTAGCCTTTTTTGAGTTATAGAAATGGGGTTGATGAAGAATCAATGAAAGTTAGACTGATGTGGTATTTGGGTTGGGTTTTGCTTGGTTCTGTTCTTCTCTTTCCCGCTTCTCAACGATTAGAAGTTCAGGCGCAATTTATTGATAATGCTGAAGATTATCCGAACAATGTTAGCCAAACTCTCACTAAAGATGAACTTTATTTTGGATTATCCAAACAGCAAGGAACAATCACAGAAGCAGAATGGAAAGGTTTTTTAGAAGAAGTGATTACGCCTCGGTTTCAAGCTGGACTTACCGTTATTGACGCAGACGGACAATACTTAAATACTGCGGGGATTTTAACCCGAGAACAAACTAAACTGGTCATTTTAATTCACTCAGATACTCCCAAAGAAAAACGATTTATTCAAGAAATTATCACTCAATACAAACAAAGATTTAATCAAGAGTCAGTTTTGCGTGTTACCAGTTCAGTTGCTGTTTCTTTTTAAGTTCTTGCTCTAGATTTAGTTTAATTTTAAAGCACTTACCGGAACTTCATCCCAAGATTCAACCGTCCTCATTCTGGCTATCCAACCCTGTTGTTTTTGAGTTTCTGTCAAGTTGTTTTCAAAAGATTCGTGACAGGCTTTGGCTTGTTCTTCGTCACAGCAAGCAATACAAGAATAAATTAATCCCGAGGGATCAAGTTGTTCATTAATCCAAATTTTCATAGGTGACTCTCCCTTAAAACCCTATCTATTTTATCATTTTATTGGATCATCGATTGGGAAGTTGTTGACTCATTTGAGTTAAAGCTTCACCTGTCACCCGACAAATTCGCCATTCTTCGAGGAGAGAAGCTCCCATATATTTGTAGAAATCAATTGCAGGTTGATTCCAATCTAAAACACTCCATTCAAAGCGTCCACAACCTCGAAACACAGCTAACTGAGCCACATAAACAATCAAAGCTTTACCAATACCCTGACTGCGATATTCAGGTAAAACAAATAAATCTTCTAAATAAATCCCCGGTTGTGTTAAAAAGGTAGAATAGTTATGAAAAAATAGAGCAAAACCAACCGCTTTTTCCTCTAACTCCGCCAGCACGACTTCAGCATAGGGATGTTCACCAAATAGATGTTGCTTCAACTCCTCAACACTACCGCTTACCTGATCCGATAATTTTTCATATTCCGCTAAAGCTTTAATTAACTCAAAGATAGCTGGAACATCATCAGGTGTCGCAAAACGTAAAATAAAGTCTAAGGCCATAAAAGTAAAAAGGAGAAGGATAGATTCGAGCAAACCGATCAAATCTCTGCTCGAAAATCGTCAGTTATCTGATCATCAATCAAAACAACCATTGTACAATAAAAAGCAGATGAACACAGGAAAAATGAAGATTTACCCATGAGAAGATTTAGAGATTGATCAATCCCCTCGTCAATTAAATCTGCTACTTCTGTTTTTTGTCCGTTGCTAACCCTCTCCCCCATTCTAAGTTTTACTTAATCCATCCTTTCAAGCGCTCGGCGACTTGGGGACGACGCAGTTTTCGCATGGCTTTAGCTTGAATTTGACGAACTCGTTCACGAGAGAGGCTACACATTCCGCTCACCTCATCTAAGGTGTAAGATACGCCTGTCGTTAAACCATAACGCAGGGATAAAATATCTTGCTCTCGTTCATTTAAAACCGAACGCAACACTTCTAGCAACTCTTGTCGCATCATCAGTTCATTAATTTGCGATTCTGGTGAGAGACTTTCGTAGTCTTCCAACAAATCCATTAATTCTGAGTTTTCCTCTGAACCAATTCGATGATTGAGAGATAGAGATTTGCGACGGACTTGTTCGAGAAGACGGAGTTGTTGGGGAGAAATCGATAACGCTTCTGCGAGTTCATCTTCTGTTGGTTTTCGACGAAGTTGGCGTCTTAAATCTTGATGAATTCCTTGTAATTTATTGAGTTGTTCAACCACATGAACCGGAAGGCGAACAGTCCGTCCTTGATTGGCAATCGTGCGGGTAATTCCCTGACGAATCCACCAATAGGCATAGGTTGAGAATTTATATCCTTTATCGGGATCAAATTTTTCTGTGGCTCGGTTTAACCCCAGTGCGCCTTCTTGAATCAAATCCAAAAACGGAACACCTCTATTAATATAACGTTTGGCAATAGAAACCACCAATCGCAAATTCGAGCTGATCATTTTCTGCTTGGCAATTATACCTTGCTGAAACTGATGGTTAAGTTCAGCTTCACTTAACCCCGTCGCCGTTGCTAATTCTGAAGATTGTGGACATCTTCCGAGTTCATGGGTTAATTCTTCTTCTAACTCCTTAAACGTCACTAACGCTTTAATCTGTCGAGCCAGTTCGATTTCCTCATTTGCTTTCAAAAGAGGATAACGAGCCATTCGTTTGAATAATGCCCCGACAGCATCATCCATTTTTGTTAAATTCTCTGCCGTCGGAATAGTTGCAGTCTCTAAGTTCATGGGAAAATTCTCCCTTTTGAGGTTGGCTTTGCTGAACGTTGTAGCGTCACTGCGTCATTTTAGCGCAGGATTTTAGCATTTGAGTTCACGGCATATTCCGACATTATAATCAAATTTTCTCATCTCTTCAATATACCGATGCTACAATTGATCTCACGATTGATTTCAGAGTTTGAGTGAATCGAATTTAAACTTGTGAAAGTAAAATTGAGCCAAGTTTACCCAATGTCATCTTAAGATTTTATGAACTGTTACTAATGAGACTGATTAAATGGCAGCCCTCTGAAATCTAGGTGAAATGCTCGTTAAGTTCGTTTGACACCACTATTTTTAAACTTACTATTTAGAACACTCAACCTTAGTTAATCCAAAAATTTGACGAGAGAATTATTAACAGAGGTTGAGGGATTGAGTTGTTATAAAAATATTCATAAATCTAATGATCGTCATCTCAAAAATTAACCCTCTAGTTTTTCTAAAATCCTAATTAAGTCAGTCTTCTCAACGATATAAACTCCATTAATATTATTTTGATCAATTTTAACTTGAGCTTGAGTAAAACACAATAGAGGAGTCACCCATTTTGCTTGTTTGAGTTGCCTCACCTCCGCCGCTTGTCCTCTAACTTTGCTTAATAAATTTCCCTCAGAAAAATCATAGATTTGACGACCATTATCTCTTTTGAGATAATTATCTTTACTCACAATTCTGCCCTTGTGAGATTTCACATCAATCACATACCAATTTCTTTGACGTGAACATAAAACAACATCCGCATCTCCCCATCGTTTCAAAGGAAGATTGTATTCAATTTGCCAATTTTTTCCGGTTAAAAGCTGAAGAATAACAGCAACTTCCTGTTCTGCTTTTGCACCGACTAAAGCTTGATCAGAACGTCTCATCCAATATTGACCTTTTTTCCAAAAATAATAAGCTCCAATTCCTCCCCCTAAACCCAATAAAAACCCTAAACCCAATGGGTCAAAGATTAAAAAAACTAACAGAACTCCCCCCACAAAACCCAACGCAATCAAATAAAAACGGATGGCTTTTTGACGACGCTGTACACTCATCTGATGAACAAATTCCCCAGCTTTTTTATTGTTACTGTTATTTTTCATAGGTGAATATCTACTGAAAGATAATTTGATCTACAACTTTCATATTATCTTCCTATGATGTTATAATCAACCCTGATGGTAAAATCAAGATAACTCATTTCAATAATGCTAGATCAGCTTCAAACTGTGAAAACGAAAAGACCAATTGCTGTTGACTTATTTGCGGGAGCCGGAGGAATGACACTCGGCTTTGAACAGGCGGGGTTTGATGTTCTGGCTGCGGGGGAAATTGATCCCATTCATTGTGCAGTTCACCAATACAACTTTCCACTTTGGTCAGTATTTTGTGAAGATATTAGCAAACTTTCTAGTGATAAAATTAGAATTGATTCTAAAATTAAAAATCAAGACATAGATGTTATCTTTGGAGGGCCTCCCTGTCAAGGATTTTCACTGATTGGCAAACGATTGTTAGAAGATTCTCGAAATTTATTAGTCTTTCATTTTGTGCGAATTGTTGCTGAACTCAGACCCAAATATTTTGTCTTTGAAAATGTCAAAGGAATAGCATCAGGAAAGCATCAGACTTTTATTCAAGAATTGATTAATAAATTTGAGTATTATGGTTATCGTGTTCGCCAACCCTATCAAGTATTAAATGCCGCTTATTATGGTGTTCCTCAGAAGCGTGAACGATTATTTTTACTCGGATGTCGGCAAGATTTAGTATTACCCAATTATCCTGAACCCACTTTTCAACCGCCCTATTCCCCAGTTGCAAAACGTTATTCTCATCTTCCTCAAACTCCCACGGTTCGAGAAGCATTACAGGATTTACCTAAAATCGAGAATTATCCCGAATTAACCCAACAAGATTGGGCGAATGTTCGTTTTTCTAAACCGAGTATGTATGCTAAAATACTAAGAGGAATAGTTAAAACGACAAACGATTATTCTTATCCGCGTCAATACAATTCTCGACAATTAACTTCGAGTCTCAGAACCGAACACAGTATAGAATCTATCGAAAGATTCGCAGCAACACCTCCCGGAAAAACAGAACCTATTAGCCGTTTTCATAAACTTGATCCTGATGGTTTATGTAATACCTTGAGGGCGGGAACTCCGAGTAGTCGAGGGGCTTATACTTCTCCTCGTCCCATTCATCCTTTTATCCCTCGATGTATTACCGTCAGAGAAGCCGCTAGACTGCATTCTTATCCCGATTGGTTTAGGTTTCATGTGACAAAATGGCATGGTTGTCGTCAAATTGGCAACTCTGTTCCCCCTTTACTCGCCCAAGCAGTCGCAGCGGAAATTATGAAATTATTAAAGATTCAACCCGAAAAACCCCAAGATAAAATCAAACTCGGAGATGAACAATTACTGCGATTTGATATGTCGCAAGCAGCAAAGTATTATGGTGTAGATCCTCATATCATTGCACCGAGAACTCGCAAGAAAAAATCATAACTTTAGTTTAGATATGAGCAGATTAGAAAAATCGAGAATCTATAGTTCTACGATCCGAGAAATTTTCTTTCGTTACTATGAACCCGGACTTAATCAATTTGAATTTAGTCGGGAAGAAATTGTAGATATTGGAAGAAATCTGGGTCTAAGTGCTAAAAACTGCGGTGATGTAATTTATAGTTATCGATTTCGTAGACCTTTACCTCAAGAAATCAGAGAGACTCAACCTCCTGATTTGGAATGGATAATAGAATTAGCAGGTCGAGGAGTCTACCGATTTAGCTTAGAACGAGTCAACCGTATTGTACCGAATATGAGTTTAGTTGAAATCAAAATTCCCGATTCAACTCCTGAAATCGTTGAAAAATATTCATCGGGTGATGAACAGGCTCTGCTTGCAAAGATTAGATACAATAGGTTAATCGATATCTTTTTAGGGATTACCGCTTATTCTTTGCAAAATCATTTGAGAACAACTGTTCGTGAAATCGGTCAGATAGAAATAGATGAGGTTTATGTAGGGTTAAATCAAAGAGGATCTCAGTTTATTGTACCCGTTCAAGCTAAAAGTGGAAGCGATCAAATTAGTGTTGTTCAGACGAAACAAGATCTTGCATACTGTACAGAAAAATTTCCAGAATTAGTTTGTCGTCCGGTATCCGCTCAGTTTATTGATAATAATTTAATCTCAATATTTGAGTTAACTATAAGTGATTCGGAGGTTAGAATAGTTGAAGAAAAGCATTATAAACTGGTGACCGCTCAAGAAATTTCCGATATGGACTTAGAACACTATAGAGCTGATTACTGAATCAAGTGAATCAGACAGTTAATAAATTTAATAGCTTTCAGAAACCCGGTTTCTCCAAAAAACTGGGTTTCTCTGTTATTACCCTCTAATATTTAACTTTTTAACGGTAAGAAAATCGTCATCACTTTACCCTGTTGAGATCGTTGTCGCACGACTAATTTACCGCCAAGCGCCTCAAATAAATTTTTTGTAACCGCCATATTTAAACTTAACGCCCCCGTTTCGGGCTGAAACATTAACAACCGTCCAATCGACTTCAGAGAAGACTTTGTTGCTGTTCCAAATGGACAAGGTTGCTGAGATTTAGATTGAGATTCGAGTTGTAATTTCAACTGATGTCCAGCCAAACGAACTTCAACTTGAATATGACTTCCCGAAGGTAAACTGCGAGTAAAATTTTCAATCACACCCGTCAGAACTTGATCCAACATCGTCGGGTCACTAACAACATGAGGTAACTTTTGAGGTAAATTAACTTCTAGAGTATGATTGCGTTGAGTTGCTTGTTTTTGCCAACGGGGAAGACTATTTTGTAAGATATCTCCAAGCGACATCGGCGTGAGTTGAACAGAGGGTTTTTGAGTTTTGTTTTCCGAGGCTTGTTTAGTTTGGGATAGTTCTAACTCAACCGCACGAAAAATTAGGTTAAACCGATCAATTTGTGTGGTACATTCATGATCGATCATCTCTAACCGTTTCCGAACAATATCCGGATCAAATTTTTGACGCTTTAATAATAATCGAGTTAACGTGCGAATCGTTGCCAGGGGTGTGCGAACTTCATGGGAAATGGCTTGGATCAACTCCACTTGAGAAGCATCCAAACTTCCATCAGCAGCGGTTTGAGAATGAGGTAAATGACCATTAGAATGCTGAGGGCCAGAGACATTAACAAAGACTTCCTGAGACTGAGATTTAGGTTTGGAAGCCGGGTTAAGCATTCTCATGGTTTCACGGGGTTTTTCGGAGTCCAAAGGCAAACTCTCTAACAGTAAACGAGAGAATTGCATCACAGTTTTGTAGTTCGGATCAACAAGGGGAAATTGTTCGATCCAACGATCAAGTAACTTCACCGGATCAGGGAATTGATCAGAAGATTGACCCTCGGCTTGAGAACGAATAGATAGCGATCGCCGTCGTAACAATTCTAATGCTTGTTCAACCACATCTGGATCAAAAGAAAATTGAAACGCAGGACAACCTTTCGCATCTTCTCCCAAAACCATGACCAAACTAAACCGAGAAGTTAAAACAATACAAAACGGTTCATTCGCTTGAGGATCGTCGCGTAATAATGGAAACGCAAAAGTTGGGGGAACCGAAGCCTCACAATCGTTAGAAGAAGATGGAAGTAAAGATAATCTTTGTCGAGTCGGTACGGAAAACCCTTCCCAACCGGGTATCTGAGGAACAAAAACTTGAGTCGCAAAATTCAACGCTAAGGCGGGATGAACTAAAACCGGAGAAGGCCCAGAAAGCACTAATCCCTGTGGAGGTGTGGTCAACACAGGTGGGGATCTATCCTCGGTTAGTGTCTCTCGTCCTGTGGCGTGAATCAAGTCTTTTTTCCTAACTTCAGAACAACAAGTCCGTGATCGTTGTCGATCTTGTTGGATAATCAATTGTCTGAGGAGTTGATGAATTGCCTTAATTGCCCCACACCACTCCCGTTCAGCTTTGAGTTGCTGTTTGCTAGCATAATAAACAGTGTAAGGACTAGAGCCACCAGAGGGTACTGTATTTTGATAGAAATCTAGAGAACTTTCTAACCCTTGACGCGCTAAAATTTCACTAATGGTTGGTAGAAGCTGGTTCACGGTCATTTCCTGCCTTTGACTTCAAAAACTGCAAAAACTTTATCGTTAACTTAACTCAGTTCCAGCCTACCCAATATAAACTTTTAATTTTTAATATAGAAGTTGGAAGACTGAACCTTCGACGCTATTTTTTAATATTCTTAGCATCCCCTCTGACTCTCAGGATATCTAGATCGAGACGACTTGGAGATTCGTAGAACCGAACCAATTAGTCGCAATCACCGCTTTTACTGTTTTTTCGGTGGCCTCACGACCTCACGACCTCCCATAGTCTGATACAAAATAGTAGGAACATACTGTTAACGTTGCTTCAAAATTATGCCCACTTTGCTCACGGATCTCAAAAATGTACTGGCTGATTTAATTAAACGCTATCGTTCTCAGGTCGATTATTTAGCAATTCGAGTCGAAGAAGCTGAAGAAACGGATATTTTACTCAGAGGCGATCGCATTGAAACCCTCAGCGAAGGCCTTTCAATTGGTGGACAAGTTCGCGCCTGTCATAAAGGGGGTTGGGGTTTTGCGAGTTTTAATCGACTCGAAGGTTTAGAGAAGCAAGTTTCTCAAGCCATTACTGCGGCGAAACTCATCGGTGAGGAAGAAACCCTACTCGCACCGATTCCGATTGTACAGGAAACTCGGATTTTACCTTTAACTGGAACCGATCCCCGTCAAGTTCCTCTGGCGCAAAAGAAAGAACTTTGCGATCGCTATGGCCATATTCTGCGAAGTGTTGATTCCCGCATTACCACGATTTCAGTTCGTTACAATGACAGCACCCAGCGTATTCTCCTAGCCACTTCTGAAGGAACATTCCTCGAACAAGCTTGGGTAGATATGGAAATGCGCTTCGCAGCGACAGCCCGCAATGGGGAAACCGTACAAACAGGACGGGAAACCACTGGATCACGTCGGGCTTATGAAGATTTAACTCACCTTGATACTCAAGTTCAGAGTGCAGCGCAACGGGCGGTGAATTCCCTAGATCTTCCTCCCGTTAAAGGAAATACTTACACTGTAGTCATTGATCCGATTTTAACAGGTTTATTTGTTCACGAAGCGTTTGGTCATCTTTCGGAAGCGGATATGACCTATGAGAACCCTGACTTATTGGAAGTGATGACTTTGGGGCGTCAGTTTGGGCCGAAAAACCTGCAAATTTTTGATGGGGCGGAACCTCCTGGACACCGGGGAAGCTATTTTTACGATGATGAAGGAACACCCGGAACAACAACACAATTAATCAAAGATGGGGCGTTAGTAGGTCGTCTACACTCTCGGGAAACGGCGGGAAAGTTAGGAGAAGCGCCGACGGGAAATGCTCGCTGTTTAAACTATCATTATCGGCCTTTGGTTCGCATGACAAATACTTGGATAGAACGGGGAGATACTGCGGTTGAGGATTTATTCAGTGAAGTCAAGCAAGGGGTTTATGCACGAAATTGGTTGGGGGGAATGACCAATGGTGAAATGTTTACCTTTAGTGCGGGTGAAGCGTGGATGATTCGGAATGGAAAGCTAGCTGAACCTGTGCGAGATGTGACGTTATCAGGAAATGTATTTACGACTTTAGCTGATATTGAAGCGATTGGAAATGATTTTTATTGGGATGAATCTGGAGGGTGTGGAAAAGGCGGACAAAATGGTTTACCGGTCGGTTGTGGCGGGCCAAGTTTGAGAATTCGGAATGTGGTTGTCGGAGGCGAAGTTTCCTAATCTCTTTTTGCTCGATTTTCTATCCGCCCAAAAAAATACCGGAATTCCTACAGAGGAATTCCGGGTGGAGCAAGTCTAGCTTGTATGGTGTGTTGGTAGCAGTCAGGATTGATCTCCAGTGAATCAATGATGAGATACTTTGTGATCTTAAAACTATGATGAAGTTCGACGAGAATCTCCTCGGCTTGCATCAGGCGCAGTATCTTCTGTGTCAGTGTGGTGTTGGAAGGTCAACTTATTGAACTCGGATTTTGTCTGAGCAACTTGCAGTTCACTCAACAATAGTGACTGAGTGAGAAGATTGTGTTGAAAGAACGGAGAAGAAGCGACCAAGCCGAAAGAGAGTAAGCTAAAAACAGATACTAAAATAGGGTTTAGCATGGTAGGAACGGGGCTAAGGTATCACTTCTGAGTACAAGTTCTTTGCTATTTGATCAGGACAAATTTGAAAATTGACTCCCCAAATCCGCTTTTAAAAACTTCTTTTGACTGCTTTTTGACTCAGTTTCAGATTAACGTCCACTTCCACGATGACCTGGAGGACAATTACTATTACAGTTAATTTCACTGCTATCTTGAGCAATCAACAATGAGGAAGCAGCTTGAACACCTTTGATTGCATCAGCAGAAGCCATTGACAAAAGGCTGAAGAATAGGATTAAAGTGTAGAAACGCATGAGTCTGTCCGTATGAGTCTGTCCATTTTCTAATACAGACAATTTGTTCGAGATCCGGTTAAAATGATCAAGTGGTTTATTAATTAATCCTAAATGCTTAATTATGAGCGCAAATCTACATAACTTCACTAAAAAATCCCGTCCAGTGGGTAGACGAGATCGGAGATAATTATTGAGTTTTTTAAAGACAATACCTTTGGAGATTTATATCCTGTAAAACTGAGAAAAGTTTGAAGGTTTTTGAAGTTTATTCATATTTAACCTCACTCAATTCAACAATTACACAATCCAACTTAGGATTGACAATAAGCTGGAGATTCAACAGCTTTAGGTAAAATCAAGGTTAAAATACCGTTGAAGTAGTCTGATTTTATACCTGCACTCAGAATCGGTTGCGGAAGGGCGATTATTTTCCGAAACTTTTGGGAATTTTTGACAACTGTCTGATCCGGCGATTTTTGGGTTTGTGGAAGATAATACAAGTTCCCCGAAAGCACAATTGATTCTGCGGTTACTTGCATTTCTAAACTGTTTTCCTCTAAAGTCGGTAAAATCACTTTGATCACAATTATCTCTTTTTTTTCCTGAATTTTAATCACCGGAATATTAAAATTAGTATTTCCCAAAAGTTCAGGTTCATTAAAAACTTGATCAACTTGGCGATCAATATTTTCTAGATATTGAAAGGATTGATAGTGTGTCAGTACCATGGGGTTAAAACTCCTTAAAAAAATCAATGTTAACTTCAAAGTGAGATTTGTGATCTGCAATTCATTTCAATAAGAGTCTGATCTAAAGCTGAGATTAGTCCAAACCTCAAGAGAAAGACATTAAAGCAACGTTGTTAAAAATAGGCAAAAACCCGCACATAAAAATGCACGTAAACCAATATGATTAACAACTTTTTCTCAAGTAAAACGATAACTGTTCAGTCTGATTAAAGACCCACCCTTTGACTAAAAAAACTGAAAACTATCCTGCTATTTTATAAGAAAGAATTCCCTAAAATAGAGAAGAATTAAAGTTAATCTAGATCGGGAATTTTAAATGTCTTTTCTGCGCTCATTCCTCATCTAAAGGCAAAGTAGGAGCTGCCGGAGGAACAACAGAACGTTTGACTATCACTTTATGACTTTCTCGTTGAGTCTGCATCTCAACTGCGATCGCCTCAAATTGAACCTCTAAACTGCCATAAGCAATCTCTAAGTTCACTGTGGTTTCAATCTGGTCTAAACCGTTGGGTGAAAACTCGGTTAACCAGCGTGGCCCGTCTACAATACTGCGAGACTGGCGATCATACACCCATATTTTGACATAAATTCGCGGTAAATTCTCGCTCATCCGCACCCTAACTTTGACCGTTCGACCTGCTATAATTTCGGGATTGATCACTTCTAAAGTCGGAGCAGGAATCGGTTCATCTTCTGAGATTGCGCTCAAAGATTCAGACGTCGAGGATTGACTGTGACGAGAGTCTAACAGTCGCAAAGGGGGTCGGGAAGCAACAGAGGATGGCGGAGTCTCCAATGACTCATCATCTACCACAATTTCTTGAGACTCTAAATCATCATCAAAGGAAGGAAACAACGGTTCAGCGTCAGCAGAGGGGGAAGAAACACTCGGTTTTGGAGATTCATCCTGGCGAGTTTGCACAAAAGAAGTGTCGGGTAAAGGAGTCGGTTTGGCTTGCTTCATCCACTGAGACAAATCTTGATCCTGAGCTAAAGAATTTAAGCGCGACCAAAAACGATTTTCTAACTTCAACGCTTGAAAAGCCGGATCAATCGGTGAAACCTGGACTAACTGAGCTTCTTCACTCTCCTCATCGTCTGTTTCTGAGGAAATAAATTCTGGGGATGTTTCATCAGTGGGAGTGAGAATTTCTGCATCCGCAGCCTCTTGAGAAGTCGTTGGAGTTTGTTCTGAGGAGGAAGCTGTCGAGTCAACCGACGGTTCGCTATCCCCAGATAGAAAAGAACCAAAACTCGGGAGTTCGAGGGAAGATGAGGACGTTGTTTCATCAATGGGGGTTTGAGCGTTTGCTGAAACAACGGGAACAGTGGGACGGCGAGAATTGGGTTTGGATACTGGGGGTTCGGGTTCGGGACTGGCGTTGGGATCAATCAGATGTAAGCGGTTTTCAAGTTCAACTTCGTCTGGTTGATCGGTTGTCTCGTCTATCTCCGCTTGAGAACTAAAATCGGTTTCTAGAACTTGGAGAAGATGTTCAACTTGAGTGGCGATGGAAAAGGAATGGCGAGTCAGAGACTCTCCGTGACTGGAAATCACCACTTCTCCTAAGATCAGGCGAGTTTGACATTCAAAGGGAATATAAATCAAACAAGCAAAAGAGATCGGGAGAATCGATTGTGGAATTGCTTGTTGAACTTGTAATAAAATATTGGAGTTGTGGGGATCACGGAGATAAACTTCTACATGAGGCTGATCTACAGAATATTGGATCGGTTCAGGATTCAACGGTTCTGAAGATGTTGCGGCTTCAACCCGTCCTGAAATTAATAACGCTTGTCCTAATTTAGCGACAAAAGAATCTTGTTCAAGGGTGAGTTGGATATTTTGGACTTCCACCTGGAGACGATCATCATACTCTGGTGAAACGGTTTCTGAAGGCTCTGGAGAGGACTCGGCGGCGATCACAAATTCTGTGTCGGATGACTCGTCGGAAGGTTTAGTCTCAGAGTTTGGAGTCGAGTCGGTGTCGCCCGTCAACTCTATTGAGGCGAATTCCGGTTGTGTTTCTGGGGGAGAAGTTTCTGGGGGAGAAGTTTCTGGGGTGGTGTTACGTTCGTCAACAATCTCAACGATGGATTTTGCGGTTACGGTTGTCTGGCTGTCGTCTTCGTGATCATTTTCATCTGAAACCGCTTCATCTGAGTCTGAGGAGAGATCATCATCGAAAGTGGGAGGGTGTTCTAACGGTTCGGAGTCATTGGAGAGAACCCGTAGTTTAACGCCGTTATCAGAAGACAAGTTGACAAGAGCCGCTGGCCGATGAGGTGAACAGGACAGTTCCCAAATTCCCGGTTTGAGTCGAGTGTAGGGAATCACAACCATTAATCCTTCAGCAGAGGTGTTTGTGTTGCGAGTTTGTACACGCCGAACAGGGGGAGTTTCCTCCAAAGCATGATGAATAATCCGAATTTCGATTTTAGCGTTCGGATAGCTAGAACGAGCGACAACTCGATAACGTCCTTCTAGAATTTCCACATCTGGAGTTTCTAAAGGTAGCCAAGTGGTATCTCCTTCTTTTTGAAGCAGAAATTCCCAATTTTTCATCTGCATCTCCCGCCCTAGTTCTGCTACACCCATTTATAATAGCTGACGAGATTTCCCCAAAAGAGATCAAAAAAAAATTAGAATTGAAACTTTCAGGTTTTCCCTCAAAGATCAAAAGCTAATCGATCACCCATCCCTCGCCAAACCCACAGAGGGTTGTGGCGTGGGAACACCATTACATCAAACCTGTATTCATTCCAGGCTTACCTGTGGCTAACTCAACCTTAACGATTTTCCCGCCCATTTTCATAATTCGTTGCTGTTCACGGAACCAGCTATCGTAAGGAACTAATTTGGTAAAGTATGTATTTTGTAATTCCCGCTGAGTCCGAATTCGAGTTTGGCTCGGAACACAAGCTGTCACTTTAAACATTCGCATGGCACATGATTCTCCCAAAATAAAAGTCCTAGTCTTTACAGTCTTTTTAAAACGATAGAAGGCAGGGAGTCAGGGGCCAATACTAGCTCACGAAAACTCATCATTCTACAAGAAAGAGACAAGCCTTTAGTGTTCTAGCACTCACGACCGACTTCCCTAGCCTTGCTTTAGAGACGATAGAGCAATACACAACAACGGAAAGAATCACGTCTAGATTCTCAATCCCTGTTGAACAGGTTCGTCTTTTAAAGAGTTCTAGCTTAAGCCAGAGCAGATGTAGTCGAAGTAAACGCCCATTTCTTTACCCGCGTCAGCGCCGACTAAACCAGCAGTGACTTCTTTCATGGCTTGAATGGCTTGTACAGTCGAACCAATGGGTACACCCAAAGAGTTGTAAGTTTCTTTTAAGCCATTGAGTACACGCTCATCCAAGATGGAAACGTCACCCGCTAACATGGCGTAGGTGGAATAACGGAGGTAGTAGTCCAAGTCGCGGATGCAAGCTGCATAACGACGAGTGGTGTACATATTTCCGCCGGGACGGGTAACATCAGAATACAACAGAGACTTAGCAACTGCTTCTTTAACGATGGAAGCCGCGTTAGCACTGATAGCGGTCGCAGCCCGAACACGCAGTTCGCCAGTTGCAAAATAAGCTTTGAGCTTATCGAGAGCGCTGGAATCAAGGTACTTACCTTGAACGTCAGAGGAGTTGATTACGGAAGTAATTGCGTCTTGCATGATTGACTCTAATATTTCTTAAGTGTTGCTGCTGAATCTAAGATTCTTAAGGGTGGGGTCACGAAGATCAAGGCTGATCCGATGACGTTACTGCATTGCACCGATAACATAGTCGAAGTAAGCTCCTGCTTCAGATGCGTCTTCACCAGACAGCAAGGAAGTAGCAACACCCTTCATCGCGCGAATTCCTTCTGCAACGGCTTCGATGGGAGTACCGAGAGACTTGTACATTTCACGGACGCCAACGATACCAATTTCTTCGATAGGGGTAACGTCGCCTGCTACGATTCCGTAAGTGATCAGACGGAGGTAGTAGTCTAAATCACGCAAGCAAGTTGCGGTCATTTCTTCACCGTAAGCGTTACCACCAGGAGAGACAACATCAGGACGCTTCTGGAACAGTTGGTTTCCAGCTTCTTTGATGATGCGCTCACGAGCGGAGGTCATGGTTTCTGCAACGCGAACCCGACGCTCACCTGTTGTGACAAATGATTTGATTCGATCTAATTCACCAGGGCTGAGATAACGAGCCTCAGCATCTGCATTTACGATGGATTTAGTGACGATACTCATTTTTTACCAAAGAGTTTTAGCTAACGTGTTCATGATTTTACCCTCGACTGGTGCAGATGCTTGATCTGTTGTCGGGGGCTAATCATTTTGGGGGTTAACCCGAATGAAACCCTGTTAAGTGCTGTCCTGTCAAGAGGACTAGCATTCGCTGTTTAACACTTAACTTTGCTGATTTGTCCCGTCTTAGCAGCTTTTGAAGCCCGTTGCTAATCTCTGAGAGCCGCAACATAAAGTTACATTGTCTGCCGAACGATCCAATCTCTAGTCAGGTAGTCAAGCGGGACAATCGCCCGATAATTTTTAACTACCTACCGGATGTATTTTGAGGCATTACGTTCACATTATTAGGGGTATCGTAATATTTTTTTACATAACCTCTCATTCTTAGGGGGTTTGGGAGGTGGGGGAATGAATTTAGCTTTGGGTGTTATTCTGGCGTTGTTGATCGGCTTGCTTTTGCATCAGAATCCGTTTTTCGATCTCTTGAGAATTGAGTCGATAAAGGGTTAATTTCTCTTGCACTTGCGGCGCAATAAATGTATCATTCGGAATGGTTTCGAGTAAGTTAATTGCGGTTTGCCATTTCTTTTCGGCTTGTTGCCAAACTTCTACAGAATCAGGCGGATTTTTGACAAGAACAGAGGCTTTTAATGCTAATTTTTTGGCACTATTAAAATTGGCGATCGCAGTTTGTTCTTGAATTAACTTTTGACTCGCCCAGTTATAATCTTCTTGATAAATTGCTAACTGTTTTTGAACGGGTTCTGATTGCATTTGACGAGCAGGCATTTCTTGTAATACTGTGATTGCATCTTCCCATTTTCCTTGCGCTTCTCTCCAAGCTGTTAACGGTAAAGGTGGATTTTCTACCGCTTCACTGGCTTTCATTGCTAACCCTTGAGCAGATTTTAATCGCAGTTCTAACGGTTGATTTTCAGCCAAAGCACTAATTTGTTTTCGAGAGTTAACTGAGGCTTTGGGGAGAAACTGTACTCCGCCTAAAATTCCAATCACAACAGCTAACAAGAGAAAGGGACTCCCACCTAAACGCTGGCGATTTTTAGCAGGTTTTTTATCAATTACTGCGTCAGTTTTAACTGGGGAAAAAGATTCAATACTAGGCTGAATTAGCGTTGGCTGTTGTCGTCGCAGTGCTAACTTTTGTTCTTCTAAACGGGCTTCTTGTTGATGGATTTTGGCTTTTTGTTCGTCTAACCAAGCTTGTTGTTGATGTTTCAGTTCTTCTTGTTGTTGATACCACTGTTGTTTTTGACGTTCAAACTCGGCTTTTTCTTGGGCAAAAAGTTGGGCTTGCGGTTGAATAATAGACTGATATTCTTCTAACTCTAAAATTAGGGTATAAAGTCGCTTTTGTTTATGCTTTTGTCCGGGGAGAATTTGTTTTTTGAGTTGATTAATAAACTGCTTAATTTCAGAAGTTAAGGTTTCTATTCCTTTGTAAGCAATCGCTAAATAAGGAAAGTGTGTATAACGACGAATATCAATTGCAATAAATTCGACGAGATGATTCAAAAGTGAAGTCGGATTTAACGTATCTTTGTAAGCATTGTATCGAATAAAATCACAAAAACATAGTAATAAATTATCATGGATGAGCAACCGATCTAAGAGTTCTTCTTGTTGTTCTCGTTTTTGATACCATTTTTGTTTTGTTTTTTCATCCGCCCAGAGAATTTCTAACTGATCCAAATCTCCAAAGCTTGAATGATTTTGTTTTTCGGTTTGTAAACGAGTTTGAAGATTTTTTAACGAAACTTTGAATTGTAGAATATCATAGGCGCGTTGCTGAATACCATCCTGGGGACAGAAGACAATTTTCATCTGTTCAACTAAGAGCTGAAATTCTCGTTTAAGCTGAAGCAGTACGTCTGTATTCATCGCTGCACCTCGTTGAACTCCTGGGAAAAACAGTAATACTTTAGTTTGCCACAAGATTCAACTGTTGAGCCAAAACGTTAGAAAAATTTTAAACTTATTCTGTCGATTGGGTTTGACTTTCCTGAACTGTTTGGTTGAACAAAGTGAAACCCAACCTACCGATCATTTATGGGTTGAGATATTCTGTTTTTATTTCTTATTCCTTAATTTGGCTTTCTAACTCGTTGATTTGTTTTTGAATCCGTTCTTTTTCTTCCAGTTTGAGTTGATATTCTCGCTGCTGAAGTTGCTCTTGATATTGGCTTTTAAGTTCCGCTTCTCGCTGCTGAATTTGTTCTTGATGTTGGCTGTGAAGTTCCGCTTCTCGCTGCTGAAGTTGCTCTTGATGTTGGCTGTGAAGTTCCGCTTCTCGCTGCTGAAGTTGCTCTTGATATTGGCTTTTAAGTTCCGCTTCTCGCTGCTGAAGTTCTTCGACTTGCTGGCTTTTTAATTCCAATTCTTCTTGGAGTTTAACCTCTGCTTCTTGTTTACGAACTTTTTCCGATTGTTCTTGAGTAAATAACTGATAATACTCAACCTTAGATTTCAGTTCATCAATTAATAATTTTACCGCCTGTTCTCCTTGAACTTGATCGGTTTGACTAACAAATGTGTTTAGAGCAGCTTGCAAACGCTGAAAATCTTCAATCGAGTAGTTTAAATGACTATCTTGGTGTTCCAAACTTGCCAGTTATTTCTGGATAAACGAAACAATCTCGCGCAGCAATTGCAGAACAAAATTAAAGGTTTTTTCAGCCCAGATAAACGAAACAATCTCGCGCAGCAATTG